>NZ_OY762947.1:902000-1526500 GCF_963666695.1 uncultured Desulfobacter sp.
TTCACTTGTCAGGGTATAGTGCTGATGTCGGAGAATAACATTATTTGAAAAGGTCATGTCATGGGTCTTGGTATCGAGTTCTCCTAAATTTGATGTGAGGTGGACTTGTGTGTTTTGCTTTGTATAAAAAATAATGTTTACATCTTTAAGCACAGCCTTGTTTTGGTCTTTGAGCAGTGTGGCACTGGCTGCTTTGAGCTTCCATTCGGTGATGCCGTTTTTTTTGGAAATCTGCTCAAGGGCGTTGAGTTTAAGCGCAGCCTTGTCATCTATTTCAATATTTTCAAGCGTAATGGGCGTGGTGAGCAGGTGGTTGATGTAATAATAAGCGCCTAGCGCTGCAAGGATGAGGCCTAAAAATAGAATCAGAGGCCGTATCAGATTTTTTTTGCCGACGCTGCTCATGACAGAAACCTTGAAACGGATGTTTCCCAAAGGCCTTTGGCTTTGAGGATGGCTTCACACACCTGGCGGACAGCACCTTTGCCCCCGGGCAGATCCGTAATCATATCTGCCCGGGTTTTAACTTCGGCAGGGGCGTCGGCCACGGTAACGGCAAATCCGACCCGGGCCATGGCGGGCAGGTCTAAAAGATCATCTCCCATGAATGCCATATGTGCGGTGCTGATTTGAGTGCTTTCAGATATGGATTCCAAAGCTTTGGCCTTGTCCCGGGTGCCGTCAAAAACCAGGCTGATGCCCAGATTGTCGCATCGGTGGCGAAGGGCTCCGGAGACTCTTGCCGTGACAATACCAACATTAATGCCTGCCTCCATGAGCAGATGGATGCCAAGGCCGTCTTTGACATTAAAGCTTTTGATCTGTTCACCTGTATCCGTATATGTAATGCTGCCGTCGGTGAGCACGCCGTCCACATCTAAAAGCAGCAGCCGGATGTCTGCCAATTGTGTTGTCATAGGGACTGTCCTGCAGCTTTTCTAATATTGACCAGATGGGTCAATAGATTTCTCATTTGATCCAGGGGGATGGAGTTCGGTCCGTCGCACAGGGCGTTGTCCGGATCGGGGTGGGTTTCCATGAACAGGCCGTGGGCACCGCAGGCCACTGCGGCCCTGGCAAGGGGGGCGACAAACTGTCTTTCCCCTGCCGATGCAGTGCCGCTGCCGCCGGGAAGTTGAACACTGTGGGTCGCATCAAAAATTACGGGCATGCCCAGGTCCCGTAAAATCTGTATGGATCTGAAATCCACCACAAGGTTGTTATACCCGAAACAGGTGCCGCGTTCCGTAATGGCAATATCCTGGTTGCCTGTGGATTTGGCTTTTTCGACAATATTTCGGCAGTCGGCCGGTGCAAGAAACTGGCCCTTTTTGATGTTCACGGGTTTACCTGTCCTGCAGGCGGCTAAAATCAGGTCGGTCTGGCGGCATAAGAACGCCGGAATTTGTATAATATCAAGAACTTGTGCCGCTTTTTCAGCCTGGTCAGGCAAGTGGATGTCGGAAATAACAGGGATGTCCAGTTCAGTTTTAATCTGCTTTAAGATTTCAAGGCCGCGTTCCGGGCCAGGGCCCCTGAATGACTGGATGGACGTGCGGTTGGCCTTGTCATAGGAGGCTTTGAAAATATAAGGAATACCTAAATCCCTTGTGACCTGTTTCAGGTGTTTTGCAATGCCAAGGCTTGTGTCTAAGTCTTCAATAACACAGGGCCCGGCAATTAGAAAAAAACAATTTGGGTTGTTTTGGGTCAGGTCAAAAAAAAAGTTTGTCATATGGCATATCCTTAAAACAAGAAAAATAATGATATCCTTAATTATTATTCGTCCGGGTAAATGTCAAGATGGATCGGTGCCAGGGAAAATTCCTTGATAAGAAAGGCGTTTGCTGATATCTTAGATTGGTTTTTAATGTAGCCGTCTAACTTCTTGGAAAATAAGGTTGTTTGATGAAAAAAACACTGTTTCTGATTATATTTCTGGTAATTGTCGTGCCTGTGGGCTGGGTTCTGTTTTGCAAATATGAGGGAGATATACCCAACGCAGATATCAGTCTTCCCTCCCCGTATTTGAAACAATCCTATGAAATAAACATGACCGCAACGGATAAAGGTGCCGGGTTAAAGCATGTTACGGTTTCCCTGGTGCAGAAAGATATTGAAAAAGTTCTTTTGGACAAATTTTACCCACCCTCTTCCATTCTGTCGTTGTTCAGTGACAATATAACCCTTTCAGATACCTTTTCCATTCCCGTTGAAACCCGTAAATACGGAATGAGCGACGGCCAGGCCGTTATTCGAATTGTTGTAACTGATTATGCCTGGCGTAAATGGACCAAAGGCAACCGCTTTTATGAAGAGCGGCCGGTGATCATTGATACGGTGCCGCCCCGACTTCAGATTTTGACCTCCCAGCATAATGTGTCCCAGGGCGGTGTCGGCCTTGTCATTTATAAGCTTGATGAAGAAAATGTTCAAAGCGGCGTCAGGGTGGGGGAAAATTTTTTTCCTGGATATTCAGGTGTGTTTAATGACCCCATGGTTATCACAGCCCTGTTTGCCCTGGATCATACCCAGGGACCGGATACCCGTATTGTTGTAGAAGCCCGGGACCCGGGCGGAAATGAGACCAAACGCGGGTTTTATCATTATATCAAAGATAAGAACTTCAGGTCTGACACCCTGCGCATCTCAGACGGTTTTCTCGAATCCAAAATGCATGACTTTGACCTTGGACCCAAGGAAGCACAATTTTTGACGGAGCAAAATCCTTTGCTGGCAAAATTTTTATATATTAATGAAACCCTTCGCCTGCAGAATGTGGAAACCGTACTCAAAGTGCCTTCGGATACCCGTGCCGAATTGATGTGGAAAGATAGTTTCAACCGTCTTCCCGGAGCTGCCAACCGGGCCCGGTTTGCCGATAAACGTACCTATAAATACAATGGAAAGATCATCAGCCATTCCACCCATTTAGGTATTGATTTGGCGTCCACAGCCAATGCGCCGGTAGGTGCGGGCAATAATGGACGGGTCATCATGGCGGAAAATGTGGGAATTTTCGGCAATACCGTCATTGTCGACCACGGGCTTGGCCTTGCCAGCCTTTATTGCCATTTAAGCCAGATGAACGTGACCAAAGGCGATATGGTAAAAAAGGATGATATCATTGGCCGTACCGGCATGACCGGGCTTGCCGGCGGCGATCATCTGCATTTTTCCATGATGCTCCACAATGTGTTTGTCAACCCTGTGGAATGGTGGGACGCGGCCTGGATAAAAAACAACATCACCTCAAAAATTGAGTCTGTTAAAGCACAGATGAAATAACCTTATATAACTTTTAAGTAAAATCAGGACAATTCAAATCATGAGCACCTATCAGGTGAATAAGACCTATGAAGAGATAAACGCCAAAATTGCGGCTGGAGAAGCTGTGGTGGTAACGGCGGAAGAGATTATTGATATTGCAGATAAAGAAGGTGTTGTGGAGGCGGCCCGGAAAGTGGATGTAGTGACCACTGGAACGTTTGCGCCTATGTGTTCTTCCGGTGCATTTATAAACATCGGCCAATCCAAACCTGTGATTCGTACAACCCAAACCTGGTTTAATAATGTGCCGGCCTATTCAGCCATTGCCGCGGTGGATTGCTATCTGGGGGCCACGGCTGTTTGTGAAGACGATCCCTTAAATAAATACCATCCGGGTGAGTTTAATTATGGGGGCGGACATGTTATCCAGGATCTTGTGGCAGGCAAAAAGATTCATTTGAAGGCCGAAAGCTATGGTACAGACTGTTATCCCAATCTTGCAATTGAGAAAACAGTCACATTAAAGGATTTGCCCAATGCCATGCTGTTCAATCCGAGAAACGCATATCAGAATTATAATTGCGCCATCAATCGGTCTGATAAAACAAAGTACACGTACATGGGCACCTTGAAATCCCATGTGAGTAATGCCAACTATTCCACTTCCGGTTGTTTGAGCCCCTTGTTTAACGATCCCTATTTGAAAACCATCGGGCTGGGCACAAGGATTTTTTTGGGCGGGGCCCAGGGATACGTGACCTGGACCGGTACCCAGCATAAAAAAGATGTGGACAGAGGGCTTAACGGCGTGCCCTTAAGCGGGGCCGGGACCTTGGCCGTTATCGGAGACCTTAAGCAGATGTCACCTGAGTGGCTGGTGGGACAAAGTATCCGCGGCTATGGGGTGTCCCTGTCTGTGGGCCTTGGTATTCCCATTCCCATCTTAAATGAAGAGATTCTCAAATATACGTCCGTGTCTGACGAAGAGCTTTTTACCCAGATCATTGACTACGGCCATGATTACCCCCAGGGCATCTCCAAGTCCTATGGTCAGGTCAGTTATGCCGAGCTTAAAAGCGGGACCATCACCATCAAGGGAGAACGTGTTCCCACAGTGCCGTTGTCCAGTATGGTCAAGGCAAGAAAGATTGCACAGATTCTGAAAACTGAAATTCAGAAATCCAGATTTTATATCGGGGTTCCCCAGCATATGTTCTGCTGACATTAGACAATAGCAGCAATTCTAAATTTGGTTGGAATTATTTTTAAAATAGGTACGCCATCTTGCTCTTAATTTTAATCTTGCTCCTGCTCTTGCTCAAAATAATAATTCGAGCAAGAGCAGGATTAAGAGCAAGATCAAGAAAAAAAGCAATCAAGAAGGGTGATACTTTAACGGGATTGGGTCTAACGTCGGCCGCTGTAGGGGCAGGCCCCCGTGCCTGCCCTAACGAGGGCAACCACAGGGGGATTGCCCCTACGAAAAATGGCCGACAATAGAATCAAGCCCACTTTAACTGTTGTGATGAAGAAATAAAAAAATGAGTAAAAAAAAGAAAAGCACCTGGCGGGAGAATATTGAAGCAATTCTCGTTGCCGTTCTTATTGCCCTGTTTATTCGTACCTTTCTTATCCAGGCCTTTAAGATACCTTCCGGTTCCATGCTTGAGACGCTTCAGATCGGTGACCAGATTCTTGTTAATAAATTTATTTACGGGGTGAAAATTCCTTTTACCAACGGAAAAACCCTGATTCCGGTAAAAAATCCCCAGCGTAATGACATTGTGGTGTTCAAATACCCACAAGATCCATCCAAGGATTACATCAAGCGGGTTGTTGCCGTTGCCGGTGATACCCTGGAAATTGTGAATAAAAAACTGTATGTCAATGACAAACTAATTACGGAGCAACCCTGGGCCCAGTATAAGGATTCCCGGATTTTGCCGGGTCAGATTACCACCCGGGATAATTTAGAAAAAATTACCGTGCCGCCCAACAAGCTTTTTGTCATGGGAGACAACCGGGACAACAGCCATGACTCGCGGTTTTGGGGTTTTGTGGATTTAAGTGAAGTGCGGGGCGAAGCCATTATTATTTATTGGTCCTGGGACAAGGCGGAATTCAGCGTCCGTTTGAGCCGGATCGGCACCTTGCTGTTTTAAGGCAGAACATAATTTAACCTGGGAGCGCGGGCGTCCCGCCTGCATGACCTCATATATTGTAAAGATGCAGGCGAGATGCCCGCGCTTCCGGATATAACAAAATAGGCAAGTTATTTAAGATCCGTTCCTAAATTGCTACCTAAGGAATAATAGATATGCGGTTTAAGAAAAAAGATATTCTGGATATTGATTCCCTGAGCCGTGAGGAAATTGTTTATATCCTGGACACAGCCCGGGGGATGAAGGAGATTTCCCAGCGGGCCGTAAAAAAAGTACCCACCCTTCGGGGTAAAACCATTGTGCTTTTCTTCCAGGAGCCGTCAACCCGGACCAAGTTGTCCTTTGAGTTGGCCGGAAAGCGTCTTTCCGCAGATACGGTGGCCATATCCAAATCCTCCTCCAGCATTGTTAAAGGGGAAACGCTAAGAGACACGGTCAGGACCCTTGAGTCCATGAAGCCTGATATCATCGTGATGCGGCATTCATCTTCGGGCGCGGCCTGTCAGGTGGCAAAATGGGTAAAATGCTCGGTTATCAATGCCGGAGACGGCACCCATGCCCATCCCTCCCAGGCCCTTTTGGATATGATGACCATCCAGGAAGAGAAAGGCGGGTTTGAGGGGTTAAAGGTTTCCCTTGTCGGCGATATTTCCCATTCCAGGGTGGCCCGGTCTAATATTATCGGTTTGTCCAGAATGGGAGCAAAGGTGACCATTTGTGCGCCTGGGACCATGATTCCCATCGGCATTGAGCAGATGGGTTGTACCGTGGCCCCGGATATGGATGCCTGTGTGGCAGGTGCGGATGTGGTCATGATGCTTCGGATTCAAAAGGAGCGCCAGGGCAGCCTGCTTTTTCCAAGTGAGCGCGAGTATGCGGCACTTTATGGCTTGAACCCGGCGCGTCTGGCCCTGGCGGCAAAGGATGCCCTGATCATGCACCCGGGACCGTTGAACCGGGGCGTTGAAATTTCAACCCTGGTGGCGGATGGTGAGCAATCCGTAATTTTGGACCAGGTGACCAATGGGGTGGCCCTTCGCATGGCCCTTTTTTATCTGGTGTCAGGAGGTACTAAAAATGCAGATTCAAATTAAAGGCGTCCGGGTTATTGATCCCGGCAATGTTGAGGGGTTGCGGGACATCAGTATCAAAGACGGGCTGTTTGAGGCGGTGTCGGAACCGGGACAGTTGCCGGAAGTTGCCAAAGCGTCGGAAGATGTCCAAGTGATTGACGGCCAGGGCCTGATTGCCGTGCCGGGACTCATAGACGTGCATGTGCATTTGCGGGAGCCCGGTCAGGAATATAAAGAAACCATAGAGACAGGATTAAAGGCGGCTGCTGCCGGCGGGATTACCGCGGTCTGTTGCATGCCTAATACCAACCCTGTGAATGACAATGCCCAAGTGACATCGTTTATCCTTTCCCAGGCGAAAAAGGCAAATGCGTCCAGGGTATATCCGGTGGGGGCCATTTCGGCAAATCTTGAAGGACAAAAGCTCAACGACATTGCGGATATGAAGAAAGCCGGAATTTGGGCAGTGACCGACGACGGCATGCCGGTTACCGATTCCCAGCTCATGAGGCGGACCCTGGAATACTGCAAATCCCTGGATATCCCTGTGCTTGTTCACGCCGAAGACAAGCGGCTTGCCGATGGCGGATCCATGAACGAAGGGCTGCCGGCCACGGTGATGGGAATAAAAGGAATTCCCAATGCTTCGGAATCCGTCATGGTCATGCGTGATCTTGCCCTGGCCGAACTGACGGGTGCCAGGGTGCATTTCTGCCACATGAGCACGGCCCAGTCCATTGAAGCCATCCGGGCGGCCAAGGCAAAGGGGGTGCGCGTCACTTGTGAAACAGCTCCCCATTATTTTACCCTCACGGATGCCGATATCCCTGCCTATGACACTAATTTTAAGATGAATCCGCCCTTGCGCAGTGACAAGGACCGGGCAGCCATTATTGAGGGACTAGCAGATGGCACCATTGACATGATTGCCACGGACCATGCCCCCCATGCCGAGGATGAAAAACAGGTGGAATTCGACCAGGCCGCATTCGGTATTGTGGGACTTGAAACTTCACTGGGGTTAAGCCTGGACTTGGTGGCCCAGGGCCATTTGACCCTGGTACAGCTGGTGGAAAAAATGGCCAAGGCTCCGGCCGATCTTGTGGGCATCAACAACGATGTTGTGCCGGGCAACCCGGCGGATCTCACCCTTATTAATATGGATGCCGCCTGGACCGTGGACCCCAATACATTTGTGAGCAAAGGACGTAACACGCCTTTTGCCGGGCGCAGACTTACGGGTGCGGCTGCTTTTACCATTGTTGACGGCCGGATTGTTTACGCCAGGGATTATTAGAGTCCCCCCTCTGTCAAAAAATGCTATCTTTTTAAAGAGGCACTATTTGACAATCAAGCACCAATGTAGTAACATTTCTACATGTTCTGAAAAGGAGGCCAATATGAGTATTTCAACAATTTCCAGCCGAGAATTAAATCAAGATATAGGCCGGGCAAAAAGAGCGGCTAAAAAAGGTCCGGTGATCATTACAGATCGTGGGCGACCTTCTTACGTTCTTATAACGGTTGAGGAATACCAAGTGCTCACAGGTACACAACAAAGTATTCTTGATTTATTGGCGATGCCTGGGTTAGCAGATACAGACTTTAATCCTCCCAGATTAAAGGACTCTCTTTGCCAGCCAGCGGATCTGTCCTGATGTATCTACTTGATACGAATGTTCTCTCTGAACTTAGGAAAGCAAAAACCAATAAGATAAATAAAGCTGTCAGAGTTTGGGCAGAAAATGTGCCTGCTTCAACCCTGTATTTATCGGTTATTACTGTTTTAGAAATAGAATTAGGCGTGCTTCTAAAAGAGAGGAAAGATCCTCGGCAGGGAAATATACTTCGTGTTTGGCTCAATGACCATGTAATGCCGACATTTAGATCTCGCATTCTTGATGTAGATACATCAATAGCCGTGAAATGTGCGAGTTTGCATGTTCCTGATCTTAAATCATACCGTGATTCTCTTATTGCTGCAACGGCTATAGTACATCAATTGACAATTGTAACAAGGAATGTGTCTGATTTTCTTCAAACCGGCGTTAATGTCATTAATCCTTGGGATGGATAGAAGAAAACAATTGATGTGAAGTCATAATTAGTGACAATTTTTAGCTAATTTGCCTGCAGATATAAATTTGCCTTTATTTTAAAATGGTTAACTCGGGTTGGAACCATGACAAACGCACACCGCATTCTGGTAGTAGATGACGAATTGAGCATGCGCCAGTTCCTGGAGATGCTTCTGTCCAAAAAAGGGTATAAAGTCAATCTTGCCAAAAACGGCAAACAGGCTTTAGGCAGCATTAAGCAAAAAAAATACGATCTGGTGCTCACCGATATCCGCTTAGGCGATATTACGGGCCTGGATGTATTGCGGGCCGTGAAAAAAAAGCACCCGGATACCGTGGTGATCATGATCTCCGCATATTCCACAACGGAAATCGCTGTGGAGGCAATGAACGAAGGGGCTTACGATTTTGTGCCTAAGCCCTTTGACAACAATGAGCTTTGCGCCACCATTGCCAAAGCCCTGGAACTGTTGACCCTGGACCAGGAAAAGGCATACCGGTCAACTGAACTTAAAAGTCATCTGCATTTCAACCGCATCATTGGTAACAGCCCGGGTATGCAGGCGATTTACCAACGGATACGCCAGATCGGCCCTACAAAAACCAATGTGCTCATCAGCGGTGAAAGCGGGACGGGTAAGGAACTGATTGCCCGGGCCATCCACGATAATTCCGAGCGCAAAGACAGGCCCTTTGTGGTGGTCAACTGCGGCGGAATTCCGGATACGCTCATGGAAAGCGAATTTTTCGGCCATGTCAAAGGCGCGTTTACAGGGGCTGTGGCGGACAAGCCGGGATTGTTTGAGGCTGCCAACACCGGCACGATTTTTCTGGATGAAATCGGCGAGTTGTCCATGTTTCTGCAGGTAAAGCTCTTGCGGGCTGTCCAGGAAACCCGCTTCACACCCGTGGGCGGCACCCGGGAAATTGATGTGGATGTTCGGATTATCTCCGCCACCAATAAAAAGCTGGAGCAGGAGGTCATAGACGGCAATTTCAGGGAAGATCTGTTTTTCCGCCTTAACGTCATTCCCATTAAGGTGCTGCCGCTGCGGGATAGAAAAGGGGATGTTGATCTACTTGCGGCTCATTTTGTGGAGAAATATTCAAAAAAACTGGGCAAGGATATCGTAAAGCTGTCGTCCTATGCCATTGATTTTTTGAATCAGTATTCCTTCCCCGGCAATGTCAGAGAGCTTGAAAATCTGATCGAGCGGTCTGTTGCCCTTTCCGCAACCAATATCATCCTGCCCGAAAGCCTGACCATCTCTTCACACAAACGGCGGCGCTGGATAGAAGGGGTTAAAGATAACCGCTATGATCTGGAAGATGTGGTATCCGGTGTGGATCTGGACAAAATCATGTCTGAAATTGAAGGCGCATATCTCAAAAAAGCCATGGAACTTGCCCAGGGCAACAAAAGTAAAGCCGCTGAACTTTTAAATCTAAGTTTAAGGTCTTTCAGGTATCGCCTGGATAAAATTATGCCGGATAAAAACGAATCCGGGGATGGTGATGCCGGGTAAGAATCCAGGTTGACATTTTTTGTCAGCCGGATTATCGATTTTGTTAAATTCCGACGAAAAATCGTTTTTATGTTTTTTGTAGTATTTTAGTTCATGAAAATAAATTCAATTGAAATTGGATAGTTATAAAAAAATGGGTTGTTTTTTTTGTTTTGGCATTGCTGTTGCATTAAGCATTGTCATTCATGAAAAAGAAAAAGTTTATTATATAATTTAACCCAACAAAAGGAGAGTAAAAAATGCCAAAATTTATCAAAAACAACCAGAAAGGCTTTACCCTGATTGAGCTGATGATCGTCGTCGCCATCATCGGAATTCTTGCGGCAATTGCAGTGCCCCAGTTCGTATCATATAGAATGAGGTCCTATAATGCCGCTGCCAAGGCGGTTGTTCACAACCTGAAGGCCGATAATGCAAATCTCAATTCCGAACTTGGCGTGTACGGGCATACAGAGGCCGCAGCTGCGGTTTTAAATGCAGCTGATGGAGGTTATGCCCCAGCAGATTCATTTACAGTTCCTGCTCTGACCACTGCAGCAACAACCGCAGCAGCTGGTGCAAGGCTGGCTGGAACCACCGCGGATGGTCTGAGATCGCTTGCCGTGGGTATTTCCATTGGCGCCAACATGAATGCCGCGGTCTCCGATGCCAATAATGCAGCTGATGTATCTACCTACCATGCCTTTGCAAGGCATCACAAGGGTGACACTGCCTACGCCATTGATGAAGAGGTTGAAAATGTGTTGTGCAGCGTTTCAAATGCCACTGCCTGGCCCAATGTTGCAACTCTCGGAGCAACTGTTGTTGTCGCGGCAGTTGGTGGCGGTGACGACATCAATGGTGTTGCCGGTGGAGGCGCCCCTACAGGTAACTGGACAAGGACTAGATAAGACAATATAACTTAAAATCAATGCAACTAAACATCTTCCCCCTTTTCAAGACAAAAAGGGGGAAGATGTATATTTAAAAAAACTATATGATACGTTTCAGTCATATCAATAAATCCTTTCACGCCGGATTTAAACATTATCCGGTCTTGTTCGATATCTCCCTTAAGGTAAAAGAGGGGGAGATATTCGGTTTCCTTGGTCCCAATGGAGCAGGTAAAAGCACATCTATTAAATTGCTCCTGGGCTTTCTTCGTCCCGACTCCGGGAAAATTTTTATCAACGATCTTCAGGTCGGAAAAGATACCATCCAGAATCATATCGGTTACCTTCCCGAAATTCCATGCTTTTACGATAATCTGACCGGCCTTGAGACGCTTCTTTTTGCCGGAAGATCTTCGGGCATCAAAGGGGTGTCCCTGAAGGACAATGCCATTCACATACTGAGAAAATTGGACCTTGAGTCAGGAAAAGACAAACGGATAAAGGCATATTCAAAGGGCATGAAACAGCGTCTCGGTCTTGCCATGACCCTTATCCATGATCCCGGGATTTTCATTCTTGATGAGCCTATGAGCGGCCTTGACCCCTTGGGGCGTCGACTGATAACCGATGTTATTCTGGAATTGAAAGAGAGAGGGAAAACTGTCTTTTTCAGTTCCCATATTCTAAGTGATATTGAGAAATTATGCGACGGAATCGGCATTCTGAATAAAGGGCGGCTTCTTTATGACGGTTCAGTCTCCGGTCTCATAGACTCAAATTCCCATATCTCCAGTATAGAAGATTCATTCATGCGAATTATTGGAAATGATAAAAATGCGAACGCTTTATAAAATTTGGCTTGTCACCTGGATCACCTTTGTGGATTGTCTTAGAAATAAAGCCCTCTACGGCATTTTATTCATGGGGGTGATTCTGTTTTCCGCAAACATTATCTTTACAGGAATGTTCTCCTGGGAACCGGGTAAAGTAGCGGTGGACATGGGGCTTTCCACCATATCTTTTGCAGGTTTAATAGTTGTTTTTTTTCTGTGCATGACCATGCTGGCCGGAGATTTTGAAAGAAAAACCATTTATCTGATCCTTGCAAGACCCATTACCAGGACCCATTATATTATAGGTAAATTTACCGGACTGGGTCTGATTGTCCTGATTTCAAGTACCATCCTGGGAATATGCGCCGCATGTTCAATCTCAATTTCCACCCTTGCCATGGGAATGCCCATAGCTAATAATTTTTCATGGGGAATGTTCACTTTATCCGTATTTTTTCAGACCCTTTCTTTGCTGGTGCTACTGGCTTTGGCTTTTCTGTGGACAATGCTTACCTCTAATCAATTCACGGCCATGATTCTTACCCTGATGAGTTATTTTGTCGGGCAGAACATGGAAAATGTCAAAAATATAATAACTTCCAACAAGCTTTTAAGTCCCGATTCCCTATCACTCAAGGCCATGGAAATTGCATCCTGGATATTTCCTAATCTGGCAGTATTTGATATCAAAACAACCATTGCCCACGGACTATCCTTGGGATTTGGCGAGATGACAAAAATTGTCCTTTACGGTTTCTTTTACGCAAGCATCTGTCTCTGTTTAAATATCATCATTTTTCAAAAACGTGAAATTTAAAGGTTATTGTGAAAAAACTGAATAATTATGTATTTTTTTTCTGTCTATCTTTTTTTGTAACAGGTTTTGCTCTGTGCAATGCTGAAATAAAAAAAGATCGAAAAAATTTGAATGCTACTTATTCCTTTCAGACTATCCCCATTCCGGCAAAAGCCATCCCTTTTTTGGCAGGTGAATTTAAAGGCATTGTTGCAGATAATCTCTTGTTACAAATGAATTCGTTTATCGGAAGCGGAAACTCTATCACAAAAAAACAGTGGAAGGAGATTTGCCGGGGATTTGAACAGGTTATGGAATTAGATCCCTACTTTGAACAAACATATCTCCAGGCCCAGGCCTTTCTTGCCTGGGAGGCCCGTATGCCCAAAGCCGCCATTGCTATCCTTGAAAAATCAAGTATAAAAAGGCCTTGGGATTGGCGACCAGGCTATTATATCGGATTTGATCATTACTATTTTTTGGATGACTATGACAAGGCGTCAGAAATTTTTTTAAAGACTTCACAGATAAAAGATGCTCCCGTTCTGATTGCCCTTCTTGGCAGCCGTTTTGCCGTTAAGGGGGAACGAATTGAAGCCTCTCTGGAAGTTCTTGAACAGATGAAACAAAATTCTGGTTTAACGAAAAATGCCCAAAAAGAGATAGAAAACAGAATCATTGCTCTGACCGGAATCAGGATTATTGAAAAGGCACTTGCTCGATATAAGGCGGTATATCATTATTATCCCCTATCACTGGAAATGCTTGTAAAAAAAGGCATTCTTAAAACACTGCCTGTAAATCCATATTCCGTTTCTTATGGATACAGTCCTGGAACCGGAAAAATAGTATTCGATCACCATTCAAAGCACCCTTAAAATTTGTGGAACACGATGAGAGCGCCGGGATAAACCGGCATAGCGTAGGGGATGAAAGAGCCCCACATGAAAGGACTATCCGATCCATCATGGCTCCGAGTCATGTGCGGGCAGCAGTGATGTTGCACGTGAAGCAGTTGACAGGGGAAGCGCAGGCCAGCTATTGAGCTTCGAAATCACCTTATCCGGGGTGCCGACTGCGTATCGTGGTTGGGAAGGCAACACGGGATATGTCGCTATACGGCGAGACATATTTTAGCCCCGCGGAGTCTGAGACCCTGTGCATGCGTGGACGCTCTACCCTCGAGAACCGGGAGATCTCAATGGTCTCCGGCATCCGTGATTTCTATGCCGGAGCGGTTGGGGAAGGTCTGAGACTACAATCCCAACATGTCCTACTGCAAATTGAAAATACGCAATACCGCAAAACTCACCTTTTTTGATTATCCTGTGGCAATTGAAACCAACGCGCCGTCAATTTTCCCAGCTCTGTTTGAACTCTTTTGCCGGAACGGGTATGGAGTCTGAAACGACTACGGTGATCGCCAAGTCGTTGTCGTTCTTCACGGAATTCATCCATATCAACACATGATAATGCGCTAATCGTTTCCTCAAAACTTCCCGGGCGCGGAATCAATTCCCACGCTCCAGAACGTTTGATCTTACGCTTTGTAGCACCTTTTTGCCCTGTTGTTCGCAGCGGGCGCTGATTGAGTCCGCGGAATTCACTTTCCCGATCATTATTCGTTCTCGGCAAAGCGGGTACATCGTAAGTGTGAAACAAGCCGGAGGCGTAATTACGAGTAGTTTTACGCATCTTACTTGCGAACATTAACAGTGTCGGATTATCCTTGTTTTGCTCAAGTAACTGGGCAAAACAGGAAATGAAAAAATTCGAGCAGAAAATAAAACGATCAAAAACGTTGCCGAAGTGGGATGTTATTATTGAGCCCGTAGGTGGGTAGTTTATTTTCTTGTGGCTCCCTAAAAAAGAAATTGGCCTTGGCCTGCTTAACCAGATGCTCAAGACTGTCTGGAAACCGCCATAGCCTCCTGTGTCAAAGACAAACAAGACATCCCTACACCTTCCAAACTCAAAAAAGGAGATTATCCCATAAGGCTGCCGGCTCAAACCGCAGCTAAAACTGCCCTGTATATCGCCATGAAAAAGTCTGGTCTTTCCAACTTGGAATTGGCAAGACGTTTGGGCACTGATGAAAAAGAAATCAGGCGCATGATTGATCCCTGGCATTCAACCAAATTACCAAGAATTGAAATGGCTTTGTCCGTACTCGGTTCTCATTTGTCCGTCTCCATGGAAAGTGCTGCCTGATATTTTATCCGTATCTCTTTTAACCAAGGAGAGAGCCCTTTTTAAAAGCTCTATCTCCTTGGTCTCCTTATGCTGGGCCGTGTAAATCCATCGCCACGGCATCTGCTGTTTTTCCAAAGTCAGCATAATAAGAGTCATTTTTAAAAATTGCGCCCGTGTACCGACAACGAAATATCTGTCTCCGAGTCTCCGGGAAAGGAGCTGTGATTCTAAAAAACATTTTCACAAAGAATGGAATCAAAAAACGCCAGCTATGGCAGTCGGAATTACAAACCAGTTATAAAGTTTCGATTCGGATTTTGAGGCCGGGGCAACTTCTTAACCGGACTGTTGATTCTCATTCAAGTAAAATTATTTCTCTGGCAATAATCGTTCCGTTATCGTTTTTTCCACGCACCAGAACCCTGTCTCTTTTCTCAATCTGATCCGGGGTGATTTGATTGCCATCTTTGTCTAAAAAACGCGTATCCCAGACTTTTTCACCGTTTGCACCATAGTGATACAGGAGTTTAAACTCTTTTTCGGCGATTATTGCCTGATTTCTGAAAAGATTGATGTCCATTACCTTGGCTTTAATTTGAACAAAGTCGGATTCATTGTCGCCGGCTATGCCCATGCAGCACATTCCGTTAAGGAAAAGCAGGGTAAACATAGCCAGAGATATTGTTTTCTTCAGCATAAAAGTCTCCTAAACGATGATATTACTTGTTAAGTTGGCGCCAAAATGCTCTTTCCAGGCCGGTTGGGGCTAATGGATCAATTGTTTCAAAGCCTGTAATAATTGTGGGTTTTCCTTCATGGACAACCAGTACCGGCTGGGGCGGAATCCCCTTGTTTTTTAATTTTTTACGCCGGTCTGACCGCCTCAGAACTTCTTTTTTATCATTATTTTCATCAACAGTATCGTTCGTGGGGTCGAAGTTAATGACCGCCTCGCCGTACTTATAACCGATGGCATAAAGATAGCCGTTCCCCCCGGCCCCGGAGATAGCGCATGGATCAGTAACAATCGCTACTCCCGTATCAGGAACATAGGTTGAAAAATACACTACACCGTTAAAAATCAAGGGAGAGGAGACTACCTTTTCTCCAACCTTGCTGCCGTTCGTTTCTTGGATACGAATAAACCAGCCCCGGTTGTTTTTATGGTTGATCGCATTTTTTACATAATTGGTAATTTTTTGGCTGACATCCGTGTCTGTTACATTATTTTGAATAAGATTATCGGTCACATCAAGGATATACAGCCCCGTATCTACTGTCTCTTCATTCCAGTCGACGATAGTATTGCCATTCTTATCCTTGACTTTTCCATTATTAATGTCGATGTCAGCCTCGACAATTGTGGGCGATTCACCAGACCATTGCCAGTTGTTTTTGATGGCATAAAATCCATTGAGAAGATCTTTTCTTTCCGGATGGGCCCGGTCACCAGTCCCGAAAAAAACGTAATCTCCAACGCGTTTTTCGGAAATGACAACATCTCCCGTTACACCACTGATTTCTCCGGCTGGATAAGTGAAGTCCACAGGAAGATATTCGTTGACAATGTTGGGCGCATTCCAGATTTTTCTTCCCGGAACAGCGTACAATTTCAGTTTCTGACCCCAGACACCGTCTTCCTGGCCATCGTATAAGCCACTGAAATTGCCGGCAAGATTGCTGTCGGTGTTGCGGTGGAAGATATCGTCCCGGAAGGCGAAGAGGTTGCCGTTCATGTCTCCGGCATAGACCCGGGTGGTCGTGGTGGTTTTGGGGTTTTCAAAGCCCGAAACCGCGATAATGGAATGGGTCATGGCAGTGTAGTTGTCGCTGCTGAACAAAAAGTTGCTGAACAGGACACCGGACTGGGCATCGACGGCATACACTATCCGTCCTCTAGTGTCCGTCGCGTCTGGTGCAGGTGAGGTAAGTTTATCCTGGTTGGTATCGTAGCCTCCGGCCATGAGAAAAACATCCTTGGTGGAACTCGCCGTGACGGCCATTTCAAGTGCCTGGGGATCGGCCCAGGACTGGCCAAGCTGCTCCTTACCAGATCCCAGAATATCGGGTGAAATGCTGTATTTGAATATTGGCGCGCTATAGTCGCTGATATCCAGGACGGTATAATGATTGCCCCCACGTCGTTCGCCGAAAATGAGCAGTTTTTTATCTGCGGTGTTGGCATTAGTATCATGATCATAGTGGTAATAGACAGGTGTCCCGTCAACGAAATATTCCAGGCTGCTGGGGGAGGTCAGACGGCTTAACTCGTCCAGGAGGTCCTGGGGAATAAATCCCCACATCTCCTCTCCGTTGTTATCATCAAAACAATGCAGCATGCCGTCGTTGGCTCCGACATAGATCATAGAACGGTCTTCAGTGCCGTCGTTATTTGTATCATAGTGTACCACTAGCGGCTGGGAATGCAGTAAACTTGCCAGCGGCCAATCGGCCGTCACCCCTTTACGCACATCATCAATAACCGTGGTGGTCAGGCCGGTATAGGTGCCGTCTATCAGGGCGGTGTTGGTGGTGGTAAACAGGTTGCTTTGGTCCGTCAGAGCCAATTGTGTTCCGGTATAGGTGTAGATATTCCGGTCCGTCGTTCGATCTTTCAAAACTTCACCGGCACCGCCGGCAGTCACCGTCGAGCCATCCGCTGCTGAACTCCAGAATGAGACGGCATTGTTGACGATGGTGCCCCCGCTTTCGATGGCGTTGCCGTTGGTGTCCTGGATGACGCCGTCATCGGTTATGGCATATTTTTTCAGATTGCCGTACCAGTTGCCGGCGTTGGTGGGCTGAAACAGGCCGTAATATACATAGTTGCCCGCATAGGCCCTGTTGGCCCGACTGACCGGCACTGCCGCCGCAGTGAATACTTCGTTCTGCTCCTCAATGGCAGCGATAATGGTGTTCAACGATCGGCCCAATGCTGACGCGTTTAAGGCCTGATAGTATTCGCCGCCGCCACGTTCTGCAGTCTTGTAAAGCAGGGGAAGCTCCTGTTTAAATCCGATGGTATAGACTGTAACATTCTGGTTTTCAAAATCGCCTGTGCTGCCTTTGTAGGAGAGATCATTGTTTTGAAGAAAATAAGCGACATCATCCAGAAAACTGTAGTGGCTCTCATTTGCATCATAGCTATAGCCACTGCTATTGTATGTATCATTATGGTCGTCTGACAGCTTCCTGTTGAGGATATAATTATTGTACGCAAATTTATCATCATCCTTGGTTGGCGCGCCGTCCGTGACCAGGATAATGTAATTTTTCTGGCAACGGTTTTGTATGGGGCTGGTGTAGGTGCCGGTGTTAAACCAGCTTTTTTTGCCGGCGAAATAGAGCCCGGCTTCAGCCATGGTTTCCGCAAGCGGGGTCCAGGTCTTTGATTCCAGCTTACCGACGGCCCCATAGTTAGATTGAACCGAGTCTGTCATTTTATCCGTATCAGGGTCATAATCACCGATCAAGGTTGTCTTGGTCGCTCCACAGCCAGCTACAATATATCCTCCCTGGTCGTAATTAAAGCTCATTAGCCCGAATCTAACATTTTCGTGGTTTTTGTGAATCAGGTCGGCAACAACCTCTTTGGCCACTTCCATGCGGGTGCGGTTCGCCCCCCCTGTATTTTCATAATTAATGTAGTTGCCTAAGGAGAAAGTGCTGCTGCTGGTGTAATAAGAAGAAGAACAATATGCGTAGCTTCCACTTTTATATAATTTGCCTTCCCAATACCCTTTACTAAGAAGCCCATTTTTGGCAGAATCGCATTTCCAGTTGGATGAGTTAATGTTACCAAAGTATTCATTCCACTCGTACCTCTGGCGCCACCTGTTCCACTCACGCCTGTAAACTTTGTTTGCGCTGTAGCTTCCTGAATAAGTGGTTGCAGGGTCATACGGGGCACCGGACACATCTTCCGTATCCATACTTCCGGAGTTGTCCAGAATAATGAGTACATTGGGTTTGACCTGAATATTCGAGACACCGTAAATATCGACATCTTCAGCGAAGGCAAATGATGCCCATGCGATTAGGCCTAATATAAATAATAGTTTGGTTTTCATATTTTTTCCTCCTGACTTAGTATCCGGAAACTCCAAAGGCTTACTGATCGGAACCTAATTATATTTGTTAAAAACCTTGTAAACACCTTCCTGCAAGATTACCTTGCGATCATCGTCGACGGAATAGGCGGTAACGGTAAAACGGCGGATCTCAAAGTTCTTGGGGTCGTAACCGGTTCCCGGCAGGGGTTTGTCCCGGTGATTCAGAACCGGAATCTGGTTGGCCGGGTGGTCGGCGGTGTTATTGCCGAAGTCGAGTTGGTCTTCCCAATTGCTGATGTCCGCAGTGTTTGAAACATTGTTCCTGACTCTGTAACTGCCGATAACTTCACCATTTTTGATGATTTCACTGACATCAGTGATGCCGTTGCCGTTACTGTCGGTCCCTGCAACAGGAAAATAGGCAGCGTCTTCATCCGATATCAGGTAAGCAGTCGTCAACCAGGTTCTGTAATTGAGTCTCCCGACAGCCAGGCTCATTTCCTGATTATAGAAATCAGTTCTGTAAATCCGGTCATTTCCGGTTATCTGAAGTTCCACGCTGGTTGTATTCAGCGCCGCAATACCGATGACAGTCAGCAAGACCAGAACAAGCATTACGGATATCAAAGCAAAACCTTGTTGGTTGTTCACATGATTAAACGATTTCATATCTTTCTCAATTCATAGGATATATGATAAAAAAATCTTACTGTTGTGCCTTGACAGCCGAAAGGTTGAAACTTTTCAGCACTCCGGTTCGATTCCAACGCACTGTAACATCAATTATTTTACTGTTCGTGGTCGGGGTATTGTCGGTGATTACCCAATAGGCATCGTAATTGTTCTCGCTGTCAACCTGGTGGCCATCCGCAATAATATTATTACCATCGGGCAGTGTATAGGTGTTGTTGTTGGTCGATTTAAGCTTGTCGTCATCATAGTCCCAGGACAACATTTGTTCAATCTGGTCACTGCCGAACACCGCGGCT
The DNA here is from genome assembly GCF_963666695.1 of uncultured Desulfobacter sp. Classification (GTDB taxonomy): domain Bacteria; phylum Desulfobacterota; class Desulfobacteria; order Desulfobacterales; family Desulfobacteraceae; genus Desulfobacter. Next base: position 921,845 of record NZ_OY762947.1, read on the forward strand.
TCAGTCAGATGATTGGCCGCACTGTTACCCCGAATAGCCTGTAACTGCATCAGAGAAATGGCGAGAATGCCGAAACTGAAAATTGTCAGCGCCATAAGCACTTCAATAAGAGTGAAACCGGCCTCATTATGCTTTTGCTGTTTATTCAAGGGTCAAATCTCCGCATTTCTAAGGTGGATGGTTACAATCTGGAAGCGGCGTCTGAATCCGTCATTGTATGGTCCCCAGGCAGCACCGGATGCGGATGTGTAGGTCATGTTATTGAAAAACTTACGGTCACGCTTTCCCACGCGGGCCAGAATAGAAATCTGTACTGTTTTTATCTCATTTGGATCGGTCTCAACAGCGCCGTCGGCGTCAAGGTAGCGAAATTCCAGATTTTCAATATTTTCGGCAATGGCACGCTTTGTCGAAGCACTGGCACCAGCTTGTCTGCCGATATCATTGTCTCCATCGCCATAGGCGTCATATAAATCAAAGGTAACGGTTTGTAGTTCGCCCGTTTCATCTGCACCGGTGGAGGTGTCGTTGTCACCATCGGCATTGTCGTTATCCAAGTTGTCATCATCAGCAACATAGGTAAAAACAACACTGGTCGGATTTGCTGTTTCAATACCTGCCGTTCCTGAGCTGTACGGATCATATCCAGCCATGCGCAGTTCCTGGGTCATATAGCTGATTCCGGCACGCAGGTTTTGCTGCATTTCCACCACCTGATCCTGGGCTAAATAACTATCCTGTTGGGATATGAACTGCGCGTAAACTCCTCCCATAAGAATACCGGAAATGGCAAGGGCAATGAGAGTTTCAATCAGGGTAAATCCGGCATTTCCTCTGCATGGCGATATATATTTTTTCATTATTTCCTCACCTGTTACTGGTTCATCCCTCCACTGATTGCGTCAGTTCCAATTTATCCCGTCAAAGCTTTGTCGTATTTTCGGATATCCTGAATTGGATAAAGCCATCTCATACCAGACGGAATTATTGTTCCTTAATCTTATAGAACCTGTCCTGTTGCCAAGGGGGAATCCACGGGAATTATAGCCGGTCCTTGGTGAACCTTGAAAGCTGGCTGTGTAAAGTGTGCAACCTGAGGGCATTGTAATCGCTAACAACGTCATTTCTCCACCGTCTTGTACTGCGTTATCAGCGATTCCTGCACCATCCCCATTATCTATAAAGACCGTATATCCTCCCCCTTGGGCCGGAAACATCACCGTTGAAAAGGTAATGCCTACACTGCAATTGCGTTTAAGCGCTTCAGTCTTGGCTTTCTGCATATTGGAATAGAGATCACGTGCCGCGGCTTTTAAACGATAATTCGGCAACCAGGACATCACGTTTGGGATTGCAATAGCCATTGCTATTGCCAAAATCGCCAATACAATAACAGTTTCCACCAGCGTAAAGCCTATGGCAGTTTTTAATATTTTATTATTATCCATGAAGCTCTTCAGATAAAATAAAAATTTGAGTGTTATGATCATTTTTTTTAAGTTTCAGTGTTTCGTGTTTTGTTGTACCCGCCAAGGCTATGAGTATTTTGGGAAAGTGCCCCGCCCCTGGCATAATTTGTGTCCGTAATGATTTTCCTACCTGCTTCCTTGAGTGTACAATACAGAAAGAAAGCAGCTAAAGCAATCGTATGCCAGGGGTCGGGTGTACGCCAGGGCAAGTGCATTAAAATTTCGGTTGTAATAAATTTAATAGGTTATAAAAATATTTCAAATTTTATTCTCTTCTAAGTAACTAAAACGGTATCCTACTGTTTTTGTTACTTATAGGTTTGGTGCCGCCTTGGGCGGCTGGGACGCTTTTTAAAAAGTTCTGTTTTTTAATTAACTAAAACTTTTTCTTTTAATTTTAGTTAGTTGTAAAATTGGGTTCAGCCCCGGCTGAATAGGGCGGTATTGAACTTAGTTGTATCAAAAATTATGCCAAAATCAAAAATTAAGCCAATTTTCAATGCGTTTAGCCTGGCAGAGGCAGGCTCGGCCTTGATTTTTTTGAAAGCCAGCCTGCCATTGGAATAAATTGAATTGGTTATATTTAATCATTTTGGTTTTATTTCAATATACTGCATTTTTAAATTTAACTCCTATTAAATACGCCTGAATATCAAACAGGCTCTTAAGCCATTGACAGGACCTTCTGAATAAAGTATGTGAGTTTTGAGTTAAGTGAATCACGGGGGTGCTTTCGTAAAAGCTGAGAGAAGTTCGTTCAAAACTTCAACCCTTGGAACCTGATCCGGTTCGTACCGGCGTAGGAAACGTGATTGAGGCTTTGGCATAGAGCTTGTCCGTCATTTTCCGCCCCTTCCGTTTCAGTTTCCCCCCATAGAAATAAATATAAACAGGAGATGTACACATGCCACAGTCATATACGACTCAGATGGATGCAGCCAGAAAAGGCATTCTCACCCCGCAGATGGAGCAGGTGCTCGCCAATGAACCTATTTCAAAACAGGAACTGATGGAGGGTATTGCCCAAGGCCGAATTGCTGTCCCTGCGAATAAAAATCATTTAAACCTGAAAGCAGCAGGTGTGGGAAAAGGGCTTAAAACCAAAATTAACGTCAATTTAGGCGTATCCAAAGATGTCTGCTGTTTTGATTCGGAAATAAATAAAGCTAGGTTGGCTATAGAGTACCAGGCAGATGCCGTCATGGACTTAAGTGTATCCGGCGACACTGAAAAATTTCGAAAACGTCTGGTGGAACAAATTCCTGTGATGATCGGTACGGTGCCTATTTATGACACGTTAACCCGTACTGGAAAGCCCACAGAGGACATAACCCTGGAAGATTGGTTTGAAACCGTTGAAATTCATGCCGCCAACGGGATTGATTTCATTACCATCCATGCCGGACTCAACCGGAAATGCGCCCAGAGCATAAAAACCAATCCACGATTGTGCGGAATTGTCAGCCGGGGCGGGGCTATCCTGTTCGAATGGATGGAAAAAACCGGCAATGAAAATCCTTTTTATGAACACTTTGACCGGCTCTTGGACATCTGCCAGGTCCATGATGTCTGCATCAGCCTGGGGGACGGACTCAGGCCGGGAGCCATCAAGGATTCAACCGACGCCCCCCAGATCGAAGAGTTGATCACCCTGGGGGAACTAACCAAGCGAGCTTGGGAAAAAAACGTACAGGTCATGATCGAGGGACCTGGTCACGTGCCGCTGCATGAAATAGAAATGAACATGCAACTTCAGAAAAAGCTTTGCCATAATGCCCCGTTTTATGTGCTTGGCCCCTTGGTTACCGACATTGCCCCCGGTTACGACCATATCACGTCAGCCATCGGCGGAGCCCTGGCCGCTATGCATGGTGCCGACTTTTTGTGTTATGTCACCCCGGCTGAACATTTGCGACTGCCAACCGCAGACGATGTTAAAGAAGGTATTATGGCATCCCGCATCGCCGCCCATGCCGGAGATCTGGCCAAGGGTCTTACCGGGGCCGAGATTATTGACCATAAAATGAGCAAAGCCCGGGGGGAACTGGACTGGGAGGGGCAGTTCGATTGCGCCCTGGATCCGGAAAAGGCAAGGAGTTTTCGAAAATCCTCGCAGCCTAAGGAAGAAGAGGTCTGTACCATGTGTGGTGATTTTTGTGCTGTTAAACGTGTGGGGGCTTTGCTTAAGTAACGTAAAGATTCATATTTAAAATTGCTGGGCTTGATTCTATTGCATGCCATTTTTCGTAGGGGCAATCCCTCTGTGGTTGCCCTCGTTAGGGCAGGCACGGGGGCCTGCCCCTACAGCAACCGACATTAGAATCAATCCCTAATTGCTGGGTTTTCATCATTGAATTGACATTTAAGGGGATTCGTTTTAGAAGAAATAGAATTTGCGGTAACGAATAATCTGGAGAAAATTAATGCAAATTCGTCATTGTCTGCCATCAGCCCTTTTAGTTTTTTTGATCTTAACAGCCTTTCTTTTTGTTTCAGGGTGCGGGCTTTTTCAAGGAGCGTCTGCATCGGAACAGGTCCAGCCCCCCCAGCCGGAAGTTGAGAAAAAAACCGTTGCTGTTTACCATGATTTTGAGGATGTGCTGGTACCCGAGGAATTGACAATTATGACAGACCGCACGGTTGTGGTATCAACACCTGGATTCAGATCCGGAATCCTTGCGCTTAAGGGGCGTGTGGAGCCCAATTCCCTTTATAATTTCTTTTCCATAAATATGGAAAAGGATAACTGGAAAGTCCTTTCCAGGATTAAAGCCCCGGAAACCACCATCATGGTTTTTCAAAAGGCAACCCGATGTGCTGTGATTACAATTCGTGAAGAACAGATTTATACCTATGTTGAAATCGGAATAGCCCCGACTCTTGGCGGCGTATCCGAAAACCCCACAAACGATGCGATCTACTGATGATATTAAATGATAAACACATTTTTTTAGGTGTGACCGGCGGTATTGCCGCTTATAAAAGCGTTGAACTGTTAAGGCTTTTCAAAAAGGCCGGGGCTGATGTGGTCGTGGCCATGACCCGGGCCGCCACCCGGTTTGTGGGGCCGGTCACCTTTGAGGTGCTTTCGGAAAATCCGGTGCTTCTGGATTTGTGGGAAGGACCCGGTTCCGGGGTTGCCCATATTGAGGTGGCGTCACAGTCGGATCTTGCCGTCATTGCACCTGCCACGGCCAACTGCATCGGCAAGCTGGCCCACGGCATTGCCGACGATGCGTTGACCACCACCATGCTGGCCATGACCTGTCCTGTTTTGATCTGTCCGTCCATGAATACGGATATGTACCAGAATAGAAGGGTACAGAACAACCTGGACCTGCTGGAAGAATCAGGCATTCACATCCTGGATCCGGATTCAGGGGCGCTTGCTTGTAAAGTCGTCGGTGCAGGTCGTCTGCCTGAACCCTGGTTTATTTTTGACCGGGCCTGTGCGCTTTTTTACAAGAATGATCTTAAGGGAAAAACCGTTTTGGTTTCTGCCGGCCCCACGGTTGAGCCCATTGATCCGGTACGTTTTATAAGCAACCACTCCTCGGGTAAAATGGGGTATGCCGTTGCCGAGGCTGCAGAAAAAAGAGGTGCCAAGGTCATCCTTGTGTCCGGTCCTGTGAGTCTTGATCCGCCTGTTGGCGTGGAGTGCGTATCTGTGGGGTCCTGCGACCAGATGTATGATGCCATGTTTGATCACCTGGATCAGGCCGATATCATCGTTAAAGTGGCGGCCGTGGGTGATTTCAAACCTGTTTCCACCCAGGCCCATAAAATCAAAAAGAGTGGGGACCAAGGTCATATGACCCTTGAACTGACCCAGAACAAGGATATTTTAAAGGCCATTGGGCTCAAAAAAAGGAAAAATCAATACCTGGTCGGTTTTGCTGCGGAGACCCGTGACCTTGAAACCTATGCGGTGGGCAAGATGGAAAAAAAACAACTGGACATGATTGCGGCCAACATTGTGGGCAAAAGCGGTTCCGGCTTCAAGGCGGACACCAATAAAGTCAAATTGTTCACACGGGACGGCCACGTCACGGATCTGCCTTTGATGTCAAAGGAGAAGGTGGCCCACGCCATTTTGGATGCTGTCGTCCAGGCCGTTTCTTAAACCCATGGATATTTTTAAGGGTAATGATACCCAAAATTCAGACTGCGGCCATGGGGTTGTCCAGGCCCTTAATGCGTTAAGTCAGTTTCTAAAATTTCAAAGAAGTTTGGGTAGCCAGTCCATGACCCTGGGCCGGGACGCGTTTCATATCCTGAACACATGGGGCACTCCGTCATGGCCGCCACCGCCCTTTACTGCCCAGGGGCCTGAAGATGCGCGCATCGTTCTGGTGGACAGTGAGGGAACTTTTTTTAACGGACAACCCGGCAGCCTATTGGTAAAAATGCTTTCAGCTATGCATCTTGCACCTTCCGATGTGTATATCTGCAATGCTGTAGACAATGCCTTACTTACCCGCCACATACTGACGCACAAACCCAGCGCAGTGGTGGCGTTGGGAGAACAGGCTTGCCGGATGATAAAAGGCACGGATGAACCATTGATAAAAGTACGGGGGCATTTTTTTCAATGCCACAAGGTCCCTGTCATGGCCACCCACCACCCTTCTGTGCTTATGGAGCAACCTGCCTTGAAACGCCAGGCCTGGGATGATCTTAAACAGGTCATGGCCTGCACAGGACTGGACCGCCATGATTCTTGATGACTATCTGAGCACCCTGGAAGCTGAAAAAGGGTATTCTACCCATACGCTTCGGGCCTATTTTACGGATATAAAAAGCTTTATCCTTTTTTATCTGGATACCTTCAATTGCCGGGATGAAAACTGGCAACAAGCCTTTGAAAAAAAAGTCCAACAGGTAGACAAGATGATCGTGCGCAGATATCTTGCCGCCCAGACTGCGTTGAAAAAAAGTAAAAAAACCCTTTCAAGGCGTCTGTCCGCCTTGAAATCTTTTTTTGATTACCTGGTCAGGTCCGGGCTGATCAGTTTAAATCCTGCTGATGCCATCCCTTTTCCAAAACTTGAGAAAACCCTTCCCAAGGCCATGGCTATTGATGATATTTTCAGGCTGCTGGACACCATGAAAAGCGATACCTGGATGGACAAACGCAATCTTGCCATGTTTGAAACCTTTTATTCTACGGGCATGCGAATCGGTGAGCTTCACATGCTCAACATCCAGGATATTGATTTTAATACCGGTCTTATCCGGGTCCTGGGCAAGGGAAACAAGACACGCATCCTGCCCGCGGGTAAGCGCGCCCTTGATGCGGTGCAAACCTACCGGGCCGATTTAAAGGAAAATTTTTCCGCAGTATTTTTAAATAAAGACTTTCGAAGGCTTGGCAGACGATCCATTCGACGTATTCTTGATAAGGTGGTCTTGGAATGCGGATTAGGCTTAAAAATATCACCTCACACCCTGCGGCATACCTTTGCCACCCATATGTTGGATTCCGGCGCGGATCTTCGGGGTATTCAGGAAATTTTAGGCCATGCCAGTCTGTCCACCACCCAGGTCTATACCCATGTGAGCATGGATCGCCTGATGGCCGTCTACGACAAAGCCCATCCCCGAAGATAAATGTCTTATCAAATCAAACAAAAAACCAGACTGTTGGCTGAATTTAGCGGTGAACAGAATCAGGAGAAACGGATATTATATGGATAATCAACAATTTCACGGTACCACAATCCTTGCCATTCGAACCGCAGACATGGTAGTGGTTGCCGGCGATGGACAAGTCACGTTAGGCACTGTTGTCACAAAACATAAAGCCCGGAAGGTGAGACGAATTTATAACAACCGGATTGTTACAGGATTTGCAGGGGCCACGGCCGATGCCCTGACCCTGGCTGAAAAGCTTGAGGAAAAACTGGATCAGTTCAGTGGCAGCTTAACCCGGGCCTGTGTGGAACTTGCCAGGGAGTGGCGTACGGACAAATATCTTCGCCGTCTTGAGGCCATGATGATTGCAGCGGATAAAGAAAACCTGTATCTTCTATCAGGTAACGGGGATGTGATTGAACCCGATGAGGGCATCATCAGCATCGGGTCCGGCAGCACTGCAGCCCAGGCTGCAGCCGTGGCTCTGATTGAAAATACGGATATTGCACCGGTGCAGATTGTGGAAAAAGCCATGAAAATTGCTGCAGATATCTGTATATACACCAATCATCATGTAACAATAGAAACCATAGAAAGTTAATAAAAATTTGCTTGTTTAACTATTGGAAATAATTGAATGCAGGATTTAAAACCCCACCAAATTGTAACGGAACTGGATAAGTACATTATCGGCCAAAATGATGCCAAAAAATCAGTGGCCGTGGCGTTAAGAAACCGATGGCGCAGACGACAACTGGAACCGGATCTCCAGGAAGAAATTGCACCTAAAAATATCATCCTCATCGGTCCCACAGGGGTTGGCAAAACCGAGATTGCCCGCCGCCTTGCCAATTTGACGGATTCCCCTTTTTACAAGGTAGAGGCATCCAAATTCACCGAGGTGGGGTATGTGGGCCGGGACGTGGAATCCATGATCCGGGACCTGGTGGAACTCACCGTGAACGTGCTCAAAGGCCGCCAACAGGAGGCGGTCCAGGAAAAGGCAGTAAAAATCGCCCGGGAGCGGGTGCTTGATATCCTTTTGCCTTCCCCAAAAAGCAGTCCGGGTTTCGGGTTTGATACAGGGGATGATGCGTCTTCAAAGTCCGATGATAAGCCCCAGGAACATACCCGGGAAAAGCTTGGTAAAATGCTTGATGACGGCAAGCTTGATGACCGTAAAATAGATATTGATGTCCAGGATAAAAATATCCCCATGGTGGAAATTTTTTCAAATGCCGGCATGGAGGAGATGGGTATCAATATGAAGGATATGCTTGGTAATCTCATGCCTAAAAACACCAAGAGCCGCAAGGTAAAGGTCAAAGAGGCCCTTGCATTGATTGCCCAGGAAGAGGCGGCCCATCTGGTGGATATGGAAGAGGTGAAAAACGATGCCATTACCATGGTGGAGCAGTCCGGCATTATTTTCATCGATGAAATTGACAAGATTGCGGGCAAAGAAAAGAGCCACGGGCCGGAAGTGTCCAAGGAAGGCGTGCAAAGGGATTTGTTGCCCATTGTGGAAGGCAGTTCCGTGCCTACCAAATACGGTACCGTGAAAACAGATCATATCCTGTTTATTGCTTCGGGTGCCTTTCATGTATCTAAACCTTCGGACCTTATTCCGGAACTGCAGGGGCGGTTTCCTATCCGGGTGGAGCTTTCCTCGTTGGGCGCATCGGAATTTGCCAGGATTCTCACCGAACCTAAAAATGCCCTGGTGCTGCAGTATATTGCTTTGCTGCGCACCGAGGGGGTTAACATAAGTTTTACCCAGGGGGCTGTGGACAAAATTGCCCGGATTGCTGTTGAGGTGAACGCATCCATGGAAAATATCGGTGCAAGGCGGCTTCATACGCTTATGGAGCGCCTGCTGGAAGATATTTTATTTGATGCCCCGGATGTCGAGGAGACCAGCATCTCCATTGATTCCGATTTTGTTGAACGACAGTTGTCGGATATTGCCAGAAACCAGGACTTGAGCAGGTATATCCTATGAAAAATACGGTTGCAGACATATTGATAGAGGCCTTACCCTATATCCGAAGATTTTCCGGAAAAACCGTGGTGATTAAATATGGCGGACACGCCATGGTGGATGAAGAACTGAAAACCAATTTCTCCAAGGACATCAGTTTGCTTAAAACCATCGGGGTCAATCCGGTGGTGGTCCATGGCGGCGGTCCCCAGATCAATGAGGTGCTTAAAACCATGGGGATCACCTCCACCTTTATCAAGGGCATGCGGTACACGGACGATGCCACCATGGATGTGGTGGAAATGGTGTTGGGCGGCAAGGTGAACAAGGATGTAGTCTCCCGCATCAACCTGGAAGGCGGACGGGCTGTAGGCCTTTCGGGCAAGGATGCCGGATTGATTCTGGCCGAAAAAATGACCATTTATCACCAGGAAGATGCGAGTAAACCGCCTGAGATTATTGATCCCGGCATGGTGGGAGATGTGTCCCGAGTAAATCCTGAAATCATTCACACATTGAGCGCCCAGGGCTTTATCCCCATTATTGCGCCGGTGGGGATGGGCAGCAAAGGCGAAACTTATAATATTAATGCTGATGTGGTTGCGGCAAGAATCGCTAGTGCCCTGAATGCCGAGCGTCTTATTCTTGTCACGGATGTGGACGGCGTGTTGGACAGTGACAAGGCGCTTATCTCTTCAGTGAATGAACCCCAGGCCCGGGAGATGATCCGGGACAACCGGATTTCAGGTGGCATGATTCCAAAGGTGGAATGCGGGCTTTCCGCCTTGAATGCCGGTGTTAAAAAAGCCCATATTATTAACGGGAAAATTGCCCATGCTGTTTTACTTGAGTTATTTACGGACTCAGGTATCGGCACCCAGTTGTTTGCCGGCGACGTTAAATAACTCCATGTTATAGCGGACACAACAAACTATGAAAAACATTTTAACCACAGAATACACAGACGTCACAGAATTCTATCTTCAGTGTCTTCCGTGATTTCAGTGGTTAAACTTTTTCATATAAGAATAAGGAAAAATATAAAATGACCATTGAACTTACCCAGGATCATGTGTTTAAGACCTATTCGCGCCAGGGTCGGCCCTTTGTAAAAGGGAAGGGTACCAAACTTTATGACGATCAGGACAATGAATATACTGATTTTTTGGCCGGCATTGCCGTATGCAGCATGGGGCATTGCCACCCGGATATCACCGCAGCCATTTGTGCCCAGGCCGGCACTCTGGTGCATGTGTCCAACCTGTTTTATACAAGACCCCAGGCCGAGCTTGCAAAGGTTCTGACGGAAAAATCCTTTGCAGACCGCGTGTTTTTTGCCAATTCAGGGGCCGAAGCCAACGAGGCTGCCATCAAACTTGCCCGGCGGTTTTTCCAGGCAAAGGGGCAGACCGGCAGATTCAAGATTGTGACCATGGAGCAAAGCTTTCACGGACGGACCATGGCAACACTGTCCGCCACGGGCCAGGACAAAATTAAAAAGGGCTTTTATCCCCTGCTGGATGGATTTGCCCATGTGCCCTTTAATGATATTGAGGCACTGAAAGCTGTTCTGGATGATACGGTGTGTGCGGTAATGATGGAACCTGTGCAGGGTGAGGGCGGGGTTATTCCTTCCGATCCCGAATATATCAAGGCCGTAAGGCAGCTTTGTACGGATACCGGTACCCTGCTTATTTTTGATGAAATCCAAACCGGCATGGGGCGTTGCGGTACATTATTTGCCCATGAATCCTATGATGTGACACCTGACATCATGACCCTTGCCAAGGCGCTGGCCAATGGGGTGCCCATCGGCGCCATGCTGGCCACCGAAACGGCTGCCCAGGGATTTGACATTGGCAGTCACGCCACCACTTTTGGCGGTACCCCCATTGCCACAGCCGCAGGCCTTGAGATGGTGCGTTTGATATCTGAACAAGGTTTTCTGGCATCCGTCCGTGAAAAAAGCGCCTATTTTATGGCGCAGCTTAATGGTTTAAAAGAAAAGCATCAAAAAGTGGTGGATGTCAGGGGAAGAGGGCTGCTTCTCGGTATGGAACTTGATATTTCCAAGGGGAAAACAGCTACGGAGTATGTGTCTGAGTGCTTTAAAAAAGGCTTTATTATTAATGCAATTCAAGATAAAATTCTTAGATTTGCACCGCCCCTGATTATAGGGATCGAGGAAATTAATCAGTTGGTTGCCGTACTGGACAGCCTGCTTGCAGGAGACGATCATTGAAGAAGGATTTATTGTGTTTACTGGACCTTGAACCCCAGGATTTTACAACCCTGTTTGAAAGGGCTTTAAGTCTGAAGGCGCGTCATAAAAAAGGTATTTTCGATTCCCTTTTGGCCGGCAAAACCCTGGGGCTTATTTTTGATAAGAAATCCACCCGGACCCGTATTGCATTTGAAACTGCCATGATTCAGCTGGGCGGACACTCCATATATATGAGCACCCAGGATACCCAGATATCCAGAAATGAGCCGGCAAAGGATACGGCCCGGGTTTTATCCCGGTACATTGACTGTTTGGCCATGAGGACCTTTGATCACGATTTGGTTGAAGAGTTCGCCCAAAGCTCAACAATTCCGGTGATCAACGCTCTGACGGACGCCTTTCATCCCTGTCAGATTTTAAGTGACATTATGACCGTCATTGAACATAAAGGCGGGTATGAAAATGTCAGGATCGCTTGGGTGGGGGACGGTAATAATGTGGCCAATTCATGGGTTAATGCTGCGACTGTACTGGGTTTTGAACTGATCGTGGCTTGTCCGGACAACCACCATATCAAGCCTGAAATTATTGCCGCATCCGGGGCAGACACAAAGAAAAATATCGTGTTCACCAATGACCCCAAAGAGGCTGTCAACGGTGTCGATGTTGTGTATACCGACGTGTGGGCAAGCATGGGTGAGGAAGACCAGCTTGAAGGCCGACTTAAGACGTTCGAGGGATTCCAGGTCAATGAGGAGTTGCTTAAAGGTGCCAAAAACGACTGTCTGGTGCTTCACTGCCTGCCTGCCCACAGGGGTGAGGAGATTTCCGAATCTGTTCTTGAAGCAGAAAACGCGGCGTTCTGGGATCAGGCGGAAAATAAGCGGCATATGCATAAAGCCATTTTGGAACAATTGATTTTAGGCTGAAAGAGAAGAACTACATAGGAAGAAAAAAATAATGAGCGAGAAACTATGGGGCGGCCGGTTTGTCGAATCCACGGACAAACTGATGGAGTCTTTTAACGCGTCCATAGACGTGGATAAACGCCTCTATGAGAGCGACATAAAAGGCAGTCAGGCCCATCTTGAAATGATGGCAAAACAGGGGATTATCTCATCCGAGGATGCCGAAACCCTGGTTCAGGGCCTGGATACGGTAAAGGACCGTATAGATAACAATGAAATGGCATTCACCGACGCCCTGGAAGACATTCATATGCATGTGGAGGAGACATTAGGTGATGTCTGCGGGCCTGTGGCCAGGAAACTGCATACGGGCAGAAGCCGTAATGACCAGGTGGCCCTGGATGTGCGCATTTATCTTAAGCAAGAGACCCTAAACCTTATCCGGATGCTTAAAGATTTCCAAGCTGCTCTGGTGACCCTTGCCGATGCCAACAAAAAAACAGTGATGCCCGGATATACCCATATGCAACGGGCCCAGCCTATATTGCTTGCCCATCATATTATGGCATATTACCAGATGTTCAAACGGGATGTGGGTCGTTTGGAGGATTCCATGGAGCGCCTGGATGTGATGCCTCTTGGTTCCGCTGCCCTGGCCGGTACCACCTATCCCATTGATCGGGAATACACCTGCCAGGTGTTAGGCTTTTCCCGGGTATCGGAAAATTCCATGGACGCTGTGTCTGATCGTGATTTTATCATGGAATTTATTTCCCATGCATCCATCTGCATGATTCATCTGTCCCGGTTGTCCGAGGAACTGATTTTATGGTCCTCATCGGAATTTGCCTTTATCACCATTTCCGATGCCTTTACCACAGGCTCTTCCATCATGCCCCAGAAAAAAAACCCGGATGCGTGCGAACTTGTCAGGGGTAAAACAGGGCGTGTGGTGGGCAATCTCATGTCCATTTTAACCACCATGAAATCGTTGCCCATGGCTTATAACAAGGACATGCAGGAAGACAAGGAACCATTATTTGATACCGTTGATACCTTAAAAATATGTCTTGAGGTGTATACCCGCATGTTTGCTCATATTGATGTGCATAAGAACCGGATGCGCACTGCCTGCATGACAGGGTTTTTAAATGCAACGGATTTTGCCGATTACCTGGTCAATAAGGGCATTGCTTTTCGAACGGCCCATGGTATTGCCGGCAAGGCCGTAAATTTTGCCATGGGGCAGGGTAAGGAACTGGATGATTTGAGTCTTGAAGAGATGCGTTCCTTCAGTGATGTTATTGAAAAGGATATTTATGATTTCATCAGCCTGGATGCGATGGTGGCCCGGCGTAACTCCCATGGTGGCACCGGGTTTGACAACGTATCCGCGGCCGTGGATGCAGCAAAAAAGGAGCTTGGCATTTGAGCCGGATATTCCAGCGTGTATTATTAGGTCTTTTTTTTGTCCTTTTGGGTGCGGGCATACTTTTTATGGCACCGGGATGCGGTAAAAAAGGGCCTCCCGTGCCTCCGACTAAGGACGCAGATATTCCTGCTGCCCCCACAGGCTTGAAATACACGCTTAAGGATCGTGATCTGACCCTTTCATGGACCTGTGCATCTTTGCAGAATCAGGAACAAGGGCCAACGGTTGAGGGGTTTGAGGTATTCATGGCCACCAAACCCCTGGCCAGCTGCCAAGGATGTCCTTTCATATTCAAATCCCTGGGCGTGGTTTCCATGCCCCGGAAAAGTTTTGTATATACCCTTGATCAGGATCTTCATTATTATTTCAGGGTCCAGACTCTGGGGCGTGACAACATAAAAAGTAAGGTATCGGATACCCTTTATATTGAATTCCCCTGATTCCTTACTCCTGACACCTGTATTTTTAAGCATCGGCGCCAATGTGGGACATAAGATTGCCAACATTGGCCTGGCCATCAGGCGTCTTCGGGAAACAGAAGGGATTTTTATAGAAGCCCTGTCAAAGTTTTATAAAACAGCGCCCCAGAACTATACGGACCAGGACTGGTTTGTGAATGCAGCCATTAAGATCACCACGGCGTATTCTCCAGAACAGCTTTTAGAGGTGTTGCAAGCCATTGAAAAAGAGCAGGACCGGGACGGCAAACCCTTCAGATTTGGTCCGCGCAGGATTGATCTGGATATTGTTTTTTACGGCCAAAAGGTGATGAGCACAGCGACTCTTGTGCTTCCCCATCCCAGAATGCATGAACGTGCTTTTGTATTAAAACCCCTTTGTGACATAGATAAAAATCTGGTTCACCCGGTAAACGGTTTGACCGTGGGTGAACTGTTTGAACAAATTAAAACAGATGAACGCCAGGCAGTGATTGCCCTGGCCAAGGAGGAGACCCGTGAAATTTTTTATTGATACAGCCAATATTGAACAGATCAAGGATGCCAACGATATGGGCATGGTGGATGGTGTGACCACTAATCCTTCCCTGATTGCCAAAGAAGATGGTGAGTTCAAAGATATCATTGCGCAGATCTGTCAAATTGTTGATGGTCCTGTTTCCGCAGAAGTGATCAGCCTGGAGTATGAGGGGATGGTTTCCGAGGCCCGGGAACTTGTAAAAATTGCGGATAATATTGCCGTTAAAATTCCCATGACCGTGGAAGGGCTTAAGGCGGTTAAAACATTATCTGCCGAAGGCATTAAAACTAATGTGACGTTGGTATTTTCTGCGCTCCAGGCCCTTATGGCTGCCAAAGCCGGTGCAACCTATGTCTCTCCCTTTGTGGGTCGCCTTGACGATCTGGCCCAGGAAGGCATGGGGCTCATCGAAGAAATTGTTCAAATTTTTACCAATTATGATTTTGATACCCAGATCATTGTAGCATCAGTTAGAAGTCAGCTCCATGTCCTGCAGTCTGCCCTGATGGGGGCGGACATTGCCACCATTCCCTATGGCGTGCTTAAAAAACTTGCCGCGCATCATATGACCGACAAGGGCATTGAGTCCTTCCTTTCAGACTGGAACAAAAAGAATAAATAGCAGGCGCAGTATTAAAAAAAAAAGGATGTTGTTAAAATTGTCATTGACAAAAGCAGCGCATCCATCTATAAATACGTCCTGTTGCTGAGCGGGAATAACTCAGTGGTAGAGTGCGACCTTGCCAAGGTCGAAGTCGCGGGTTCAAATCCCGTTTCCCGCTCCACCAGGCGGCTTGGCCAAGTGGTAAGGCGACGGCCTGCAAAGCCGTTATTCTCCAGTTCAAATCTGGAAGCCGCCTCCAAAATAAAATCAAGGGGTCAGGATGAAAATCCAGCCCCTTTTTTATTTCCAGAACTCCCCCCCCCAAAGCCCATAGTTTTTTTTAACTTCCCCAGAAAATTGCCCCTATTTTGATGAAATTACAGCCGATTTATCAATTATCAAACAGGCGCTTAGATTTATGAGCTGAGTTTGAACGGTTTTTGATTGGTACTCCTTAATCCTATATTCAGCACCCTAAATTCAGTGATTTGTTCGATTGATGGCTCAGCCTGTTGATTCAAAATAATCCCCGGTGTATGTCAAATCCTGACAAAGTGTCCTTTTTGTAATAGAAAATGTCAATGGTATCACTAACGTTGATTAGTATTTAATATTGGAAAAAGCGCTGTTCTTATATTACCCAACAAATTCTTTTGTTAATTGTTTGGATTCGGTTTTGTATTCAAACTGGGGGCTTGATTCTATTGTCGGCCATTTTTTGTAGGGGCAATCCCCCCGTGGTTGCCCTCGTTAGGGCAGGCACGGGGGCCTGCCCCTACAGCGGCCGACGATAGAACCAATCCCCAAACTGGTGAACGACATTAAAGCGTGTTTAAATCCTGCAAGCAATGCAGGGCAGATAGATGCTCGGGGGATACCCGGAAAGGAATCATATAAATGGAAAAGAACGGGTTAAGCCGCCGTAGATTTTTAAAAACAGGAGGGCTTGCATTGGGAGCAGGGCTTGCTTCCGCTTCACCGGGGTTTTCCCAGACCTATGCCAAAGAATCACTTCAAATCTGGTCCTGCGGTGGACTTGCCGAGGCCTTTCAACCGGCAAACCATGAATTTGAAAAACTCACAAAAGCCTCCATCGCGTATACCGGTGCCTTTGCCGGTGCGTTAGGGAAATCTTTGTTGACTGGGAATGCCAGGACCGAGGTTTTTGGCCCGCGGGTTCTGGAACTTGCCAAAAAGCTAAGGGCCCAGGGTAAAATGCTTTGGTTCAAGCCCCTGTGCTTTACAAAATATGTGGTGGCTACCCCCAAGGGGAATCCTGCCGGAATAGAATCCATTAAGGATATGGGAAAAACCGGCGTCAAAACCATTCTGGCACCGGAGGCCTCTCCGCCAGGCGGTAAGGCCAGCATGATTATTTTAAAAAAAGCCGGGGTTGAAGACAAGGCAAGAGCCAATGCCGTGTTTGTGGGAGACTGCGTTCAGACAGCCGTCACCGATTTGGTCAAGGGGAAAGCGGATGCTGCCGTAATTGAAGAGCGTATCATCCATTTGCCTCAGTTTAAGGGCAAGTTGGATACCCTGCCCATACCCGAGGCCTTTATCCCTCCGGCCCCTGTTCCTTTTACCATTGGCATAATGAAATGGGCCCAAAACAGGGCGCTTGCAGAAGCCTTTGTGGAGTTTATTTTGTCGGACAAGGGACAGGTCTGGTTCCAGCGGGCGGGATTTATCCCTGCCCGGACAGAAGAAGGTGAACGACTGATCAGAAAATACGGGGTGATGGATGTTTAGGCAGTGGCTTGGAAACTGGAAACGGCGTCTGGTACAATTGGTATCTTTAGGAATCATTGGTGAGTGGTCTTTTTACGGTATTTTTCGTTGTCCCTTTGCCGTGCCTTATATAGGGTGCGGTAACTGCCCGGTAATCCAATGCCCGGGTCGAAGCCTGTGGATGTGGGGGTGGATACTGATCGGGCTTTCCGCTGTCCTGTTCGGCCGTGTCTTTTGCGGATGGGTTTGTCCCGGCGGCCTGGTTTCAGAGATCCTGTCCATGGGTGCATTTTTTAAAAATAAAATCAACAGAATTGCATCAAGCTTTTTTAGCGTCGGAAAGTACATCCTCCTGGCCCTTTCTCTGTATCTTTTTTTCGTGGCCAACAATCCCCGCTGGGCCATCCCTATCCGGACCGGTGAATTTTTTAAATCCGTAGGCCTGACCTTTGAACATGCCGATCCCATCTGGATTTATAAAACAATGGCCATTTTGATTGCTTTGGGGCTCAGTATATTTATTTCCATGTTTTGGTGCCGTTTTTTTTGCCCTACGGGCGGGGCGTTGGAACTGTTGTCACGGTTTTCACTGTTTCGGTTTACAATGAATGAAAAGTGCACATCCTGTGATCAATGCGCCAAAAAATGTGCCATGGAAACACGACCTTCCGAGAGCAATTGCGTGCAATGCGGTGATTGCTTAGATACCTGTAAGTTAGATGCCGTGGAGTGGCGGTCCAGGATTCGTTCAACCTGATGGTCCGCCCCTTTTCCCAGGGCTGTAGTCCGGGGAAAAAGGCATTATTTATGCTCTAGTGCCCCGGTATGGCAAGGAAAGTTCTGTCACAGAAGTCATTTCGTATGATCTGTCTTTTGAAAGTATCCTGTTTGAGAAGATTGCGGATTTTGCTAGGGGTATAGTGCCACTGTTTCGATGGTCTCCGGCGGTTCAGTTCTTGTCTTCGGCTAATAATAGTGCTAATGATAACCATATTAGGGCGTCACAAATAAAAAACATACCCGATTAAATTACCCTATTTCGCTGAAATTAAATTCATTGCTGTATTTAATGTGGAGAGTTTATTTTTTTGTGGCTCCCTTAACAGAACTCACGTATAGGGGCCTTTCGCCCCATCGGCTCACGCCCGTGCCGGGCGTACCCAAATCAATAAACACGTACTAAAAAAGCAGCAAATTTTAGTTGGTTACTCAAGCGTTATGCTCATTTACTTTCAGTCAACCGCTCATTATAAAACCGAAAATAGTAAGGGAGGGAGATTATGGTTAGTCAAACGACTTCAGCTCATGCAGACAAGATGGGGCTTGGACTTTCAGGGGGGGGATTACGGGCCTCTTTTTATCACATCGGTATACTGGCACAAATGGCGGACCAAGGTTTACTGCGCCATCTGGAAGTTATTTCAACGGTATCAGGCGGCTCCATTATTGGTGCGTTATATTACCTTCATGTAAAAAAATTATTGGAAAGTAAACCTGACGCAGAAATCCGTGATCAGGATTATGTGGAACTTGTGGGAAAAATCGAAACTGAATTTTTCAAGTCAACTAAAAAAAATATACGCATGGCGACTTTTTCAAGTTTTGGAACAAACTGCAGGATGGTATACTTCAATTACTCCAGCAGTGACCGCATCGGTGAATTGTATAACGATTGGCTATATCAGAATGTGATACAGGATTT
The DNA here is from genome assembly GCF_963666695.1 of uncultured Desulfobacter sp. Taxonomy (GTDB): domain Bacteria; phylum Desulfobacterota; class Desulfobacteria; order Desulfobacterales; family Desulfobacteraceae; genus Desulfobacter. The sequence goes on from NZ_OY762947.1 coordinate 940,508, forward strand.
GGGCGATCCGGTTCAGATGCAGAAATTAAAAATATATCCACCCGATGGCCCAAGCGATTTCTCCCCTAAACATCACAATGCGGATCGGAGCGCAAAAGTTCCCATTTTGGTGATTAATGCTACTTCACTGAATACCGGTCGTGTGTGGCAGTGTACCGCTAAAACCATGGGCGAACCGCCGGCAAATGGTGAACCCTCAACGAGCAATCAACCGTCAGACGGTTTGTCCGCCTATCAGATTGACAAGAAAACCATTCGTTTGCGTCGGGCAAATGCTTATGCAAACATTACCCCACTTCAACAAGATTTTCCTTTAGGACACGCAGTGGCTGCATCGGCCTGTGTTCCAGCCTTGTTCGATCCCATGGCGGTCAGCAAGCTTTATTATGATCCGCCAAAAAAGAAAAATGACACTGAAAAAGAATTAAAACAGAATGAAATTCGGACAGAATTAGTGGATGGCGGTGTCTATGACAATCAGGGTGTGGATAGCCTGATAGATAAAGATTGCACCTGTTTTATAATCAGCGATGCTTCAGGGCAAATGGATATGGTCAAGCAACAGGACACAAGCCGGATATCTGTTTTGCTACGTGTTGCCGGCATTTTGCAGGATCGCATAAGATCAGACGGATTGCTGCGGCTCGCCGGAAGTTATGGCAGCAACAATATTGCTTTCCTAAGTTTACGAAAAGGTCTGGGATTTAGAAAGGTTCATTGGGTTGATAGTTCCGACACACAATCTCCGGATGTGGTCATTCCTGCCACCAGTTTAAAAGAATTCGATGTGCACCCGGATGTCCAGGAGAAGCTGTCTAAAATTCGCACGGATCTGGATGCATTTACTGAGGTAGAAGCATATTCTCTAATGTGTGATGCGTATAAAATGAGCCGGGATGAGTTACAAAAATTCAAGAATGAATCAGACAGTCAGTATTCTAAACAAAAAGAAGCCGAAGAGAAACTGAGCAGTCCATGGAAGTTCTTGGCAATCGCTCAATGGATGAAAGAACCAACGAAAGCCTATCTTAATCAGCTGGATGTTGCCCAGTTCACATTTGGGAAGGCATTAAAATGCATGCCCTTATTGTGGGTTCCTTTACTTGTTTTTATCGGCCTTGTTCTCTATTTATTGGGCCCACTTATAATTTCAATATTGTCGAGCAGCATTTCGATCTGGTCGATTGTCGTTTTGGTTGCTGTCTGGTTTATCAGCGGCATAGTGCCTAAACTGGCAGGGGTTTTTAAAATTCTCAAAGTTTTACGATCCCCTGCGCTTATGGTCAAGAAGATCTACCGGGTGGCTGGATTGTTAGCGGTAACCCTGTTTATCAAGTTTTATCTTCGGTTTATTAATCCCCTGTATCTGGATCAAGGACGAATATCAAAGTTGAAATAAGATACTCTTTTGTTTGAAAAGGCAAAATTTCCTGACAATGCTTTGGAATTTCCAGAGAGGGGCACCTGAGGATTTAGGGACCAGGTCTTGAATTATAAGATTTTTTGACTAAACAGTAATAATTCAAGGCCTGACCTCATCTTTAGTTTAGTATCCGTTCAATCTGGTGGCCTGCCCCGGTTCACCGGGCTATGTTTATGCTGTATTATTTTTTTTCTCAGCTTATGATAGAGACCTTCTCAAGTTTAAACTCTATCCTTTTCTTTGGAATAATAGTCCTGGTTGTCGTAAAATGTTCGGGGAATTCTATTTTGACTATATTCCGGTGTTTTAAGTTCGGAACATCCAAGAATCATCCAGATCTTGGAAAGTCTGTCCTGGCCTGTAACCCGCTGTCGGATTCTAAAAAATGGAAATTTCTTGGTTCTGTCTACGGCTATCCGGATATACAACAGCTCAAGGCAGTTTATCATTACAATAAAACCGATAATCGTGTTGTACCACCGATAATCCGTGAATGCCCCGGGTTGATAAAGGGGGCAGGATGGAAAGATGTAACAAAAAGAATAGAACTGAAAAATTAGGTATGATAGGCCAATCGTCAACAAAAGAATTCCTAACAGTCCCTTTGCCTGATAAAACATTCGATCTCTGGATTCCAATTCGGAGCAGATATTAATTCTTTCTCTTTTCGTTGGAATTTCTTTATCGTATGCCACAATCATCAACCATAATCGGTAGGCCCGTTCTCTTTCTCGGAAATACCCCCCAAAAAAGAAACTGAATATACTCGTAAGCGCGGCGGAAGAAATCAAAAAAGCGGCTGGTTTATACATTGTACCCTCTTGAAATGTTATAGGATGTCTTGAAGACGTTACAACCTATTGATATGTAGTAATATTTAAAATTAAGAACACTTTTCAAAGCCAATCTTTAAAGGGTGCAATTCAATAATTTAGATTTTCTGAAAAACAGAGAAATGGCTTCCATTTTTATTCTTATTTGAGTAAGTTACGGTTTCCCCAAACCTAATTAACACCAAAAAGAAAGGGAACAATGGAAGCCAAAAGCATAACCCAGACTAAAGATATGATCGTTGACCTCATAAAACAACCCCTATCTGAAAAAATTGAGGTCACAGGTACTAAAATTCACGATGCATTAATCAATGGTGCCATTGATTTTGCTTCAGACACCATACATGAGCTGTCGTCATGGTTTGCAGACTTGGTGTGGGAAGCTTATCTAACTTCCTTATTTCAAACTGCAATGATTCTAAAATGGCTTCGAAAACTCGGAGCGAAAAAAGGGATGCGGTTCGTTTCATATCAGACAATTTGGATAACTCTGCCGACGGGAACAAAAATTCAAATCAGGAGTCCATTCTTTGTCAAAGCCTCCCCTAAAAGAGGAAGAAAGAAGCGTGGCCCACAAAAGCGAGGGGAGCATTTGCTGCTTTCCATCATGGGGTTCGTTGATAAAGTTGCCCCGGATTTGGCTTTCCGTGCAATTCAATTATCGATCCTGTGTCCTTCTTTTGATATAGCCTCTAAAACCCTTAAGCAAGAAGGTATAAATCTTAGTGCTAATCAGATCAGACGACTGGTCTCAGAGATGGAAAGTCCGAATCTTTGTTCCAGAGTTGACAGGGTCTTGGGTGATGATGATGCGTCTCTTTTTAAAGGACGCCGCATTCTTCTTGCTGCAGACGGCGGACGATTAAGGCAAAGAAAAAACAAACGGGGACCGCGGCCCAGTGGCTATAAAAGATGCGGGTTCAAGACCGACTGGATTGAACCAAAGTTGTTTACCCTTTATGTCCTTGATGAGGACGGAAATATTGTCAAAACCGTAGCCCCTTTTGTTGATGGAACTACGGGCAAGGTAGATGAATTTATAACTTTACTTGAACAGTATCTTGTCCGTTTAAGAATAGAGGAAGCATCTGAAGTGGTTCTTATCGGTGATGGTGCTCCATGGATATGGGAAAGAATCCCAAAACTTATCTATTCTATTGCTGGTGAGGAGTTCAAGCTCACTGAAATCATAGACTGGACGCACGCAAAGCAAAATTTAAACAAGGCATTTGAGATGGTTTCAAAGAAAAAACGTGAAAAGGTAGATTTTAACCATTTCAAGAATCTTCTATTTTCAGGTAAAATCAATGAAATAGTGACTGAGGTCAAGTCGCTTTTAAATGTTAGGGCATCAAGCAAAATCATGAAAAAACTCAAAAGCTACTTTGTGTCAAACAGCACCCGAATGCAGTACGAAGCAAATCGGGCTATAAAATTGCCAACCGGCTCTGGGGTTATTGAAAGCGCTATCCGCAGAGTAATCAACATGCGAGTAAAATCACCTGGCTCATTTTGGAAATTGGATTTTGTTGAAACGGTTATCTATTTGAGGGCTCAAATTCTCTATGGTCGCTGGGGTAATATTATAAAAAACTGGGCGTATTCATTGCAGTGTGATTTCATGCACATAGCCACTAAGGCTGAAATCTAAATTTTTAGACTGCACCCATCTTTAAATATCACCGAACTTAACAAAATTAATCAGAACGATCCAGGCCCTATCATCTATTTTTCAACAGGCTATAAAGATGTATTTCTTAGAGAACCCTAATGCTTTCTTAACCGAATTCACTCTACTCGATAATTTGGGGTCCCCTTACTTGCCCTTCTTTTTTAAAGTCGGTACAATAATATAAAAAAGTCATTTTGATCTACCCGATACAACCTTTCGTTTTGAATTGGCCGGTTTAAGACTGCAAATTTAACAAAAAGGTGTCATATGCCGTATCCTCAACGATCCATATTATTCTGTGATGATTTACCCACCCGTCCGGTGGTGGAAAAAGGGCTTATTCTCGTTACCGGAGCCAGCGGTTACATCGGTGGTCGGCTTGTACCCGAATTGATTGCCCGGGGGTACAGGGTACGTGTACTGGTCATGTCCCATGGTGAATCTTATGGTCTGCGCTGGCCCGGGGTGGAAGTTGTGGAAGGGGATGCTTTGAATGTAGAAGACTTGAGGCGGGCCATGGACCAGGTGAATACCGCCTATTATCTGATGCATTCATTGCTTACAGGGCACAAAAAAATGCCAAATCTCGAATTGCTTGTGGCAAGTAATTTTAGACAGATCGCCGGGGAGAAGGGCGTTGATCGTATTATTTACCTGGGTGGTTTGGGCGATAAAAACGATTCTTTATCCGTGCACCTTAAGAGCCGTCTTGAAGTTGCACGGGAATTGATGAAAGGACCGGTGCCGGTGACGGTTATCCGGGCGGCCGTGATTATCGGCTCGGGAAGTTCCTCTTTTGAAATTATCAAAAATCTGGTGGACCGTATGCCGGTGATCTGTTTGCCGGTTTACGCCAAAACCCTGTGCCAGCCCGTCAGTATCCGTGATGTGATCAAGTATCTGGTGGGGTGCCTGGAGAACGAAAAGACCCGTGGCCGAGAATTCGATATCGGAGGGAATGAGATCCTTTCCTATGAAAATATGATGAAGGTAGTAGCGGATATTCTCGGCAAAAAGCGATGGTTTACCCGACTCCCATTGTCTTTGAATGTTTTTTCATTCCTGGCCAGTTTTATCACGCCGGTGCCGGCCGCAATCACCCGTTCACTGATGGAAGGGCTTAACAATAAAGTGGTATGCAAAAATGAGGAGATCCAGGCTCTGATTCCCTTTGAGACAGTTTCCTTTCGCGAAGCGGTCAAACGCGCCATGAAAATCGAAGACGACGACACCATGCAAAGCCGATGGTCTTGTGCCTATCCGCCCACTTGGACTTTGGCTCCACGGTTGCATGAATTGGCCCGGCCGCCCCATTATATCAACCGCCACTGGATACACTCGTCTAAAAGCGACGTGTCCCTGTTTTATGCATTTTGCCGGATCGGGGGCAGGGAGGGGTGGTTTCACAACAACTGGATGTGGCGTCTGCGGGGTGAGATCGACCGCCTGTTACTCGGTGTGGGCATGTCCCGGGGGCGGCGGAGCCAGTCCGAATTATGGGAAAATGATGTGATTGATTTTTTTCGTGTAGAAAAACTTGAGCCCCACCGCCGGCTTTTATTAAGGGCCGAGATGAAAGTGCCGGGTCAAGCCTGGCTTGAATTTACCGTTGAACCCGAAACTCCACACCTTAACCGCCTCATTGTAACCGCATTCTTTGAACCTCGCGGTATCTGGGGCGATATATACTGGTATTTTTTTCTTCCTTTTCACTATCTGATTTTCACCCGCTTAATCCAGGCCATCGAAAGACAAAGCCGTAGCACGGAACGCGAATCTTCAAGGCCACACACTTAAATGTTATGTCAATGGTTCGGATAGGACACACGAACAACAGCAATTCTAAATTTAGCGGAACACTTAAAAAAATGGAGACAATTGATTCAATTTCTGATAATCCTATGATGGATGAGAAAATTTACCTTTGACTCAGTTATTGAATTTTTCCGCAAGACTGTTCAGGACTTACCTGGACCGGGGATAACACATCTTATACAATAGAGGATGCCGCCCTTGCTGCGTTTTCGGTTTTTTTTACTCAAAGTCCTTCATTCTTAGCGTTCCAAAAATCAATGCAGCAAAATAAAGGAAAAAATAACGCTCAATCTTTGTTCGGTGTACTGAATATCCCCAGTGATAATCAGATCAAAAATATATTAGACCCAATTTCTCCGACGTATATTTTCCCTGTATTCTCTTACATCTTTCATGGCCTTAATGATATGGGGTATCTTGTATTCATAATCGTTCATACAACGGGAACTTATTATTGGCCCTTGATGGTGTTCAGTATTTTTCCTCAAAGTCTATTCATTGTGAAAACTGTAATAAAAAGAAGCATCGGAACGGAACCACCACATACTCTCATTCTGCTATTACACCTGTAATTGTTGCCCCTGGTAACAATAATGTCATAGCACTACAGCCGGAATTTATAACACCGCAGGATGGGCATAAAAAACAAGTTGAAAGCTTTTTTGCGTTTTAAAGGCTTTCTGTGTGAGAGTCTGTGTGAGAAAATTGCTCAAACCTTTAACTTTTTCCAGACGCTCTACAGCTGCTCGTTCTCCATCACCAATTGAATGAAGATAAATTTCAGTAGTCACCCTATTTTCATGCCCAAGGATACGTTGAACTGTTCCAATTGGAACTTTGTCATGATCCATCATGGATGCTCCAAAGTGTCCTCAATGCATGATATCGAAAATATTTGACTTCAGCTTTTCCGCACAGCTGTTTCATTCGACCTGTGCGGGTGGTTCCTCAACTTTGCAACTAGTTTAAAATCCAAACTCTTTGTTTCAAACCATTTATCATTTTCTTTGTTGCGTTTTATTGCTGTGATTGTTGCCAGGCCTAAAGAGCCTTTTTTTGACCAACTCATCCCATTATGTTTCTGACGGCTTGAGACTACAAGATCATTCATTTTTTCACCGATAGCACTGGAATTACATAAATTCAGTTCTTTCCTTACTGCATAGCAAGGAATGTACGGTTTATTCCTTTTCAGATATTCCATCAGCTTATCTAACGACTCTATTTTTTGCGGCATTATAGAATCTGGCTCATCGCGGATTAGTGTAAAAAATGTAAGTTGAGGTCATTTTATGCGAGACATTTGCACGCTCTACAGCTGCTCGTTCTCCATCAAATCATAGTTTTAAAATCCAAATAATTAAAGAGCCTTTTTTTGACCAAACACTGGGAAAGACCAATAGTAACTAATGAGGGTTTCCCATGAAATTATTACCATACAGGCCAAATTTTATAAAGGACGCATCAAAAGCCGTGAAACGAATCAGCAAATCAGAATTCAAAAAAACGGTGGATAACACACTCACTGAATTATTGGGTATTGCGACCTTAATTGTAACAATGTATTCCCTTCGGCGAGAAGGGGATCATGAAGTATTGTATCTTTGGTGTGCCCATAAAGATGATTTTGGTTTGTGCCCCCATTGTGGGTGCCTTTCACAGAATGTCCATCAAGAAGAAAAACGATCAATCCGACACTTAGATGTGTGGGGAAAAAAGACCATTTTGCATTTTTCAGCCCGCCGTTTCAAATGCGAAGATTGTGGTAAGATCTTTTCTGAGCAATTGCCGTTTGTAGAATCCCATCGGAGACAATCAATTGCCTTTGAACTACATGTTTACCAATCCTGTATTGAGTCGACCCGCAAGGCTGTTGCTGAACGTGAGGGACTGAGTCACTCTACGGTTAAAGAAATATTCAATCGTTTTGCTGCATTGAAACACAATTTCGATAGTCGCAACACAATCAGGGTTCTGGGGGTAGATGAGATTTCCCTTAAAAAACGTTACAAGGAATTTGTTCTTATTATTTCAGACATTTCAAGAAAATGTGTTCTTGCAGTCCTGCCTAACAGAGAAAAAAAAACATTAGAAACCTGGATTGAATCGTTGAGCCCGGAATGTCGACAATCAATTCGCTTTGTTTCCATTGATATGTGGAAACCTTATTATCAAGCTGCCCGTAGTAAGCTTCCCGATGCTAAAATTGTGGTTGACCGTTTCCATGTAATGAAACAACTCAATATGCGCCTGACAAAGCTCAGAACAACCTATCAAAATCAGTGTGATCCTGCATTAAAAAAAGTACTTAAAGGCAGTCGCTGGATTTTAGTACGTAACCGATCTGAATTGTCAAATAAAGAAGAAGAACAGTTATTACAGATATTTCAAGAATGCCCGGAGCTTCGTACTTTGTATTTGCTCAAAGAAGAATTCCGTACGATTTTTGAAAAAATAACATGCCGGGATAAAGCTGCTCGGTTTCTTGATGCATGGTGCCGAAAGGCTATGCGAACAGGAAACAAGTTTATTGCAAAATTTGTAACTACTTTTAAAAACTGGCGAAATCAAATTCTTAATTATTTTATCGAGCGAGTTACCAATGGGTTTGTCGAGGGTACTAATAATGCACTGAGAGTAATAACACGCATGGCTTTCGGATACCGAAATTTTGAAAATTTTAGACTACGGGTACTCGCAGGATTAGGTGTTTGCCACACTAATCCGCGATGAGCCTAGAATCTTTACCAATTGATTCCAGATGGGCCACAGCCTTATCGGTCAGGCCATGCCACAATAACGGCTTAAGCGTATCAAGCGTCTCGTTGCGGATGTTACGTCCTTTCAATGCCAAGCTCAATTGTTCTTTGCATTTCTTTTCCAAATGATACCAATCAAGGATGATCCCAATATTCTTATACCAACTGAACCCCTTGAAAATTGAACTATTCAAGGTTTTATGGCCGTCGGTAAAAAATTGGATACGGTTACCAATCAAGCCATTGTGAAACAGAAATGCAGTTAAAAAAAGTAAAACATCTTTTGTGCCGGGACCATTTAACACATACGTTCCAACTTCTGCCTTTGATATATGGGCAATTGTATTGTGGATATACTTTCTTTTTCCCCGTTCCGATTTGATACCACCGGGACGGAACTCTTCTTGTTTCTTAACATGAACATCATCAATCGAAATCTGAGTGCTACTGCCAGGATCCTCGTAAGGAACAGGATTGTTCAAGATGTCTTCTGCGTTGATAGTATTGTCCCGGCAACATTTATCAACGGCGTTGAGCACATTCCGTCTGGATACCGTCACTGGGTGGGCATTATTATATTCGAGTTTGATTACCTGACATGTGCCATCTTCTGAGAAACCATTTTCTGATAGGATAGAACGTGCGTTTTTGTCAATATAATCAAGGACCTCTCGCCCTTCTTTTTCGGTGCACTCATGAAGCGTCCGGTATGGGGTTCCTCCCTGCTTTTGATGTCGAATCCGGTTAATCAATTTTGCGGTTTTCTGATAAGATTGCTCGGTATCCCCATGGATCAGGGCTATATCTTTAAATCCTACGGTTTTGTAAATTTCAACGCCTCTTAAGCTGCTAAACAAATCGCGCGCTGTGTTATAGTGGTTTTGGCTCTCATTTACAGTACTATGCGTTGTAAAGTTAAATCGCCCAATTTCACCGTCAACTCGGTAAGGATGAGGATTGGTTATGATTTCCTCCCCTTCTCCAGCTTTTATTTCGGCTTTTTTTTTGAAACTTGGCTGAAATGGTTAGATACTGCTTTTCGTATTGTCGGGTAAGCTGTTTGCAATACAGACTTTTCACACATATCAATACTGATGGCATCTTTCTCACTTATTACTGTTGAGAAACTTCCATCGCTATTTTGAGTGATCTCATAATTTTCGTTCTCATCACATTCTTCCAACTCAACGTGGACCTTGATTCTGTATTTTGACATGGTTTCTCCTTTGAGACGTTATCGCTGTATAGCTTTACATCTCAAATATAGATGTCCATGTCTACCATTTTTTGTTTGGATGACTTATTACTACCATCGGTTGCTATGTTTTTGAAAATCCACCCGCACAGGTCGAAATAATGTAGGCTACAAAAGAGTGTTTCATCGACGAAACGCTTTTTATAACATTCATGGAGAAATAAGATGAACCGGCACCTTCACTCTAAACGTTGTTTTCTCTTCATTTTATCAATCGTCCTTTTATCTGCCACCACTGCGTCCGCTTGGCATGACAGAACTCATTTGTCGGTCGCCAAGGTGGCTGGGTATGAATCCTGGTATAATGCCGCAGGACCAGACCTTGCCAAATTAAAAGCTGGGGCAATCGAAAGACCGAATCATTATGTCAATAAACCAAGAGGGACTGTTATTTCCAGCGCCGATGTTTTTGCTCAAGTGCCGCAATATGATAATCCGAACAGTGAAGAAGGACGGCTTTATGGTGCCATTATTTCTGCCGTCAGGAATTATTTTAACACGACAAAACAGGGGAAATATGCAGAATACCACCTCGCCTACTGCGCCCACTATGCCGGTGATTTATCAATGCCTTTCCACAACATTGAATATAAAGGTTATGCCAAAACACATCACCAGGAAGTTGATGCCACTGTTGAATCGGAAGTGTTTGATAATTGGGATCAAATAAAAGTTTATGAAATTGAAATCACGTCAGAATATCAACTTGCCACAGAGATAGCGAGGATTGCCAACATATCCATAAAACTTGGCTATAGGTTAGTGGATGAGGAACGCTTGCTCACAAAAGAGGAAGCCTACACACAATTGGGCCACAGTGCATCTTTATTCAAGGCAATTTTGAAATATGTTGGGAAATAAGTTGGTGACCATGGCTTTTTCTTAAAATGTCGATTGACCCAACCTCGCTCAAAAAGGTATGAAGGGCGTTTTTATAATGAAAGGATCTGATTTTGGCACTGACAAAAACTGATATTGTTGAACTGATTGCAGAGAAAAATGATTTTAGTCCAGCCGAAGCAAAAGACGCGTTAGAGGAGCTTCTTGAAATCATAAAATCCACCCTTGCGTCAGGTGAAGATCTTATGATTAGCGGTTTCGGTAAGTTTCAAGTCAATGAAAAAAAACCGAGAAAAGGACGGAATCCAGCCACCGGGAATTCAATGATGCTGGACAAGAGACGGGTGGTTACATTTAAATGCGCCGGAAAACTGAAGGACCGAATCAATGGAAAAAATTAACCCTAAATTATATGGACTGCCGGCGCGAACAGTTTTGCTGAAAGATGATCACGATAACTTTGTCCTTTTAATCGACAGAAAAAGCCAGATCATCATGAAGGATGCCAATGCTATCCTTGATAAAGCCGACAAAATAAGGACGGCTGTCCCAGATGCCACAATCACGCTGGAAACCACAGCGCCGGTTTGCAGCAAATCAACAAAATTTCTTTCAGACAATGGAATTGAGATCATTCAGAAATGAAGCTCTATACCGCTCAATACAAATATGCTGGTGATTACCGGCTTGATATTACGGTAAAAGGCAAAGATCCAATAGGCCGTTGCTTTGCGCCCACCTGGAAAATGGTTATGGGATCAAAAGAAGGAAAGATTGCCTGGGATGAATATCAGCAGATTTACCGGGAGCTGATGCAGAATTCTTACCGGGAAAATTTAGGCGTCTGGAATGATATCTTGGGCCGGGATGAGGTAACGCTTGTTTGCTTTTGTTTATCCGGGACGGACTGTCATCGGTATCTTCTTGCAGGATACCTGGAAAAACTTGGGGCCGAATATATGGGAGAACGGGTTTGACGCCGGACAGAAATTGGTCCACCTATCTCCTGAAATGTTCAGATGGATCGCTGTATTGTGGCGTTACTAAGGATATGGAAAATCGGCTGATAAAGCATAACGAAGGGGCTGCCTCAAAATATACAAGATCCCGCCTGCCGGTAAAATTGGCTGCCGTCAAAGGCCATTTGACTAAACGTGAGGCCTACCAGCTGGAAAAAACGCCGGCTGACAAAAAAATAGCAACGCTGAATGACTGGAAACCTGAAAATTGAAAGCTGTTAAAATCCCCTATGACCAACTGAGCCCGGAATCTCTTCAAGGTGTTGTTGAAGAATTTGTAACCAGAGACGGCACGGACTATGGTGAGGTGGAGGTTCCTCTGGAGGCCAAGATGGCCCAGGTGCTGGTCCAGCTAAAATCCGGCAGGGCCGTTATCGTTTTTGACCAGGAAACTGAAACCTGTACGGTTTTGAAAAGTGATGATCCTTTGGTGAAGGCACTGGGGTGAGGTTTAGTTGCAGTAGTGGGGTCCGTGCTGATTTTTGTTATGGTGAGCAATGCTTGTGGTAGTGGTGGGGGTACTGGGGGATGTGGATTTCCCGCAATCATACCATTAGTCCGGGGTTTTGAATTACTTCATTTGCTTGGAATGATCGCTTAATGATGTCGATTTGTGTTACAGAAATTTCATACACGTTTAATGATAACAAGCAAATGGTTTAGCTTTGGTAGACCTGCCCATTATGCAAGGATGCTTGAGCTTTAAAACTCTTTATGATTGTTTAGGCTGGTGAAGCTTTCCACAGCCGTCACTTAGGTCCGAGTCATGATAGAAAAACCCACATATAAAGAATTAGAAAAACGGATTCAGGAATTAGAAAACATTGAGTCGGAGAACAAACATTTCAGAGAAGCGTTGCAGGAAAAAGAAAGTTTGTTTAGACGATTATATGAAAAAGCGCCATTGGGTTACCAATCACTTGATGAAAATGGCCATTTTATTGTTGTCAACCAAACTTGGCTGGATACTCTCGGATATACAAACGAAGATGTGATTGGCAAATCTTTTTCAGATTTCCTGCACCCTGATTGGCGGGATCATTTCAAAGAGAATTTTCCCCGGTTTAAGTCAATCGGAGAAGTTCTGGGCGTTGAGTTTGAAATGGTCAAAAAAAACGGAGATCTAATTCTGGTTTCTTTTACCGGAAAGATAAGCAGGGATAAAATAGGTAACTTTCAGCAGACCCATTGCATTTTTCATGATATCACGGCACAAAAACAAGCCGAAGATAAATTGAAACGAATTGAATGGATGCTGTCCAGAAAGCCTTTTTCTGAATTCGGGTCAAAAATAGAAAAATACAATTCGGGATATGACGATCTGACCGAATTGAATCGTGATGGCATTATCCTGAAATCCATAGGGCGTGAACGACTGAAGAGTTTTGCCGATGACTGTGTGCCACGAAGGCAGACACTGTTGCAATAAACAGTGCAGCCATGCTGCACAAAAGATGAGGGAAGGCCCCTCGAAGCCGCCATGCAGGTGGAGGCTTCAAACCACCGTAAGCTGCGCCGGTTAAGAGCCGGGGTGGTGAGCGTTACGGAAAAGGCAGGACAAGATCTTGTCAGGTAGGTTCCAAGGAGACGAACGCAAGTGAATCACTATTGAAGTGTCGAAAGCGTAGGGATGAGGTCAAAACCGGGGGGTAGTCGTTAACCCGGGATAAGTTCGGCGGTTACCTGTTTACTGGCCGGGCGGCCTCCGGCATAAAGGTGGCGTGAACTTGGGACAGGCTTTTGTGTGGAACGTGGGAACCTGTCGCCCTGATGCTAAGGGAGAAATACAAGCGGAGGACCCGTAAGTATGAGAGTACCGATGCAGGGCACAGGGGCGGAGCGACCCGTAGTAGTGATGAAGATTCTGTAATGGAATTGGAGCGAAGGGGAAGCATTGACCAGCTTGAAGTAAAGAAAACAACTGGAAACAGGAGGATTGGATTGAACCAAGCAAAGCCGTTTTGTATTCCTAAACTTGAGGTTATGGAGGCATATGAACGGTTTAAAGCCAACAAAGGGGCTGCCGGTGTAGACGGACAGTCAATCGAAGAGTTTGAGTCTAACTTAAAGGACAATCTTTACAAGCTCTGGAATCGGATGTCCTCCGGCAGTTATTTCCCTCCTCCGGTAATGAGGGTGGAAATACCCAAGGGAGACGGTCGAATGAGGCCGTTGGGAATACCGACAGTGTCGGACAGAATCGCTCAGCAGATAGTCAAACAGCAATTGGAGCCGGAATTGGAAAAACATTTTCATCCGGATTCGTATGGCTATCGACCGGAGAAATCTGCTTTGGATGCAGTTGGGAAAGCCCGGGAGAATTGCTGGAAATATGACTGGGTATTGGATCTTGATATTAAAGGATTTTTCGATAATATTGACCATGATCTTTTGATGAAAGCAGTTCGGTATCACACGGATGACAGATGGGTGCATCTGTATATAGAACGGTGGCTGAAAGCCCCTGTGATGATGACAGACCACACACTATTCTATCCAAAGAAGGGAACCCCGCAAGGAGGTGTTATCAGTCCCTTGCTGGCCAATCTCTTTTTGCATTATGCATTTGACAACTGGATGGAAAGGCAGTGCCCGACCATACCGTTTGAGCGTTATGCGGATGATGCAGTGTGTCATTGTAAAAGCCTTGCCCAGACTGAATATTTGCTTAGAAAGCTGAATGAGCGAATGGAGAATGTGGGACTGGAATTACATCCGGAGAAGACGAAAATAGTCTACTGCAAGGATACAGACCGGCAAAAGGATTATGCCCTGACAAGTTTTGATTTTCTGGGTTATACATTTCGTGCTCGGAAATCAAAGAACCGATGGGGAAAATTCTTCATTAATTTTTCTCCTGCTGTCAGCAATAAAGCAGCAAAAGCAATTCGGCAAACCTCACGAAAGTGGAATTGGCCCAGGCGCAGTGACAAGAGCCTGGAAGATTTAGCCCACATGTTCAATCCTGTCATTCAAGGTTGGATTAACTACTATGGCAGGTTTTATAAATCTGCACTCTACCCGGCCTTAAGGTGCCTGGATCGCCGGTTGGTGATTTGGGCAACAAGGAAATACAAACGTTTTAGAGGGCATCGACGAAGGGCAAGTCAGTGGCTGGCTCGAATTGCACGAAGACAGCCAAATTTGTTTGCCCATTGGAGACTACTTTATGCATAGGCTGGTCAATAGGAGCCGGATGAGCGGAGACGTTCACGTCCGGTTCTGTGAGGGCCTGAGGGGGTGGTTCCCTCGGGCTACTCGACACCTGGAGTTGATAGGGACTTCTTCCGCGATCTACGAGCTTAACGGCGACTATGCCTTTGGTATTTTTGCTTCGGGCTGGTGCCAAATGATGGACAGAGCTTCGCGTAAACTTTGTGACACCGGTGATAATGTTAAAGCACTTAAATCCGGCCGCTGGCTGTGCCATGAATCTTGTTGGACGGACTGTTCCCAAAAGGCCATTGAAAAGTGTGAGCCGGTGGACATCGCTTGCAATGGTGGCATTCGATTGTACGCCGTGCCCATTTTTGCTGGAAAAAATGTAATTGGATCGATCAACTTCGGATACGGAGATCCGCCGAAAGATCCTCAGAAACTCAATATACTGGCTGATCTCTACCATCTCAAATACGATGATCTTTTCCGTGGAGCCAAGACATATGATTCCCGTCCACCTTATATTATTGAAATGGCCAAAAAACGCCTCAAAACCACAGCCAAACTTATCGGTTCAATGGTTGAGAGTACCCAGGCAATGGAGGCTCTGCGGGAAAATGAAAACCAGATCAGCAGTATTTTCAGGAGTGCTCCCGTCGGCATTGGTTCGGTTGTCAACCGGGTGCTGAACAAAGTCAACGACCGCCTGTGTGAAATGACCGGATATGGTGAAAGCGAACTGATTGGCCAAAGTGCCCGGAAGCTTTATCCCAGCGATAAAGACTTTGAATTCGTGGGTCAAGAAAAATATGCCCAGATAGCTGACCATGGCACAGGAACTGTGGAAACCCGTTGGCGGAAAAAAGATGGCACCATCATGGATGTCCTTCTCAGTTCTACACCTGTGGACCTGCAGGACCAGTCAAAAGGGGTCACTTTTACCTCCCTGGACATAACCGATCGAAAACAGGCTGAAAAAGAGTTGAACCATGCCCACGAAAAAATTCTGACCATTCTGGAAAGTATTGACGCAACCGTTTATGTGGCAGATATGGACACCTCTGAAATCCTATTCATGAACAAAAGGATGATAAACGATTTCGGCGGGGATAAAACCGGTGATATTTGCTACAGTGCCTTCAGGAACAACTCAGAACCATGCGAATGTTGTACAAATAAGCAGCTTGTTGACGAAGATGGTAATCCTACTGGAGTCCGTGTCTGGGATGATAAGAACCCTGTCACCGGAAGGTATTATATCAATTACGATCGGGCTATTGAATGGACGGACGGCCGCGTAGTCCGGATGCAGATCGCCACAGATATCACTGATCTAAAAAAAATGGAATCTCAACTTCTCCAGGCCCATAAGATGGAATCGGTAGGCCGTCTGGCCGGAGGAGTAGCTCACGACTTTAACAATATGCTCAACATAATCCTCGGCAATACGGAAATGGCAATTGAGGACATAGCCCCGGACGATCCGGTGCACGGAAATCTTGGAGAGATTTTATCTGCGGCCAAGCGATCTGCTGACATCACCCGGCAACTCCTGGCCTTTTCCAGGAAACAGACCATCGCACCCAAGGTCCTTAATCTCAACGATACCATCGAGAGCATGTTCAGGATGCTTCGGCGCCTGATCGGCGAGGATATCGACTTGGTGTGGAGACCCGGCGCAAATATCCGGCAGGTCAGGATGGACCCGTCACAAATCGATCAGATTCTGGCCAATCTATGCGTCAACGCGCGCGATGCCATTGCGTACGTAGGAAAGATCACTATAGAAACTGGCAACACAACCTTTGATTCCGCCTATTGTGAGACACATCAGGGCTTTAAAACTGGTGACTTTGTCCTGCTGGCGGTCAGCGATGATGGTTGCGGCATGGACAAAGACACCATGAAAAATATGTTTGAACCTTTCTATACTACAAAGGGAGTGGGCAAAGGAACTGGTTTGGGTCTGGCCACGGTGTACGGCATCGTTAAACAAAATGAAGGTTTCATAAACGTTTACAGCGAGCCGGACCAGGGTACCACCTTCCGAATTTATCTGCCCCAGTATCGGGCTGACACTAAAAAGCCGGAGAAAAAAACAGCAGACAAAATAGACATGGACGGAAATGAAACCATTTTGTTGGTGGAGGATGAACCTTCCATCCTACGAATGACCCGCATGATGCTGGAACGAAGCGGTTACAAAATTCTTGCGGCCAGCACGCCGGGAGAAGCGGTCTCGATTGCCCGTGAACACACTGACAAAATTCACCTACTCATGACTGACGTGGTTATGCCCGAGATGAACGGGCGGGACCTGGCAAAAAAAATCCTGTCCTTACACCCCAATCTCAAACGCCTGTTCATGTCCGGCTACACCGCCAACGTCATTGCCCACCACGGTGTTTTGGATGAAGGCGTGAACTTCATACAGAAACGGGTGCAATTCAATAATTTAGATTTTCTGAAAAACAGAGAAATGGCTTCCATTTTTATTCTTATTTGAGTAAGTTACGGTTTCCCCAAACCTAATTAACACCAAAAAGAAAGGGAACAATGGAAGCCAAAAGCATAACCCAGACTAAAGATATGATCGTTGACCTCATAAAACAACCCCTATCTGAAAAAATTGAGGTCACAGGTACTAAAATTCACGATGCATTAATCAATGGTGCCATTGATTTTGCTTCAGACACCATACATGAGCTGTCGTCATGGTTTGCAGACTTGGTGTGGGAAGCTTATCTAACTTCCTTATTTCAAACTGCAATGATTCTAAAATGGCTTCGAAAACTCGGAGCGAAAAAAGGGATGCGGTTCGTTTCATATCAGACAATTTGGATAACTCTGCCGACGGGAACAAAAATTCAAATCAGGAGTCCATTCTTTGTCAAAGCCTCCCCTAAAAGAGGAAGAAAGAAGCGTGGCCCACAAAAGCGAGGGGAGCATTTGCTGCTTTCCATCATGGGGTTCGTTGATAAAGTTGCCCCGGATTTGGCTTTCCGTGCAATTCAATTATCGATCCTGTGTCCTTCTTTTGATATAGCCTCTAAAACCCTTAAGCAAGAAGGTATAAATCTTAGTGCTAATCAGATCAGACGACTGGTCTCAGAGATGGAAAGTCCGAATCTTTGTTCCAGAGTTGACAGGGTCTTGGGTGATGATGATGCGTCTCTTTTTAAAGGACGCCGCATTCTTCTTGCTGCAGACGGCGGACGATTAAGGCAAAGAAAAAACAAACGGGGACCGCGGCCCAGTGGCTATAAAAGATGCGGGTTCAAGACCGACTGGATTGAACCAAAGTTGTTTACCCTTTATGTCCTTGATGAGGACGGAAATATTGTCAAAACCGTAGCCCCTTTTGTTGATGGAACTACGGGCAAGGTAGATGAATTTATAACTTTACTTGAACAGTATCTTGTCCGTTTAAGAATAGAGGAAGCATCTGAAGTGGTTCTTATCGGTGATGGTGCTCCATGGATATGGGAAAGAATCCCAAAACTTATCTATTCTATTGCTGGTGAGGAGTTCAAGCTCACTGAAATCATAGACTGGACGCACGCAAAGCAAAATTTAAACAAGGCATTTGAGATGGTTTCAAAGAAAAAACGTGAAAAGGTAGATTTTAACCATTTCAAGAATCTTCTATTTTCAGGTAAAATCAATGAAATAGTGACTGAGGTCAAGTCGCTTTTAAATGTTAGGGCATCAAGCAAAATCATGAAAAAACTCAAAAGCTACTTTGTGTCAAACAGCACCCGAATGCAGTACGAAGCAAATCGGGCTATAAAATTGCCAACCGGCTCTGGGGTTATTGAAAGCGCTATCCGCAGAGTAATCAACATGCGAGTAAAATCACCTGGCTCATTTTGGAAATTGGATTTTGTTGAAACGGTTATCTATTTGAGGGCTCAAATTCTCTATGGTCGCTGGGGTAATATTATAAAAAACTGGGCGTATTCATTGCAGTGTGATTTCATGCACATAGCCACTAAGGCTGAAATCTAAATTTTTAGACTGCACCCTACAGAAACCGTTCTCGAAGCAGGATCTGGCAATCAAGATTCGGGAGGTGCTGGATCAGGATTAAAATTCAACATTGCACATAATTTTCAAAAGTAAAACTATTGCAGGGTAGTGGAAATGGTATCCGTCGTATTCATGACATTTTTTCCAAAAAGTATCTGGTTTTGAGGAAAGACCGGCCCCGGACTATGTCTATTATTGTGGCCAAACGCCTTTATTGAAAGGGGTGTTGACTACTTTTGTTATTGATGATGTTATATTCAAATTTTATTAACGTATAAACAGAGCCCGGTCTGAATTATTGGGTTTAATTAGGGTATTGCGGACATTCGTGTGTAAATGTACGCTAAATAAATATTCCTGTGGTGGGTTATGTACCTTTGTTTAGAAAAACCCAATGTTCGTGGTACCCTTATAACCTACTTTACCCCTCATGACACCCTCGCTCCCACTGGGCCATCTAATGTGCTTATTGGAATTGTATCAGTATTACCACGAATAATTAGTCTACGCTCACCTATTGTACTTTCAAATCTCTGTTTTTTTATTTCCTGTTTAAAACTGTTATTAATAATTTATACCCACATTGAGCAGGTAGCCTTATTCTTTTCCTCAATTATTGAAAATATTTTTTTTTCTACCCGCATATGTCAAAAAAAGGACTTTTTCTAACGAAAACAGACCTCATTTATTAACGGATTGACACTTTCTATTCTATATTTTCTTCTCAGTGAATGGAAGACTTCTCAGCAAAGAGTCCAACCCTTCCATTACTGATTACCCACTTCAAGTGGGTGGATTTAACCACGGGCTTTTAAAACCCGGCTTAAGGCCTGTCCAAGAATAATAAAAATACACTCAGTCTTAAACGGAGCGACTATTTTTCTGCACAAGCCTCTTGAAAATGAGGGGTTATTTGATAAATTCGTGCGACAGAGTTTCCCAACAGGGATAATATTTTTCTGCGCAAATCATTAAGACCTTCCAGCATTATCTTGACCTGTTTGCCATCTCTTATCACAACATGATTGATTCCTTCTAAAATTTGGAAAACCCATCTCATAGTTGGACGTTGAATGGGTTGCTTGATCTGGTTAGGAATCGTTTCATCCAACTGTTTCAGGGCTTTCCTCAAGCGCCTTTGCGCAATAGTGTAAATGAGTAACGATAAGGTCATGACCATTATCAGTCCCTCAATCCGGCTTGCTTTTTCCAGAAAAAATGATGAGGCAAAACACAAAGAACTCTTCAAAAAACCAAATCCCTTTTCAACATAATCCTGGCCTTGATACGCTTGAAGTACCTCAAGGTCACTCAACTCCAATTGTGGAAGGTTGCTACCAACAATAAAGCAGGCCTTTTCCCGGATAAT
Source organism: uncultured Desulfobacter sp. (assembly GCF_963666695.1). Taxonomy (GTDB): domain Bacteria; phylum Desulfobacterota; class Desulfobacteria; order Desulfobacterales; family Desulfobacteraceae; genus Desulfobacter. The sequence goes on from NZ_OY762947.1 coordinate 960,681, forward strand.
TTGTTCAATTTGCTGCTCATTCTTTTCAAATTGAAATTTAATTTGATATTCAAATTCAAACGGACTGTCTTCAGCAGGCCTGCCTTTGGCTAAATATTTTTTATGCTTTTCAATTTCAATCGTTGTTACCTGGTGATATTTCCAGCTTTTGCACTGTTTTTCCAGTGCTGATTGAGCATCTTTTTCAGTTGTAAAGCGATTTGCCTGTAAATGATAAAGCGCTTTCTCAATCTTAACTTGTTCTTTAGCTGTGGCTTTTTTCACTGTTGTTTCAGCACGATTTAAAGCTGTGTCAGAAAAAACTACAATCCAGCGTTGCTTGATCCCATAATGCTCTACTTCAAAACAGGTATACTTTCTCTTCTCATCCCAAGTTTCCCAACTATCCTGGTTTAAAGCTTCTTGAATTGTTGTCTTGGCCGGCTTGTTCGTTTCGGGAACTCGGGTGATAAAATTTAACGATTTCAGGTTGACGGCGTTTTTTTTATTATAACCTTTTGAATCCATAATCAGATAGCGAGGATCATCGAGATCTTTCCAGGCTTTTACCAGTTCTTTGGACCGATGTTGGAAAATAGTATTATCATCAGAGTTGCCACTCCAGCATTTCATCAAAAGCGGAATTCCACCATCTTGAGAGACCATCAACTCTAATACCACTTGTTTCAGATCCGGTCGGTGGTCTTTGGAATATCCATGAGTAATAGTGACAGCTTGAAGGTCTTCATCTGGAAGATGCTCACCAGTCACAGAAAAACTACTGGTATCTTCGCAACCAAAACGACAATCAACTTTTTCCTGCCGACAAACAGATGCGGCCAAGGTAGCAAATAAGGCGTCACTGCCATAAAGGTGAGTTGCATCCAGAGTACGACTCAACTTAAACCGGTTGAAATGTTCGGCGCATACTCCAGGACGAAATAACAGATCCAATGGTTTGTTTTCAAAAAATTGAGGGGTTAAGGAAATAGGTCGATCAGTAAAACCAAGGCCATTGAGAATCATACCGGCAATCGCTTCTCCGTGACTGATCTCCGATTGTTCATGTGTGCCTAACAGACTATCAACTTGCTCTATTATTTTCAGATCTTTGATTACGCCAGCCACAACACCATAATGATCTAATCGATTTATTTCTAATTCCATCGTCCTCTTTTTACATTCTTATGTGGTTATTCAAGAGGGGACAGTTTAAATCATTTTTTATCAAAAATCACCTGCTCAATGTGGGTTTATATATGTTTATTACGGTTTTAAACCGTAAATTTATGTTCAAATAACCCGACTACGACCAGTTCTGGGAGGCCTTTAGGGGGGCGTGAACAAAGGTTCATAGTTTTTTTTGGGGTTCCGGTGAATGGCCGGCGGTCCCTTCTGGCTCCGCTTCGCTCCGGTCCATCCGCTGCGCTCCTGGACTCCCCGCCAGGGCACCTAACCCTTACGCCGTCCCGCCGTATGTATTGCGGGTTAAGTCCCGCTTGCGGCCTATTGGGCCGGTTCTGCGGACAGCTTTTTATAAGGAAAAACTGGTTTATACCTTTTATCCCGGAGACATGACGAAACAAGTTTTCGCGGATTTGTATGTTGAATTGAAAAATTTTTCTAAGATTTAAAAAAAAACGCCATGGGGAGGCCCAGGTGTAGCGGCCTGATTTCATAATCGCCCTGGCTTGATTTTATCCAGAAATCCGGGCCTGGATTAAACGTTTCTATCCGATCTGTCTGGCCGGATTTATTCGTTTCCAGGCCAGAATTAAATGTTTCTGGCCAGCTTTATTTGTTACTGAGCCAGATTTAATTGATTCTATAATTCGTCCAGAATCAATTTTATCCGGTATAAAATGTACAATTAAACAGGAAGACCCAGCCACTATATCTTGTGGTTGGCCTGAAATCCAAAAAGAGAGGGCTTATAGACACATTGTGGGGTCGGTTTTTCCTTAAAAATCTACAAAAATTAGCTTTATATCCAGTTCCCTTGAAAAAAGTGTTTGCCCGGAAACTGATTTCTAAGATCAGCCGAACCGCCCTGGTACGTGATCCGTATGCCGGGTGGTGTGGGAGGGCTCCTTAGTGATGGGGAGTCCTATCCCGATTAGCTTTTTTATTTAATATTACAAATACCTTCAGGGCTTAGATGGTTTGAATTCATTAATTAAGGAATAGACACCCATATTCCAGTATCATCCTGAAAACCGGGGGTGTTTTCCATGTTCATAGGGTCCCACATTCTTACAGTAACCGGTTCAGTTGGGCTCATTACCATAGCTGTTCTAATAGCGGCTATCGACGCATCAACTACACCGATTGGATTGGTAGGCTGGCGAACACTGATGCAATTCCCTCCTCCAGTAGAAATAGCTATATGAGTAAGCTGAGAATGCCCCATTGGCCCCCTGTAAAATCCAACAATGTAACCTCTTGCGATGTTGTGTAGCGCATTGTTATTTAGATTTACCGTAGTATTATTCATCAGAATACGCGTCGGATTTCTATTGTCTCCAGTCCCTACACTGAAAAAATTTTTAATCGTTTTCTGAAGTGACATTAATCCTGCGTGAAAAGCGCAAGAAGCAACAAAATCCCAGCATGTGCCAAGAGCAGCCTTGTTATCTCCCCTGATAGTTAAAAGTCCAGGGCTTTGATTTACATAATGATATTGGGAAGTACCATACAAAGCTGCAGCACCTGCGTTTTGCCTGGAACAGAAACTTGCAATTGCTTCATCTATGCTTCTCCTACTATTAAACCTACTAACATTATTACGAATTGTATTGAGTTCGTTTCTAACAAAGGGGTGAGGGTTAAGAGTCAAATGGCAAAGCAGCAATGCACGTAAGCCGCTTCGCTGCTTTTGCGATAAGAATTTCCATTTTCCATGTCCAAGTCCTAATGATATATCAGCACCGTATTTTGGATTGCTTCTTTGCTGAACCTTTAAACGAAGTGTATTATGGATTTTTCCAAGATATTCTAACGCGTCCTGGTAGCGTTCTTGTGGAGTTTTGGACATATTTGTTCTCCTTTCCTTTTAAAAGCTAAAGTGGTAATAACTGGAAAATTTACATCATATAGCCTTACAATGTCATAAAGTTAACGGCAAGGTTTTAAATTCATATGATGCTCCCTTTTGGCAACTTTATGTTTTCGTTCAAATTTACGCCCAGGTCTAATCGGTTCTGTTGCTCCCATAAAAAGTGTATGAATTTGCCGGATTAGCTGTTCAATTATTTCACGAGGTCTTTCAAAAAGTAAAAAGAGTGTATCTTTGGATTTTGAAATTGCCTGTGTCATATTCAATTGATGTTCGTGCTTTTTTTTATCATCCTTTTTCTCTATTACATCTTGAGCCGGTGATGCTAATATCAGGAAGGTTACATGTAAGATTTTTTGCCAGGACTTTCGCATGAAAATCTTGATAAACGGACAAAACAGATGTACCGGAAAAATTTCCAATTTCAATACGTTCTTTCATAAAAAGGTAATCGACTTCAACCGGCCAGCGTTTGTGGTACAAATCCATAAATATTTCATGGGGAAACTTGCGTTCATTGGTCAACGATGTGATGAGCACTTCTATTTCACCAGTGTCAAGCTCGACTCGTATAAGGCGCAAACGTAAAGGCTTGGTATCAAGACCAATTTCATCACACTCTATTTTTGATTGGTATGATGCTTGGAGATCAATTATGCTTTCTTGAGCCCCGGACTCAACAAAATTTTGAACAACTTTCCACTGCTTGGAAATTCTTGCACAAAAATTGCCTTCCAGAGACATGATTAGGTTGAAAATCCAATAAGCAGGATAGCCACGATCCAATAACAGCAAATCATTAGGAAGCAAATTGAGCATATGGCTGTGCAATAGTTCTCTTTCCCCGACATGATAAGGGTTGATAATGGTGTCAATTGTGACTTTATTAAGGACATCAAACATTTGTGAAATACGTGCCATAACACAAGCCGGGCCTTTATTCGGCTTCAACATACCGAAATGTTGTCTAATCTCTTTATATTTAAACAATTTCAACGTACTCCCGTCTATGGCAAGGAGATTAAAGCCGTTCCATGTTTTTTTATGTTGGAAACGGTCATAGAAAAATTCAATGAGATGCCGGTTGAATTCTATGAAAGCATCGTATTTGAGTTTCTTGCGAGCAAGGGATAAAGCCATTTTTGAGACAAACTTAATTGGGATATCCAGCCGAAATAATGCCTTAAAATAATGATCCAGCTCGTCTTGATATGATCCTTTGATGAAATTTATGAAAAACAGGAAAAGAGTTTGAAAGGGAAGCTTTCGTTGGCGTATAAAATCTTTTTGGGATTGTTTGTGCCTTTCTACAAATTGGGATGAATTCAAAATTTCTTTAAGATATTCGATCAGTTCGGCACAGATCTTGGAAAGCATGTTCCGTGCCACAATCGTTTTGTTTTTGAATTTTTTTTGACATATTATTCTCCTTTCATAAGAAAAATTTTGAGTTGATGTTAATACTAAATATATCATAATGCTCTGTATTTACAATATTTTTTACTACTTGTTAACTTTATGACATTGAATACCAAGGTACAAAGATTATTTTTAGGATACATCCCCGAATTTACCCAAAACGCCAATTACAATTTCTACATTTTCATCTTTGTCTGATTCAAATAGCTTTTTAGGAAAACTATTGTTTGGGATTGGGTTCATCAATTCACCAACGCTCCCCCGAACCCTTAGCCTTGATCTTGGCGGTAACTCGACTTTTACCCACTGTGGTTCTGGGTTACTTATGTCAACAATAGTTCCAAACTCATTCTCATCTAATAAACATACGGTTGTGGTAGAGCAAACAAGACAAACAAAAGTCTCATATCCAGAAGTCATATCAGTTCTCTGTATGATGATAATGAATATTTTAGTATCAGCTAAACCACTGTATAAAGTAGATGAGTGGTTGCTTGATTATTTAGATGGCAAGGCGGAACATATTGATAATGCCGCAAAATTAAAAATGATATCGCAATCATCGTCTTGAAAAGTGAATTGCCAAGGCCCCTCTTCTTTTGAGGAATGCTTAATTAAAATCCGACGATTGTGGTTTATTTGATAATGTCCATATTTTTTATCAACTTTTCCTAAAGCTTTAAAAGATGGATACTCAAAGATTTGAGCAAGTGCAGCACCGTGATAAATATCTTTATCTTGAATTTTCATAGAAAAATCCTTTGTTATCACTCGATGAACAAGTTTTTTTAACATGCTGATATAATTGATTTTAATTAAATATGCCATATTTATGGCATGGTTTTTAAAACAAATAATATCAATAGGTTATGGTTTTTGGCACAAAAAATTTTGTAAAATCACATCATTTACACCCCTGTATTTACAAGGGTTGAGAAAAAACTTAATCATCGAGTATCAACATTCCTAAAGTGTGTAAACAAATTTCAGAATTGATTTTATCCTCGGTATATTTCATTGATTGGAATTCTCAAATCGCATCCATAAAAAAATAAGTATTTTAAAGGTGAGCAATCATGGTATACAGGCTCGCTCAAACCTATCTGAGGGCAGCATTCAATAACAAAAATAGTCAACGCCTTTATTGACAAGGGTTACACACCACATAATAGACAGATTGTGGGGTTTTAAATTCCTGATAGAAATTCCGAAAATGGACGGCCTAAGTACTCAATCTCATTCATCGTTTTCTCAATTACCCTTTGTTACGGGGAAAACCGATGATATTTAGGTATTCATCGGGACTCGGCATGGGCGGGATTCGTCCTTCTGGCCGCGCCGCGATCTGGAGCTTTTCAGCGACCCGAAGCCCCACCTCGTTCAGCACACAAACCCAGTGCTGGATGCTTCTCTCATACTGCTCCAGAAACAAGGACCGGTGTAGTACTTGTTCGAGTACCTGTGGATTTTCTCGATAATGGCCAGAAGCCGCATCCACTCCAGAGACAATCCGCAATCCCTCGCTCGGATATGATGCAGCGATTACCCGCCATTTCTGAATTTCTTTGGCGAAAGGGTCAGAAGCCTGCTTCTTGGGGATCGTCCTCTCAGAGTAGGGCGGATTACACAGGGGCATGTAGGTAAGGAAGTTTCCCAACATTAAACGAAGCCCCAAGTCAGAATCCTGGAATTCTCTTTCAGAAACCTCCCACCCCACTGATTTGGCAACCTCGAGCCTGAGTCCTTGCAGAAACGCGACCGTAATCTGCCACACTCGGCTAGCTTGATACAACGTAGCAATTAATTTGAATTCCTCGTACTCGGAGAGTTCTTTGACCTCGGTCTTTAAATCCCTGAGTACCATCATGAGGGATACAAGATCTGACTGGATTTCTTCCCCCTTAGCGGTTCCTGTTAAATCTTTCACGTAAAACCATGGTACTTGCTGAAAGATAGTCTGAAAAAAAGGCCACACCTCACCGGGAGGCAGACTCCCATATTCAACAAACTTCCCAAAACCCTCCAAGTGTTGAAGAATATAATGCTCGGTTTCGGCCATTTTAATGGAGCTATACTTGTCCCACTTGTCTGGATGCCTGCGTATAAAGTGATTGACTTCATGGTCGAGAGATAGGCTGCGGCATATTAGCCACGTGTTACTTATCAAATTGTGGATTCCTGGATCACTCATTTCCGGAGACGTCAACAGATCTTCCAGGACACGGAAATAGGTATGTTGTGTTTCCTTTCTATAGGCATATATTTGCGCAAGAACTTTCTCTGCACGTTCGGGATCAGGACTACGTAGTATCCAGCAATTCTCAGTGAACGTTAGTAATTTTTTGAATGTTCTCAGTTTAATAGATTTTGATCGTTGTTAGCGTACTATTTCAAGTACGGCAGTTTGTTTTTCTGATAAATTTTATCAAAATCAGAATATTTGTAAACGACCTGATTGCCAAAGGCAACAAGAATCCGAATGCCGATTTTAACAAATTGGCATGCCGAATGTACCAAAAGTAGAGTAAGACTGGAAGATGAATCAGGGAGCCCTGATTTCAGAAGAATCTTTAATAAGAAGATGCAATAATGATTCCCAGTTACGAAATATGATGACTCGAATAGTACAGCGTAATTGGTTCCAGAATTCTTTACGTGCACTGAATTTGGCCCTGGCTTTCTTGAAAAGTTGATCAGTCAACTCGAGAATGTTGTGCATGAAAAATGCAACGAATATAAATATAAGAAAATTGAATGACAGGTTCTTTTGTCCATGACCAAAATTATGTTCAATGTTATACCCGTGATTTTTCAAGGTGTTGAAATTTTCGTTTTCAATTTTCCATTTGGCTCTGCCCGCCTTGACAAGCTCTTTTACATTATGATGAGTTACATAAATATCGGTCACCCAGCTGTTGGTATAACTGACGGTGTCTTCATCCTTAAAAATGGTATATTCAAAAAAGTTAACGGTTGGGGAGGTTTTACTTCCGTTTAACCGCAAATGATTTATCCATTCATATTTATGGCATCGCCCTTTTTTGTCTTCCCATTCTATTATGTTGGCTTGCTCCATGTCCTCTTTATTAAGGATCTGCTGAAAAAGAATTTTGTGATCGGCTGGCTTTGCAATAAGAATAAACGACATTCGCTGCTGCCTGAGCGCCTCAATGAAGGGGGCCTTTGAATATAGGTCATCTGCGGTAATAATAATTTTCAGTTTTGGGTGTTCGTTTCGAATCCGCTCAAGGATTCGTTTTCCAGCATTGGTTTCACAGTCCTGTTTTTTAGAACCATCGGTGTTTTTGATTGGTTCCGGCGCCAATGGAATAACCTGGCGTTTATCAGGATGGACAATGGCCGCGCATAGCGCCTGGTGGGAATAGCTGACCGTCCCATTTCGATGTTTTTTTGTCAGGCAGGAGGGACAACTTATTTTTTCCGACCTGAAATATTGCGTCCCATCTATAGGGATCAGATACCACTCATTCAGAACACGATAAGACTGGAGGTGGTTGCCGCGTTGAAGCAAACGGAAAAAGTCTGTAAAAATTGGGTATAGTTCTTCAGGAGAAACATTATCGATAATATCCCGTAGCTGGTTGTCTTTGGGAATATCCGAAACTTTAAACATTGTTTGCAGATTATTTCGCTGCACCCTATTTTGAAGACGTCTTTGAAATTCAAGCATTGAGGGGTCTTGAAAAAACATCATGCCTAAAGAGCTTAAACAGGCATCATGCACAGAATATTTTACTTTTCCAATCTGACGGGACTCGGCAATCTCAATGCTTCTTTTTGAAACAGTCTTTCTGAGATTTCCAAAACTGAGTTTTTTTTCAATGCCCAAGTCGATAGCCCCTATATGTTGTATGTATCACAAGAAGACTATCACAAAATATGTAAAAAATCTAGATTTTTATTTACTGTAATTTCAATAGGTTGTGATGTTTTTTTAAGGATTTTTATGCAGGTGTTCCTTTAATTACGTACAGGAAAAAAACATCCAGCAGGTATCCCGCATCTTTTGTGAAAAAGAGCGCCCTGAGGGATGATCAAGGTCAAAATTTTAATGGTTTTGGTAGTAAAAGATTGCGATAATCAAAGTTTAAAAAATGGTTGAGGCCCTTTAAAATCAAGGAGTCTGAAATTCACTGAGAATTGCTGCGTAGTATCTGCTGATTTTCTCTCATATGGATAAAATATGATTATCGGCTATTGTGCACCTTCGTTTAAAATAACGCCTTAAAAAAGGCTACCATGGACTCTGACGGCTTTCTAAAAGCAATTTCATCATATTTTGGCCGCACCAATCCATCTGGTAAACTGCCAGTGCCCAAATCAATCTGAAAAAATGTCGATTAGCCCAGTAAGCCGAGTTTCATCAAACTTTCTTCACTGATTTTTTCATCATTGTAGAGCTGAAGAAACTTTTTCAAATTGTACGCAATCTGACATAAAAGAGACCAGATGCGGTCCCCGTCAATTCCCCGATAGAGACTGAGGCCAAAGCCGCGAAGTTTCTTTGCAACTGCGATAAAGCCTTCCGTTGCAGACCGGGCTTTTCGGCAATAATCCTGTTCTTCTTCGTTAACGTCCGAACTTTTGCCGAGGAAGATATTTGGGGTGCCTTGGGGGATTTTTTGGTTTACCCGACTGCGGTAGCCTTGATCACCGATGGCATATTCAGGAGCACCTTTCATTTTTTGTTCAAACAATCGGACTGTCTCCGGCCACAGGGTTTTATCATTGGGTTTGCCAATAAAATTTTCCGTTGTAACCATAAAGCCTTGGCGGTTGAATGAAAGCTGAAGCGTACTCCCAAATTCACAGTCTGGATGCTTTTTGCCTTTTTTGATCGGTCGGGCATCCGGTTCATCAAAGGATACAATCCGGTTTGGAATATGTCTTTCTCCTGCAAGCTTCTGTTCATTCTGGCGCTGAAACAATATCAGGAGTTCCAAAAGTTGCAGAGCTTTTTCTTTGTCCTTGTCAGAACCTTCAAGGGTTTGAACGATTTTTTCAAATGTCCGCAACCCACTGGAAAATATTAAGAGAATTTCAAAAAATAGAGGTATAATTTCACTCTTTTTTCGATTTAAATTGTATTCGCGCCATAGTTGTTTGAGTTCCCGGTCATCCCACCAGAAGGGAATATGATAGTGTTTGGCAACCTGCGCCATTTTTTTAAACGCCTTGAAAATCAATCCGATATCTGTTGGATAAACAATATTGTTGAGCAGTACAGTGGAATCAATCAGCATACTGTCGTTATCGATTACTTTTGTAATCCTCAACAGATTGAAAATGACGGCATCTATGGTTTCAAGCCCCTTGATACCAAAACGTTTTCGCAATTTGCTCAGGTTGCTGTGATGCATGAAAGTAAACAAATCTTCATCTGAGACATTGCAAAAGTATTGAATATACCGGTTTTCCTTGACCTGATTAACGACCGTCCGATCACTGAGTAACCGGAATTTTAAAACAATGAAAATCCCTACGATCGTCCGGATGGGAGTACCCATACGCCCCTTGCTGTCATTATAATAATAAGCCAATTTGTCGGTGATTCTTTGCCAAGGGATAATTTGGCGTAGAATAACGAATTCATTGGTTGGGTCATTAATGTTGTTTTTTACCCATTCTTCACTAAAAGCTTCAGTGTTTTTTTTCGATCATTTTCAATCCTCTATTTACAGTTTAGGAGCATAAGAGCATTCTATTCAAGTTTTTGTACAACAGAATAGGATAGCATTCAATGGGTGCTTTAAAGCCGATAAAATAGAAAATCAGCAGATACTACGTACAATTAGTCGATTTTCCATAAAAAGCTGCTCTGTAACAAAATTCAAAGCGATTCCAGAGAAAGCCCGAACCGCCACATCCATGTTCGGGCGGTTTCGAACCCATGCCTCATAGCCCTGAACGAAATTGAAGAGATACTGTGAAAAACGCTCATCCCAGACGATGACGTGCTTTGACTTACCGTTACGTCTTTTGAGCGAAACGATCCGGGTGCTGACCTCAGTGGTGACGAATGGGATGCACCAATCGGTTGATTCGTTTAAAATTTGATTCGCCAATGCCGAGCGAATCGGTATTATCTTGGGGAGATAATACCAATGTCCTGTCATGTTTCCTTTGAGGAATTCGAGCATTTCGACAAGCCAGGCATTGGGGGCAACGATTTCTTTGATCTCGCGTCTTATGGACTGCACAGCCCCCCGAACATTGTCTACAATGCTCCAGAGAAAACGAGTACTCATATTTTATGCTACTTAGAATGCTCAATCAGATTGGTCAAATCTAAAAGCTGCTTCTTAATATCTCTCGCGTCACCGAGCGGTAATTTGATCGTTGTTTTTCCTCCTTCCCATTCGGCGTCGATTGTGACGGTCTTGGTTTTTTCCGCGCCGGGTGTTTTGCGCAGGCTCGCAATTGCCGACCATGCAGCTTGCATCAACTTCTCGCCTGCCTTGGTCGCCATCGCGATTACGATCGTACTGATAATGAGATCAATCCCCGCTAGGGATTTCTCCGTCCCCACCTGGACGACCACGTCTGAGTTTCGGGTTAGTTCGTCGGTTATGGTGTCGACATCCTCGTCTGAGAGCTCACCTTCCCACTCGATTTTCAACCTTGTTTGCGACAACATTTTGTGCTCCCTTTTAAATGAAGCGGACTATACCGCCTCCGATTAGCGAATAACGTTCTTAACATAGACTACTCAACTGCTGCTTACGCGAAGCTATTACGTGTTATCTAAAAAACGCAAGTCTGTTATAACCGTTTGAATTTAAAATATTATTTATAAAACGCTGGTGAGTTTTCCGTATTCTTGTAAAACAACCAGAGTTAACTACCTGAAAATGCAAACAATAAGTATCGAAAATATATCTTTTGTAAACTTAACAAAAGGTACTCATCCCCATATACCGCTAACTCGACTATCAAGTTTTTTCTAATAAATTGATATTACTGAATATTACCGTGCTTTCGATAAATCCTAAGCTTTTTTGGCATAATTTTCAAAACACAATAATATCAGTCTATTATGCTTTTTTAAAATATTTGGGGCCTCCGAAAAAGCCCATTTCTCAGCCCAGTTTTTACAGGGCTGAAGAAAAAACTTGATAGTCGAGTAACAGTTTGTTGTATTGTATTTAAATTCATGATGTTTTTGCCTAACAAGTCATTATGCAGGTTTTTTTGTGAAAATATTAAGTTTGTTATGTTATCACATTAGAAAAATAGAAAACAGGATAATTTTTCAATAGCAGCCAAGCAACCGGATGTAAATAGAAAGCTTGAATGAACCTATTAAGAAAAACAAGACCGAGCAATCATGGTATAATTGAACCCCGAGAACCTTTCCAGGCAGTGCGTTGACTACTTCAGCATTGTGCCACCGGAGCTTTGAATGAGGTGGTGAGCACTTCTTCAGCCAGTTCCCTCCCCATTGCCAAAATAGTTTTAGGAAAACCATCGTCCGACCGTCCAGGTCCAGGTGCTCCCCTATTTGAAATTGTTCCTGAAAATCCCATACTCGGTGCTGACCGTTTTTACCATAATGATGCTGGCAGCTCCGATGACGCCAATGCCCCATGTGGTTGAAAAAATTCTCATGCTGACCAATGGTACTTTCACCTGATCCATTGTTCGGTTGTTCATTTCTCCGGTGTGCTCTCAACAATACACACACTTGTGGTACCCAGAATATCGACACTCCAAATCGTAAATTTTTTCATGGGACCTTTCCTTTCGATGGCCAGAGTCTGTCTGGGTACAGAAGGACTGCTTCTCAGTATTTGGTAAACTGATTTTTTTTCAAGCGGGAGGTGATGATTTCAATGACCTTTTCTTGGCCCATATGGTCTGACATGACTTTTAGCTATACCATGGCCTGATTTCTCCTTGACATGGGACGAGGATGGGGCCAAAGAGAAATCAGACCTGCTTGTTTTTATGGTGAACAGCCTTTAATTCTGAGAGGTTTTCTTCAATGAAATGGCAACCATCTCTGTGATGTAAAAGACGACCTTTTCCCCTGGTTTGTGCTGGCTCAAATCAATATCGGGACGGACAGGGACAGTTTTGGTGCTGCCGTCTTCAAACAATAGGGTTGCGGTTCTGTTTGAAGCGTCAATAGCTTCAATTAGAGCTGTCATCCGGGTGGTTTGAGCCATCACTCCCTCGGGATTTGCTCCTTTGGGGGCCAAGGCAACGATTCCAGCAGTTCCATCTGGAGCGACCCCCCCATCCTTATCAAGGGCCACCACCAGCTCTTCAGTAAGGACGATATCCAGCATATCTCCTTTTTTTACCTGATCAAAATTGACAGCTTCAGGCCCGGCCTTTACGGTCAGTGTTTTGCCCTCCGGCCCCAAAAGGGTCGCCTTTCTATCTGCATAGTTAATTGAGGCCACCTTTGCTGTAATCTCAACAGTATTGACAAAGATTCCACCGGGAACGCCTTCCTGAATGATGGCGCCACCCTCTGCTTTTACTGAGGGCTCGGGGGGGGAGCTGGTTTCGGCTTTCTCTGCAGGTTTAGGTTCGGGTGTGGTGGAGCAGGCAGGTGTCACCAGTATAACGGCGCAAAAAACCGCCATTAGGAGTTTCAATGCCTTTCCGATCAAGATCTTCATAAAAGTATCCTTTCATCATTAAATAAAGTTGGATTATCGTCTAACATCCGGCCCTTTGCCGTAAATTTTGATTTTAAGGATAGAAAAAATTAAAATTCTTTTGCGCATTGAACATGCTAAAATGAAATTAACGAATGTATTTTTTCACAATGATGTTTGAATTGCAAGGGCTGTTCTTTCTGTCGAAAACATTTGGTTTGCGACGCTATTTGGGCACAAAAAGAGAGTGGCATTTTAGGCTTGGGAATCCCAACTAAATAATATCCTTGTGTAGACACCAACGAATCAGGGTAACAAGGTATAAAATTTACTTTTTTCCCCAAAGTACTCTTTATAGGGTGTAAATCAAGGGTGTTGGTTCGCGGGTTGAAATATTATAGCCAGTCGTTTTACAGTAAAATATACGCAGAGCTCCCGGTGGCAAGGCTTTTATGAATTGTCACAAAAAAATGCCTGCCGGCGTCTTTTAAAATTGCTACAACTGTCGTGATTTACACCCCCGTCCAAATAAAATCCATTTTTGAGCTCTAAAACTACAAAGTCGGCTATTTAACGATGCTTGGCGCCTGCTTTGTGTCCACCGTTCAAGTTTAAAATGACCATAATGTATCGGCTTAAAAATGGGCTTAAACGAAGGATTTGGGCGATGGACGGTGGAAAAATATTTATCATAGATCACAGGCTGAGGACTCCTCAGTTATGGGAAGTTCTATCCCGATTATATTGTCTACTGATTTAAGCTGGGACACCCTTTAGAACAAGGCTTTTCCGGAACGTTCTGTTCATGAGGCTTAGGTACTGCAAAACTCTCATCACCGGGTCAGACTGTCCCGCGTTATGTCGGTAGCCGACAAATTAAAGCAAAACACCCTTAGTTTCTGCAAGAGGCTCATGAGCTTGTTGATTTTTTATGTTTGTTTGTGTAACGTGAAGATTATCCACTAACAAGGCTTTGATGTTGTTTTATAATATGCCTTTGGAGAAAAGATCTCTTCTCAAAAATTCCACCTGTTTCACTGCTCTTTTGATAATTGGTATTGAACAAGCGTTTAAATATGATCTGGATGCGACAATGGATACAAAAAAACAGGCTGAAGAAGCTATGAGGGAAAACGAACAATTCCTAAAAAAAATATTTGATTCAATTCAGGACGGCATAAGCATTATAGACATTAATCTCAAAGTGATTAAAACAAATCAATGGATGGAAGAGATTTATGGTCATCAAATGCCCCTGGTGGGTAAAAAATGTTATCAGGTATACCAGAAAAGAAATTCACCATGTCAACGGTGTCCTTCACTTAAATCAATTAAGACGGGTGATGTGCATACCGAAGTCGTCCCCTTTCCATCTGAAACCAATCCTGAAGGCTGGATAGAACTTTTCAGTTTCCCAGTCAAGGATGAAAAGGGCCGTGTAACTCATGTAATAGAATATGTCAAAGATATAACTGCAAGGAAAAAGGCGGAAGAAGCACTGCGGGAAAGCGAGGACAAATTCCGCTCTCTTGTTGAGATCACCAGTGATTGGATATGGGAGGTGGATCGAAACGGAATATATAGCTATGTTAGCCCTAAAATCAAAACATTGCTGGGATACGAACCGCAGGAGCTTATAGGTAAGGCAACACCATTTGATTTTATGCCTGAAGGAGAAGCTGACAAAACACGTAAATTGTTTAAATCGATAGTTTCCTCTCGAAAGTCTTTAGACGGCTTAGAGAATACTAACATTCACAAGGATGGGCATCTTGTTGTGTTAGAAACAAGTGGCGTTCCTGTTTTCGATAAGGTAGGAAATTTTACTGGTTATCGGGGTGTTGATCGTGACATCACTGATCGGAAACGAACCGAGGATGAACTGCTTCAAGAAAAAAAGAAGCTCGAAAATGCGCTCAATGAGATAAGGAAATTGAGCGGGTTACTTCCGATCTGTTCATCCTGTAAAAAGATCCGAGATGATAAAGGATATTGGAATGATCTGGAAGCTTATATCGAGAAGCATTCAGACGCATTATTCACTCATGGAATGTGCCCGGAATGCTCGGAAAAATTGTACGGAAAAGAAAAGTGGTACGTCAAAATGAAAAAAAGGAAAGGAATCAAGTAAACATTTGTTTATTTTGAAACCTACGAGCCTTACAATTAGGCGCGTTGACTTCTTTCACCAATTCTGCATAGGAATGTGGCCTCCATCATCATCCAGCCAACTCATGCAAGAGAAAACATGGTGTACGTTCAATTAAAAATGAAACAGTTTTTGTAAAAATCATCGTCCAAATCAATTTCATCGTCCATTTCTGGTCCCTGGCGGGAAAAGCCATTTGCATCAGTCAGGTAAACTCTGCCCCAGGAAACCCCCAGAGCAGGTTCTGTGTCTCTAAAGCACTCTCAAGTACCTCGGCCTTGGCTTTGTAACGGGGTAAGTTGTCTGTTTAGCCGGATCATAGATAAACTCCTTGCCATCGGCATCAGTCATCGTTTTGATCATTCTGACCCCGAGCGGAACAAAGAATTCTTCCGCCAGCCCAGGGTGTCCTTCACATCTCCGCAAACCTGAAATTACGGAAAGCTTTATGCTCATATATTTAAGGATATGGATGTTATCATAACCGAAAAGCACGTCCATGACCTTATCCTCGGTTATCGGCTCATCCATGCCAAATTCTTCCAACTGATCCATGGTGGAAAAATAATCAACGGTGCCGTATTTGTTGCCATCATAAGATTTCTCAATCGGATAAATCCGAGTCAACTCCCGGGGGGTAATCTGGCCGATAAGATGATCGGTGTATTGGATGGTTGCGTAAAGGTCGTCCAAATCTTGCCTGTCGGTGATACGGCCTGATTCATCGGAATGTTCATTATATTTCAGCGGGATTGACTTCACGCTGTAATAGATAAGCTGCTTTCTGACTTCTGGGTCAACGTAACCCAGCATTGTTGCCTCGGTAAGTTTTTCAAAGATAATTCTGCTGTAGATCTGCAGATAATCGGGCGCTAATTGTTTTTCGTGCTCCGGTTTATTTGGTGTTTCAATCAATCTTAATTTTGGTTTTCTGTCTATCATAAGTCACTGTCCTTTCTAATAAAATTTAATATCCATACCAGTGGCATGGTAGTTTACATCTGTGCGGTTAAAATCCTTCTGCCTTATCCTGCTAACTTCAGCACCGGTGTATGCCCCATTTCCTCTTCATAAACCCGGACCATAATTTTTTGCAGCCGGGCTGAATGCTCTTCCTGCACAATAACGCTGTCGTGAATTGGTAAGGCCGGAATTCCGGCTTTATGCAACAGCATCATAACGTTTTCCATAATCCGGCTATCCGCGTTTTGAAGATCTATCCCAACACCCGAGAACAAAAACTCTTTAATGGGGGCGTGGCGGGCCTTAAAATCGTCCATCATCTTGCACACCTGTGTCAGATCTTGTTGTTCTAAATCAAACCCAGCATCTTCAAGGGCATCACGTACCGCAATATGGGAACCCCTTTTTTGGGCATTGATGCTGATCAGGGACACCAGTTTATATTCATTACGTTGGGAACCATCGCCTATGGCATACGGGTCTTCGTTAAACTCAAGGCCGAGTTGGTGGTAAAGCATGCGGATGTGCAGACCGGAATAATCCCACTCAACTGTTTTCTTTCCGTCAATATAAAGGTTCTTCCTGAACTTGCTGGGCATCCCTTGGTAATAAGGTCCATAAAATCTGCCACCTTTATCAAACTCCTTGGAGCCTCGGTTAAACACCCGGTGCATATCCTTTACTTTGATTTCAAACACCAGCTTTTTTATTCCAAAATCAATGAGTGGGCGATCCTGTTTGATGAACTCTTCTTTCTTGGCTCTGGCATTCATCAGGCTCAAGAGTTTCTTCATCCAAAGTAGATGTAAAAAAAGTGCTGATTCTGGCTGTAAACCTTGGTACTGTGGGCTCTTCAAGGTATGAGTTATGGTAGACAATAGTGCAGTTCTATTCAAATCAGCATCTATGAAGGACCTGTATAGAGCTACCGGATAGGAGTAGTTCTTGTGTGTGAGCACTTCTATATCCAGCTTATCCATAGCAGTGCTGGTGTCTGTAGTGTCCTGGGTATCGGAAGCACTCCTGATGGTTCTGTGATAATGAGTACCTGTTCCTGTAGATGAACCTTTGTCATTACCACATCCTATCAGTTCTGCCTCTTGAAGTTCTATCTTACCCTTGATGAGGTCTGAGAGTATGTTGACCGTTAGTTCTTCCAGGTTGATTTCATCTACCTCATCCAGGCGCACGGTGATTTTTTTTGCCCGAGCAAGGTTGTTCAATTGCTGAAGGTTGGCTTGCATTAATTCGGTTGATTCAGTGGGTTCAAATTCAACGTCCTCTGAAACTTTGACGGTTTTATTTTTGCTGTTCTTTTTTTTGTATTCGTTCCGCAGTTGAATCAGGTTCTCCGGCTGGGTGTAGTGAATATCCCCGATGGGACGGAATTTATATTCATCAACGAAAACTCTGATTAATTTCACGGTGGCCCAGATTCTTGTTTGACGGCCATATTTGTCTTTGAAGCCCCGCTTTTTTTCAATGTAGCCATAGCGTCCAAGTTTCTCCAAAAGGCGTCTCATGCGTGAGTATTGGAACCACAACTTGCCATAACGTTGATTACGGCTGTAAAGGTTGGCGTCCATGGAAATCCTGATTGGCCTGCCGACAAAAAATCCCATCCATAAATTGAGGAGGATCACCAGAAGTGCTTCCCTGTCACGATATTTCGATCTGGCACTTTTTCTGGTAGCTCTTTTTTCTTCCCCTATTTCATTGAATATATAGTCCCGTGCTTCTTTGACAGTTCTTCTGTCGCTGCCGATCCAGACATCAAAGGGCAGTGCATGTTCCAGCCAGTGTACAAATTCTTTTTTATTAACTTTCTTCATAATCCTTTTTAACCCTTTCATAAAATGGCAAAGTGCCCACCCTTTTGAGGCAGGCACTCTTTTTAGTTCGTTGTAAACGGGAATTTCCCTGGTCGATCTGGTTCATCCTTGGGCTGGATGCTTGAGATGGTTCTGTCCAGCTTGTACAGATTGTAGGTGACCAGATGAAATGCACAGTTATCAAGGCGACTGTCATAGAGGCTGCACTTGGCCTGCAGGCAATCTTGCTTGAAAAATGGGCACTGGGTGTTATCTAAACGTGCCATAATTAAACTTTCTCCTTTATTTTTTTTGATGCAGCCTGAAGAGTGAACCCTTCGTCCACGAAACGCTTGAATGCTTTGATTTCGGCTATGTGCTGGGCGGTATATCTTCGGTAGGCAATTTCGCCACACCTGACCTTGAACGGTTCTGATATGTAGCCCCGAGCCTCATAGGATCTCAATTGCTTCTGAGAAAGGCCGGTCTCCCGGCTTGCATCACTGATACTCAATGATTTTTTCATAAAACCTCCTGATGATTAAAATTTGGGAAAAATGTCCCTCTGCCTATAAGAGAGGTTACATTAATACCTGGACGGATTTATGAATTTCGGGGTGGAGAAAACTTGAATAGAAAGGGTTTGAAGGATTATCGGATTATTTTTCTTCTTCGTCTGCTTCACGTTCGGCTTCAAGGCGGCGACGTTCACGCTCTTCTTCGGCCAGTTCCTCGGCTATGGCGCCTGCCAACGCAATGTCATCCCAGTCCGGGAAAAAATCACACATTGTTACTGCCTCCTTTTTTTAATCCATAAATGTTTTCAAGATTTTTCCGGCACCTGGGGCATAGGCCATGGCTGATCATGACCCCATTTTTAGACAGGGCCAGGCTGTTCTTTGTTTTGGGGCACTCTTTTTCAGAAATTAGGCGATTGCACCAGGCACACACTGTGCGGAATTTCATTTTGTTATCCTCCATTGTTATTCACCTCAGATGATTGATTTCAGGATTTAACCAGAGAGAGGATTTGTCCCCCGGCTTTTTCAAATTTATAGACCTCAGATGTGCTTAAGCCTTCGACCTTGGCTGAAGCTGTAAAAGCATTAATAATGTGGAAAAGAGTGTCTCCCGGCTCTTGCTCAAAGGATTTCTTGACAATGTCAGCTTCGTTTTGTGAGAGCCCGAACCGCCTGCTGAATACATCAATTGAATTAAAGGGATCATCAACGTGCGATTGGCAGGACAGCTTGAATTCTTCCTGGTTGCGGGAAGAGCCTTCGATAACTGCGGACAAGGCCTCGGGAAAGTTCTCCAACCCTTTGTTGCTGATGTGCTTGAACCTGGAAGTCTTTGCCTTGGCAACAGAAATCAGCCCATTGGTGCAGATCAGCCGGTAAAAGAAGGATTCGATGCTGAAAGCAATTAAGCCAACTTCGCTGTTGCTAAAGGCAATGCCCGGAACAATCTCGTCCAGCGGTCCATGGCCCGAGTTAACACCAAAGGCTTTGTTGAACTCTGGTATCTTCAACAGAAACATGCCGTGATCAAGGGAATACTGAACCTGCATTCCGGGACTGAATCCTTGGGCAAGGACCTGGCTCAAGATTTCCGTATTATCCAGGGGCTGGTATCTCTCCGTGAAAACAGCTCGCAGTGTGTCTCCGTCAAACCGGCAAAAGAATGTATCCCGGCGCTGGCGCTCCTGCTCAATCCAGAAATTCAGATTACGGGCCTGCAAATCTTCCGGGCAGCGGGACAGGTACGAATAAGGCACCCGAAGGCGATTGGAAAGAAGGCGCTGTGCCGTGGGAGCCACATCCACCTGTTTGCCTGAAATCCACATCCGTTTGAGGCTGTCAAATTCCATTTCATGAACAGGCATGACTTCATCAAAATGATTGATGGAATCCTGACGAACTGTGTTGATTACGTTTTCGAGAGTTGTGGTATTAGTCATGGTAAATCTCCTTTGCTGTAAATGAAAAAAGGCCATCCAGAGCAATGCCCCAGATGGCCTTATAATTGTCGTTGATTTCAGGAATAAATGACGTTGCACCTGTCCATGCTGATTTCCCATGGTCCCAGTGTTTCGCTGGAGGAAAAGCCCTGGTTGAGCCACAGGCCTCCGTTGAAGATCTGGGGATGGCGGCGCTGGTCGAAATCAATAAACAGATTGGCGATGTATTTCCACATGCCCCGGCCAACGACAGGATAACCTTCCAAGCGCTCAATCCGCTCCCAGTCCGGTATCAGCATCTTATACAAACCGATAAGTGCCGCCTCCTGGTGCTCTGCCTGTTCAAATATTTCTTGAAGCCGATGTTGAAATTTCGCCTTGGTGATGATTCCCTGGTTAATCAGGTGCCTTTGACACTGTTTCTCGATTAAATTTGTCGCTGTTTTTTTCATGGTGTCCTCCTTGATTTTGGTTAAGCGATTTCCATTTTGTTGACGGCTGTGTGCCACGAAGGCAGGCACTGCTGCAATAAGCAGTGCAGCCATGCTGCACAAAAGATGAGGGAAGGCCCCTCGAAGCCGCCATGCAGGTGGAGGCTTCAAACCACCGTAAGCTGCGTCGGTTAAGAGCCGGGGTGGTGAGCGTTACGGAAAAGGCAAGACAAGATTTTGTCAGGTGGGTCCCAAGGAGACGAACGCAAGTGAATCACTATTGAAGTGTCGAAAGCGTAGGGATGAGGTCAAAACCGGGGGTAGTCGTTAACCCGGGATAAGTTCGGCGGTTACCTGTTTACTGGCCGGGCGGCCTCCGGCATAAAGGTGGCGTGAACTTGGGACAGGCTTTTGTGTGGAACGTGGGAACCTGTCGCCCTGATGCTAAGGGAGAAATACAAGCGGAGGACCCGTAAGTATGAGAGTACCGATGCAGGGCACAGGGGCGGAGCGACCCGTAGTAGTGATGAAGATTCTGTAATGGAATTGGAGCGAAGGGGAAGCATTGACCAGCTTGAAGTAAAGAAAACAACTGGAAACAGGAGGATTGGATTGAACCAAGCAAAGCCGTTTTGTATTCCAAAACATGAGGTCGTGGAGGCATATGAACGGGTTAAAGCCAACAAAGGGGCTGCCGGTGTAGATGGACAGTCGATAGAAGAGTTTGAGTCCAGCTTAAAGGACAATCTATACAAACTGTGGAATCGGATGTCTTCTGGTAGTTATTTCCCCCCTCCGGTAATGAGGGTGGAAATACCCAAGGGAGACGGTCGAATGAGACCGCTGGGAATACCGACGGTGTCGGACAGAATTGCCCAACAGGTAGTCAAGCAACAATTGGAACCGGAATTGGAAAAGCATTTCCATTCGGATTATTATGGCTATCGACCAGAGAAATCTGCCTTGGATGCAGTCGGGAAAGCCCGGAAGAATTGCTGGAAGTATGACTGGGTATTGGATCTTGATATTAAAGGATTTTTCGATAATATTGATCATGATCTTTTGATAAAAGCAGTTCGGCATCACACGGATGTCAAATGGGTGCTTCTGTATATAGAACGGTGGCTGAAAGCCCCGGTGATGATGACAGATCACACACTTTTCTATCCAAAAAAGGGAACCCCGCAAGGCGGCGTTATAAGTCCCCTGCTGGCCAATCTCTTCTTGCATTATGCATTTGATATGTGGATGGAGAGGGGTTATCCGAGCATACCGTTTGAACGCTATGCGGATGATGCCGTGTGCCATTGTAAAAGCCTTGCCCAGGCAGAATATTTGCTGAGAAAGCTGAATGAGCGAATGGGGAATGTTGGACTGGAACTGCATCCGGAAAAGACAAAAATCGTCTACTGCAAGGATACAGACCGGCAGAAAGATTATTCCCTGACAAGCTTTGATTTTCTGGGTTATACTTTTCGTGCCCGAAGATCAAAGAACCGATGGGGAAAATTTTTCATTAATTTTTCTCCTGCTATCAGTAATAAAGCAGCAAAAGCAATTCGACAAACCTCACGAAAGTGGAATTGGCCCAGGCGCAGTGACAAGAGCCTGGAAGATTTAGCCTACATGTTCAATCCTGTCATTCGAGGCTGGATTAACTACTATGGCAGGTTTTATAAATCTGCACTATACCCGGCCTTAAGGTGTCTGGATCACCGATTGGTGATTTGGGCAACAAGGAAATACAAACGCTTTAGAGGACATCGACGAAGGGCAAGTCAGTGGTTGGCTCGAATTGCACGAAGACAGCCGAATTTGTTTGCCCATTGGAGATTGCTCTATGCATAGGCTGGTCGATAGGAGCCGGATGAGCGGAGACGTTCACGTCCGGTTCTGTGAGGGCCTGAGGGGGCGGTTCCCTCGGGCTACTCGACTCATATGCTTCCTGGATATAGCCGTGTTCAGCAAAACTGAAATACCCGTCATCTTCCATGCTGATGATGAGATGTTCATGAACGGTGATGCCTATGATACTTGAAGCATGAACAATTTTTTGAGTGATGGCTTTGTCGGCGTTCGACGGTGTCAGGTCCCCGCTCGGGTGGTTGTGTGCCAGTATGAGGGCGCAAGCATTCGCCAAAATAGCGGGCTTCAATACTTCACGGGGATGAACCGGCGCGGATGACACCCCACCAACGGAGACAATGTTCATTCCGATGGTGATATTTTTCGCGTTGAGCATGAGCACACAAAACTGCTCTCTATCCGGCTGTCCCATTTCTCTAATCATTTCCTGTAAACACCTCTGGGCATCAGTGGGATTGTATAAGGCTTGAGTGCCAAAACTGACCCGCTCATCTCTGACTAAGCTTATGCGGTAGGCCGAAACGAAACGAGACATGGGATTTGGGGTCTCTGATACGTTGAAAAGGTCCATTTGCCGACATTTGTGGTGCTGTAATTTTTTCATGACTCTCTCCTTGATTTTAGGCACAAAAAAAACCTTCGCTGGAAATCTCCAGGAAGGCCTATAATGCTTGTTTTACGGGTTGTTTGGTTGGATTAGATGGTGTGCTCTCGCAGTCGTTTTATGGCGTTAAAAGGGGCTAAATCTTCGCGTCCGAGAGTTTCTTTGACCTGATGCTCTTCCACAAAGATTTCACCTGTTTTACCTGGACCTTCGAACACCTCCAGGCCGATGTATCCCAACCTGGGATTGGTGATCAGAATGTACGTTTCAGATCCTTCACGGTAAACGTCCAGGCCATCATTATATCCGGCCATCAGTTTGTGCGTATGCTGGCCCGAACGATCCCGGAATGTGATTTCAAGACAAGGGTTAAAGCGTTTGGCCTGGATCATGTCCTCAATGCTTTCTTTACTGATGCTGTAATTACAGATTCTTCGCATGATGGGTTCCTTTCCTGTTGAATGGACAAGTGGGACACCGGGATTTGTCCCGGTAAGATGAACAAACCTTGTTAGGGTCCAGGGTGGTGCCAAGATAATCAAGAATATCTGCCAGTGCTTTGGTCATAGGCATTCTCATAGCCCATGCGATACGGCGCAATGTGGCACTGTGTTCAGGGCTTAGCTCCGGAGTGTATGCCATGTCCAATGACCTCCATCGCGCGGGTCAGAATAAACTCCCCCACCTCGCCTGATTAATTCAACGTCTTTGGTTGGTTTTGGCTCCCAAAAGACATCGCATTCGACCTGGAACACGTCCAGGATATTGATGGACTTCAATTCCTCAAAACTGAAGAAACCCCATTCTGCCATTTCAAAATCCCCGTTCAAGATGACGAAACCGAATGCCAAATCTTGCTTGTCGAATTCTGTAAGAAACCAGTGGCTCTCACCGATGAAAAAGTGAGCATGGATGATCTTGTCCTGGATGCTGATATGCTCTGTGGAGTATAGGCCAGGTACTTTTGCCAATTGTTCTGCTGTGGGTTCGTTGATCATGATGCGTTTCCTTTATGTTGTTTATGGCTGGATTTCAGCCGTTGATATTCTGGATAATCTGATGCGCCTCAACACGATTCAGATCCTCCAGGTGTTTATTGAATTTTTCATGGATAAGCCGGTTCAATCCGTCTGTTGTATGGCCCTTGACACCTGCCGACTTCAAAATGAAATCCTTTTGACGCTGTGTGATGGCTTTTTCATCGGTGTGGGCGCTGTGACAATCTACCCTTGGTGGGAAATTGTAATCGTTACAATCTGACATTCTGGGGAGCTTGTTTTTCAGTGTATGGCGATGCGTCTTGATAAATACCCCTGATAGCCCAGCGACACGGATAGTGGCATCAATCATGGCAGATCTAGTTGCCATCTTGACACTGGTATTGAGCCGCCAGTTATCCTCACGTAGATGCCTGGCCCCGGCACCTTCTGCAACTATCCTGCCTCCGTGTGTTTTTAGCTCGCACTTGAGCAGAACCTGGGTGATTTCCAGGCCGCGAAGACAGGCCTCTTCATATAGATGAACGTTAGGGAAATGTGCTATCAGGCCCATTGCTGCGATTATCTTTTCTGCACCTGCTTTCCACAGGGTGAGATTGGAAAAGTGGCTGAAGTCCTTGCACAGATAGGGTGCACCTACCTTTGCAAGTGGACAATTTTGCGCAATATGCACCCGCCCGTAATGGATGTCTGGCTCCAGATTCTGCTTTATCCACTGGATCAGCTTACGCTGGTTTTCCTGCCTGTTTTTCAGGGCGTTTTCAAAAGTGGTTGGTGGCATGTCCAGGGGGGATGTGGGAAAGGTTGAAATGTTCCCGGTGTCTGGCTGAGGTGGTACTGGTGGTTTGATGAATTGTTTTATGGTGCTGATTTTTCCGATGTGATTCATGGGGGTCCTCCTTTTGCTGGATGCTGATGTTGTGATTTACAGACCCATGCCAGCGGGAATGATACCGTTGAACCTATGATCCTTTGCGCAACAACTACGTTTGCCACAAAGGAAGCACCGGCCCGTGATGACTTCAAACTGCTTTTCTGTGATCCACTCATGATGACCGCAGGCGCAGACGAATAACCGCTTTTGATTCAAGATGGATCTCCTGGTTGCCGTCATAGACCTTTGGCAACATGGACATGGCGCTTCAAATACGTGATTAAAAGGTTTCATAGTGATTCTCCTTGTGGTTGAGGTTAAAAACTGAAAAAGGCCTGCCCGAAATGGACAAGCCCTTTTGATGGTTTTTCCCCGCTTGATCACGGGACAGGGGGAGGGGGTGGTGTGCTGTTTGATTTAAGGGTTTAGGTGAGGTGCTTGGGTGGGGTGGTGCTGGTGTGTTGGGCTGATCTAAAGAGAGGCTGAAACGCCTATGGCGTATACCCCCCCCTATATTGTACCAGTAGGATGCAAAAAGGCCGTATCAACAAGGGGGACCAGATACACACACTGGGTACCCTTCAACACTGAACATTCACCATATTGGAAGACATTTCACCTAGTCTTTGATTTCCATTAATTGGAAAAGGTCCTCAAAAATATGGCGGGAAGGTAAAAAAAAAGGCCGACCAGGATATTTTGCTTTTACCGGCACAGATAAAATGGTTCGGAAATAAGGGGGGCTTGGAAGCGACTGTTACCCAAAAGTATTGTTCGTCTTTATTGGCAACTCTTTTGGCGAGACATAATAGATTTAAATGTCGCTTTTACAGGATTCAATCATAGACAGGGGTTATTATACACTCCTGATTTTGAATTCAGAGAAAAGGAAATTTAACAGTGCATTAACTGGATATTTGCTATAAGCACTTTTTACGTCTAAATCGTCTGTATGTTGTGGCTAAATGGTACAAAGATACGGTATGTGGTATCCGAATTCCTTATGGCAAATATCCAGTGCATTAAATTGACTGTTGCAATTGTCGACAGGGGATGTTTAATCAATTTAATTGATTATCGAAGCCATCAACAATTGTGCAAGTTGTCTTAAATTAGCGCAATCGTTATTGAATCTTTTTGATTATTTTACTATTACACGTCATGTTGCTTGCTTACTGAATATAGGAATTTGTGTCATGAATATTGATAGTCTTGCAAAACATATTGAAGCCGCTGGGGTTGCTGAATTTCGAACATTATCTTTAGTCTTTCTTAATTTGTTTGGATATAAAAGTGCACATTTATGCGATGGCCCATATGATGGTGGAAAAGATTTTAAACTTTATATTGATAAGGCAAAAGATCTGAACATACCTATTCAAATATCAATAGAAAAAGACTGGAGGAAGAAAATATCTTCTGATGTATCAAAGATTAAGCAAAATTTTGATTCAAAAATGTGCATTTTCATTTCAAATAGAAGAATTCCAGAAAATAGCTTTAGGCCAATTGCCAATGATTTTATGCTATCAGAGGGGATTTCGGTTCAAAAAGGGTGCAATTCAATAATTTAGGTTTTGGCCTGATGACGGGTATTTTGCATAAAAAGTCAAAATGTGGCATTCATAACCACCTGATTTTATAGAACCTGAATTTTATGATTTGTCTGTTATGTTGCCAAAAAGTATCAAATCTAAATTATCGGTTTGCACCCGTTCAAAAATATGACAATCAAGCAATCGCTTCTGAGTTCATAAAACACAATAAAGTTAGTGAGTTAATTTCAATTTTAAATATTGATTTAAAAGATGTTACAGGAAGAGATGCTAAAATTTTTTCTCCAAAGCAAGAGGCTATTTCATCTATCCTGATATTTGGATCAGAATCAAAGGAATTCAGGACGGAAATCTTTGATTGCATTATTAAATCGTATCTCTGTGATTTAGGCGAAAGCGTAAAGCGTGAAGTTCTTATAAATTTTGTTCAAGAGCAAAGCCAACTTTCAAAAAATCAGCACACGTTAATCAATTCTCGAATTGATAGTTTGTTGCAAAGAGGAGATTTGCTATCTGTTAATAGTCTTCTAAATCTTTCTCCAAATGAACAAAAAAGATACGAAGGGCTAAGACAGGCTGGGGAAAGAGACTTTCTGGATTTAAAAGTGCAAGTTAGATCTCTCATTAAAGATACTGGTATAAAACTGGATGATGACGGTTTCAACGTCTTAATCGAGAAAATAGTTGAAATCACCAAATCTTTAGGGCATTTTCAAATTTCAACGTCAATATCAAATGGAAATCAAGATCTTGAGAGTTATCTGGAAATCAAGCAATTGTTATTGGAAAACAATGATATTGAAAATGTTGAGTTTTTATTTGAACTGATAGCTGATACAGTCGCAGACAGTGCTTTTGGAGGTAGAATCCTTGCAGCAGAGCTTTTTTCCTCTTTAGTCAATGCAAACTCTATGGATTTGCTCAATGCTCTTGGAGGGAAGCAAGGCGCACTTATTTATTTAGATTCCTCTGTAGTTATCCCAATGCTCTGTGGTCTCTTATATGAAGCAAGAGATTATCGATATGGTTACTCTGGAAAGTTATTGTTTGACCATATAAAAGAACACAATTTTACGGCAACCATCCCAGATCTATATGTACAAGAAATCGCAGCTCATTTGATAGACGCCTGCCGAAATTATAAGTATCTAATCGGCTCTGATATAGATTTAGCCTTCTCTGATAATGCCTTTGTTAGTCATTATACCAACTATTCTATCAAAAAAGGTTCTAACGCTGTCTCTTTTGAGGATTATGTCAGTGTTTTTGGTATTGATATAAAAAAAATAAGTTCAGAGATGGATGATATAAGCTTTTTTCGTTGGAGAGATCGTTGTGCCTCCGAATTTGTTGAAATTTTAGCTAAATACAACATATTTACAGTAGGATGTGATGAAAAATACTATAAAACAATTTTTTCAGATTTAGAAAAGCTTTCCCGGGGGGGGCATGGGAAAAAACCTGAAATTTTAATTGAACATGATGCCAAAGTGATAAAGTACCTTTGTGGCACATCAATGCCAGCCGGTAATGCAAAAATTTTATGCACATGGGATAAAAATCATGCAACTTATAAATCAATTCACAATTGTTCGTATGAAGTCCTGACCCCAGTTTCTCTCATTGATTTATTTTCTTTAGCTAAACCATCTGCATCAAAAAAACAAATGGTATCAATTGTTGATTTCGCAAAGCATCAAAGCGAGAAGGTTTTAGCCAAAGGGGCAATAATAATTGATGAAATAGCTAAAATTGAAAAGGACAATCTTGAAGATGCCGAGTTAATATTAAAGGCAAAAAAATTCAAAGCTCATTATATGGGAAAGAATTCTAATTTTGAAGAGCTTGATGTAGACGATATAGCAAGATCTTGGGATACATGGAAAAAATAGTGGTAATTGGAATGGGTTATCTATCTTTTGTATTTTTTTGAAAAAGGAGAATTCTTCAAAAAAGAAAGAGTATACCGGATAAATTTTTCATTTGAGTAATAATGAATTATGGATGACAAAGATAAAATAGATGTTCTGCTAAAAGAATACGATACGCTTAAAGCTGAAATTCTTCAAAGGATACGAAGCAGATTTGCTTTTTTAGGATTATTTATTTCTGTTGGTGCTTTTGGTTTGTTTAAAGCCAGTGATATTAATTCTTTTAAAATAGGTGTGTTGTTTTTCACTGCTCTATTCTTGTTTGCCGTATGGTGGCAATTAGGTTTTGTGATAAAACGATGTTCAAAAAGAATTGCTGAAATTGAAGTCGTTATAAATCAGATAGCTGGCGAGAAACTTCTGAGATGGGAAAATGAACAGCTTGGCTCCAAGATTTTTCATTTATTTCATAGATAATTTTATCTTGGAGCATTAACCTTGAGGCTTGGTGGATTTGATAGAGAAAATAGAAGCAGGTCTTTATTTGATCCTTGCTGGAAAATTCAATAATCAAGATGTGCCAGATTTCACCGGTGCATGTTGGAAGTTGGGGAGATAGAATAGATGATTAGAATTGATCCAAAATCATTTTGTGGGCCAAGAGCCTATTTTACAGATTTTGATCATCGAATTGTTTCCAGAGCAAAAAATCTGAAAACCATAAAGTTGAAAGGGGAAAGAAAGCTGAAGGCACTCTTACTCCTTAAAGGGCAAATTATTTGTGCCGCTTCTCATCTTGCAACTCGTTTCGCATATGAATTTTTCAAAGACAATCCAATTCTTTTAACAAGTGAGGCAATTGTTCCCGCATTTAGATCTGACAAAACTGATATTTCTGAACTATTTGCAAAAAAACGTTTTAAGGAAAAAAAATCTGCAATAATCTTTTTCAAAGAGCATATCCAAAAAACAGTGAATTGGAATCTTGATGAAAATTCAATGTGGTTTAAAAATCGGTTTCTTAAAGACCTTGAAGATGATCAGTCTTTAATTTGCACTCACATTTCACCTGAAAATAGGATTGTTGTTAAAAACCTTGCTACTGATATACGAAAAGGATCTCTTTTGGGGAGGGAATTGATTGATCGTGGAACGAAAGGTTTACCAAGACAGGAAAAAAGGCTCCTTCAAAATTATCGAGAACTTCTATATCACATGTCAGGTGCACGTGTAGTTAACTGTGAAAGCGCATTACCGCAAGAAAATTACATTGATTATGATATCGCCGACTTACAACAAAAACGAGCCCGATTATCAGAGGAACAAATTTTATCAAAGGTGCTGATAGAACTTGTTTTTGATTCTTTTCAAAAAAGCATGTTTCCTGTTGAACTCCTTGATTTATTGACGTTTAAAGATATTCTTCAAATTAGACAACCATTGCTGGAATCGAGTTTTCAACGTAAATATGATTCTTTGGTCAGAAGTGTTGTTAGAACCCATGAGACAGAAACGTTAGAGTTTTTCGATATCGATAAATTAGAAGTCATTAGAAAGGATTTGTCGGAAAATTTTAATAACGTACTCCAGAAAGAGTTGCCCAAATTTCTCAAGAAAAAAGCCCTCGAACATTCAAAAGAACTTGCTAGTATATCATCATCAGTTGCATTGGGTGTGGCAGGAGCCGTGCCTGGGGTGGGCTTGGTGGCAAGTGCTATAAGTGTAATGAAAGATACTCCAGCTCTATTAGTAAATATCGGCCAGACCTATCGATCTGTACGCTCTATATCTAAACAAGGCGAATATTATCAAAATAAGGCTACCGGTTTAAGCATTTTACCGGTTGGCCTCTCGTTTGAAGAAGGCATTTCCGGGACACCCCGCAGAATAAGGATCTTGTGGGATGCTCTATTTTTATAGGCTTACGGGCTGGAAGACTCGAATCAACCGATTTAAACTGTCCCGCCTTACGTCGGTAGCCCAAAATAAGGAACAATTGATAAAAACTGAGATAGAAAAATCAACGATAGGTGAGAAAGCAACAATGTATGAAATGGTTGATATGTTGTTAAATGTTATATCAAAACGTATCCAACTTTAGAAATATGGCCCTATCTGGCATTTGGGGGTTTTATGGTTCAACATTATTAAAGCCCAAGGAAGCTTCCATAAAAAATTCATATTTAAGGTGGCATTTTCCGGGCTTGATCATAACTTCGGCCAGTTTGTCCTTACCTTTTTAGGAGCTGGAAAATAACGCTTTAATTACAGGCGGTTAGTAGTTATTTGAATCGGGTTTTTTCATGGGTGGCCCATCTTATGATCACCCCCCCATTTTCCCAAGGATACAAGAAAATTTCAATACATTTAACACCCAGAAAAATCACAAAAAAACTCTAACCAGGCTGGTATTTTGTCATCTCCCCTCATGGTCCGATTGTAATTTCAAATACATTGATATTATTGCGTATTCGATAATGTCGAGGCTTGTTGTTACAGTATCTGTCCAAAATCCGTTACACGCATTACACACACTGTTACAGATTACAGGCACCCCGTCACACACACTTTTCATTTTTTGTTTTCTACCTGCAGGTGTGGCAAAATTTTTAGGCATAATTTCGAAAATTTGATAGGTGATCAAGGGGCTGACAGGTAATAATGGGACGCATGCCCGCCCGTAACCTAAATAAGTTTTACAAAAATCATCGTCCAATTGCCGTTTATCGTCCAAGTTAAATGATTTTAGATAGTTATGATTGGACAATCTTTTCTGTTGATAAAGGAGTCGTCCAAAGTTTGTCAAATGTTTGGATGGGATCAGTGTGAATAAGTTTTGAAAAAATTATCGTCCAAACGTCAATCATCGTCCAAATAAAATAATTTCAATTGGTTATGCCTGGACAATGTTTTTTGATGAACACTGTCGTCCAGAAGGCCTTGAAGCAGAAAGGAAGGGGGGGGGAATTTTAAGACGGTACCTCAGCTGCTAAAAAGTTTTGCCAAAATTATCGTCCAACTGTGCATCATCGTCCAAATCCAACAATTTCAGTAAGTTTTGCTGGAAGCTGTTATTGTCCAGATCAGATGGCACCGTCCTTGGAGAGACGGGATTAAAATTCCGGATACACTGCCGAGGTGATAATGGCTCTTCAGGAAAAAAAGTTTTGGAGAAGTTATCGTCCAAGTGCTCATCATCGTCCCAATTATGTGATTTCAGCCAGTTAGCCAACACGATAATGGTACAGTCGCAAAAAGGAACGCCCTACCTTATTCGGTAGCGTCCAAAGATAGATGACAACTGAGCACGGACACAAAAAATGATCGTTCAGACCGTCCAAAATGATCCGGGAAGGGTTGGAAATTGAGGGTGTAAGAACAGCTTTTTTTGTGGGAGTCTGTGTGAGAGTCATGTGAGAAACTTATTCCAAAATGTGCTAAAATGCCAAAAAATCAGAAAAAGTCTGGAATTTGAAAAGCCCTGTTAAATAAGGGCTTTCAGGTATAATGAGGAAGTCAGGAAGCTCGGGGGTAAGTTCTCTTAATCAGTAGGTCCAAGGTTCGACCCCTTGATGGCCCACCATCATAACAATGAGGCTTTCAGCGTTTTTCGTTGAAAGCTTTTTTTGTTTTTAATCTTGTTTTGTCCCCACATAGTCCCCACTGTATAAGGCATGGGGACAGAATTGGGACAGTTTTTTTCATGAAAATATCCCCTCATCCTAAAAATGGGGAAATAGCTCCGGCATCATCGGCATCATCACGGAGATGGTCAGCCGAATTTTCGGCCAAGCTCTTGGACCTAAACGCCTAAAAATGAGTTGGTCTTTTGCGGATTTTGCTGCGGACTTTCGAGGTTCGGACCTCACATTTCGTTTGCCCCCCCCCACCTGATTTGTGGTCACAGCCTCTAACTAAAGCTGTAATCAGGGCATTTATGAATCCAGTGCCGTTAAAGCCTTTTTTCTGCGTACGTCCGTGCGCACAACCCATTACTGAGCACATCACAATACATTTTGCATACTGGGCTCAATACTTCATACCCCTCAAATCAACGGGTTTGGAATTGTCCTGTGGCAAACTGAAATCGGATTCAGGTCCTGCTTAAAGGAGAGGATCTTCCCATTTAAAATGGAGAATCCTCCACATTAAAACAGCGCTGCGAAGATTAATAACCCCGGTTAAGGGTAATTGTCCTGTGATGTAACCCCTTTGCTTTCTGAGATTCTAATTATCTTCTCAGAAATTATCCATGCCATATATTCCAATGGGTTAAAACAAGGTAAATACCGCTTTTTGTAGACTTCATCCTGTCTATAGAGTGTCGGGAAATAGCATGAGTATAAGTCATCGATATCATCTCTTTCGACGATTTCTTTGCAGATTGATATTTTTTTATCTTTAACTGCTTTGACTGATGCATCTATAACTTCCGCAACTGCTTCATAATCTTCCTCAGTATACCAGAACGTTTCAATTTCAACGCCCATAACAAACCCAGCCGCTTCCGCCGGAGTCCAATATTGTTTGGTTTTGTAATATTCAATTCCGTTTGGAGTAAGATCGTTCATATCATCTCCTGCAATGAAACCTGAACAAAGAAGACCTGGGAAAGGCGGTTCAGGATAACCGCCGGTTCGGTCCGGGTAATTAAGCCGGGTCTATCCCAGGGAAAGAGAACTATTCGAATGCTTTCCGGTCTATGCCAGATTGCCTGATAATGGAAATCAGGGTCCCTTTTTAAGCTCCTTATGGTCAGGTATCGGAACCGTGATGGTAGACCCCTCAATTTTCTTTTGCATAATCACATGACTGCCCCGTCTCCGGACTTCTGCAAATCCATGGGCAGATAATATAGAACAGGCTTCCTTTCCAGATAAGACCCGTAGCTTAACCAACGGCAACCTCCATCTGAGTGATGTAGATTTCCCCTTTAAGCCGGGTCTCTATTTCGCCTGGCGAGGCACATTCAAAAAACAGTTCAAGGGCTTCCTGCAAATTTCCCCTTGCTTCGGCAACGGTTTCCCCCTGACTGGCTATATCCAGTTCAGGACATAATGAAACATAACCGGTTCCCTCTTTTTCAATAATTGCTGTAAGATATCTTTTCATGGGTTAAGTGTCCTCTTAAATTGTCTTTCATCGTATTTTACCATTCGTTCATTGCTTCCTTGAGATCTATAGCCTGGCCGCTTTCTAATTCTTCATACGCCTTTGTCCGGTCCTGCTCGTCGGATTCATCATTCTTCTGAAAAACCTTCTCCATAGTCGCAGCCGCCTTTTTGTTCCGGTCCGGTGCAAGGTGGGCGTATCGTTCCGTCATAGTCAGGGTGGCATGGCCCAATAACTCTTTCACATCATAAAGACTGATCCCGTTCATAACCAGCCAGCTTGCAAAGGTATGGCGTAGGGTATGAAAAGTAACCCGTTGCCGCCGGTCCTCGATGCCGTCATTTAGCCCGGCTTCGGTTACTGTCCGGGGAAATGTTTTTGAAATCTGCTTTCTTATGCCGCCGTGTTTCTTGTCCGGGAAAACAAGATCTTGCTTGCCACCAGTCTTCTTTGCCATAAAGAAGGACTGGACGTCTGCTGTCATTGATACTGTTCTGGTCTTACTGGATTTTGTGTCCAGCAAAGTTATCAAACCATGGTCAAGGTCAACATCTTTCCAGGTCAATGAAAATACTTCTCCGGCTCTCAATCCACAGTGAAGGGACAGCAATGCGATTTCATAGGTCTCATTGCTTTTTTTTTGAAGATTCTCCAACAGGTGGTGGGCTTCATCATGGGACAGGAACCTGACCCGCTTGTTATCGAATTTGGGCTTTTTTACCTTGGTCGTGGGTATGTCCCCCTGAAAATAATCTAACCGTTCTGCATGACGGAATACCTGCCCCAGGGTGGTTAAGGTGTACTCCACAGACCTTGGGGCACGGCCAGCGTCCAGCATGGTCTTTTTCAGGCGCTCAAGATCAAAGGTGGAGATATCCTTCATTGGTTTGTCACCCATAATGGGTTTTATCCAGATCCGGAAAAGTTGTTCTTCGGTTATGGCTGTCTTAGCTTTCTTCTCCTGGGATATGGCCGGATAATAGATTTCATCAAAATAGGTGGATAGGGACATGTTGTCTTTTTCTGCTTGTTCTTGTCTGGCCTGTTCCTGCTGCTTTTCGGCTTCAACTTTGGCCCGTGCTTCTGATAAACGACTTTCACCTTCTCCCGTGGTGGCCGCCGATTTGAGTTCCGCCAGTTTAAGCGCAACCTTTGAAGGGGTCCAGCCTTCACTTGCCCAACCCACGCCTTCTTCTTTTCGTTTGCCGTCCTTCTGGTA
The DNA here is from genome assembly GCF_963666695.1 of uncultured Desulfobacter sp. Classification (GTDB taxonomy): domain Bacteria; phylum Desulfobacterota; class Desulfobacteria; order Desulfobacterales; family Desulfobacteraceae; genus Desulfobacter. Next base: position 995,178 of record NZ_OY762947.1, read on the forward strand.
ACGTATGGCAAAATACTGATTTGGTTTTATGCCATGCTTCCGGGTTTTGTGTTCCCGGTATCTGACCCCAGGGTAATTTGTGCTATTCCATTTTGTCCCCATCTGTCCCCACTTTGTTTATGGTTCCCGCCGAAGACTGCTTTAATTAGTTGGTCAAGCTGTCCCCACATAGTCCCCACTTTTTGTGTGATGCAAGGTGTTTTTATGTGGAATTAACTGAAAGTAGAATAGCGATATATTACGTTATTGTCAAATAATTTCAGTGGTTTTATGGTGTTGTGTGAAAATATGTGAAGGTTGTAAAAACTGACTATTAATCAGTATGTCCAAGGTTCGACCCCTTGATGGCCCACCACCTACAGTAACAAAGCTTTCAGCGTTTTCGTTGAAAGCTTTTTTGCGTTTTAAAGGCTTTTGATGTAAAATCACAAACATCAACAATCTGTCACCAAGGGAGTTTGTCATGAACAAAATATCATATGTATTCAAAGATGACGGAACATATCCAAATAATATTCTTCCCTTGGTTTTGTTGAAACAGGCGTAAGGTGCATTCAATCGACTGGGCCTATCTCCCCCTTCACCATTGAGAACGTATTCCATAAAAACAACTGGGTGAATTCCTGGCGTAACGGTCTTTTTGATTTTCACCATTATCACAGCACTGCTCATGAAGCACTGGGAATTTATTGTGGATGGGTGACGGCGCAGCTTGGCGGCCCAGACGGTAAAATTGTCACCGTTGAAGCTGGTGATGTTGTTGTCATACCTGCTGGTGTTGTACATAAGAATATTGATCAGTCCCCGGACTTCAACGTGGTTGGTGCATATCCCATCGGCCAGGTTCCGGACATGAAATACGGCACGCCCGGAGAACGGCCTCATGCAGACCGGAATATCCAAAAGATTGACCTGCCTGAGTATGATCCTGTTTACGGGGAAACCGGTCCGTTGATGGAACTTTGGAGGTGACCAAATGATGGCAGTAAAAATTTCCTATGAGCAACTGAGCCGCGAGGCACTGCACGGCGTTATTGAGGAATTTGTAACCAGGGATGGCACGGATTATGGTGAGGTGGAGATTGCCCTGGAAACAAAAATTGACCAAGTGCTGGCCCAGATCAAATCCGGCAAGGCTGTTATCGTTTTTGACCAAGAAACTGAATCCTGCACTGTTTTGAGACGTGATGATCCTTTGGTCAAGGCTCTGGATCGGTGAGTTTTAGGTAGGTGGAAACGGCCCGTGTTGATTCTTTTTTGGGGCTAACATCACTTTCAGGTACCGTGCCAGTGTAAGTGTGGGTCGGCTACCGATCAAAGGCCTTGACGCCCTGAGCGTAAAGATCTCTTATTTCATCAATAATTTCGTTGGCCACTGCCTGCGCTTGGTTCTTGGTCGGGTTGAGGTTTTGCCTGAACTGCAGCGGACGACCGTAAAGAACGGTCACACGAGGGAAGCGACGCCAGCCCCCATTCCGCATGTGGACGGTACCGATGATCGCTACCGGTACGACCGGCTTACCGCTCTTGAGGGCAAGGTAGCCAATGCCGATTTTGGCCGGCTTGATCCGGCCGCTACGTGAGCGGCCGCCCTCGGCGTATATCGTGACCAGCTGAGCCTCCTCTAAATGCTTGAGGCAGGTTTTCTCGTACATCAGATCATGTTGGCCCCGGAAAACCGGCACGCAGCCACCCTTGAGGATGAGCTGTCCGAGCGGCCATTTGAACAGCTGCGACTTGGCCACGAAGCGGACCATGCGCCTCAGCAGAGCTATTAAGAAGAAGTGGTCGAGGTTCGACATGTGGTTGGGAGCCAAGATCGCACCATCCGTGGGCGGTACGTTGTATTGACCGTATGCCCGCAAGCGAAAGGCCTTCACTAAAATAGGAATCATCACAATTCGACACAGCCGGTAAGGCCAACCCGGTGAATGAGTCCGGGCATACTCATGAAGCCGGATGCCTATACTCTTGTCGCGCGAGTCTTTGTAAACTTGGTCTTTCACCGCAAGCCTTTCAGGACGATTTGAGATATCAAAACTACAACTACACCAGTAGACGTAAAGTATAGCAATCTTTGAAGCCCTCACAAAGCTAAATAAAAGATTTTACGTTCCAAGAGACGGATCGCCAGACACCATGAAATCAGCGCAAATACAACTAAAAAGGCCTATTGACTATAGACTTGATGTAACGCTCTACAGCAACTCGGAATGATTTTTGTGCCCGGACCACTTGGGTAAATCATCATGCGGCTCGATTACCCTTGTACCATAGAAAAGATGGCAGGTCGGTTTGAATGACTCGGGCACATTGGCGGGATGCCCGAAATCAAACAATGATGGAAAAGCGAGCCACATCCTGCGTCCCTCGTCGGCAATTGGAGTGCCACATTTGCCACAGCGAACTTTACAGGGGAGAATGCGTTCCGGCCGGTTTTGTTCACTGTTATAGAAAATAAGGTCCTCTAAACCAGCGGTGAATCTTACATGGCGTTTGTGAAAAATTGCTGCCCATTGCATAGGGGCGCCATGTAGTCTTTGGCAAGTCGGGCAATGGCAAATTTTTGCATCCACTGGATCAGCGCTCACCTCATATCGAACGGCTCCGCAAAAGCATGAGGCGTGGTGCTTGGCTACAAATCCCGTGTCTTCCGGGGATGCATAATCGGGTCCCAATTTGTTTTCCATTATTAATACCTGTTCTGTTTATCAAATTATCGACGCGGGTGTTTCATCAGTGAAATTTTTTTATGAAAACCGACTTTGATGTATTGACCCGATGGGGAGTCTATATTTTGTTTGTCTTGGTTTGTGTGTGTTTTAACCACTCCCAAATAAACCCGGCAACATCCTCCCACCCAGGCTCGCACACCACCATATGGGCGTGTTTATCAAAGCATTTGTAATTTTTTGGAAACGCACCATATTTTTGGGCTACCTTTTTCACCGCCGGCGCAGGTGTAATGCGGTCTTCTTTACCTGCCACCACAAGGACAGGGCACTTCACCTTGGATTCGTCTACACGGGCGGCCTGCTGCCAAAACGCGATTTCTGTGGCCGCCTTTCCAGATTCGTGTACGCACTGGCTGTAATGCTTTTTCTGATCATTTTCGCTCATAAGGTGCATCATTCCATACACCGAATTTTTAAACGGCAAGCAATGCGGTTTCTCCCAGAAGCCCCATTTAAATAACACCGGCCAAAACGTTTTTATAACCGAAAAATTCAATGAAAAAATTCCAGCGGGAGCGGCAGGCGTTAAAAGTACAAGTGCAGACGCGACTCCCCGGGCGCCCAGTATTTGCGCCAGCAGGCCCCCCATGGAGTGGCCCATTATGATTGGTTTTGTATTTAATCCCTTTCCTTTAATGTAATTTTCAAGATCCTGCGCATATTGGATCAGACTGGTAGTTCCAAGCCGGGGGTCAGGTTCGGCTTTTGGATCGACATTGTGGTAACAAAGATTGGGAGTGTGACATATATACCCTTTTTCAGTGAAAAAATTTTTGTATTTTTCCCAATACCATCCCCCTCCCCACATCCCATGAATCATCACTATATCTTGTCTCATGGATATCCTCCGCTTTGATTTTTAGAGCCAAAATTAAAATAAATTAGAGAATATCCTTGCCCGGTCAAATCATGCAAGAAAAATATGGTGCATGATGAACCTATAAATCCTTATGTTATGTTGGGATGTTCAGGAGGCGTTTCTGTTTTTCCTTTGGAAAGATTGAGGTTTTTGTAGATTTATGGGAGTATATTAAATTTTAAATTTATAGTTGTTTGGCTTTTAGTTTTTTGGAGGGCAGGTCGTATGCTGGAAAATGTAATACTGAAAAGATTTAAGACCACCTCCCGGCGAATTGCAGTGCCGGCACTTTTGACGGTCGTTCTTTATCTCATCGCCATGTTTATTATTTTTCTTCCTCAGATTGAACGAAGCTTTATCAGCAGGAAGAAGGAAATGATTCGCGAGTTGACCGAAACGGTCTGGAGCCTGCTTGAAAGCTACCACGAACGCGAATTGTCCGGCGAACTGACCCTGCCCGAAGCGCAGCTCCGGGCAACCCTCCGGATTGGTAAACTCCGGTACGGTCCTGAAAAAAAAGATTATTTCTGGATTAGCGACATAACGCCACGGATGGTTATGCATCCGTATCGCCCGGATATTGTGAACAAGGACATCAAGGATATTCCGGATTCATCTCTCAAAAGTCTTTATTTAAGGTGGAAGGAGGTGGTTGCGAAGGAAGGCGCCGGGTATGTTGATTATCTGTGGCAATGGAAAGACGACCCCAGCAAAATGTCTCCTAAACTCTCCTATATCAAAGGCTTTCAACCATGGGGCTGGATTGTGGGTACCGGTATGTATCTTGATGACATTTATGCGGAACTTAACGCCATACGCAATAAGTTTATCGCTATTTCCACCGCTATCCTGGGCATCGTCCTGATGTTGTCCCTGTATTCCATTCGCCAGACTATGAAGGCCGACAATGAACTGATGCGAAGCTCCATTGAACTCAAGAAACTGAATGAATCGCTGAAAAAAAGCAAAGAGCGCTTAAGGAGCCTTCTGGAAAATACCAGTGACTGGATATGGGAAAGCGATGAAAAGGGGCGGTATATCTATTCAAGTCCAAGGGTGGAGGCGTTACTGGGTTTCTCCTCGGAAGAAACAATGTATAAAACCATCATGGATTTCGTGCCCATTCATTTAAAAAACCAGTATCAGGAAACCTTCAAAAATCTGCTTATCGGCGGGAAATCATTTAGAGGGTTTGAGACTACATGCCAGAAAAAAAACGGCAAGCATGTGGTTGTCGAAAACAATGCGGTGCCGGTTTTTTCAGAAAACGGCGGGCTTTTGGGGTACAGAGGGGTGACGCGGGACATCACGAAACGGAAAGTGGCCATGGAAGCGCTTAAAAAGAGTCGAGACGTCCTGCATGCAAACCTTGAGGAGACCGTGAAGTCGTTGGCCCTTGCTGAAGAAAAGCGTGATCCATACACTGCCGGCCATCAGACACGGGTTGACCGATTGGCCTGTGCCATTGCACGAGAACTGGGACTTTCAGAGCATCAGATTGAAGGGCTGCACTTTGCCGCACTTCTGCATGATATCGGCAAAATTGCCCTGCCGTCCGAATTTCTATCCAAACCGACCCTTTTGTCCCACCAGGAGCATGAAATTATTAAATGCCATGCCAAGGTCGGGTACGATATCTTGAAAAATATTCAGTTCCCTTGGCCCGTTGCGGAAATTGTATACCAGCACCACGAATATCTTGACGGTTCGGGGTATCCCAGGAATTTGACCGATAAGGACATTCTTCTTGAAGCGAAAATACTGACGGTTGCCGATGTGGTGGAGGCCATATCCTCCCACCGTCCCTACAGGCCGTCTCTCGGCATGGAAGCCGCATTCGAAGAGATACAGAACGGCCGGGGAATTCGATATCATGCCCCTAGTGTGGACGCCTGCCTGAAGCTCATCAAAGAGGAAAAGATGGATTTTTCAGTTGCGCCGTCATCATCGGAAACAGACAGCACACTACACCATAGGTCCAATTTGTAAAATAGCTTTACCCGGTTTTGTTTTTTTTATATTAACGTAGGTTAAATAACACGCTTTCCTTTGTTAAAGAATTTTATTCTCAAGGAGAAAAAATGCCCGTAATTGTCCAATATATTGTTGTCAGGGATGGAGATGAAAAAATGACATTCGCGACAAAAAAAGAAGCAGACGCCTATGACAAAATGTTAGATATTGCCGACAATTTATTTGATTTTCTTGAAAATTCTGATATCGCTCTTGATGAAACCCGCAAAGAAGAAATTTCCCTTTTGTTGGCTGAAAAACGCGATGAGGTAATGCCTATTTTAAGGGGCGTTTCCCCCAAAGCCAAAAACGAACGGAAAAAGAGCGTCTCGCCTTCGGAAAGGACCAAAACCCGGGGAAAGGCGGCTGCAAAACAGACTACATCCAAACGGCCCGATACATCTGAAACCCACACAGTTCCTGAAACCAACCCTGTTGCTGAGTCTGCGGCCAAAGCCGCGTCCCGTACAAAGGGGGGATCTTCAAAAAAGAGTGGATAGGCTAAAAGAAAATACCTATGCCTTCTTTTTTATTTAGATTGATACGAGTGGTTGTGGTTCTGCTGCTTGCCGCAGGTGTGGGGTGGTGGCTGTTTGTTTCCAGGGAAAAACCTCAAAAAAAACAAATGACGGACACTCCGCCAAAAGTATTATGTGTTCCGGCAGTATCGGGCACGTTTGATATGACCGTTGAAGCCTTTGGGACGGTTACTCCCCGAAACAGTGTGAATCTGGCCATGGAGGTTGCCGGCCGCATTGATTATATCCACCCTGATTTTCGGGAAGGTGCACGTATTAATAAAGGTGAAATCCTTTTACGCCTTGATCAGCGCACCCTTGTTCTGAATGAAAAAAATGCACGGATACAGGTGGACCAGGCCCGGGCTGATATCCGTCTGCTTGAACAGGAAACATTGAATTTAAAGGCAGATGTCGGGCTTGCCCGCTCTAATCTGCAACTTACGTCCAAGGAATTGGAACGGATCAGGGCGTTGGCCCAAAATCAATTTGCATCTAAAACCAATTTGGATAAAGCGGAACAACAATATCTGTCCGCTAAAAATCAGTTACAGCAAATCACCAACGCCCTGGCGCTTGTCCCCTCGCGCATGGCTTTGAAAAAATCGGCCCAGGCTTCGGCCCAGGCTGCACTTGAAACAGCGTCGTTGATGCTTGAAAAATCTGAAATTAAAGCAGACTTTTACGGGTTTGTGATGACGAAACAGGTTCAGGTTGGGGAGTATGTTAATCCGGGCCAGGTGCTTGGGGTTATATATGAAAAAGATGCCCTGGATGTTGATATCCGTATTCCCCTTGAAGAACTTCAATGGCTGGGTTCTGTTTTTAAAGATGGTGGGCGGCCCCAAGTGAGTTTAACCATAGCCAATCTGAAAGGCGGACGCTCTCCGGTGTGGCCGGGCCATGTGGTCAGAATTAAAGCCGCTGTTGACGAAAAAACCCGGACCATGCCCATGACCGTTGAAATCGGCACCATTGATGTTAACGAAGTTGTTAAAGATCCTTTGCTGCTGCTCAGACCCGGTGTCTTTGTCAAGTGCCGTGTCAAAGGAGAACAAAAGGAAAACGTGTTTAAGATTCCGCGAACGCTTATGCGTTCTCCGGATACCCTGTATCTGGCCCGGGAAAATAATCTTGTGATTAAAAAGGTCAACGCAATCCGGTGGTTTGAAGAAGATGTTTATATCACCGGGGGCCTGGCCTCCGGTGACCTGATCATTGAATCACCCTTGCCCGGCGCTTTGGACGGTATGGCCATCACCGTTAAAAAAACCAGGGATAACCAATGAAAGCCCTTGGCAAATGGTCCGTGGAACACCGTGTTACGGTGAACCTGGTCATGGTGTTTTTGATTGTGGCCGGGATGTTCACGGCCATAAACATGAAACGGGAGATGTTTCCGCAATTCTCTTTGGATATGATCAGTATCTCCGTGGAATATCCGGGGGCTTCCCCCGAGGATGTGGAAGAGGGCATCTGCATCAAAATTGAAGAGCAGCTCAAAAGCATTGAAGATATTAAAACCATGTATTCCTCCGCAGTTGAAGGCCATGCGGAGGTGACGCTGGAACTTGATGCCGGAACGGACATCACCGACAAGCTCAACGAGGTCAGAACCGAGATTGATCTGATCGATTCTTTCCCCACCCAGGCCGAAGATCCTGTGGTGGTTGAGATTAAAAACAATGAGCCGGCTATTTATGTGGCTGTTTACGGTGATGTGGGGGAACGAATCCTTAAGCAGACCGCCGACAAAATCAGGGATGACCTGGTGGGATTTGATGAGATCTCCCTGGCAGAACTTATGGGTGTCCGGGAGTATGAGATCTCAGTGGAAATTTCCGAAGAAAATCTGCGCAAGTTCTCCCTCTCCTTTGATGATGTGGTGCGCGCCGTGGGTACGGGGAGCCTTGAATTACCTGGCGGACTGGTTAAAACCCCCGGCGGCGAGTTTTTAATCCGGGCCAAAGGCAAACGGTATACCGGTGCTGAATATGAACAGATTCCTTTGGTGACAAGGGCTGACGGCACTGAGGTCCGGCTCGGGGATGTGGCCCGGGTAGTGGACGGGTTTGAGGACCAGGACCTTCAATCCCGGTTTAACGGGCAGCCGGCTGCCATGGTGATGGTGGAGCGCACCAGTTCCCAGGACACCATTGCCATTTCCAACCGGGTGCTTGACTATATTGATGATGCCCGGGATGATCTGCCCCAAGGGATACGTCTTGGACATTGGTATAATATAGCGAACATGGTTCAGGACCGTATTGATCTCTTACTCAAAAACGGAATCCAGGGCATTATTCTGGTGTTTGTGGTGCTGGCCCTGTTTTTGGATTTAGGCCTTGCCTTCTGGGTAGCTTCGGGGATTCCCATTACCTTTATGGGAGCGTTTCTTTTCCTGGAATACATTGGGGCGTCAGTGAATATGCTCTCTTTGTTCGGGTTTATCATGACCTTGGGTATTCTTGTGGATGACGCCATTATTGTGGGGGAGAATGTCTATACCCATTACGCTGCCGGTAAAACAGCCAAGCAGGCTGTCATGGCGGCCATGGAGCAGGTGGGGGGACCGGTGGTTATGGCCGTGACCACCACCATTGTGGCGTTTGCGCCTTTAATGTTTATCACCGGCATCATGGGAAAGTTCATCGCTGTGATGCCCCAGTCCGTGATCTGCATTCTTATTATATCCCTTATAGAAGCCTTTTTTATTCTTCCGGCCCACCTGGAAGGCACCCTGTCGCACCCATCTGCAGGAGGTCACAGGCCAAAGATTTACAAGGTGCTGTTTTGGATCCGCTGGATCAAAACAGATATCGCCTATATTCACGGCGTGCTGAGAATCCGGATGGAAAAAGGAATGAACCGCGTCATCTACGCCTATTATCTTCCAGTACTGCGTTATTGTATTAAAAACAGATATTTTACCCTGGTGCTGGGTGTGGGATGCCTGATCATAAGTATAGGACTGATCGCCGGTGGGCATGTACCGTATACCTTTTTCCCGAAAACGGATTCCGACTGGATGCTTTCGGAAATTGTATACCCCTTGGGTACCCCATTTGAAACCACCCAGGATACCATTAAACAGATTGAGAACGGTGCCTTTAAACTCAACGATTATTTCAGGGACCGGGTTGAGGATAAAAAAGATCTGGTTGTAAATACGTTCTCCCTGGTAGGGGTCATACCACGCCGGGACTGGAAAGAAGGGATATCGGGCGGGCATTGCGGTGAAGCCTGGATCGAGATCTTACCGGCTGCAAAGCGTCCGGATATCCTGGCTTCGGAGGTGACGGCCAAATGGCGGGAATTCACCGGTGATATTCTCGGGGCGGAGCAGTCCACATTTACCATTATTGGTGGCGGTCCCGGGGGCAACCCCATTGAGATCCGTCTGCACGGCAGTGAGCTTGCCCAAATGGAAGCGGCAGCTCAGGTCCTTAAGCAGGAGATTGCATCCTATCCGGGCACCTTTGACATCACCGATGATTTCAGGTCCGGAAAGATGGAAAAACAGATCTATATCCGGCCGGGTGCTGAATCTTTAGGCGTGACCATGGCCGACATCGCCAACCAGCTTCGCCAAGGCTATTACGGTGATGAGGTCCTTAAAATTCAGCGGGGAAAACATGATATCAAGGTCATGGTCCGGTATTCCAAGCAGGAACGGGAAACCGAATCCAGCATAGACCGGTTTCGCATCCGGACAAAAGATAACCGGGAAATACCCTTGAACCAGGTGGCCCGGATAGAGACCCAAAGGGGCTACGCCGCAATTAAGCGTGTGGACAGGCACAGGGTGATTACGGTGACTTCCAATATAGATGAGGAGATTGCCAATGCCCGGAATATTGTAAAGGACTTAAGTAAAAACTTTCTGCCGGATATGATCAAGCAATTTCCCGGGGTTGACTATGACCTTGAAGGTCAAGCCAAGCGCAGCAAGGAGTCCATGGACAGCCTGATAAAAGGGTTTATTGTGGCAGCCATGATAATTTTTTTGCTTTTAGCAAGTCAGTTTCGCTCCTACAGCCAGCCATTTATCATTATGACCGCGATCCCCTTTGGCCTGATCGGGGCCATTGTGGGGCATTTTATAATGGGTCTGGATATTACCATGATTTCGATTTTCGGAATCGTGGCGCTGTCCGGCGTTGTGGTTAACGACTCCCTGATTCTCATTGATTTTATCAATGTTAACGTAGCTAAGGGAACAGACGTGTTTGAGGCTGTGATCCAATCCGGTGAAACCCGGTTCCGCCCGGTGATTTTGACCTCTTTCACCACGGTGGCAGGCCTTGCCCCGCTTTTAACGGAAACAAGTTTCCAGGCCAAATTTCTTATACCCATGGCCGTAAGTATCAGTTTCGGTCTGGTTGCCGCCACAGTGCTGACCTTGATTTTTGTACCGACACTGTATGTAGTGATTCGTGAATGGACTCAGTTGTTAACAGGCGGGCAGGATGTACAAAGAGATGGGTAGTATTCGGAATTGGACAAAAAACCATGAATAATATGTTTATCGAGCAGTGTTGGATGGACGCCTGGGTTAATGATGTGGCCGGCAAAGATACCCTTGCCGTGCATAAGGGCTATTCAACCGCAGAGTACTGGGACAATGCTTCGGTAACGTATAATACGAACAAAGATGAAATTAAAAGTCGGCGTACGACCCGTGCTCTAACAGCGCTTAGGGAAAAGGGCCTGTTGTTTGAGGGCATGCGTGTCCTGGACATTGGCTGCGGCACCGGGATGATGGCTTTGGCCCTGGCACAGGAAGGCGCATGGGTTACGGCTATGGATTTTTCTGCAGGCATGCTTGACCGGTTCAAATCAGAGATCCCCAAAGACTTAAACAACCAAATTACCCTTGTGCAGGAAGACTGGCTCCAGCTGGATATCCGGCAAAAAAAGTGGGAAAAGGCCTTTGATCTGGTCGTGGCATTTATGTCACCGGCCGTGGCCAACCCAAAAGCATTTTCAAAAATGATCCAATGTGCGGCAAAAGGGTGCGCAATAAGGGGGTGGGCTGCCCGGCGTCAGCCCCAACTATTCACGGATCTGTGGGAAAGGATCATGAACCGTCCTCTGGACGATAAGCCCCAGAGCATTCTTTATAAGATTAATCTGCTGTTTTCCATGGGGCTCTATCCCGACGTTTATTTTGACGTGGTGGAATGGGATCAAATCGTTTCCGTGGAAATCGAAGCCGAGAATCAGATTTCTTTTTTTACAAAAGTGACTGGGAAATCTGCCGGGGATATCCGGCCTGTGATCCATTCATATCTACAGAGCCGGGCAGAAAATGGGCAGATTGAAAAAAAGCAGAAGGGACTGACCGCAACGGCTGTTTTTCTGGTTGATCCTTTGATTTAATCGTCTTCCCGGTGAGGGCCGTCGTCCATGGATTGAATAAAGGCCTGGAATTTTTTAAAGGTGGATGTGTCCATGGCATGCTCCATGCGGCATGCGGTGTCGTCAGCCTTTTGTTCCTCCACGCCGATAAAGCGGACCAGAAAATCTTTTAACATAATATGGCGTTTTTCAATTTCTTTTGCTATTTTTTCACCTTTGGCTGTCAGGGTCACATAGCCGTAAGGTTCGTAATTGATCAGTTCCTGGGCCGCCAGTTTTTTGAGCATTCCGGTGACGGATCCGCGCTTGATATCGAGCCGTTCGGCAATGTCCTTTGACCGGGCAACCGTATTGGTTGTTTGAAGTTGAAGTATGGTTTCAAGATAGTCTTCCAAACTTTCGGACAGGTCAAGTGATTTGGTCATTCATCTTCCTCCGATTGAAATTTAGCATTTCTTATAATGAAGCGTCTTGATAAGTTTATCAATATATTTTTTTAAAGTTTCAAAAAAAATTAGGCATTGTCTTTCATTTTACAAGCCTAATCTAAAGTGTTGTCAGACCGTATAAATTAATTATAGTATTAGAACATGTTGTTGCAGACTTCACCAGTAAACAATAACTTTTCATGATAGAGGTGAGCCTATGAGCGATGATTCCAAACCCATTACACCAGAAATTGTAACAGAAGATGAAGAGGAAAAAGAAAACAACAGCGGACTGGTTACCCAGAATACAAAGCCTACATTTTTGTATCTTGTCCCCATAACCGGACGTCCCCATCTGCCGGCACAGGTCCAGCCTTTATTTGTTAACAAGAAGCGCTGGGAAGAAACCCTGTCCAAGTCAGCCAAGGAGAACCAGGGGCTTTTAGGGCTGACCTATTTCAGTGAAGTCAAGGGAAAGTATGTATATAAAGAAGATTTTCCCAAGATTGGATGCGTTGTACGCATGCTCAACCTCCAGGAAGTGGATGGCAATCTGCAGTTCATTGCCCAGGGCCTGGAACGGTTTAAGATTAAAAAATTTCTATCTGACAAGCCGCCCTTTGTGGCGGAAGTGGAATATTTTCCTGAATCCAAGGAAGATGAAGATAAGATCAAGGCTTATGCCATTACGATTATTTCAAATATCAAGCAGCTTTTATCCTTGAATCCGTTGTATTCGGAAGAACTCAAACAATACCTGAATCGTTTTTCACCGGACCAGCCGTCGCCCTTGACTGATTTTGCGGCAGGCATTACCACGGCTTCCGGGGATGATCTGCAGGATATCTTAGAAACCGAATCCCTTCTGGACCGGATGAAAAAGGTGATGATGCTTCTGCAAAAGGAAATTGAGATTGCCAAGCTGCAGACAAAAATCCAGAAGGACATCAACACCAAGGTGGACGATAATAAACGCAAATTTTTTCTTAGAGAACAGCTTAAGGCCATCCAAAAAGAACTTGGCATTCAAAAGGACGATAAAACGTCTGATGTGGATAAGTTCAAGGAACGGTTTGAGGAACTTGACCCGCCGGAACATGTGATTAAACGTTTTGCCGAGGAAATTGAAAAGCTCTCCGTGCTGGAAACCGGGTCTTCGGAATACGGGGTGACCCGTAACTATCTGGACTGGGTCACCTCTTTTCCCTGGGGAGTCTATTCCGAAGACAATATTGATATAGAGCGGGCCGAAAAAGTACTTGATCGGGATCATGCCGGGCTCTCCGATGTCAAGGAGCGGATCATCGAGTTCTTTGCCGCAGGCGTGTATAAAAAGGATATTTCAGGGTCCATCATTTTGTTTGTGGGACCGCCCGGTGTGGGAAAAACCTCCATTGGAAAGTCCATTGCCGAAGCCCTGGGCCGAAAATTTTACCGGTTCTCTTTAGGGGGTATGCGCGACGAGGCCGAAATCAAGGGGCATCGACGCACCTATGTGGGGGCTTTGCCCGGCAAATTGGTTCAGGCCCTGAAAGATACGGCCGTGGCAAACCCAGTGATCATGCTTGATGAGGTTGATAAGATAGGCATATCCTACCAGGGAGATCCCGCTTCGGCATTGCTGGAAGTGCTGGATCCCGAGCAGAATTCTGCATTTTTAGATCATTATCTGGATCTTCGCATTGATCTGTCCAAGGTGCTGTTCATTTGTACGGCCAATACCCTGGACACCATCCCGCCCCCCTTGCTGGATCGTATGGACCGTATTAATTTAAGCGGGTATATTACTTCCGAAAAGATGGAGATTGCAAGAAAGCATCTATGGCCCAAGCTTTTGAAGCGCAATAAACTCAATACTTCCACCATCACCATCACCGATCCCACCATCCGGCATCTCATCGAGGGGTATGCCCGGGAAGCCGGGGTGCGTAACCTTGAAAAGTCTTTGAACAAGATCATCCGCAAAAGTATTGTCAAGATTTTAAAGGAGAAAAAAGAGAAGATCCAGATCAACATCAAGTCTCTGGAAGAGCTGCTGGGACCGCCCATATTCACCGAGGAAAAGCAGATGACTGGACTGGGCATTGTGACAGGTCTTGCCTGGACCGCCTTGGGCGGTGCCACGTTGTCCATTGAGGCGGTGAAGGTGCATGGAAAAAGTGCCGGGTTCAAGCTGACCGGAAAGCTTGGGGACGTGATGCAGGAATCGGCTTCCATTGCGCTTTCCCATGTACGCTCGTCATCAAAAAGTTACGGTATCAGTAATGACTATTTTGATGAGGCTTTTATTCATATCCATGTGCCCGAAGGGGCCACGCCCAAGGACGGTCCGAGCGCCGGCATAACCATTGCCACTGCCATTGTGTCCCTGGCGTCGGGCCGGCAGGTCAAAAGACTTTTGGCCATGACCGGTGAGCTTACACTTACAGGCGATGTCCTGCCCGTGGGCGGAATCAAGGAAAAAATTATTGCCGCCCGGCGGGTAGGTATCAAAGAGATCATCCTGCCCCATGGGTGTACCAGTGATTTTAAGAAACTGCCCGAACATATTAAAGAGGGCATTGAGTTTCATTTTGTTAAAAAATATAAAGAGGTCTACAAGATCGTTTTTGGGTAGACAGGTTCTAAAATTTAATAGAATACCGTCCCCGAATCTCTTAAAAGATTTGGGGACGGCTTTTGTTTTTATATATTTTTAGACTATACCGTTGCCTTGATTTTTTCCCACACCGGACCCGGAATCTGGGCACCCATCACCTGGCATACCTCATATCCGCATATTGATCCTAATTGACCGCTTTTTTCGATGGGAAGGTCGTTGGCAATGCCGTATAAAAAGCCGGCGGCCCACAAATCCCCGGCACCTGTGGTGTCAACCGGTGCATTGCCTCTTACCGGCTCAATGCGGGTGACTGAATTGTTGTGGTGAACATAACTGCCCCGGCTTCCCACTTTTAAAACGGCATATTCAACGTTGTTGGACAGCTTTTCAAGGGCAGTGCTTTCATCTGATTCCCCGGTATAGGCACTTGCCTCGTCTTCGTTGGCAATAAGGATATCCACATATTCCTTGACCAAATTCTGCAGAATATCTTTGGATGCATTGACCACTTCAAAGCTTGCCAGATCCAGGGCCACCAGGGCACCGGCCGCTTTGGCCGCTTTGACCGCAGCCATCATCAGGTCGCGGTTAAACAGCAGGTAGCCTTCCACAAGGGCGATGGCCGTGTCTGAAAACATCTGACTGGTAACGGCGGCAGGGTCCAGCAGACTTGACGCACCAAGGTCCGTGAACATGGAACGCTGGGCGTCCGGTGTTACAACGGATAATACCTTGCCTGTGGGGGTGTCAAAGTAACTGAGCACGGGCTCCACCCGGCATTCCCGGACCTCGTTTTCAAAAATATCTCCGTAATCATCTTTGCCCCGGGCTCCGATGAACCTGGCTGACCCCCCAAGCTTGCCTACACCTAAAATGGTGTTACAGGCAGCCCCCCCGGGCACAATCACCGGTACCTGGGACGAAGCGGATATGATGGCCTGCTGTTCATCTGCCGTGGCATAGGTCATTCCACCTTTTTCTTTGTTAAATTTTTGTAAGAATTCATCGGTATCGTTGATCAGAACATCCACTAGGGCAGAGCCGATTCCGGTGATGGTATTAGAAGGCATAATATATCTCCAATTGCAGATAATTGTTTTAAAAATGATGGCTATCATCAAAAAGTCCGGCTTGCTTGTCAAGGTATTTTTATAGGTCTTATACAAATATACAGATATATTGATATATTTTTATGGGCCATTGACAAAGATGATGATAACTGTCATTAATGTTACGATTTTTGCTTTTCCCGCATTGGGTTTAATAGATTTGAAATTCCAATTTTGAAGCGTCGGAGCCGGGAAATTTTATATACCAAAACGCATAAATAAATTATTCCATATTAAGAGCGTAAGGAGATATTATGTCAGAAAACAACTCTTTTCTGTTTACATCCGAATCCGTGACCGAAGGCCATCCTGATAAGGTGGCAGATGCCATCTCAGACAGCATTCTCGATGCCATCATGACCGAAGACAAAAAATGTCGTGTGGCTTGTGAGACACTTGTTACCACAGGGCTTGCAATGGTGGCCGGTGAAATTACAACCGACTGCTATGTAGATATTCCCGAAGTGGTCAGAACCACCATCAAGGACATTGGCTACAACTCTTCCAATATGGGCTTTGACTGGAAGACGTGCGCTGTGATCACCACCATTGATCATCAGAGCGCTGACATTGCCCAGGGGGTAAATGAGGGTGACGGACTTTACAAAGAACAGGGTGCCGGTGATCAGGGCCTGATGTTCGGTTATGCTACCAATGAGACCGAAGAGCTGATGCCCATGCCCATCGTCTATGCCCATAAGCTGACCAGACGGTTGGCCCAGGTTAGGAAGAACGGGGCCCTTGACTTTCTGCGTCCTGACGGAAAATCACAGGTCAGCATCGAATATGTGGACGGTGTGCCCAAACGGGTTGACACCGTGGTTGTCTCCACCCAGCACTCACCCGATATTTCCTATGCGGATCTTAAGGCGGCCGTAATCAAAGAAGTGATTAAAAAGGTGATCCCTGAAGAGATGATGGACGGTGACACCCGGTTTTTCATCAACCCCACCGGTCGTTTTGTTGTGGGCGGACCCATGGGGGACTGTGGTGTGACGGGACGTAAAATCATCGTAGACACTTACGGTGGCCAGGGCAGCCACGGCGGCGGCTGTTTTTCCGGCAAAGATCCTTCCAAGGTCGACCGTTCCGCCTCTTATATGGGCCGGTATGTAGCCAAGAATCTGGTGGCAGCAGGGCTTGCCGACAAATGCGAAGTACAGATCGCTTATGCCATCGGTGTGGCTGAACCTGTATCCATGATGGTGGATTTCATGGGAACCGGAAAGATTTCCGAATCAAAAGCGGGTGACATTGTCAAAGAGGTCTTTGACTTGAGGCCGGCAGGCATCATCACCGAGTTGGACCTGCTGCGTCCCATCTACAGAAAAACATCTGCCTACGGGCACTTTGGCCGCAAAGACCCGGATTTCTATTGGGAAAGAACCACTAAAGCCGACCAGATCAGGTCCCTTGCAGGATTATAAAGGAAAAGGAGTTTTTATGAGTCAGAAGGAAGAGAACGAATGTATAAAATTGGACCTGTCTTTGCCCTATAAGGTCAAAGACATTGGTTTGGCCGAAGCCGGGCATAAAGACATGCAGCTGTCTGAAAAGGAGATGCCCGGGCTGATGGCAATCCGGGAAAAATACGGTCCTGAGAAACCGCTTAAGGGTTTAAAAATCATGGGCAGCCTGCATATGACCATTCAAACGGCTATGCTTATTGATACCCTGTATGAACTGGGTGCTGATGTGCGCTGGGCTACATGCAATATTTTTTCCACCCAGGACCATGCCGCCGCCGCTATTGCCGATAAGGGAACGGCTGCCGTATTTGCATGGAAGGGTGAAACCCTTGAAGAATTCTGGTGGTGTACGGAACAGGCGCTTACCTGGCCGGATGGATCCGGCCCGGATCTGATCGTGGATGATGGCGGTGATGCCACCCTGTTTGTTCACCAGGGGGTTAAGGCTGAGGCTGATCCGTCCATTTTTGATAATGAAGTTGGCAGCCTGGACGAGCGTTGCCTCATGGACCGGCTGCAGGTTAGTTATAATCAGGATAAACAGCGCTGGACAAATATTGCCAAAAAGATCCGCGGCGTCTCCGAGGAGACTACCACCGGCGTTCACCGGTTATACCACCTTGCCTCTGCCGGTGAACTGCTGTTTCCGGCCATCAATGTCAATGATTCAGTGACCAAATCTAAATTTGATAACCTTTACGGTTGCCGGGAATCATTGGCTGACGGTATCAAACGGGCGACAGATGTGATGCTCGCAGGCAAAACCGTGGTCGTGGCCGGGTACGGTGATGTGGGCAAAGGGTGTGCCGATTCCATGAAAGGCTACGGCGCCATCGTCCTGATTACCGAGATTGATCCCATCTGCGCACTTCAAGCTGCCATGGAGGGCTTCGAGGTGGTCACCATGGACGAGGCCGTAAAGCGGGGCGATATTTTTGTTACAGCCACAGGCAATTACCATGTCATCACCGGTGAACATATTGCACAGATGAAAGATGAGTCCATAATCTGCAACATCGGGCATTTTGACAGCGAGATCGAAATGAGTTTTCTGGACAACCATCCAAATGCTGAAAAAATTACGATCAAGCCCCAGGTTGACAAGTGGATGCTGCCTTCGGGCCGTTCGGTCATTGTTCTGGCCGAAGGGCGTCTGGTCAATTTAGGTTGTGCCACGGGGCATCCCAGTTTTGTCATGAGCAACAGTTTTTCCAACCAGACCATGGCTCAGATCAAACTGGCCCAGGAAGATCTGGAGAAAAAAGTATATACCCTGCCCAAGGAACTGGATGAGGAAGTGGCAAGACTGCATCTGAAAAATCTGTCGGTTACCCTGACAGAACTGACCCAGGAACAGGCCGATTATATTGGTGTGCCGGTTAATGGGCCTTTCAAGCCGGATCATTACCGGTACTAACCAGTACCTGCTTGGAAATAATGTAAAACTCGATGATCAAGTTTTTGTTAATTTGCCCAACTTCGGCGTTGGAAAAAAATTTGAATCCTCAAAATATATTGTATATTCCTCCGGTTAAAAATTTTTTCCGCCTTGAATTTGAACAAATTCCCTAAAAACTTGATGATCGAGTAAAAAAAGGCGGCCTTTGCAAGGGGGCCGCCTTTTTGCGTTTTGAAACGGATTTATTGTTCCGGGCGTTCAGAAAAATAAACCCGGTCTAAAAATATGATTCAAGAAAATGAATGAATTTTATTATTAATATTATAAGTATGTTATAGTTTTTTAGCTAATGATATGGTGTGTGAAAGTTCAAATATTTGAACTTTTCTCTAGTGAAAAGCGGTGAAAGGGAGTGCATCTGCCGTGCAAAAAATATCTGAAACTGTTTTTTTATTAAAAAGATTAATTAAAACAATATGTTGATTTTTTGAAAAGAAGGTTAGGTGTTCTTGGCACACCGTTTGCTTTATAATATTTGTAATTAAGATAAAAAACAAATTCATCTTTTTCCTTTTCCGAAGAAGGCTGCCGATACCCGGCAGCCTTTTTTGGTTTTATTCGACGGGTTGTTATAGTTAATGCAATGAGGAGTCTAATTACAATTACATATAAAAAAGGGGTTTGCTGGTTTTTTCCCATATTCGATTATTTCGAATGAGCATTCCGACAAATTATACTCCTCGGAAACCTTATGATTAAAACGGACCGTTTCACCTGTAAATTCAATTTGAAGCGGGATGGTTACCGTTACGTTCTCGGAACAAAGACTCTCTTTTATAGAAGGGGTATATCTTATTTCTCCACCTGCTTCGTTTCTTAATATTATGGCATTTTTGGTAGTGCTTAACGCCGTTACTTCTCCTTGGTTGTTAAACTGCAAAGAGTTGATATCCCCCATAATACCTTCGGGGTCATTGTCATAGGCCGATATTGGTCCAATTTTTGTTTCAACAGTATACGGCTCAGCCGGTTCAACCGATTTAACAGAACCGTCTTCATAAAATGAAATGCCAACGTGAATACGCATTGTGCCCAAGGGCGTTTGGGCCTCTACCGTCTCCTGGGGCCAAAGGGTTATGCTTTTAATGTTGCCAGTTTTATAAAAAACGATATTAATTATTTTGGCCTTGATTGTCCCGCAGGGCAATTGCAATTCAAGATCCTCGGCCAAGGCGTACTCGTCTTTTTCGCCCCAGTAACCGCTTAACTTGCCATTAAGGGGAAAAAGTTTTTTTAAGACTTCATCATCATAAAACATGACCAGTTCGGCCGATATTTTTCCGTATTTTGTTTCGATGTCGGCCGCTTCCTGGAGCGGCGCTTTTTTTATATTTCCATTATCATGAAAAAAAACCGGTTTTAATACCCTTCTTCCATGATCATCTACTGAATATTGGGGGACAATGACCCCGACGGGTGTTTCGATCTTAATTGGTTCAGTAAAAATCAGGGATGCGGGATTCCCGGATGCGTATTTTTCCAGATTCTGGTAGCCGGATATTTCGCCATACTTTGTTTCTATCAGTTTCACGTTCAACCTCTTTTCTTTTTTTGGGGCCTAAAACTCGATCATCAAGTTTTTAGGGAATTTGTTCAAATTCAAGGCGGAAACAATTTTTAACCGGATGAATATACAACATATTTTGAGGATTAAAAATTTTTTCCAACGCCGAAGTTGGGCAAATTAACAAAAACTTGATCATCGAGTAAAACATTTTCCAAAGATGTTTACCACGGATAATCAAAATCCACACCCCATAATCCCGGCCATTGGGTTCTTTTTATTGCATGCCTGTACATCTCGCTGGACCATAAAGTCCATGCTGTGACCCTCGAAAGCGGCTTCAGCAGCCTCTGCGATTGTTCCGTCCAATTCTAAAACATCAATTTTCTTTTGGCTGAGTATACGACGCGGGCTATCCCCGAGTCCGGTGACCATCAATGCCCTGCAATCACTGAGCATATCGCTTAGGTCCTCCCAGCGCTGCTTTCCACCGCCGGGTTTGGGTGTCTTTCGGGCTTCGACAAAATAAACGTCACCATTGTCTTCTTGGCCATAAATTAATAATTCTTCGGCTTTTCCGAGGTGTTGATTGACCAGTCGACCGTCAAGGCTGGCAGCCGCCACATAAGGCCGCTTATCGCCGTAGATTTCCGGCATCTGTGCACATTCTTGAAGTTTCTCAGTGATTTTCCGGCCATTTTCTTCACCCAGAATGCCTACGGCATCGGCGCGGCAGCGTTTGCAATGATACATCTGGGGGATATGTTTTTCCGCCTTTTTCCGAATATCTTTTACTAATGATTTAGACGGTTCTTTCAAGTGCCCAAAATTAGACCCTTTATTGGGATAAAAAGGGATGCAGTTGAGAACGTCGACCTTCAGTTCGGCCATTTTTTCAGCGATCGCTTCAATGTGCCCGTCATTAATTCCCGGTATAATGACGGTGTTGACTTTAGTAGTGATGTTTTTTTCTTTAAGGTGGATGATCGCCTCAAGTTGCTTTTCCAGCAAAACCTCGAAGCCGGGTTTAGGGCCTAACGTTCTCTTGCCATGACGAACAAACGCGTACAGCTGTGATCCAATTTCAGGATCAATCGCATTTAAAGTGATCGTGACATGGCGCAGGTTCATCTCGGCCAGGTCATCAATATACGGGCCGATACCCAAACCGTTGGTGGCTAAACAAAGAATTATTTCAGGATATTGCCGGTGTACCATCTGAAGCGTTTCCATGGTTTCATCAGGATTGGCAAATGGATCGCCCGGGCCCGCGATCCCTACGACCGAAATGTTTTTCACTTTTTCAAGTACATAATCGAGGTAGATCATGGCCTGGCTTGGTTTCAGGACCGCACTGGTTACCCCGGGCCGACTTTCATTGACACAGTCGTATTTTCGATCACAGTAATTGCATTGAATATTGCATCGTGGTGCAACGGGAAGGTGCACTCGTCCGTATATACCTTTCATCTTGGCATTGAAACATGGGTGATTGGATAGATCCATTTCTCTCTCCTGTTTGTTAAAATGTAAGATTACCGATAGGCGAAAATTCATGCCTGGAAGTAATCATTATGTTATACGGGACATCGAAATCAGAAAGGATCTCATGAAAACGTCTGTAATTCACCAGGACATTATCCTATGGGAAATACTGATTCTCATTGCCTCGCCATAGTGCTTTTGGGCAACGGTATTTGCCGTTACCCTCACAGCGCCATGAAATCTGTCAACGTAGTATCCGTTGATGACTTAATATAAAAGCAATAAAGATGCCATTCGGTATGAAAAATAACATATATAGCGAAACCAGTTGAAAATAAAAGCTAAAAAAATACATAGTACTGCGGTAGATTTGAAGGAATGGGAGCTTAATTAAATTTATTTACATAATTGTAAATAAATTGTTGACAATTTTGTTTTAAAAAGCCATGGGTTGATCTGATCTGTCAATATTCAGGTTCAACCCACAACTAAACATGAAAGTAATTAATTTTACTGACGTTCCTTTGACAATTCTTTTTCAAGGTTTGAGGTTATAATCCCGATCAGGCGAATAAATTCTTTTTGTTCGGTTTTGTTTAGCCGTCCTATAATAATTTTATTTACATTGCGGGACTCCGCCTGCAGTGAATCTTTAAGATCCAATGCCCTGTCTGTCAGATAAATCCGCCATTGCCGTTTATCGTCCTTATCAGGTATCCTTTTTACTAATCCATCCCGCTCCATACGCTTCAGAGTATTGGCAATGGTAGGTTGTTCAACACGGATAAGATCACAAAGTGCTTTCTGCGTGAGCCCTTGTTTTTCCCATAAATGGACAAGTATGGGGAATTGCCCAACGGCAACGTTATACTGCTTGATTTTTTCTTGAAGGATCGCCATGGCCATACGGTTGGTGTAGTGCAGGGAATATCCTAACGATTCGTTTTTTAACTTATTCATTTTATTATTCATTTTTATATAAAAAACCAATTTCACACAAGTGATGTATAGTTGGCTATATAATGTACATAGCTTGCTATTATGTCAATAAGGAGCCACAAGAAAATAAAATACCCGATTTGGGAGTTGATAACATCAGTCATGATTTTTCGAGGTGACAAAGTTTAACAAAAAAATAGATTACTCAGTGAAAAAGTAGGATACAAATTAGATTTGCTTTGATAATAACAAAATGCATGAATGAATGCATGATGGCTTGATCCGTCAATATATTTTGCCGGTTTGAAACATCCGAATACAACCTTTTATGTATTGAAAGAAAACAAGCGAATAATGAAAATGATAAAGGGTTTCGTGAACTTCTTTTGTAGTCCGGAAGGGTCTTTCCACTTTTCCTTTTGAGCGTGCCGTGGTTCTTCGGCCATCTTTTCCTCGAGGGCGATGGCAGCGGATGCGAACCCCAAGATATTGCATAACTTTTTGAAAAACACTGCTTTTTAGCAATAGGACCATTTTCCATATAAATCATCTCAGGGATTCCCAGAAAAGGGAACCCCTCAATGGCTTTGGCACTCATAGCCGAGAAAAGGAACCGTAAAGCGTACTCGGCATCTTCTCCATAAACCGCATTGTATTGCTGAAAGGCCACTCCACTTCGATCATAAACAATACCGTACAGCATAAGTACTGGTTTTGAATTTTTCCTGTCCAACCATTCAGGCCATTGCTATATGACTTTTAAATCAGAGGGGCTTAAATCAAAATGCCAACACTCATTGGAGTGATTTGCTTGGAATCGCTTGACTACCGGTTTTACTGAAAAGGCCGCAACGTTGTATCCCCATATTCTCAAATCATGAGAACCGGGGCCTGACCGGCTTTCCATTTTTTATTGACTTTTATATCGGGTTAGTAAATAGTGTTGCTCACTATTTCAATCATAAACCTTAATATCAGGAGCGAAATGAACCATCCGATCACCGCCAAAACACCCCCCTACACAATGCGGTCATGCTCAACCATGATGACCAGCTTGCGTATTCCGGCGTTGTTTATTGGTGTTCTGATGGCCATCAGTGCTGTGCTTCCTCTCTGGCATCACAGTGCTCCAGGCGACTCGGTATCCTGCAGCGACACACTTCAGGCATTTAAAATACCCTGTGCCATTGCATTTGCGCCAACACTGTCTGCCCGGAAAAGTTCCGTGCTCCCTGATTCCGGGTGTTGCCTGCCCACCCGGTGCCCTGATAACTTCCCCTTTACATCAACGACCAGCTGCTGTTGTGGTACTCCGTTTGGACCCACGGACAACCCTAAGCTTATTCCTGCACCACCGTTACGGTCAGTCCGCTATCATCAGACTCTGATCACACTATTGCCGGATATGTTATCCATACCCAGTCTGTCCAGCATACCCGGCTTCTTTCAAAAACAATTAATTCCATCCTCTCCACTCATGGCTATTGCCACCATTGTCTTGATTGTTTGATGCCCCCCACAGTTCAACTCAGAACACATTATCATCCTATTGCCGCTGTCGTCCTCAGGACTTGACGCCTAAAACACCATGATTCCCATCTTCATTGTGATGCAGGCCGAACCCATTGTCGAAATCAATGCCATGGACGAAGTTTAACCCGAATATTTCATCGACTTGTGAAATACCCAGGTTACACAGGATAGAAAACCCTTTATATTCAATAAAATACACCCGGATAGCCCCATGATTCAGGCAAGCCGCCTGCCGGGCTTAATCCGGAAAAAAATCAGGAGATATTATTATGCTGTCACGCATCTGGAAGTCAGCTTTCCATACCCTTCTCATCATAAGTCTATCGGCCTTATCCGTTGGAGCCGCCAACCAGGTTCCTATTGATGATAAAACCCTCAACGATCCGGCCTACAAGGCAATGAACAATGCTCAGAATCAGAACCGTTTTCTTATGGTCTACATCTATGAATCCACTTTGGAATCCCCGGTTTATGACTCTTATAACACCCTAAAGGACCAGCGGCCGGAACAGGTGAACTCTATCACCATCAGTACGCAGAAGCCTGGTGAATCCTGGCTCGTTAACACCTACAACCTGAAGTATGCTCCTCTTCCCATGGTGATGGTGTTGGCACCCAATGGCGCCATCGCCGGTACCTTTTCAAAACCAATGACCAGTGATCAACTCATTGCCTCCATCTCGATCAGCCCGGTAATCCAGCAATGCCTTCTGGCTTTTCAAAAACGAAGCCTTGTGCTCCTCTGCATCCAGGGCGACGCCACCCAGGACAATGAAGCTGCCATGGAAGGCGTCACTCAATTTTCCCAAGATCCTATCTACGCAAAAAATACAAAAATTGTCACCCTTGACCCGGCAAATCCCGAAGAAACGGGATTGCTCAATCAGCTTGGCCTGACCGAAAAACCCAAAACTGCCATGACCTATTTTTTTGCCCCCCCCGGCAAACTCATCGGCAAGTGGAAAGGCCCCACCTCCAAAGAGAGTCTTGTCAAACAGCTGACAAATGCCCTTGCCCAATCCCGTAGCTGCAGGGATCCGAACTGTGCAGACCCTTCTTGCCCACCGCCGTCGCAGGCCAAGCAATAGGAGAATTCAACCATGACACCTTTTTTTCTTGTGACACGTGAACTGTTTGAACGAAAACAACAGCTCCTGACAAGCCTGATAACAATACTGCTGGGCGTTGCCGCCATCGTTTCCATCAATACCATCACGCAAAGCTCCCAGACTGCCATAAAACAAGAGCTGGAAAAATTAGGGGCAAATGTCCTGATTCTTCCAAAATCTGCCAGCATCCAAAGTTATTATGCTGCAGATCTCCAGGCAGGAGAAATGCCTGAAACCTACGTTGCCAAACTTTCCAGTAGCGGCATCCATGGCATGGATAACCTGTCACCAAAGCTGTCCACCAACATCGACATTAACGGGCAATCATTTATCCTGACCGGGATTTTACCGGTTAATGAGATTCGAAGTAAATCCCTGTGGCAGGGAGCGTCCATGTTTGCCTCAAACGGACTGATGACCACCCAGGAATGTATCCAGGCAGACATCCCGGCATCTGATTCCGGCAGTAAACCCATCAGTGAGAAACGCTTTATCGAATCTTTGGACAAAAATAAGGTATTCATAGGATATGAAGCAGCCTCTTCCCTGGGCCTGTCCCAGGGAAGCAGCATCAATGTTCTTGGATCAGATTTTACTGTTGCCTCAGTCTTGCCGCCCACCGGCACCGTGGATGACGCAAGGTTGTTTGCCCACCTTCACCAGGTACAGACACTGGTGAACAAACCCGGTCTCATCAATGTCATTGAAGTTGTTGGCTGTTGCCAGAAAATATTTGAGGGACTGGTACCTAAAATCAATGCCCTGCTTCCCGATGCCAAGGTCATGACCATCGGACATGTTGCCGAAACCCAGCTTAAGACCAATCGCATGATGACGAATATCTCCTGGGTGTTTCTGTGTCTGATAACACTGGTAGGAGGCGCAGGAATCGCCAACTACATGTTTGCCAATGTCAATGATAGAAAAAAAGAGATCGGCACCCTCATGGCAATGGGAGCCGGATTTGGATTCATCCTGAGGCTGTTTTTCACAAAAGCCCTCATCCTCGGGATTGTTGGAGGCTTAGGAGGCTATGTCATCGGCACCATCCTGGCCATGGTATTGGGACCTGAGATCGCCAATATCAAAGTATATCCCCTTGCGCACCTCCTGGGAACGGCGATCCTGATATCTGTGGGCATTGCCCTGGCTGCAAGTCTTTTACCTGCCAGGCGTGCTGCTAAAATTGATCCATGCATTGCTTTTAAGGAGATATAATCATGCTGAAAACAGACGATGTTCATGTTGAATACACATTACGCGGCCAGGCCATCAAAGCCCTGGACGGCGTCAGTCTGGATATCACTGCCGGAGAATTCCTGGCCATTGTCGGGCCCAGTGGAAGCGGCAAAAGCACCCTTCTTCAAGTCATGGGTGGGATGCTTTCCCCGAACCAGGGACGTGTTTTCATGGATGGGGAATCACTTTATGATCAACCTGTAAGCCGACGGGCGTCACTTAGGAAATCAAAGGTGGGCTTCATCTTCCAGACCTTTAATCTGATACCTTACCTGACGGCTAGGCAGAATGTCCAGATTCCTCTGCTGCTGAACAATATCCCGGCCCCTGAGCAGGAACAGCTTGCAGCAGACCTGCTGACCCAGGTGGGACTTGGAGACCGACAGGACCACAAACCTGGCGAACTCAGTTCCGGCCAGCAACAACGGGTTGCTCTTGCACGAATGCTGGCCAACGATCCCCAGGTCATCTTTGCCGATGAACCCACAGGTTCGCTGGACCCGGAAACCAGTGGGCAGGTGATGGATTTCCTCACGGATCTCCATGAAACCGGTCGAACCATTATCATGGTCACCCACGCCCCTGAGGCAGCAGATCGGGCATCTCGTTGCATACGGATTGTTGACGGAAGTATCGTCAATGCATAGGTCCCACCGGGTTATGTCGGTAGCCTGTAAGATGACCCAATCTATTACAAAATAAAGTTGAGATTACAAATGGTCGATAGTGACCATATATCTGGTCACCACATAGGTGGCCCATCGTATGATCAAGCCCAAAAATTTGATCAATTATTAACGGCAATGTAGTCGAATATGAAAATAGCTGGAGTATTGAACCACCGCCGGCTGAATTTAGGAGTTTTTTTATGACGGAATTGTCCATGAGCAGGCGATCATTCCTTAAATATTGCGGAGGGATCGCCGCAACATTAGGGTTGAATCAATCAATGATACCCAAAATCGTGTCTGCGCTGACAAGTGACGGCCGGCCGCCGGTCATCTGGTTGCACTTTGCAGAGTGCACCGGATGCAGCGAAGCGTTCCTGCGGTCCACAGATCCCGGTGTAGCGGACATATTGTTTGACGTTCTCAACGTAACCTACCATGAAACCATCCAGGCCGCCTGCGGGGAAAAGGCGGAACAGAACCGTGACCGGACCGTTGCCGATCATGCGGGTGAATTTATCTGCGTTGTTGAAGGGGCAATCCCCACCGCAAATAACGGCGTTTACGGGATGATCGGCGGACGGACCATGCTGGATATTGCGCAATCGATCATTCCCCATGCAAAACACACCATTGCCCTGGGCACCTGCGCCGCATACGGCGGATTGCCTGCCGCATCGCCCAATCCCACCGGCGCCATGGGGGTTAAAGACGCCATCGGCGTAGAGACCATCAACATCACGGGCTGCCCTCCCCATCCCATGAACCTGGTATCCTGTATTACCAGTTACCTGCTGAATAATGAAATGCCGTCACTCCGTTCCGACGGGCGCCCCTATTTCTGTCACGGCCAGACCATCCATTCCGGCTGCACCGTGCCCCACGCCTGTATGCAAGGGTATAACTGTAAAGGGCCGCGTACATACAACAATTGTCATCTTCGTCTTTTCAACGAAGAATCCTGGTGCGTTCAGGCCGAGCACCAGTGCATCGGATGTTCAGAACCCGGATTCTGGGATAACCATGCCCCCTTTTATAACCCCATGTGGATGTCCATGTTCGCCACCTACCGCCCCACGGCCGTTCCCCATGAATATCAAACCACGGCATCCTGTAACAGCTGCCACAGCAGTGACATCTTTGAAGAGGAAGAATCCCACCAGAATGATCCCAGAAAATTTCAGCAAGCCATGCACAGGGAACATGAGATACGCTTGATGACCAGCCAAAGCTGTGCAAACTGCCACCCCGAAGCCCCCGGCGGCACCTTCGATCCCATTTAAGATTAGCAACACCCGTAAAATTTAAGGAACAAAATTATGCCCAAGCCATCCACACCCCAGATCATCACCAGCGTATCAACCTTAAATGTGCCGGAAGGGGGACAGGCCGCGTTTAATGTCAAGCTCTCCTCACGGCCAAGTGAAAAAACCACCGTTGTCACAGCCCAACGCACCTCCGGAGACAGCAGTATCTCTATCCCGTCCGGTACGTCTTTGAGTTTTACAAGATCAAACTATAATTCATGGCAGACCATTATTCTGGCGGCTGCTGAAGACAGCGATTCCTTTGATGGTCAGGCCGTCATCAGTTTGTCCGGAAACGGACTGCAGCCGGTCCAGGTCACGGCCAAAGAAATTGACAATGACCAAATTACACCGGTCTACCAGATCAAAACAGATAAAAGCGCCATTACGGTTGCCGAAGGCACCAGCGCTACATTCAATGTTAAACTCACGGCCGACCCGGGTCAACTGGTTGCCGTCACCGTGGGACATCAATCCGGTGACCTGGATATCTCGGTGACCTCCGGCGGCACTTATTATTTTGACTCGTCAAACTGGGATAGTGACCTGCCGGTAACACTGAAAGCGGCCGAAGACGCTGACACAGCTAACGGCCAAGCCGTGTTTGCCGTTTCTGCACCTGGTGCGGATACGGTTTTTATAACCGCTTCCGAAACCGACTCCGGAAGCGAGGGCACCAGCCGGCGGATCGTTATCGACCCGGTATCACGGATTGAGGGGCATCTGCGTGTGGAAGTTGAAGTCAGCAACGGCACAATCGGTAAAGCCTGGTCCTCCGCCACCCTTTACCGGGGTATCGAATCCATACTGGCCGGGCGGGACCCCCATGACGCCCCCCTCATTACCCAGCGCCTGTGCGGGGTATGCACCTATGTACATCAGCTTTGTTCCATCCGGGCCATTGAAAATGCCGTTGGCGCCGACATTCCCGACAATGCCCGGATCGTGCGGAACCTGAGCCTCGGCGCCCAGTTCATGCATGACCACATCGTCCATTTTTTTCATCTCCACGGTCTTGACTGGGTGGATATCACCTCAGCCCTCAATGCCGACCCTGTCGCCACGGAAAACCTTGCCCTTGACGTATCTCCCACTGCCGACACTGTGGATTTTGCGGCGGTAAAATCCAGGGTACAGGGCCTGGTTGACACCGGCAATCTAGGCCCCTTTGCCAATGCCTACTGGGGGCACTCGGATTACAACCTGAGTCCCGAGGAAAACCTGCTGGTCTGCGCCCACTATCTATCCGGGCTTGAACTTCAACTTGTTGCCGCCAGGATGATGGCCATTCTGGGCGGAAAGAATCCCCATCCTCAATCCACCATCGTCGGCGGCGTGACTTGCGGAGGAGAGCTCTCCCCCTCAAGGCTCGGCACCTTCCGGGATTATCTGGAACAGACCCGGCATTTTGTGAATACCGTATACCTGCCGGACCTTAAACTGGTTGCGTCCAAATATCCCCAGTGGGCCAATGTCGGGGGCTTCAGTAATTTTATGGCCTGCGGTGAATTCCAGCAAAGCGGCCTGCCGGAGGATATGCTCATGCCGCCAGGTGTCATCCTCAACGGTGATATCTTCAATGTACAGCCTCTGGACGAATCCGGCATCACCGAACATGTGGCGCGTTCATGGTATTCTGGCACCGACGATCTCCATCCCCTGAGCGGACAGACCAATCCTGAATTCACAGGTCTCAATGTAGAGGACCGCTATTCCTGGTTTAAGGCACCGAGATACGATGGGGCCGCCATGGAAGTCGGCCCGCTGGCGCGGGTGCTGATGGGATACGGACTGGGAAAACCCGAATTTGTTGATACGGTTCAAAATTTCCTTTTGGCTACCGGGCTATCCGAAGCGGATCTTCTTTCCACCCTTGGCCGTACTGCTGCCCGGGGCCTGGAAACGGCAATTATTGGCAATGCCATGACCGGTTGGCTGGATCAGCTGGAAAGTAATCTCAGTTCAGGAAATAAGGAAATTTACAGAAATTATGACATGAAAACCAATTCAGGACGAGGTTTTTTAGAAGCGCCCAGGGGGGCTCTGGGGCATTGGATAAGTATAGAAAACAATGCAACCAGCCGATATCAGATGGTTGTGCCGACCACCTGGAACCTTGGACCGCGGTGCGTGGACAGTATTCCAGGTCCCATGGAGCAGGCCTTGGTCGGTGTTCCGGTGGCGGACCCTGAAAATCCCGTTGAAATTCTAAGGGTCATCCATTCATTTGACCCCTGTGTTGCCTGCGGGGTTCATGTCATTGATCTTGACAATAACAAAACCTACGAGATTAAAGTTATCTAACTCGTACTCGGCCGAAACGGGGTGAAATGGAAGCAGGTTTCACCCCGTTTCCCTTATGCGTATAACCTTCCCGCCGGCCTTCCGGATTTCCCGGATTATCATTTTAACCATTTTGGGTTTTGCCGCTTCCACTGAGGGTGTCAGATCTTCCCCCCACGGGTTGAGGTTCTCCGGTTCGCATCCCACCAGGATTGTTTCCGGCAGAATCCCTAATAGCCTTGCGTGGCTGAGTGTGTCCAGAAAGGAAACCTGGTGCATGGAATTTTTGGCCGCAACCTGGCTTTCGAGTTCGGCCATGGATAATCTGGTCAGGGTTCCCGGGGGTTTATTGCTGCAGAATGTGTCTGCAACAATCAAATAATCCGCCTGTTCGATGTGATCTAAAAGGCGCATTCCCAGAGTGCCGCCATCCATTAAAGTGACGTTATCAGAAAATTTATAATGGTTCTCCAGATCACGCAAGGCGTGTATACCGATGCCTTCATCATGCAACAAAAGATTTCCGATGCCCAGAACAAGAATATTTCTATATTTCATTTTCATGCCGCCTGGTGTAAACAATTTTATCCCTGCTCATCGAAAGCAACATCATTCCCTAAGAGTCTGTTTAAAAATCAGGGGGGCGACGCGAAATCCCATGAGAACGAGGAGCAATTTTCATAAATTTTCTGTTAATAGGCAAGTTATTGACCGAAAAATTGGGGCCGTTCTCATGAGATTGCAACCGATTCATCAATTTTTAAATAGGCTCTTAATAGTCATCTGTCAGAGTCATTAAAAATGCTTCTATATTTTCAAGAGCTTCCTGTGACAAGCCCAGGTTCCCAACGTCTTCTGACAGGTTGTATGGCACTTCCGGGGTAAAATCGCTGCGATTGTTGATAAACTGCAGCATTTCCATAAGGGTTGGAAACAGGCCGTTATGGGAATAAGGGGCTGAAAGCGCGATATTTCGCAGGGTTGGGATTTTAAATTTTCCGTTTTGGGCGTCATCGTCAACGACAGGGCCCAAACCCAAATCCAAATCCGCTCCTTCCGATGGAATTTCCGGGTTTGCCGGAACACCGAGATTTGCGTACTTGTAATTGGTAAAAAGTGGTGCTTCCGCCCCAAACGCCGCTGTCGTGGAATGACATGAGGCGCAATTGGCCTCGAAAAGAACCTGGCCGGCCTGTTCCACATCGGAAAGCTGTGCCACATCGAACTTTGAAGAGAATTTAGTCACGTCGGTGGAGCGTTCAAATGCGGCTATCGCTCTGCCGAAGTTATCATATGCGGCTTCCGCGTCCCCAAGTGATCCAGATCCGAAAACCGTGATCCACAAGTCACGGTAATCTGAATCATTAATCACATTAATCACTGTCTGTTTATCCGGCATGCCCATTTCAACAGGATTCAAAGGCGGTCCCTGAGCCTGTTCTGCTAGGGGGTCTCCCAGTACCCAGCCAGCTGCACGGCCGTCCCAAAACATCCCACCGACCCATTCGCTCGACTTCTTTTTCAATATCGGACTATACCCGGCATAAGCAGCGGAAGGGGCATTCCGCCCGCCTTTACTAACACCGTCTGCACCTGTTGAAACAAAGTTGGCATAGGGATCCAGGTGATTGGTGATATCCGCAAATCCACTGAAATGGTGATGGCAGTTCCGGCAGGACTGGGTGCCGTTAAATGACATGTTTTTATCGTTATAAAGCCTCATCCCAAGTTGTTCCATATTAGGATCAACGGTCGTACCGCCGGCAGCCCAAACCGCCGAAATTAAAAATAGGGAACTCATTAAAATTCCTGTCAGTTTTTTCATCATGTTGCTCTCCTTTTAATTTTTTTTGGCTGTGAAATATCCGCCACGGGACGGAATAAATGGCTGATAAAAAATATTCTGCGGGCTTGTAAACTCACCTCCTTTCGGTTGTTTAAAAACAATGCCGTTAACACGACAGCGACACTTTCGAAATCGCCCCTGTCGATGGAGCATTTTATAGCTCTAAATCAGCTAAAATGTGGTGATTTTCCATTCCTTTTTGTGTGAAAAAAGACAATTGTCGCTGTAGTGTTAAAAATCTTGGATTTTCGAAAAAAACAATTGACAGTTATTTTATAATAAAGACCGTGTAACATACACAGAGCTTTAAATTTTCGTTGTGGCTTGAGCCTGGGTGTTGATAGACCGGATCAGCCCATGGCTGTTAGTTTCAATCATGCTGCTACTTGTGTTTTTCGCTTTGACAATCCCCAAACGAAATCAACTCAAGGGGGGGCCTTCTTTCCTGTTAGTATTTTCTTCTTCGATAGTCAACCACATTGGAATAAAAAATCAGCAATTCTAAATTTATCCTCACACAAAGCCTCAAAGGCATAAAGGGCCATAAAATCTTTGTGCCTGGATTTCTCGGGAACACGCCATGGGTATCGTTCTGTTGTTGTCGGTTCGTTATCGCATTCTAAGCATTGAGTGCGACGTGGCCGAATTTTTAAATACACTTTTCGTCCAAGAATCGGCAAGTGCCTAATCGCTTTTGAAAATTGATTCGGAAGCCTTGCTTTACAGGGACGAATTCAATCTTTTGGTCGGTCAAGGTCTTGATTAACTGTATCACCTCTCCTGTGATCCGTCCCAGGCGGGAAAGCTCAGAAACCAACAAGCGATCATTTGATTTTAAATTAGAGATAAGCTCATCGATTCGCCAGCAAGCCAAAGTCACGCCCCGATGACGTGGCTTTGGCTTGCTGCCTGTGGAGAATGGCTAAACGCAAGTCATACCATTTTTTAGTTTTTTAACCCAGGCAGGAGCCGTCTCTTTTCCGATCGCCGTTTCCCCCACCTCTTCTTTTTGTTACCTTTTCCTGGTTCTGATTTGCGGCCATATCAAATGCCATATCAAATGTTGCATCCTGGTTCATGAGGAAACTTTGACAGGAAGTGTCTTTTTTCTGATCAGGATCTCTGTCTCTCTGTCTCTTTTCTTTTTTTGATCCGCCGCCAATGCCATACTAACGCTAAAAATACATGCCATAAGAATCGTCAAACTAACTTTTACAGTTTTTGTCATTTTAATTTCTCCGTAACTTTTTGTTTTTTTTAACAGGTACAAACCTTGAAAACTCTATAATGGACGCCATTTTTGCTGGGCATCCATACGGCAACAAACTATAATCTCCTTTCTTTTTAGTTTCCTGAATTTTTCCCAACTCTGTTATCACAAAATACATCTTCGTTCTTATCCACGAAGTTAAGATTTTTACCGGACTTGCAAACTGAACGGCATCCATTACCATTTCCCTTGCCGCCGGTTGCATGTGCAAAAGAAAGACCCATCAAAAAACATGAACACACAACGTCCATTTTGAATAAAATTTCACTTTTATATCCGCCTTATGGTATTTCGCTGCCTTTTGTTTTTAATACGTAAGGGGGATAATTTTTCTTTCATTTTTTTGTTTAAAAAAAAGGACAACTCATTTTGAGCTGTCCTTTCTATTAGATAGAGCTTGTTGAAAAACTGATGAATCAGCGAAATTCATACTGACACTTACCTCCTCGATGTCTTCGTCCTTCCCATGGCCTTATTTCATCCGCGATGAATAATATTTTATTTTCCCTATGGCCAATAATTTTTATTTTGAGATTCTCAACAGGCGTAAGTCCGCCCTTCCAGGTTGCATGGGTAATATCAATCAATACGTTATTGCCAGCCAAATCTTCAATTTGTATTTTTTGCCCGGAAATGACTTTGTTGATTTTCCCGGCAAGCAGACCATGTTCGGGTGACATCCATACTTTATGTTTGTGCTCCTCCATTGCTTTATAAAAGGGTACGTTATCTTTAAATATTGTTTCTATTCTCTCCGGCGCACGGGTTAAAGAACAAAGCCCTCCACCTATAATTGAGAGGATAATGCTTCCTGAAACAATCCACAGGGTGTTGTATCGGTATCCTTGCTCCGTATGACGAAAGTAATAATAAGCAAATCCCGTAAAGCCTGCCATAAACACCAACCAGAAACACGGAATGGTCAATAAAATAAATTCTAACAAACTGTGTCTGAGGTGTTGATACAGGTCCCATTCGGCATGCTTTAACTGGAAAAGTGCAATACCGGTAGCAATACTTCCAAACAGGACCGAAAAAGAAAAAAAAGTCCATATTATGGAACGCTTAAAAAGAAAACAGCATTTTGGATAGGGACGTATATTATCTTGTTTAATTCTCTGCAGTATCTGTTTACTTATGTCTGTCATATTACAATTTATCCATTCAGTTCATATTTTACGGCCAATTTTTTAAATTTTAATTTTGCCCGGTTTACAAGGGTCGCAATAGTCCCTTGAGGCTTTCGAAGAATATCACTTATCTCTTTATAACTCTGATCTTCAAAGTAACGGAGGATAAGTATTTCCCTATATTTATCCGGAAGTTCGGCGAGTGCCGTTCTTATTGTTTCAGTCTTTTCTTTTGATATATATTTTTCATGAATATCAAAGGTATCATAAATGAGTTCCGGCAGGCCATTATCATCATTTCCCATATCCGAACTGATTGTTTTCGAATGAGATTTGTTTTTACGGTAATTATTTATCACTTCATTGTGGGCAATTCGATAAATCCAGCTTGAAAATGATAATTTAGGATTGAAGCCATTCAGATTTTTATATACTTTGATTAATATTTCCTGAAGTATATCTTCGGCCTCTTTTTGGTTTATATTGGTTATATGCTTAATATAACGTAATATTTTAACATCATATCTTTTCATCAGGCAATAGAAGCTCTTTTCATCTTTCAATGAAAGTGGAACCAATTGCTCGTCTGTCAGGCTTTCATATCTTATCATAATTTCAATTCAAATAAACCTTGCAAGAATTTTCGTCATTTCAATGCCGGGGAGTTGACGTGGAATACCGTTGTAACGAATAGAAGATTACCGTTTTCCATTATTAGGTGTAACAAATCGGAATAAAAAAGCCCAGGGCTTGGAATAATTCAGGCCGCTACAAATTCAAAGGCACGTTCCTCAAATAAAAAGAAGCAAGGGGGGAATATTACCACCGACATTTTTTAAAGAAGACTTCTCCAAAAAAAAACCATCCAATTCTTCGATTTCATGATGAATATTAATCCGCCTGTTGAGATGACAATATTTTTTGTTGACATACATAGCCTGCTATATATATTACATAGCAGGCTATGTATAAACGGAAATTTTTATACTGTGGTGTATAAACGGAATTATTAAAATAAAAGAAGGAGCAAACAATGAAATTTAAATTAAGTACACTAGTAATACTGGCAGCACTCATTATTTCAGGCAGCACAGCTTATGCACAAAATGATGCAAAGCAAAACTCTAAAGTTTATCAGATTGAAACCAGGCTGGATAATTATATGCGCCCTACAACGTTTACCCCTACAAACGCAATACCGGTCAATGGCGCAATCTCTGAAAATATTGTTACGACTACGCAGAATATCCTCAACAAAGAGGCTCATTTTCTTAAGAAAGGTCTCGTAAAACCTGTCGGCGAAACGCAATTCAGCGCGTGGGAGCTTGTAAGTGATGAAGGTGGTTCCGGACATAGCCAAACAGCGCCGAATCCCTTAACCTATTATGCTGCCGGCGCTTCTTCAAGCCTATTGACCCAAGTTGAAAGATTAATAAAAATATTGGCATTAGACATTGAAGATGCAAAAGTTGAATCAAAAATATTTTTTAGATGGTCTGATCCGATGAGTGATAACTGGTCTGGTTATACTGATAAAGTCATCTCCAACATTCTCATTGAAAGTAGTGAATCGCCTGAAAAGATAAAAGAATTAAAAGAGAAAGCGCTTAAAGCGTGGGCAGTTGGTGAAGGATTGGCAAATAAAACACCAATTGATGTAGGAATTCTCATCAATGCGGATGATTGGGCCGGATTGGAAGCTCGTCCTGGTAAAGTAGAGTCACCGATCTCTATTGATAATGGCCGCATTATCACCAATGTAACACCTGATCTGAATCTGCAGACAGTTGAAGTGGAAAAAGATTTGGGTCTGGATATGGGGCATTTCCCCAATCCGTTTGTATTTAGTGAAATATCCATAGCAGAATCTGCACATGATGATAGGCGTCCATATCTGCATAAAATCAGAGCGAAATCCCTGACCGAAAACTACCAGACCTGGGAGCTTTATACCGATGATAGCCGTGGATATGAGGGGGTCGATAACGCACCTACATCAAGAGACTATTTTACTGTAGGAACTTCATTTTGTCTGATGAGTCAGCTTACCGCAAATAGAATGTACTTCCGGAAACAGGGCATCAATATCGATGATTTCAGAGTTGAACACCAGTTTAACTACCAGCAGGATAATTTTATGACGCCGGCAATGACCGGTCATCTTGATGATGTAATTACCAGGGTCATCGTGAAAAGTGATGCTGCAGAACAGGCGCTGGCGGATTATGCGAGACAAGCCCTTCGCATGTGTTTTGCCGGCGAGGGTGTTCAAAATGAGACAGAGATGGAATCAAATGTTTACCTCAATGGGACGATCCTTAAGTAGTTTTCAGTATTGTCAAAGGGACATGCCAAAAGCCCGTCTGTCACAGGAAGATGTTGTTACGACAATATAGGATCGAATTTCAGTTTTAATAATTTGAAAATGTGCCAAGATGGGTTATAGTCCTGTGCTACCTATGAGTTATATTAATTTATGGGTTATTTTCCTTTAAAAAAAATAAAAGGCGTGATTTTATGGATTTTAACCCCTGCATGAAACACCAGGTGGTCAGAAAAACGGTGCGGGAGTTTGCTGAAAATGAGATCAAACCCCATGCTGCAAGCCTGGACAGGGAAGGGCGCTTCCCCACTGAAATTGTCGAAAAGATGGGGCCTTTGAATTACTTTGGCCTGCAGGTGCCGCCGTCCTTAGGGGGTGCCGGCCTTGACACCATTTCCTATGCCATTGTGATTGAGGAATTGTCCAGGGTGTGCGCAGCTCTCGGGCTTTGCGTGTCTGTTCACAACAGCGTGGGCCTGTATCCCATTTTAAAGTTCGGCACCGAGGAGCAAATTGCTCGCTTTGTTCCGGATATGGCGGCAGGGAAACATATCGGTGCATTTTGCCTGACCGAGGCCAATGCCGGTTCCGATGCCGGTAGCGTGGAGACCACGGCAACAAAGACCGACGACGGCTACACCATCAACGGCACCAAGATTTTTGTCACCAATGGCGGGGTCTGTGATGTGGTTCTGGTCTTTGCCGTGGATCCGGGCAGCCAGGGACGGTCCCGGCCCAATGTTTTTATTGTGGAAAAGAATTGCCCTGGATTTAGTGTGGGAGAAATAGAGGATTTATGCGGCATGCGGGCCAATCCGGTCTCGTCCCTGTTTTTTGAGGACTGCCGGATTCCTGAGATTAATCTTCTGGGTAAACCGGGTCAGGGGCTGAAAATCGGTTTGACTGCCTTGGATACCGGCCGAATCGGTATTGCGGCCCAGGCGTTAGGCATTGCCCAGGCGGCATTTGAGGCGGCCTTGAGTTATGCCAAGGAGCGCCGGCAGTTCAACAGCCCTTTGACAAAATTTCAAACCATCCAGAACTATCTGGCAGATATGGCCACATCCATTGAATCCTCGCGCCTGCTTCTCTACCGGGCCGCTGCAGCCAAGGACAAAGGCGGTGATTTCGGGGCCCAGTCAGCCATGGCTAAACTGTCCTGTAGTGCCACGGCACGCACAGTAACGGATCTGGCCGTCCAGATCCATGGTGGATACGGATACTCCAGAGAATATGATGTGGAACGCTATTTCAGGGAAGCCAAGGTGACCCAGATCTACGAAGGCACCAGTGAAGTGCAGAAGATGGTCATCGCAAGGCATCTGATTACCCGGCCCAGTTAAGGAAGAAAACGCAGATATGGAAAATAATGTACTTGATATCATTGTATGCATCAAACAGGTGCCCATGGTGTCTGAACTGCCCTGGAATTCCAAAACCGGCACCTTGAAGCGGGAGCTTGCCCAGGGCATGATGGACCCGGCCTCTCGCCTTGCCCTTGAGGCCGGAGTTCGCCTTCAAAGGGCAGGGCAGTCAGAAGATCGCCGGATCCGGGTGACCGCACTGACCATGGGCCCGCCCATGGCCGAGGAGGTGCTTCACCAGGCCGTGTCCCTGGGCGCAGACCATGGGGTGCTGCTCACGGACCGGAAAATGGCCGGGGCCGACACCAATCTTACCTCTTTTATCCTTGGCCGATATATAAGGATGTTTAAGCCTGATACCGGTCTTGTGCTCTGCGGCGCCCAGACCAGTGACAGTGAGACGGCCCAGGTTGGTCCCCAGTTGGCCTGTGAACTGGATTGGCCGGCAATCGGCTGGGCGTCGGATATCCGGTTAACCCAAAAAACACTTGTGGTCACCCGGCTGGTGGATGATTTTATGGAAACCCTGGAGATGGATTTGCCGGGCCTTGTGAGCATAGACCTGGGCGCGTTTTTTCCCCGTTATGCAGGACTTGCCGGCGTGGCCCAGGCTTTTGCCGCTCCCAAAATTGACATTGTGGATGCCGATCAGCTGGAACTGGACAAGGATTTCAACGCTCTTAAAGATTCGCCCACCCGTATTCTGGATGTGTTTTCGCCTGCCACCCAAAAAGAGAACCGGGTGCTCAAAGGGGCGGCTAAAACCGTGGTGGACAAGCTGTTTACAGATTATGGAAAAATTATCAGTTCAGCTATGGGCAAGGATTTAAAAAACAAATGAGGGCGCACATGTCAAAAAATTCAACCAACAAAGATATCTGGGTGCTTGGGGACTATCGTAACTATTTTAAAAACCGGGTTACGCTTCAGATTCTGGCAAGGGCCAGGGCGCTTGCTGCGCAGACGGGTGGCCAGGTGTGCGGCGTGGTTTTTGGGGATGATGTGGGTGGATATGCCGGCGAATATATTGCCCATGGTGCGGACCGGGTTTATGTGATTGATCATCCAAGACTTAAATCCTACGGCATTGAGACCTTTACCAACCTTTTGATACGGCTGGCCCGGGACATGAATCCGGATATCATCCTGATTGGGGCCACCCGCTTTGGCCAGGAAGTGGCACCCCGGGTGGCAAAGCAGCTGGACACCGGGCTTACCGCCGACTGCATTGATCTTGAGATAGACGATAAAGGACGGCTTGTCCAGATTGCACCATCCTTTGGGGGCAACCTAATTGCACGGATACTCACGCCAAAAGCCCGGCCCCAGATGGCAACGGTGCGGCCCGGCACCTTCCATGAATTGCCCCATGATAACACGGCCCAAGGCGAGGTGGTCAAACTTGATCTGCCCGAAGATCTGCCGGCCGAGCGGATTCGCTGCACCCATTCGGAATACCGGCCTGCCAAAACCCTGGGCATTGAAAAGGCGGATATTGTCATCACCGGCGGCAGAGGCATGGGGTCCAAGGGTAAATTTAAAAAATTGTTTGAACTGGCCGGTCTGCTCAATGCCGAGGTTGGGGCCACGCGCCCTGTTGTACATGCCGGATGGGTGGACCATGAGGCACTGGTGGGCCAGGCCGGTAAGCATATCCGGCCCAAGGTGCTGTTCTCCTTTGGTATCTCCGGGGCCATCCAGCACACGGCCGCGCTGATGGATGCTGACTTCATTGTGGCTGTGAACAAAAATCCCGATGCCACCATGATGAAACTTGCGGATGTAGCCATTGTGGCAGATGCCAACCAGGTTTGCTCCGGAATTATCCGGGCACTGAAGGAGAAGATAAGGGACTAATACCTTTACTCAGGACCGGCAAAAGTTTGATGATGACGTTGTAGACGATAATTTATCATTATGATTTTGTAACCAATTCACAAAAGGATGCCGGCATACCTACGATGAAATTTTTTTTTACTTGGATAATAGTCCTGTGCCGAGTCGTAGTGGGAGCGTTTGTGTTCAAAGTAGGATTTGATTATAGCAGACGTAGTGGTGCTTTTGCTTATCATAACTATGATGATAACTTTCTTGGTATTTTTGTTATGGTCGTAGGCATATACTTTATTTTTTCAAGTATATTTCGTGGTTTGTTTGGGTATGAACCAACTGACCTTCTGTGAGAAATGCTTACCAATATTCTCGAAAGGTTTTAAAATGGACGAGAACAAAGACATGATCACCGTCTATTATGATGGC
The DNA here is from genome assembly GCF_963666695.1 of uncultured Desulfobacter sp. Classification (GTDB taxonomy): domain Bacteria; phylum Desulfobacterota; class Desulfobacteria; order Desulfobacterales; family Desulfobacteraceae; genus Desulfobacter. The sequence goes on from NZ_OY762947.1 coordinate 1,035,990, forward strand.
GCATGCCCAGCATGTGTTAAAGACAGGGAACGCTATGAAAAACTTGCTGGTAGCGCAGGAAAAAATGTGTTTTGGTTTGATATTACGGGGCAAAAGGAGCGAATGCATGAAGTCGGCATTGACCCTCAAAAAGCCTTAATGGAGCTTCACGTTAAGAATACGGATCAGCAGATCCTTTCAGAGATCGATGCATACATCCTGCTTATGAATAAAGTGCCGCTGTTGAGACCTCTGGCATGGCTGATAGGTCTTCCATTGATTCGCCCGATACTCTCAAAAATATATCACCGGAAGGTTAATTCCAGATTAAAGCGCAGTGGAAGACTGTGATCATTATTGAATGCAACCCGCGTACGAATAACAGGTGACCGGGGCCGGGCATACCTAACTAACTGTAATGAAATGTTGAATTGAACAAAACACTTCTTGCTCCCGGTTAAATCCGAGTTGTTGGGATTCTACTGAATAGGAGGATGAATTCTGGAATCCGAATGTATCAGTGCTCTACTCTACCCGGACTTTCGGATTTTTTTCTCGGTTTTCTATCAAGTCCATGACATTGTTTTATTTATATTTGTGATTAAGTTTATTTTCACAACCATGAGTTGGGCTGGATTATCAGAATTCCGGCTCAACTTTTAACAAAAGATGAAAAGGAGAGACTCGAATATGATAAATGTTACCAAACCTGCCCAGGAACAGGTAAGACTCTATTTTGAAGGTAAAGAAATTGCGCCCATCAGAATTCTTCTCAATGGTGACGGATGCGCTGGGCCAAGCCTTGCCATGGCTTTGGACGAGAAAAAAGAGACGGATGCCGTGTTTACCTTTGATGGTGTGGAATACATCATGGATAAGGATTTGATGGAAAAAGCAAGTCCTGTGGATATTGATTTTGAAGGTACGGGCTTTCGTCTTCAATCCACTTTGGAACCGCCTGCCGGATGCAAAGGTTGCGGCAGCGGAACATGCCATAGCTAACGAATAAAAAAAGTTTGAGTTTTTTCAGGCCGTGCTGTAATCCGGTTCTTCGGCTGAGGACTCATCCTGTATCGGATCAGTTGCAGGCGCATCTATGTGTGTTCCCATGGACTGCGCCTGCATCTACTGGTCATGCAAGACCCGGATTATATCGTCGGTAAGCCCCGGTATGGCCACATGGACTTTTTCAAACCGGCCCTCTCCTGTGCCGGAAAAGAAGGGGCTGTGGTAGCCACTTACAATTGTGGCAGAAAGTTCCGAATTAAATCTGACCCGTGAGTTTGCGGGCAAACTCACACGCCTGGTCTTTGACGGAAGCATCCATTTGATCCGGTGTTGAGCATCCGCCCACAAATAATTCTGCTGCATTGATTGATTTGTGGTATTTTTGCATCCTGCCGAATGCGGTGAATGCTTCTGCGGCATTGTTTTCAAAAGGGCCGCCGCCTGTCATCAAAAGCCCCTGTCTCTGGCCTTCCACAAGGGATATATGTTCAGGTGCGGTGGCATACAGACTGTACGTGCGGTCGATGACGGATTTAAGCTGGGCATTTACGCCCCAGAAATATAAGGGGGAGGAAAAGACAACAGCCCGGGCCTTAATCATCTTTTCCATAATTTCAGGCATATCATCCTTTTGGATACAACCTGGGGCATCCATTGTCTGTTTGCATTTTCCACAGCCCATGCACCCTTTAAGGTTTTTTGAATGCAGGTAAACCGTTTCCACATCATGGCCAAGACCGATCAGTTCCGCTTTCACCCATTCGAGCACCTTTGCCGTGTTTCCATTTTTTTTGGCGCCTCCCTGCAACAGCAGTATGTTCATTTTTTTCTCCTTGTTTCTGAATGATAATAACGTGTCACAATTTAGATCAGTATTAGAACTTGTCAATTCCAACTATTAAAAAGCGATAGGGGCAAAGGATTGACTTTTTTTTTAATCGCCCTCATATTTAACTTATTAGGCTTGGTTCTGATTTCATCCACTATTAGTTAGTCATTTCATGAAATGAGATATGAAACCTGTCAAATCATAAAAATGTTAAATTTGATCCATTAAAATTTGCAGGCTTTCTGGGGGGGCAAAGTTAGAACCAGGTACCAAAGTTTATTATTATGCCATCTACACAACATAAGGGGCGTCCATGAAAACTGATGTAACACTAAAAATTGCAGGTGCAGCAGGGCAGGGCATTCAAACCATTGGCGACCTGCTCTCCGACGTGTGTCACCAAAGCGGTTTGTTTACCTTCTCCGTGGATGATTATGAATCAAGAGTCAGGGGCGGGCACAATTTTAACCTGCTGCGAATCAGTGATAAGAAACTTACCGCGCCCGGCAACCGGCTTGATATCCTTGTCTGCATTAACAAGGATGACTATGATTTGTATAAAGAAGAGCTGCGGTCCGGGGGCATTGCCATCATTAATGCAGAGGAACAAGAGGCAAAAGACAAGAAATGCTTTGAAATTCCTTTAAAAAAACTGGCAGAAGAAGCCGGCGATAAAATAACAGCCAATACAGTGGCCTCTGGTGCGGTGCTTGCCATTCTCGGCACACCCTTAACTCTGCTGGCGGATGTTTTAAAAAAGCGGTTTGCCGGCAAAGGCGAAAACGTCGTGGCGCTTAATATTGCAGCGGCCCAAAAAGGCTTTGATGCGGTAAAAGGCTTAAGCCAGGATATCGGGTTTACATGGGAGGCAAAAAAGAACAATCATATTGTTCTCAGCGGGGCCAAGGCTGCAGCCTTAGGCGCACTGGCCGCGGACTGCCGGTTTTTTCCCTTTTACCCCATGAGTCCGGCTACAGGTGTAATCGCCAATGTAACTTCTTATACGGATAGACTTCCTGTGGTTGTTGAACAGGCAGAAGATGAGATTGCCGCCGTCATGATGGCCATTGGCGCTTCCTTTGCCGGTGTCCGCGCCATGACCGCAACCTCGGGCGGCGGTTTTTGTCTCATGACCGAAGGGTTAGGGCTTGCCGCGATGACGGAAACACCGCTGGTGATCGTCAATGCCCAGCGTCCGGGGCCTGCCACAGGGCTGGCTACCAGGACCGGCCAGGCAGATTTGCTCTTTTCCGTCCATGCCTCCCATGACGAATTCCCACGGTTTATTTTTGCGCCGGGCACACCTGTTGAGATTTTCGAGACCATGAAGCGGGCCTTTCATCTGGCAGAAAAATACCAGGTTCCGGCCATTGTGCTTCTTGACCAGTTTTTGGCCAACTCCAGCGTGACGGAAGTTAACACTCTTTCGGTGGCACCTGAAATTGAACGCTTTTATGAACAAAACAACAGTGGCAGCGACGATGATCCCTATTTGCGCTATGCCCTGGTAGAAGGCGGTGTCTCTCCACAAAGAGTGCCCTGTTCAGGCCCGGGGCTTGTCCGGGTGACGGGTAATGAGCATGACCCCGAAGGGCACATCAGTGAAAATGTCGCAAATAAAATAGCCATGACAAAGAAGCGTGCTGCAAAACTGCCTGCCATGATCAAAGAGATGGAAGCCCCTTTCCTGGTCAACCCAACAGCCCCGGTGTTTCTTGTGGGGTGGGGATCAACAAGGGGGAATATTTTGGAAGCGGTTGAAAGGCTGCAAGCCCAAGGCCTAGAGATCGGGGCCGCCGTGTTCAAGGATTTGTGGCCCATGGACCGAAAAGCGATTGGGCAGATGCTGGGTGATAAAAAACTGATCATGGTGGAGCAAAATCAGACCGGCCAGTTGGGACGACTGCTTGCCCAGGAAGCCGGAATCGCTTCCTATGACACCATCTTCAAATATGACGGCAGACCTTTTTTTCCGGACTATATTGTTCAAAAGGCAAAGGAGCTTGTGAAATAATGGTTACTCCAAAAGATTTTGACTGCAAATTCGAAAACAAATGGTGCCCGGGATGTGGTAATTTCCCGATTCTTGCCGCTATGAAAAATGCTTTTGCGCAACAGCAGATTCCGCCTGAAAAGCTCACACTGATATCCGGTATCGGACAGGCCGGAAAAACACCGCACTTTCTCAAATGCAACATGTTCCATGGGCTTCACGGCAGGGCGCTTCCCGTTGCAACCGGAACAAAGATTGCCAATAATGATCTTACGGTGGTGGTTAACTGCGGGGATGGTGACTGCTATGGCGAAGGTGGTAACCACTTTCTTGCGACAATCAGGCGAAATATCGACATCACGCTTTTGGTGCACAACAACCAGATTTACGGGCTGACCAAGGGCCAGGCGTCTCCCACGTCAAGCCTGGGGATGGTCACAAAACTACAGAACACCGGTACCCCTTCAACCCAATTTTCCGCCCTGGCCATTGCCCTGGCTGCCGGGGCCGGATTTGTGGCACGGGGGCTGTCCGGAGAGCCTGAGCATTTGACGGATCTGATCGTTAAAGCCATGAACTACAAGGGCTTTGCGTTGGTAGATATTTTACAGCCATGTGTATCCTTTAATAAAATAAATACCCTAAACTGGTATAAAGAGCGTGCTTACAAACTCGAGGATACGGATCATGACCCCCAGGATATGGCAAAGGCGTTTAAGCTGGCCCAGGAGTGGGAAGAAAGCCTTCCTTTGGGTGTGCTGTATGAGGCCGATGGTGCACCATATCACGAACGGGTTCCCAATCTTAAGGCAAAAGCCCTTGCCGCACATGATTGTGACAGCACACTTCTGGCAGATACGCTTTTACAAAACCTATAGTGAAACGGGAGACACCATTCGATATGACTATCTGGCAATGCACCATGTGCTTTACTACCATGGAGCAGGAAGAGCAACCTGAACATTGCAGCTTTTGCGGGGCTGACAGCCGCGTTATTCTTGATAAGGAAACCCTTCCTCAAACCCTTGAAGCCGTCCGGGACAGGGCAAGAAAAAATCTCAAAGGGTTTTGTGCGGCTTACCCTGCCTGTGACGGCAAATTTGATAAAGTTTGTCAGAAAGAGGCCTATGGCAAGCCCATTGGATTCGGAGGTGCCGGTGCAGGCTTCTCCTTTCGGGCAAATGTTGCATCCCTTGAGGCGGTGCGCTTTAAATTAAGGGTGGTGGGGGAACATACCGAACCTGACACCTCCTGCTCATTTTTAGGTACAAAATTGGATTTTCCGGTTATGGCAGCTTCTACGGCAGGTGCTGAGCGCTATAACAATGCCATCAGTGAAGAAGATTTCTGCAGGGCCGTAATCCGGGGCTGTAAAGATGCCGGTACCTTGGGCTGGCGGGGAGATACGTTTTTTTATACTCCAGATGACAACCCAGCGCTCAGAGCCATAAAAAAAGAAGGCATGCCGGCCGTTCCCATCTTCAAACCCAGATCCCAGGATGTGCTCAAACGGCTCATTCGCATGGCCGAAGAACTGGGATGTCCTGCTGTTGGTGTGGATCTTGACGGATGTGGGTCCACCATCATGGCCCGGCATCATCAGCCGGTGTTCCGCAAGAGTGTAACGGATATCAAAGAACTGGTCCAGGCCACGTCTCTGCCCTTCATTGCCAAAGGGATTATGACGGTGGAGGATGCCGTAAGCTGTGCCGATGCAGGTGTCAAGGTGGTCAGTGTTTCGAATCACGGGGGCCGGGTGCTTGATGCCACGCCGGGAACGGCAGAGGTGCTTCCGGATATTGCCAAGGAACTTAAAGGCCAGGTTACCATCACGGCGGACGGTGGGGTCAGAACCGGCTATGACGTACTCAAGATGCTGGCTCTGGGCGCCGACTTTGTTCTTCTGGGCAGGGATGTGATCCGGGCCGCCGTAGGCGCAGGTTCCCTGGGCGTCAGAATACATATGGAACATATTCACAAGATATTGAAAACAGCCATGTTTATGACCGGTGTCAGTACCATCGCTGATATTGATTCATCCATATTGTGCTGAGAGCCTGTTTAAAAATTAGAGGACCCAGGTGCAATCTCATGTGATTGCACCCGATTCATTCATTTTTCGTAGGGGCAATCCCTCTGTGGTTGCCCTCGTTAGGGCAGGCACGGTGGCCTGCCCCTACAGCAGCCGACATTAGAACCAATCCTTCTATTTTTAAAAAGGCTCTTAAAAAATTGTTTTATCAGGAACCGGCTCGGGTTTTCCATGGTAAAACCCTTGTTGATAATTGACCCCAAGGGCTTTTGTCTTGGTAGAAAGCGACTCACTGGAGATGTACTCTGCGATGGTTTTCATCTTAAGCTTATTTGCATAAGAGACAATGGAGTTAACAACATCAACGGCCCGCTCATCTTTGGTGATCAATTTGATGATACTGCCGTCAATTTTGATATAGTCTGCTTTGATTTTCAGCAGATAATCAAAGTTGGAGTATCCTGTACCAAAATCATCAATGGCAATTTTTGCGCCGGCATTTTTAAATTTGTAAATGATCTCTGTTGCACCGGCGAAGGAAGACAGGCATTCCGACTCCACAAGTTCAAGTATCATGCGTGACATAATGTTGTTATTAACCGCATAGTCATAAATAAAGGTCATGGTCTCGCTGTTCTGGATATCCTCCATCGAAATATTGATACTGAACCTGCTGTCATCGTCGATAAATGTGTCTATGGTCTTTTTTACCATGATTTTGGTCAGCGCCGGATAAAACCGGGTCTGTTTGCTGATATCAAGGAACTGTTCCGGAGCGATTATGCCGCCATCCGTGTCCTTGATACGCATCAGGCTTTCAAACTTTGGTCTGCCGGCACCTGTGATCGGCTGGAAAAACGGCACGACCCGGTCTTCATCAATGGCGCTGCTGAGCATTTTTACAACCCGGATATTTTGTTCATATATCTTGCTGTTATCCACTTTTAAAGGATCATAGGCGTAGTGATCGATATTGTTTGCTTTTGCAAACTGCAACGCCGCATCTGCATGGGCCATAATGTTGCCCGAGCCATGCGCGTAACCTGTGATGACACTGATCATCAACTCCTTGTCCCCGATGATGAAGGTCGCTTTAACAATATCCTTAAGTGCTGTTTCAACGTCGATCATAAAAAGATTTTTATCACTTTGGGTGGAAAATACGGCAAATACATCAGAGTGCAGCCTGTAGATAAAATAGCGATACAGATGTATATGATTAGAAAGCCTTGAAGCAAATAGTTTAAGCAGTTCGTCTCCGGTCTTCATTCCGTATGTTTCATTTATTTTATGAAAATCGTCTATATCAATGATAGCAAGGTCTGCCGATTTGGCTTTTTTTATCTCCATGATCAGACAGTTTCTGTTGTTCAACTGGGTCAACGTGTCATAATTGAGGTATTTTTGAAGCTGGGATTTGTTTTCAAACACTTCGGTCACATCATGGCTGATTGAAATATATTTAATCACTTTGCCATCTTTATCTTTAAACGGCACGATGGTCGTTTTTTGGAAAAAATACCCACTGTCTTTTTTGAGATTTTTAAAGATCCCGCGCCAGGTTTTTCCCTTTTTAATGGTCTCCCACAGTTCCTGGTATGTTGAGGCAGGGTTGTCCGGATGGCTGAGTTGATTGTGGGTAGCATTCAGTAGCTCTTCTCTATTAAACCCTGTAACCTCACACATTTCGTCATTCACATGAACAATATTTCCGTGCAGGTCAGTAATACTGACGATTGCGCTTTTGTCTATCACTGTTTTGTACTGTATCAGATCATTGAGAAATTTTTTCTGCTCAGATTCAATTTTTCGGATTCTTTTGTAAACAAAAAGTGCCGCCACCAGGGTAAAGACAAAAAGAGAGATAATAATCAGGCTGTTTTTTATTCATCTCCTGTTTAAGCAGTGAACTGCTTATTCCCTCCACCGCTCCCACAAGTTCATAAAAATTTTCAAAATAAAATCCAGAGCCTAGAATCCAGTCCCAGTCCGGAATATATACCAGATACGATATTTTTTCAGCCGTTCTTACCTGTCCGGGAAGCTCCCAGTAATAGGTGCTGAACCCACTGCCTTTGGATGTTGCGATGTCAACAAACTCCTTGATGACCAGTTTGTTGTTTGCGCCGCGGAATGTTTTCAGATCAATATTATAGATATTGGGGTCAATGTGAAAAATTGTTCTATAATCGGTTGAAAATATCCAGAAGTAGCCATAATCTTGATAGCCGAACCTGTCTCCGGCAATAAATTCCAGGATTTCCCGTTTACCCTGTTCATTCAGACTGTCCATGTAGTATCCCGTGCCGATAATGATATCAAATGCCCTGTTGTATACGGCATACCCGAGCTTTTTATAGAATTTGTCCCCCTCGCCCGGTTTATAGAACATGTAGTTTCTCATGGCAGATCCGCTGGTTTTTACCTCTTTAAGAAATTTCACGAAATCAGAGAACTTTTTTTCCAGGGAATAAAAATTTTTACCGACCAGTTCCGGCCTCGCACCATGATACCTGACAGTACCGTCACCGGATATAATATAAAAATAGCCTGACTTGTTGGCCCAGTTAAAAGATGTGATCAAGTTGTTTATATGCGTGTTATACTGATCCTTCTCATGGGTCATGTATACATTTTCAATAAAATCTTCCGCCGAATGCACTTGGTCTTTAAGATTCTTTTCGGCAGATTTGATTATGGCATTCTTTGTTGCGGATATGCGTTTGGTTAGCCGTTCAACTTCGTTTTTGATAAGTTTTTTTTGTTGATCAATATAAAAAATTCGAAGCCCTTCCTTATTTTTTAGGCTGAATTGTGTGAAAATGCTGTGCATATCCCACAGAATGACCGCGGAAAACAAGGATGCGATTGTAAGCGCTGTAATTAGCGAAATGTTGGAAATTCTAGTTTTCATCATAGCAGTCACTTCCATTTGTTTGGATATAAAAACTAATTTTTTCTATATCCGGTGCTGTTCGTTTTGATTCCGGCGCTTCAAAATGATTTATCTGTTCAAAAAAATTGTTTTTTATCTTGTCGATAACATTACCAAGGATGGAAGGCAATTTTTTAAGGTTTAATGTCCGCAACAGGGATCTTTCCTCACTTTAGCCCATGAACTTTTGGCATTGCCTGATGCCCTACTTCATGTCAATAGAAAGCATAGCCAGGATAAATTTTTTATTCATCAAGTCCATTTTTTAGTATGACTTATATATGCTTTATGCGTAATGGTTTAGGTATGCCGTTTTAATAGCTGAATGAACAAAATGAGTCAAGAGCAGACCCCTTTGTGTGCCTTTTTTATCAATTTAACAGTTGCATTTTTGCAATATTGAATCGTTTAAGTTAAACAGGCTGTTTTGTTATATGTAATTGAATTTATGTATGTTCTACGCTTTTGTATCTGTTGGTATTGAACTTGCTATGGTTTTGACTGTGGACAAACAAGGAGATAGATATGACACAAAAAGTAAAAGCCAAAAATATCATGGGCAGGATGCCTGAAGGTGAAGTTGATGCCAAAGTTAAAGAGACGTTAAAACATATCACCCATAAATTCATGGTGATGAGCGGGAAAGGTGGCGTGGGAAAGTCCAGTGTTGCCGTGAATCTGGCCACAGTCCTGACTACCATGGGTTATAAAGTCGGGCTCATGGATGTGGACATTCATGGACCCGATATTCCCAGGATGCTCGGCATCAAGGGCGACCTCGATGTGAATGAAGACAAAAAAATTGTTCCGGCACGGTATTCTCCCAAGCTTTCAGTGGTTTCCATAGAGTCGCTTATGCCGGATAAGGATGAAGCCATTATCTGGCGGGGACCGGCCAAACACGCAGCCATCAGGCAGTTTGTCGGGGATGTGGAGTGGGGCAATCTGGACTACCTTATTATAGACGCCCCTCCGGGCACAGGTGATGAACCCCTGACCGTGGCCCACCTTATCAAGGATGCCCGGGCCATCATCGTGACCACGCCCCAGGAGGTGGCACTGGCCGATGTACGCAAATCCATCCGCTTCTGCCGCCAGGTAAAGATGGATATTTTCGGCCTGGTGGAAAATATGAGTGGTTATGTCTGTCCGAAATGTGGTGAAATCCTGGATATTTTCGGCACAGGCGGCGGCGAGCGCACGGCCAAGGAGCAGGGTCTTCATTTTCTTGGTAAAATTCCTTTGGATCCATCATTGGTTGCCTTGGGCGATGCCGGCCGTTCCATCCAGGCGGAAAACCCATCCTCCCCTGTGACCAAGGCATTCCATTCCCTGGCAAAAGAAGTGGTCTGCCAGAGCCGGTTGCCATGATGACCATAGTCTGTTATTTACTGCTAATGGTGGGCTGTTGTTAAGATTTGGGGAGAGGTAGCCAACGTATCTGATCGGCAAGAATTCGGTCAATGCCGTGGCTAAGGGTATACTCATGGATCACCAACTCATTTGTTCCTTGATAGGCCCGCTTCAGACGTTCCTGTAACCAAGGGCCAAGGCAATGTGCACTCGGTGCATATCGGCCGGAAAAAATGATGGCGTCCAGGCCGCCCAAAACCGCTATTCCGGAACCGCAAGCCGACAACAAACGATGCCGGAATACATCCCGGGCCAGACGTAAAGACGGATCGTCCGATTCCAGGACTTCATCCAGTCGAACCGGTCGCCCGGCAATGCCGCTTAAGCCGCTTTCCATAGTCAACGCATGGTTGATTTGTTCCGGGCCCCACTTCTTTTTCCGGACCAGTTTCAAAACGATGCCGGCATCCAGCTCTCCTGCGGTGGTTTGTCCGGGCAAGCCTTCCAGTGGTGTCGTACCACTGCTGACCATAACAGGCTGAATGCCGTCCACGGCTACAATTTCCGGTCTATTCTCCAGGCAGATGGAAAGACAGCGTTCCGGAAAATGAAAACCTTGTTCATAGGCGTGATTTCCGGCCATGGCGCAAGCCGCTTCGTGAAAAAGACCATGATATCCGTAACGACGCAAATTCGGCATGCCAAGACTCTTCACATCCAACGCATAATGACATTCCCGCTCAGGCATGTCTGCAAAAAAGGAGGTTTCGAAAAACAGGAAAAGCGGGATGTTGCAATACGTTTTGCGAATGGCTCTAATGAGTTCAATGGTCGCGGGAATATGAAGCGGCGCTTCAGCCGATAATGCTTGAAGTTCCTTTTCCGTTTCCGCTGTTACAAGCCATGGATTGCGGAAGGCCGAGCCGCCATGGACAAGGCGTACCCCGATGGCATCCGCTGTATGCCCGCTGTTTTGGATGCGCTGCTTGAGTTCCGCCAGTCCGGTTCGCCATTCCTCAAACCCATGTGCGTTTTCCATGCAGCCGGACCATTGCGCTTCGAAATGACCTGATGGAAAAAAATGGTAGTTAACCCGGCTGGATATTAGATTGAGGGTCATGATGTTCATAGTGGGCCCTTATTGTTTTACCTTATTGTTCAAAGAGAGCGTTCTGAAGACCTGCCGTGCAATGGCCAGTTCTTCGTTGGTGGCAATCACCAGTATCCGAACCGGACTTCCCGCTTGTGAAATATCACCCGGCAGCTGGTTTAGTTCCCGGTTGCTTTTTTCGTCTATACAGACACCAAAGTAATTCTGGTTGGCGCATACAATGGACCGAACCAGCGAAACGCTTTCACCAATGGTGTCGGTGAAAATAATTGCCTGGACCGGACCGGCCAAGGTCAGGTACGCGCCTAAATATTTACGTATCCGCCACAGATAAATCTGCAACGTTTTTTGAAAAGGGTCATCCCGGCTTGTGGCAGCATCCCAATTACCTAAAATGTCGCGAATATCAGCCGATGCCCCCGAAAGACCCAGGACACCGCTTCGGCGATTCAAAACATCCTCTATCCGGTCCATATCACCGGAATACAGGGACAGCAGCTTCATTACAATGGCCGGATCAAGATCCCCACACCTTGTGCTCATAACCAGCCCCTGAAGCGGTGTATACCCCATGGTGTTATCAATTGAACGGCCCTTGGAAATTGCACACAGGCTGGCTCCGCCGCTGCCAAGATGACAACTGACGGCATTGAAATCTGCCATGGGAATACCCGCCATTTTAGCGGCCTCTTCGACAACATACTGGTGGCTTGTGCCATGAAATCCATATTTTCGTATGTTCAATTCCTGGACCAAATCCAATGGCAGGGCGTACTGCCGTGCATGTTCCGGTATGGTTGTGTGAAAAGCCGTATCAAAAACCGCGACTTGTGGAAGGGTTGGATAGCGCGTTTGACATTCTTCAATGAGGTCGATGGCCGGAGGATTGTGAAGGGGTGCCAGATTCCGAACCTGGCGCAAGGCGCCAAAAACAGTGGGTGTAATAACAGCCGGTTGTTCAAATAACCGGCCGCCGTGCACCACCCGGTGACCTACCGCGTCCGGACGTTTCCCCCCTTTTTCAAGCAGGCTGAGGATCTCATGAAATGCCTTTTGGTGATTGGGCAAATCCATCGTGTGAACGGTTTCCCGGCCACTCTCCCGATGAACAATCCTAGCCGGTTCCGCGGTCACGGGACCAATGCGTTGCGCTTCTCCGGCAGAAATTTCATTTTCTTCCGGCATTGTCAAAAGCCGATATTTCAAGGATGAACTGCCGCAATTGCATACCAAAATATTCATTTAAAGTTCCCGTCGACAGGCTGTTACAGAATGCTAATTTCCCCAATTTCTGCGTTGGAGAACTAAATTTGGTCCTCAAAATACTGCATGTATGTCTGTGGCCAAATTTAGTTTCCGCCTTGAACTTGGAAAAATTATCTATTCCGTAACAACCTGTCGTTTAGATGTCATCAGTTGTCCAGCCACAGACCGGAAACCCAATCAGGCCATGGGCAATCGCAGCGGTGCCGTAGACACCCTGGACCACATGCTTTCCGTCAACCCATTCATCTGAACAATGGGCCTGGTCCTCGTGCCCTGGGCCGTAACCGATGGTTGGAATGTTGTACTCGTTGAGTAGTGTCGCTCCGGCGGTCCCCATTCCCAAACGATCCAACTGCCACTTTCCTGGACGTGATGGAGAACCGGCCGCCGCCAATACTTGACGGGACCGGTCAATCAATGGATCAAACGGGTCCGTTGCCCAGGCATTGGTGATCCGTTGAACCTCCGTCTTCTGACCGGCGTATGAAATCTGTTGTTCCCTGCAAACTTCAACCGATACGGACACAGATGATCCAGGCTGTGTGAGCAAACGGACGTCGCGTTGGGTCTCGGTCAGGATATGTTGCGCTTGATCTGCAACTTGCATCCGTTTAGCTATTCGCAGAACGGCTACCCGTCCCTCTGATTCCCGGGGAAAGACCGGATCGTGGATTTCAATCTCATGGGCTTGAGACGGGGTGTGTTTTGTACGGTCCTGGTAGCTCCGGTAAATTCTGTTGGCAGCATTATCAACCTGGAATGGGTCCGCTCCCTGGATCTTGATATCCATTTCCATCCAACCATCGTGACCATAGTACAGGCCCAGGTTCGTTGGTTCGCCCAGGATGGCATAATCGGGACGCAGCCCCATTTCCGGTAACGTTTGGTCCATTAAGGTCCGGATACCTATACCGGCCCCGTTTTCCTCGGCCACAGAAGCCGTAACCACCAGCGTGCCTTGAAGCGGCAGCAGGCTGCGCAGTAACAACGCCCCCGCAAAAACCTGGGAAGCTAAGCCACCCTTACAATCCGATGCGCCTGGGCCGTAAATCCGGTCCCCTTCAACATGCGAATTGTGCTGCGCACCTGTTTGGTACGTATCCATATGTGCGTTTAGCAATAGCGTACTTTTTTGCTCATGCCCGTGAATAACACCAATAACATTGCCGACCTCATCCCGGTAAACATGATGATAACCCAATATTTCCATCTGCTTGGCCACCTTGTCGGCCACGTCCTGCTCCCCCATACTGGGGCTTGGCGTATCAATCAACTCCTGTGTAAACGCCATGACGTCTTTTCGTAATCCACTGTTCTTCATTCTTAGTAATTCATACATGACCATTTCCTTTTGTTATTGCTTGTCCAAATAACCGGACATTGCATTGCTCGTGCCAGGTTTGTAAAAATATCTATATCTTATTTAAAATTAGTATATTATAGGCCCATAAAGCATTTGACATTTCACAAAAATCATTTCATTATGAAATTCGAACATTTCATAATGAAAGGGTTGAAGGCATGCAAGCCAAGGATTTACGGATTGAAGAACTGGTTGATTTTTCGGCGGGCCTTATTCAGCTGCAGGGACGACGTTTAATTCTGCATGATATTCATGCCTTTGCGCAGTTCCGCAAGGATTTGCTGAGTATGGTCGGTCAGGAGCATGCCCAGCGTATTCTGACACGATTCGGATATCTCTGGGGGCAGGCCGATGCGGCGGCGATGCAACGTATCTTCAACTGGGGTGATCCCATCGAATTCCTGAAAGCGGGCCCCCGCCTTCAGACCTTACAGGGTGTTGCCGTTGCCGTCATTAAATCATTACACTGGGATTCGAATACGGGACGTTTCTGCATGAACTTGGTATGGCATCGTTCCGGTGAAGCGATGGAGCATCTTGCTGAAATTGGACCCTCAAAAGATCCCATCTGCTGGATACTTGTAGGGTATATCAGCGGCTTCATGACCTATGGTACCGGGCAGGAGATATATTTTGTGGAACGCTCCTGCCTTGCGCAAGGCAAAAATGTCTGTGTTGCGGAAGGGCGTGACCGGACCAGTTGGGGCGAAGACATTCTTCCGTACCTGCCCTATTTTCAGTCCGACGGAATCCAGGATAAAATTCAGCGTCTAACCCATGAAATTGAATTGAAGAACCGTGCCCTGGCCCACGCCCGACGTCATCCGCAAATTCAAAAAAAAACATCCGGTTTTCCACCGGTGGAAGTACGCAGCGCCGTCTACGCGCGGGTTTTGGATTCTGCCGTCCGGGTGGCACCATTTGATACGTCTGTTTTTATTACCGGTGAGAGCGGTGTCGGCAAAGAAGTGTTGGCTCGGTATATTCATTCGCAATCCGCCCGATCAGAGCAGCCCTTCGTTGTTATTAACTGTTCCGCCTTGCCGGAAACCCTGCTTGAGGGCGAACTGTTTGGTTACAAAGCAGGTGCCTTTACCGGCGCTCGCCAAGACAGAAAGGGCATCTTCGAAGAGGCCGACTCCGGCACCATCTTTCTCGATGAAATCGGAGACATCACACCGGCAACCCAACTAAAGCTTCTCCGTGTTCTTCAAGAACGGGAAGTCGTCCGCCTCGGTGAAAACCGTCCCCGCAAGATAGATGTTCGGGTCATCGCCGCCACCCACCGCGACATAAAAAAATGCGTTGCCGAACAGTCCTTCCGCGAGGATCTCTACTATCGGCTTATTGTTGTGGAGATCGAAATTCCGCCCCTGCGGGCGCGTCCGGAGGATATTATCCCCTTGGCGCGCTACTTAACGAAGAATATGGGTCGCAAATTCAAGATCTCCGGTCTAAAATTGAGTCCGCAATGCCTGGAATACCTGCAGAATTATCCTTGGCCCGGAAATATCCGGGAACTGGAAAATGCCCTGGAGAGGGCAGCAGTTTATAGCCAGGATGGTATCATTCAACCGGAACATCTACCGCCAACCATTACCCAGCCTTCGCCGTTGCAAACCATTCAGTCTGAAAAAACGCCCATGACCCTGGCAGAACTTGAAAAACAATATATTCATGCCGTACTTGAACAGACCGGACAAAATCGCTCGCGTGCTGCCAAAATTCTGGGTATTAGCACCACGACGCTCTGGCGCAAATTAAAGACGCTTTGAAAAATTGAGCGCCTGATTTTTTAACGTATTGATGTTTTTGAGCGTTATGTATTATAACTATTCGGAATAACTTATTTATATTTAAAATCTAATACACTGAATCGTTTAATTCGTTTTTAGAACGATGTGTGGAGCATTTCATGACAAAAAGGAGAGAAAAATGAATTGGTATCTTGAAGTATTAAAAAAGTATGCAGTGTTCAGTGGTCGGGCGCGAAGAAAAGAATATTGGATGTTTTTTCTTTTTAACATCATCATCACAATTGTACTTGGCGTTATCGATGGAATTATCAGCGAACAGGGTGTTATTAGTTCGCTCTACAGCTTAGCTGTCCTGATTCCCGGCATTGCTGTGACCGTACGCAGACTTCATGACATTGGTCGCAATGGGTGGTGGTTTTTTCTCGCTCTGGTTCCGATCATTGGTACAATTGTTCTAATTGTTTTTATGGTGAAGGACAGCCAGCCGGGCGAAAATCAATATGGACAGAATCCAAAAAACGGAATCGTTTATCCAGGCGTGTGAGAAAGCTCCGGCGCACAATGCGGCTTTTCGGAACTATAATTCAGAAAAGGAGGGCGTTTTACCGTGTCTCAGATTAATGGCGTGATGATGCAGTATTTTCATTGGTATATCTCCAATGATGGAATGTTTTGGGCCCAGGTCCGTGATTCGGCTAAGACCTTGAAAGATTCTGGGTTCAGCGCGGTCTGGCTGCCTCCTGCGTATAAAGGGCAGGCCGGAGTGAACGATGTTGGGTACGGCGTCTATGATTTGTACGATCTGGGGGAATTTAACCAGAAAGGTTCGATTCCTACAAAGTACGGCACCCGTGATCAGTATCTTGAAGCCATTCAGGCACTGCACGACAAAGAGCTGCAGGTTTACGCAGACATTGTCTTTAATCACAAGGGCGGCGCTGATCGCACTGAGTGGGTAAAAGCCTTGGAAGTGCGAGGAGACGAACGGCATTTTGAAATTGTCAATCCGGAAAAGCCGGACTATTGGATTGAGGCGTGGACTGAATTTACGTTTCCGGGGCGTGCCGGCAAATATTCCGATTTTACATGGAATTACGACTGCTTCGACGGCACGGACTGGGCCGAGAACTTCCATAGAAATGCGATTTTCAAGTTCACAAATCGCGGTAAAGACTGGGATCAAATGGTTTCCGGGGAGAAAGGAAATTACGATTATCTTATGTTTTCGGACGTGGATATGAACTCTCCGGAGGTTCGTACGGAATATGCCCGGTGGGGGGCCTGGTACCTGGAGACCACCGGAATTGACGGCATTCGGATTGATGCCGTCAAGCACATTCAATTCAGTTTTTTTCGTGAGTGGCTGGATTACATGCGCCGGGTCGCCTCCTTGAACGCAAAGGGCGGTTTTTTTGCGGTGGGAGAATATTGGTCAAGCGATGTGAAAGAACTACATCATTACATTAAAGCAACGCATGGTAAGATGTCCCTTTTCGACGTGCCGCTTCATATGAAATTCCATGAGATATCCCGGGCGAATGGACATTACGACCTAAGGACTCTCTTGGATGATACGCTCACCAAAGATCAGCCGGCCCTGTCTGTCCCATTCGTAGAAAATCATGACAGTCAACCTCTCCAGTCATTGGAGTCCCCCGTGGACTGGTGGTTCAAACCTGCAGCCTATGCATTTATCCTGCTGCGGCAAGAAGGGTACCCCTGTGTTTTTTACGCGGATTGGTATGGGGCAAAGTACAAAGGCAAGGGCAGGGACGGCAAGGAATATGAGATCGACATGGTTCCCGTCCCTCATTTGCCGCGTTTAGTGGAACTGAGACGGTCACACGCCTACGGTTATCAGCGAGATCAATTTGCGTATGCCCACATGGTCGGCTGGACACGCGAGGGCGATGCGGGTCTCCCCGGTTCCGGTCTGGCAACCGTCATCACCATTGGCGGCGGCGGAGCTATGTGGCTGGAAGTAGGGAGAACACACGCCAACGGCAAGTATCGCGACGCCCTGGGGAACATGGGCGGCGTCGCGGTTGATATAAACGCCGACGGATGGGGGAAGTTCCCCGTATCAGGGGGGAGTCTTTCCGTTTGGATTCCTATGTTGGTTTAGCAAGCATACTTTGAAATTGACATCTTTTGGGATCTGACCCAGGTTCTTTTCAGCAGATTAAAGACGTTTTTAGGCATACCAAAGGGCAGATCTACCAGAGAATGATCATAGTCAATATTGATGGCACCGATAAAGCTGCTTTCCAGGCCGGATTCATTTGAAATGGCGCCGACAACATCGCCGGGTTTCAGGCCATGCTTATAACCCACTTCAATGCGATATCGTTCCATCCCTTTTTCAGTGGGTGCAATTTTTTTGGGGTTAAGCCGGGCAGGTGTTTTCTTTTGCTTTGGGGCAACAGGTGCCTTGGCTTTTTTTTCAGGTTTTTTAGCAGTCTTTTTAACAACAGGTTTATCAGCCGTTTCCTCGAGCAGAAACGGTGTATTGCCCTGGAGCATTTTTGCCAGGGCTGCAGCCACCTGGGAAATCGAAATATCTTGTTCCTTTGCGGTGGTCTCCACCAGATCCGTGAAAGCGCTTAGATCTTCGGTGCCGATGGTTTGAACAATTTTATTCTTGAAATCACCCACCCGTTTTTTGTTTATTTCCCTGTTGGAGGGCAGGGTCAGTTCTTCAACCTTCCGACGGGTGGCTTGTTCGATCCGTTTTAACATCCATCTTTCTTTTGGCTGGACAAATAAAATGGCTTCACCGGTTCGTCCGGCCCGACCGGTTCTTCCGATTCTGTGAATATAGGGCTCGGTTTTAGATGGCATATCATAGTTGATGACGTGGGAAATCCGGTCTACATCAAGTCCCCGTGCCGCCACATCCGTGGCCACAAGAATATCAATGTTTCCGTTTTTCAACCGGTTAACCGTCCGTTCCCGGGCTGCCTGGGCAAGGTCTCCATTCAGGGCCTCTGCTTTGAATCCTTTCTCTTCCAGGGTTTTTGTCAGGCTCATTGTGTCATTCCGGGTCCTGGTAAATACGATGACGCCGTCATGGGATGAGGCTTCAAGTATCCGGACCAGGGCATGACTTTTTTTTACATGTTTTACCAGCCAGAATTTTTGATGAATGGTGCTGGTCACATCTGAATCATGTCGGATAATAACCTTTTCAGGGTCTTTAAGATATTTGCCTGCAATTTTTTGAATAGGTGCCGGCATGGTGGCGGAAAAAAGTGCGATCTGGGTGGGTTGGGGTATTTGGGATAAAATCCATTCAACGTCATCAATAAATCCCATCTGCAGCATTTCATCTGCTTCATCCAGCACCAGGCCTGTAAGATCGTCAAGGCAGAGGGTTTTCCGCCGCATATGGTCCATGAGTCGACCCGGTGTGCCCACAACCACATGGACGCCACGTTTTAACTGGTTTAACTGAACACCATAGCTTTGCCCGCCGTATACAGCCAAAACGTTAAGGCCCTTCATCTTTACGCCATAGTCATTGAAGGACTGAGCCACCTGAATGGCAAGTTCCCGGGTCGGGGTGACCACAAGAACCTGGGGCCGCTTGTTTTTAAGATTGATTCGGGAGAGCAGGGGGAGTGCAAAGGCCGCTGTTTTTCCGGTTCCCGTCCTGGCTTGACCCAGCAGATCTTTGCATTCGATCATACGAGGAATGGTCATGGTCTGGATCGGTGTCGGGGTTTCATAACCAACGGTCTGTAACGCCGCAAAAACATCCGGGCTCAAGTTCATTTCGCTGAACCCGGTTTGTTCTAAATTTTTATGGGGCATGGTTTTCCTTAAAAGCAAAAAGGCCGGCACAGCCGGCCTTGTATATCAATATTAACTCAAAACAGTTATAAATATATGATTTTTATATAAAACGCAAGTTTTTTATTTATTTTCAGCAATTCTAAATTTGAGTCGGTACGCCATCTTGCTCTTAATCTTGCTCGTGCTCTTGCTCAAAATAATACTTCGAGCAAGAGCACGATTAAGAGCAAGGGCAAGAAAAAAGCAAGCAGGAAAGATAACACTTTATTAAATTTAGAATTGCTAATTTATTTTATCCTTGTTGGGGTTTGTTTTGGAAAATGAAGTATGTAAATTTTCTGCCAATGTCTGAGCCACAGGCAGTTCTCAGCGTTTGTATTCGGGTAGGGAACGGAACAGGCAGACAAAAGGCGCAACAGGTTTCAGGTTGAGGGGGCAAGCCCCCCTGCGGCTAACAGGGGGTGGATGTGATGTCGGTCGGATGACCGCAGGGGAGGCCTGCTGCCCGAAACATATGGACAAGAATTAATCGGCTTTTCGTCTTAAAAAAGTGGGTATCTCCAGATCGTCATTATCAAAGTTCGTGCCGTAGTCCTGGACCTGGGTATCATCTCCCACCACACGTTTGTGGCGAACAACACGCACCGGTTCATCCCAATTGGCCATGTCTTCTTCTGTGGCGTCCCTTATAACACCCCTGGCAATGGAATGATCGCGGCCGGAAGGTGCAGACTGCCCCATGTCCGGTGTGTTTTGACGATAGGCCTGGGACCCATATCCTCCTCCGTACGTTCCGTTGGCCGCAGTCGTCTGTCGGGACTGTGCATAGGCCTGGGCTGTTTGGGGGTCAAATCTGCGCATATTTTCACTAAAGGCCGGTTCTTCCATACCGATACCTGTGGCAATGACGGTGATGCGGATTTCATCTCCGAGTTCTTCGTCAAAGGTCTGGCCCCAGATGATTTCCGCCTCATCACCCACTTCCTGGTAGATGCGGTCACAGGCTTCGGTCATTTCGTCAAGGGTCAGATCAGAACTTGATGTGATATTCATCAGTACGCCCTTGGCGCCGGATACGGAGATATCTTCCAGCAGCGGATGAGAAATGGCCCGCTCTGCAGCTTCCGTGGCCCGGTTTTCTCCAGAGGCAATACCAATGCCCATTAACGCCTTGCCTGCTTTCTGCATGGTGGTTTTTACGTCGGCAAAGTCCAGGTTGACGTGACCGGGCATCATGATCAAATCGGTAATGCCTTTAACGGAGTGGTGCAAAATTTCGTCGGCTTTGATGAACATGTCCTTCATACGGGCCCCTTTGCCGGCAATACCGCGCAACCGGTCATTGGGGATGGTGATAACGGTGTCAGTAATTTCCTGCAGTTTTTCCAGACCTTCCATGGCGGCTCGTTCCCGTTTTTTACCCTCAAAGGAAAAGGGTTTGGATGCAACCGCCACGGTAAGAATGCCAAGATCCTTGCATATTTCTGCAATCACAGGAGCAGCCCCTGTGCCCGTACCACCGCCGAATCCGGCGGTAATAAAGACCATGTGGCTGTCTGCAAGTGATTCACGCAGGTCTTCCATGCTTTCCAAGGCCGCATCTCTGCCCACACTTGGATCTGCACCGGCTCCAAGCCCTTCGGTGAGCTGGGCGCCTATTTGAATTTTAACTTCCGCCCTGGAATGCTCAAGGGCCTGGGCATCTGTGTTGGCCACAATAAATTTAACACCCTGCAGCTTGGCGTCTATCATATTGTTGACCGCGTTGCCGCCGGCCCCGCCGACACCGATGACCTTAATTTTTGCCGTGTTGTTATTCTCCACATAAGAAAAAGTCATATCCACCTCCTGTAAGGATTTAAATAATATTTTTAAACCATTGTTTCATTCTATTTAAAATTGTTTGCAGCCCGTTGGAATCGGACTTGACATCCTGGATACGGCAGCTTGTTTTTGATCCGAAAATGATAAGTCCAACGCCTGTGGCGTACGCGGGGTTTTTAACAATATCTTTGAGTCCACCGATACGGTCGGCTTCACCGATACGAACGGGTACGCTGAATACGGATTCCGCCATTTCTGTAATGCCGTCCATGACAACGCTGCCGCCGGTGAGTATAAATCCGGCAGGAAAACTGTTTTCAAGTCCATTTGAAAACAGTTCCTGTTTAAGCAGGGAAAAGATTTCCTCCACCCGGGGTTCCAGGATTTCAGCAAGAATCCCCTTGGGCAGACGCTTGGGCGCTCTGCCCCCCACCGCCGGCACCTCAATGACATCATGGGCTTTGACGTTTTGGGGTATGCAGGTGCCGTGTGTTTTCTTGATTCTTTCCGCTTCGGGCAAGGGCGTACGAAGCCCTATGGAAATATCGTTGGTCAGGTTATGGCCGCCCACGGTAAGTTCGTGAATGAATTTCAGATTGTTGTCTTTGAACAGGGCCAGGTCTGTGGTTCCGCCGCCCATGTCGGCCAGGATGCAGCCAAGTTCCTTTTCTTCGTTGGTGAGAACGGCGTAGCCCGAGGCCAGGGATTCAAGGGCAATGTCGCAGACCTCAAGCCCTGCCTTGTGGCAGCACTTGATAATGTTGCGCGCTGCAGATACCGCGCCTGTGATGATATGGATTTTGGCTTCCAGGCGTACGGCAGTCATGCCCACAGGGTTCTGGATGGAGGTCATTTCATCCACAATAAACTCCTGGGAAATGACATGCAGAATTTCCCTGTCCGGGGGGATGGCAACCGCCTTGGCCGCGTCAATCACCCGTTCCACATCCATTTCGGTTATTTCCCGGCCTTTGATGGCAATGATGCCATGGCTGTTGAACCCTTTGATGTGGTTGCCTGCAATGCCCACATAAACAGAAGATATATTGCAGTCCGCCATGAGCTCGGCTTCCTCTACGGCCTTTTTAATGGAATCCACCGTGGACTCTATGTTGACTACGGACCCCTTACGAAGCCCTGTGGAGGGGTGGGAGCCCACACCGATGATGTTGATCTCATCATCAAGCATCTCACCCACGACTGCGCAGATTTTGGTGGTACCAATGTCAAGTCCCACCAGTAAGTTTTCGTTTCCCTGCAAGTTAAACCCCCTTTTCCGTTGTATGTTGGGCAGCATCTTTTGTTGTAACAAACACTTTTTTCAGACTAAAAAGATCTATGGCCGATATGGTTTTATCCGGATAGTTGTTTTCCATATAGCGTTGAATCTGCCTGGCCCTTGCAAGTTTTTTTTCAAATTCGTCAAACCCGAGTTTTATCGGAAGAACTGTCTTGATTTCAGATTCTGTTTCGCCGGGATTTTTCGTGAAATTTTTATCCGGACGTGTGTTTAATATATTTATGAGTATGCCTGTATTTTCGTCTCCTAAAATGGTTTGAATTTGTCCAATTCCTCTAATTTTCAAGATTTGCATCACAGCATTGAACAAATCCCCTTCAAATAGGTACGTGCTGTTGGACAGGCTTAAATCCACCCCGGATATAACCGGCAACGCCGTGAGATCATCCTTGGCCGGTTCATACTCTTTAAAGGGCGCCCCCTGGGCGTTGATGACGATATCTGCCAGGTTTTCAATGGTCACGATGGCCAAGGGTTCCTGTTCTTCAATTTTGATGGAAATGGTTGTTAAAAGCTGACGTTTCACCGTGGCCATGCGAATCCATGGATGGGTATTCAACTTTTTTTCAAGCATATCAGGCAGCAGTTCAAAAATATTGGCCTGTTTGTCAAGTCCTGTCCTGGCCAGCACCTCGTCCCTGGTCACGCGGTCAAGGCCGTCAATCGTAATTGTTTTCACATCAAATAGAGGGCACTGGAGAATCGCATCGTGTATGTAGATGCAGCCAAGGCTCATTGCACCGACAAAAAGAATAATAACACTCTTTTTTAAAAGGGCTTTGCCGCCGGAAAAAGGGTTACTTTTCCGGTTTTTTTTCCCCTGCCTTTTGTACCTGTTTGGGGTGTTTTTTTTAGCAGCCAATGGTTTTCACCTCTTCTTTAAGGTTAATCCCAAATTTTTCGTATACGCGTTTCCTTACCTGGTCGGCCAGGTTCAGGATATCTCGTGCGCAGGCGTTGCCGTGGTTGACAATGAAATTGGCGTGCAGATCAGATACCATGGCCCCGTTGCACCGGGCTTTTTTCATTCCGGCCTGCTCAATGAGAAAGCCTGCTGATTCAGCGCCCGGGGGGTTTTTAAAAAAACACCCGGCGGATGCCTGGGACACCGGCTGGGTGGATTGTTTTATTTTAAGGTTGCGGTAAAATTCATCCCTGACGGTACCGGCGTCAGCCTTGGTCAGCCCAAGCCGGACCTTGAGTACAATACTGTTTTCAAGGGCAAGTTTTCGGTAGGAAAATTGGAGTCTGTTTGCCGGCAGAATCACTGTTTGCAGGGTGGCAAGGTCCAAGATCTCGATTTGTCGTACAACTTGGCTCATGTCGCTGCCAAAGGCCCCTGCATTCATCATTACGGCACCGCCAATGGTGCCTGGAATTCCGGCTGCCCACGCCAGACCGGCCAGGCCTGCGTTGGCCGCATATCTACATAAATGACCAAGGGGTTCTCCGGCAAGGGCTGTCAAATAGATCTGGTCAGTTGATTCGCCGCCTGTGTTGTTGGACGGTGCTATCGGCTCAATTTTTTGTTTCAGCCGGGTGAGAACCATCACGAGCCCCCGGATGCCTTTGTCCGATACCAGAACATTGGTGCCGCCGCCGATAATCGTAAGCGGCAGTTCGGCTTTTTGTGCGGTTTTGGCAAGGGCGATCACCTGTTCCACAGTTTGCGGAAGTATCAGGAAGTCTGCAGGGCCACCCACCCTGAAACTGGTGTAGCGGTCCATGGCCTTTTGCGTTTCCGGCGCAAAGGAAGCGAACATTTTTTTTATGTTATCGCTCAGAACCATGGGTTACAAAATCTCCACCAGTTTTTCCCCGAGGGTGTATACATCCCCGGCCCCTAATGTGAGCACCATATCCCCCGGCTTTGCCTTATGGGTGATGATGGACAATGCCTGGGTGAAATCCGGGGCAAAGCAGGCATCCGTGTGTCCATGGGCCTTTATGCCTTCCACAAGTTTTTCCGAGTCCACGCCGTCAATGGGGTCTTCCGAAGCCGCGTAGATGGGCAGCACCAGGAGCACGTCAGACTGGTAAAAGGCCCGGGTAAACTCCTGGAACAACGCCTTTGTCCTTGTGTATCTATGGGGTTGGAATACCACAATAAGCCGTTTGTCCGGATAGCTTTCCCTGACGGCGGTCAACGTAGCCGTGATCTCTGTGGGGTGATGGCCGTAGTCATCCATCACCGTGATGCCCTTGGCCGTGCCTTTTATTTCCAGGCGGCGTTTGACGCCCTTGATCTCTTCCAACGCTTTTTTAATGGTGTCAAAGGGGATGTTAAGCTCCAGACCTGTGGCAATGCCGGCCATGGCATTGAGAATATTGTGCTGACCCCCGATGTTTAAAAGTATCCGGCCCAGGTTCTGTTCTCCCTTATATACGTTGAACAGGGATTTTCCGTTTTCAAACCGGATGTTTCCGGCCTTCAGTCCGGACTGGGCCGTCATGCCGTAGGTGATATACCGCACCGTGATCCTTGGCAGAATATCCTGGATATGGGGGTTGTCCAGGCAGAGGATGGCAAGGCCGTAAAAGGGTACGGAGTTGATGAATCGGACAAAATTATCTTTTATGTCTTCAATATCTTTATAGAAATCGAGATGTTCCAGGTCAATGTTGGTCACAGCCGCAATGGCGGGGGCATATTTAAGAAATGATCCGTCGCTTTCATCTGCCTCGGCCACAATAAATTCGCCGGACCCATGCAGGGCATTGGTGTCCAGTCCCTGGAGCAGGCCGCCGATGATTACCGTGGGATCAAGCCCTGCGGTGTTAAGGATCTGGGAGATCATGGCGGTGGTGGAGGTTTTGCCATGGGCCCCTGCCACGGCAATAGCATATTTGATACGCATAAGTTCGGCCAGCATTTCAGCCCGGGGGATGATGTTGCAACCCAGTTCTTTTGCCCGGATCACTTCCGGGTTTTGGGATGAAATCGCCGAAGAGGTTACGACCACATTGACACCCTTGATGTTTTCCTTGGCATGGCCCTTGTAAATCACCGCGCCTTTTTCCTTGAGCCGGTCCGTGATGTGGGACAGTTTGAGGTCAGATCCGGATATGGTGTAGCCAAGGTTTAACAGCAATTCGGCAATGCCGCTCATGCCGATGCCGCCGATGCCTACAAAGTGTATGTGATAATCATGCTGGTACATTGTTTTTCCTTTTTGAAGCATCCGCCTCTAAAATACGGTCGGCAATTAGGTCTGCGCCATGGGGCATGGCAAGTGACGTCATGGTGTCTGCCATTTCGGCTCTTTTTTTTGTATTGTGTCGTAGGTTTTCAATGACTGCCAATAACGTTTCACCTGTCAGGTCTTTGTCCGCAATCATGATGCAGGCGCCCTGGTCAGCCAGGAATTTTGCGTTTGCGGTCTGGTGGTCGTCTGCTGCATGGGGGTAGGGGACCAGGATGGCGGGTTTTCCCTTGATACACAGCTCTGATACTGTGCCGGCACCGGCCCGGCTGATGACCAGATCTGCCCGGTCCTGGATGGCAGGCATATCGTAGAAAAAGGCTGCGGCCTTGTGCCGGATATCCCGGGCAGCATAGAAGCGCTGGATTTCTGCCTCGGCATTTTTTCCGGTCTGGTGAATGATAAACAGCCGGTGGGTATTTTTCATCATTGCCACGGCATCAGTGAATGCTTCATTGATGGAGGCTGCACCCTGGCTGCCGCCGGTGACAAGAACGAGAAAATCATCTGCGTTTATCCGGTTAAGGACGCTTTCATCTGTCGTGATGTTTTCCTGTGCAGTGCTTAAAGGGCGGCGTACCGGGTTGCCTACCAGAAAGGTGGTGTCATTTTCCGGCATGCCCTTTGTTTCTTTAAAGGAGATAAACCGGGTCCGGGCAATTTTGGACAGCATGCGGTTGGTCATGCCGGGAAAGGCATTCTGTTCATGGATGGCTGTGTTCCTGAAAAGGATACGCCCGGCCAGAACCAGGGCAAAGGATGAAAATCCGCCCACGCCCAGAACGAAATCCGCCCTGAACGCGATGATGATTCCCAACGCCTGGATCAGGCTGATGCCCACAAGGCCGGCTGACCAGGCCTTTGCAAAGATGTTTTTCCCCTTTATGGGTTTGGAGACGATCGATTTATGCGAAAATCCGTACCGGGCAAGGGTCTCTGTTTCAAAGGGTGCGCTGGTGCCCACAAAAAGGATTTTTGTGGATGGGTCCTTTTCCTTCAGAGCTTGGGCCACGGCAATACCCGGGAACAGATGGCCCCCTGTTTTCCCGCCGGCGATGATGATACGTTTATTTTTTGACATGGTTTGCCGACGCTCCTATGTTCATTAAAATACCCATGGCTGCCATATTGATGATCAGCGATGTTCCGCCGTAGGAAATAAAGGGCAGGGTCAGCCCTTTGGTGGGCAATACGCCCAAGGTTACGCCCGTGTTGATGATGACCTGGAGCCCCAGGTACAAAGTGATGCCCGTGGCTGTCACGGCCCCGAAAAAGGTGTCTGCCTGCCGGGCAATACGGGTACCGGTGTGAAGGATGAGCCCGTAAAGAACCAGGATTACCGTCACACCGATAAGGCCGAGTTCCTCGCCAATGATGGAGAAAATAAAATCCGTATGGGGTTCCGGCAGAAAGTGCATCTTCTGCATGGAAAGCCCGACACCTTTGCCGAACAGACCGCCCGATCCAAAGGCCTTAAGGGAGTTGGTGAGCTGAAACCCGATGCCAAGGGGATCTTCCCAAGGGTGCAGGAAGCCAATGATCCGCTCGAGCCGGTAATTGACCTTGAAGACCAGAAAGTATGCCACAGGAATAATCAGCGGCAACGGGCTGATCAGGTAAAGCAAGGGCACACCTGCGGTGAACATCATTCCCCAGCAGATCATGCCCAATACCACGATTGTGCCGAAATCGGGCTGGCACAGGATGAGTATGGCCATGAGACCGAACACCATGGCATGGGGTAAAACACTGATGGAAAAATCCCGCAGTTTTCCTATTTCTTGTTTTTTGGACAGGGAATAGGCCATGAAAAGGATCATGGCAAGCTTGGCAAATTCTGCGGGCTGAAACGCGAACAGCCCGCAATCAAGCCAGCGCCGGGCATTGTTGGCCTTGATACCGAGGGTTGGGATAAGGACGGCAACCAAAAGGCCGATGGCTGCAATCAGAATGATATAAGCCATGCTTTTGTATAATTTGTAAGGCAACGAGGCGGTGACATACATGATGCCAAAACTGATAAACAGGAATATGGCCTGACGTTTCAGGTAATAAAACAAGGTGTTATGCTCATCCATGGAGATGGCGCAGGAGGCCGAATACACCATGACCAGGCCGATGCCGGTGAGAATGAGCACCGGAAAAAGAATGGTTTTTTCTTTGAAAAAGGGATGGAGACGACCCGGGATGTATTCGCCGCCGCCTAACGTATTAGCCATGGCATACCTCCTGTCCCGGAACAATTGCATTGACAATGCGGGTAAAATCTCTTCCCCGTTCCTTGTAATTGGCATAAAGATCAAAGCTTGCGCAGGCCGGGGATAATAGCACGACATCGCCTTTGTCCGCCACCGACACGGCCTTGTTCACGGCGCAGATCATATCCGGGCAGGCGTATGCGGGGCAGATGCCGTCAAATGTTTCCATGATATGACCGGCCGCTTCACCCATGCCGATAACCGCCTTGGCCCGGGCTTTAACTTCGGGCACCAGGGGAGCAAAATCAAGGCCCTTTTCCTTGCCTCCGAGGATGAGAATGACACCGGATTTTACGGATTCCAATGCACAAAGCACTGCAGCCACGTTGGTGGCCTTGGAATCGTTGTAAAAACGGATGCCGTCAATCTCCCGGACAAAGGCAATGCGATGGTCTGACAGGGTAAATTCATTTAAAGCCTGCCTAATGCCTTCTAGGGTTCCGCCGCAGCTTAATGCCGCAAGGGCGGCGGCGGCCGCATTCTCCCTGTTATGAATGCCGGGAAGCCTGGCCAGCGTGTCTGCAGCAAGGGTGTCATTGATGTCTTTGGTTTGGATGTCGATTCCCAATTTGTGAATGCTTGCTCCCCGGGTCACAGGGGTTGTGGATGAG
This sequence comes from uncultured Desulfobacter sp., assembly GCF_963666695.1. GTDB lineage: Bacteria > Desulfobacterota > Desulfobacteria > Desulfobacterales > Desulfobacteraceae > Desulfobacter. The sequence goes on from NZ_OY762947.1 coordinate 1,064,607, forward strand.
AATGCGAGGATATCGGCACAAATGGTTTTAGTCCGGGTTGAAAAATTATGAATGCGACCGTTAATTACGGCGGTATCCCCGGCGGTCATATTTTTGAAGATAGACCATTTTGAATCGGCATAGGCGTTAAAGTCTATATATCGGTCCAGGTGATCCTCGGCAATATTGAGAAGCATTGCCGTATGGGGCCTGAAGGTCTGGGCAAGATCAAGCTGGAAGGACGAAATTTCGGCCACCACAACATCTTTGGGGCTATCCTGCATGAGATATTCCACCAGGGGGGTGCCGATATTTCCGCCCACAAAGCAGGAAATTCCTGAGGCTTCAAGCATGGCTGCCGTCAGTTCCGTGGTGGTCGTTTTTCCGTTGGTGGCTGTTATTGCGATCACAGGTGTGGTGTTGTATTGGGCAAAAATATCCAGTTCGCCTTTTACAGGTACGCCTTTTTCCCGGGCTGACTTGATGAATGGCATGGTTAGGGGAATACCGGGGCTGGGGATGATAACGGACGCCTTGTCAAACATCCTTTGGTCATGGCTGCCGATCATTACCGGGATACCCAGTTTTTTTAACGCCGCTGCTTCACTGGTCTTTGTCCCGTCAATGTCCGTGGCAGCCACGCAGTGCCCCCGGGATGTCAAAAACCGGGCCATGGAAAGCCCGCAGGCCCCTAATCCTACAATCAGTTCATATGTTTCAGGAAAATTGAACATTTTATCTTATTTTCAATGTACTTAGGGATAGGGCCGCCAAGGCGATGGAGATAATCCAGAACCGGACAATAACCTTGGATTCATGCCAGCCTTTTAGTTCAAAATGGTGGTGCAGGGGTGCCATTCTGAAGATTCTCTTGCCGTGGGTGATTTTAAAATAGCCGACTTGGAGAATAACGGAACCCGCCTCGATGACAAAGAGCCCGCCCACCAAAACCAGCATGATCTCCTGTTTGGTGACCACGGCAATGGTGCCGAGGATGGCCCCAAGGGGGATGGAACCGGTATCGCCCATGAAAATTTGGGCCGGGTGGGCGTTGTACCATAAAAATCCCATGCCTGCGCCTGCCAGGATGCCGCAGATGACGGATACTTCACCGGATGCGGGAATATGCCGGACATGCAGATACTCGGCAAACTGGGCATGACCGGCCACGTAGGCAAACAACATATAAGTCATGGATGCCACAATCAAGGGGCCGATGGCCAGTCCGTCCAGGCCATCCGTGAGGTTTACGGCATTGGATGTACCCACAATAACCAGACAGGCAAAGGGAATATAAAATATACCTAAATTAATGGCCACATTTTTGAAAAACGGCACTGTGAGCACGGCATTGAAGTCCGGGCTGCTGTAAATCAAAAAACCGACGAGCAGGCCCGAAAGGATCTGGAGAAGGAACTTTGCTTTTGCCGTGAATCCCATATTTTTTTTCTTCAAAAGCGACAGGTAGTCGTCAACAAAGCCGATGGCGCCAAAAAGCAAGGTAGCGAGCAGCAATATCCCAACATAGTGGTTGGTGAAATTTCCCCATAAAAAGGTGGAAACAAAAATGGAAAACAGGATCATGATGCCGCCCATGGTGGGGGTGCCCTGCTTCTTTAAATGGGACTGCGGGCCGTCGGTCTGGATGATTTGGCCGAAATGCATGACCTGCAGCTGCCGGATCACAAACGGGCCGAGAATAAAGCAGATGATAAAGGCGGTCAGCCCCCCGTATATGGTGCGGAAGGTGATATACCGGAAAATATTGAAAATGGTATAGTGTTCGTGTAACGGGTATAAAAATTGGTAAAACATTCGATCAATTCGCCTTTTCAGCAGGTATTTCTTCAAGTATCGGGATCAGTGTTTCCATGGCCATTCCTCTGGAGCCTTTGAGCAATATCCAATTTTCGTGTTTTGTTGACGTTTTAAGGGTGTCCCCCAATTCCTTTTTGGAGCCCATGGCGATGCGTGCCTCCGGGTATCCTTTTTCCAGAGCGCCATCACGGATCTGGGCAACCTGGGTGCCGAACAGCAAAAGTTTTGCCGGTGACAGCGCTGCCACCAGGTGCCCCACCTGCCGGTGGTGCTCCCGGGATTGATCTCCTAATTCCAGCATGTCACCGAGTACGGCAATGCCCCGGTTACTGCCGGCCAGCCGGTTTAGGACTTTCAGCGCCTGGTCCATGGAGCTGGGATTGGCGTTGTAGGTGTCGTCAATAAGATGAAGGCCGTTGGCAAGATGCCTTAAATGCATTCTGCCTTTGACCGGGACAAAGGCTTCAAGCCCCCGGGCAATATCTGTTTCATCAATACCTGCAGCCTTTGAAAGTGCTGCGGCTGCGGCGGCATTAAAGGCCATGAAAGCTGCGGGGGAGGGGAGTGTGTATTGGCGGGTATGCCCATCCATCGTAAGGCAAAAGGCAATGCCGTGGTCTGTGAAGCTGATTTCCGACAAAATGACATCGCTGTTGGGCTGGGTACCAAAACGCATTACTTTGGCTGTGTAAGCGTTTTCGTTTGCCCCCTGGATAAGAATTTCACGCCTTGGGTCATCGGCAAATAGAATGGCTGTGCCGCCGGGGTTCAGATACTTAAAAATTTCAGCTTTGGCCCGGGCTACATTGTCAAGTGACCCCACACCTTCCATATGCGAACCATGGGTGTTGGTCACCATGGCTATGTCGGGTCGGGCAATGGCGGAAAGCCTTGCGATTTCGCCCGGGTTGCTCATGCCCATCTCCACCACGGCCCATTCATGGATATCTGCCAGCCTGAGCAGGGTCAGGGGAAGGCCGATTTCATTATTTAAGTTGCCCCGGGTGGCCAGGGTGTCATAATGCCGGGAAAAGATATTTTGGGCCATTTTCCGGGTGGATGTTTTGCCGTTCGAGCCGGTTAGCGCGGCAATTCGCACATTCGAGCGCATTCTGTGATACCGGGCCAGGTGTCCCAGAGCCGCCAGGGTGTCCGGCACTTCAAAAAAGCATATCCGGCCTTTGTCCAATAGACGTTTCTGATTTAAATCAAGTGTGTCTAAGTAGCCCTGTCTGACAACAAATGCTGAAACGCCATTTTCTGCAAGACCCGGAATAAAGCTGTGTCCGTCAAAACGTTCCCCTGCCAACGCCAAAAATACCATATCAGGGACCATGGTTCTTGAATCAGTGCTGATTCCTTTGAAAACCGTTGTCTTGGCATCTGCGATGTTTTTTTGACCCAACACGGTTACGGCACTACACCCAAGGGCATTGGAGAGATCCCTAAGATTCCAAGGCCTTGGGGTCAATGCGTTGGCGCAGGCACGGGTTAAGTGTTCCTTGTCGTCAAAGTGAATGGTGCCTGCATTGGTGATTTGATAGGTTTCATGGCCCTTGCCTGCAGCCACGATAATGTCCCGGGGTTTTGACATCTGAACGGCTAAAGCCAGGGCTTTGGCCCTGTCGGTCATTCGGATATATCCTTTTTCACAGGCGCTTGATCCGCAACGATCAATTTGTTTGAACCCCTGGGCACGAATACCGTCTATAATTTCGTTAATAATGGCGTCCGGGTCTTCGGTTCGCGGGTTATCCGAGGTGACAATGGCGATGTCCGAGTGTTTACAGGCAATGACACCCATGGGGCCGCGTTTGGTGCGATCCCTGTCCCCGCCGCATCCAAACACCGTGATCAGTCGGGCAGGGGCACGGCCGGCAAGGGTTTTCAGGATGCATTCAAGGGCATCCGGGGTGTGGGCATAATCCACAAAAATATGCCGGTTCAATTCCGTGGACAGTTTTTCGAGCCGGCCCGGTACCGTTCAAAAGCGGCAATACCCCGGGCAATGGATTCAGGGCAGATGCCTGTGGCTAATGCCGCACCTGCCGCACATAATATGTTTTCCAGGTTGAAGCGGCCCGTGAGCTTGGAGTGTATGGTGCCTTTACACCGCTGAAATCCAGGGTGCCTTTAATACCATGGATGTCGTCTGTGATGTCAATGGCCCTGATATCGGCTTCGCGATCTGCACTGACCCGGATTACATGGGCTGGTCAAGGCTGTCTGCCAGGCGGGTGCCGTATTCATTGTCAATGTTGATAACAGCCTTGACCCCGGTTCCGTCCTCAAAGAGGTCTAAGTACTCAGTGAACAGGGATTTTTTACAGGCAAAATAATCTTCTAATCCGTCATGGTAGTCCAGATGATCCTGGGTGAGGTTGGTGAATACGGCTGCATTAAAATCGCATCCATCCACCCGCTGCTGGTCCAGGCTGTGGGAGGAAACCTCCATGATGACATGGGTGACACCGGCAAGTTTCATGTCGTGCATGGTTTTCTGCAGGCACACCGCATCCGGGGTGGTGACGGGATTGTCAATGGTGGTACCCGGATATCTGATATTTATCGTACCGATGACGCCGCAGGTGATTCCGCAGGTCTGGTAAATTTGTTCCATAAGCCAGGTAATGCTGGTTTTACCATTGGTTCCGGTGATGCCCACAAGCACCAGATCCTTTGATGGGTGGCCGAAAAAGTTGGCAGCGGCGATGGCGGTATCTTTGCGGGTGTCCTTTGAAAGAATAATGTGCAGGGCCTGCTCCCGGGACAGTCCCTGGGGGATTTTTTGGGCCAGAACCGCGGCTGCGCCTTTATCAAAAGCCTGGGCAATATAATCATGGCCGTCCGCGGTGTGGCCGTCCACGGCGATGAATAACGCGCCTTGTACCACCTGCCTGGAATCGCAGGTAATATCGGAGATGGGGGTGTCACCTATGCCTGCCTGTTCCTGATCAGGCGTGAGCACGACTTCAGTTGTGTTCAGGATTTCAGTCAGCTGCATGGGACACCTCCCGGGGTAATGCCGCTATCATGTCTGTCTGGGGCGGAATGTTCAGATAATTAAAAGACCGGGCCATGATGTCCTTGAAAGCCGGCGCCGCCACAATGCCGCCGTAATGATTTTTTTTGGGTTCGTCCACCACTACCAGAATAGCCAGGCCGGGTTGTCAAAGGGGGCAAAGCCTGCAAATGCGGCAGTGTACCTGGAACTAGAGTATCCTTTTTTATTTCTGGCTACTTTCTGGGCTGTGCTGGTTTTGCCGCATATCCGGTAGCCGGGGATGGCTGCCTTGGTTCCTGTTCCTTCTTTTTGGTGAACCACTCTGGCCATCATTTTTTTTACAACCCCTGCGGTGTTGGCGGAAACAACCTGGCGGACTACGCAGGGGCTATTCGTCTGGATAATTTCACCTGAATTGGAAAGGACCTTTTTAACCAGCAGGGGTTTCATCAGTTTGCCGCCGTTGGCTATGGCGGATATTGCACTTACAAGCTGGAGCGCCGTCACTGACATGCCCTGGCCAAAGGACATGGCCACTGCATCAATACTTGTCCAGCGTTGCAGGGGCAGAATAACGCCCGAGCTTTCTCCCGGGCAGCTGATTCCGGTTTTCTTGCCGAATCCAAAGGCATTCAGATAATAGTGCATGGCCTTGGGACCTATGTCCTGGGCTATTTTTGCAGCCCCGATGTTGGAGGAAACTTTCAGAATCCGTCCCGGAGTCAGGTAATCATGGGGATGCGTGTCATGGATGACTTTTCTGCCCACGCGGTAATTGCCGTTTTCACAATTGATAATCTTTGTGGCGGACATGCCCCGTTCAATGGCCGCGGCCACAGTGATCACCTTCATGATGGAACCGGGTTCAAATGTGTCAATCACTGCCCTGTTTCTGTAACGGCTCCGACTGAAATCTCCGTAGTTGTTGGGATTGAATTCCGGGTAATGAGCCACGGCGAGAAGTTCGCCGGTTGCGGGCTGCATGACAAGGGCAATGCCCGATTTGCCACGATGTTCTTTTACGGCCTGTTCAAGGGCCTGTTCGCTGAAAAACTGGATTTTTTTATCCAGGGTTAAAACAATGGTGTCCCCCTTAAGTCCTTCACGCTTGTTTTTTCCCGTATTAAGGATTGTGCCCTGGCCGTCCCTGTATTCTTCCGTCTTCAGGGTCCGGCCTTCCAGAAAGTCATTGTATGAGAATTCCAGTCCTTCAAGGCCGTGATCATCTTTGCCTGTGAACCCGATAACCTGGGCTGCCAGGCGCCGGTTGGGGTAAAACCGTTTGGAGTTATCAGGCGTGTAGATGCCCACAATGTTCAGTTTTTTTACTTCTTCTGCCTTGGCTGGTGCCACCCTGCTTGCCAGAAGCGCAAACCGGCGTTTCTGGGAAAGTTTTTTTTCCATTTCAGTCCGGCTTCCGCCAAGGATTTTTACCAGCTTATCTGCCGTCTGCCGGGCATTTTTGACCTGGGTGGGGTCTGCGGTAATGTTGGGCGCCTCAATGCTGGCACCCAGTTTGTTCGAGTGACGGTCAAGGATCAGTCCACGGTCTCCCTGGATGGTGATCCGTCTGACATAGGTGTTTTCAGCTTTTTCCTTAAGCGTTTTTCCCTGGAGAATTTGGATGTCAAAGGAACGGATGACAATACCCACCAGGCACAGCAGCAGAAAAAAACGGATGAAAAGAATCCGTAAACCGATTTTTTCACAAGGGTTTGCCGCCATTTAGTTTGTTCCTTTGGACAGGTAAATGGTTTGGTTAAATATATCCGGTGTCAGGCCTAACCGGGTGCGGGCAATGTGCGTGATCCGTGCTTCGGATTTAAGGCGTTCAAGCTCCACGCTTAAAGCCTGACGGTAATCTGCCATATCCCGGATTTGGCTTTCAGTTTTGGCAATCATGATCATGGCCTGGCTGGATTCGCTTCTGATCCAGGCATTGCAAATGAGTTCGGCTGCCAGCACTATGATTAGAAGAAACCATCGTAGTTCTTTAAGATTCCGGATGGAATCAATCTGTTTTTGTGATGTGTTCAACGCCGAATTGCCCTTTTATTAAAGTTTTTGTGCCACCCGCAGCTTGGCGCTTCTTGCCATGGGGTTTGCTTTAAGTTCGTCAGCATCCGCTGTCACAGGCTTTCTGGTAACGGATTCCATTTGTTTTACAAATCCGCAGATGCATTGGGGGAACTGTCTTGGGCATGTGCACCCGTTTTCAAAGGCGCGTAGCCTCTGTTTGACAATACGGTCTTCCAGGGAGTGAAAGGAGATGACGCTGATGCGGCCGCCCTTAACCAGCATGGAGGGAACCGCGTTCATGAATGTTTCCAAGCGTTCAAGTTCCTGGTTGACAGCAATGCGCAAGGCCTGGAACACCCGGGTGGCCGGATGAATTTTTTGTTTTGCCTTTGCACGGCCAGGCACGGCGTTCTCAATGACCCCGGCTAATTCAAGGCTGGTGCTAATGGGGGAGCAAGCCCTTTTTTCAGTGATTGCCCTTGCGATCCGTCTTGAAAATCGTTCTTCCCCGTATGTGAAAAAAATATCAGCCAATTGTTTTTCCGAATACGTATTTACCACTTGGTGTGCGGTTAATGAATTGCGGACATCCATCCGCATATCCAACGGTTCATCTTTTTTAAAACTGAACCCTCGTTTGCTTTGGGTCAGCTGATTGAGTGAAAAGCCCAAGTCGAGCAGGATGCTGTTAACCCCGTTAATACCGGCATCTTTGAGAATGTCGGGGAGATCACTAAAGTTGTTATGGTACAACCGGACATTGTCCTCAAAAGAATGAAATACGTTTCGGGCGTTGGTAATGGCATCCATGTCCTGGTCAAGACCGATAAGTAACCCGCCGGAGCCTATGGCCTTGAGTGTTGCCATTGCGTGTCCGCACCCGCCGAGGGTGCAGTCCACACACGTGTCTCCAGGCTTAAGGTTCTGATACGCAAGCACCTGATTCGGCATGACGGAGGTATGTTCAAAACCCATATTATTATAACCCTATGGAAGCAATCTCTACTCGGACGTCCTCTTGCTTAATCTCCTGCTCCATTATCTTTTGCTCCTGTTCCCATTTATCTTTAGCCCAGATTTCAAACCGGTCTAGAACACCTACCAGAACGACCTCTTTGTTTATCCCTGCATAGCTTCTTAGATTTTGGGGAATTAAAACCCTGTCCTGTTTGTCACATGTCAGCGGACAGGCATTACCCAGAAAAAAACGTTTGAATCTTTGCATGGATGCCGTTTTAACCGTTTTTAATCGGTCCTCAATAGCCTTCCATTCGCTAAAGGTAAAGGCAAAGATGCAGCCATCCTTGATAGAGACCATAATCCCGTAATCATCCTCCGTCTTGAGCACGTTCCTGAATCGTGCCGGGATAATGAGCCTTCCTTTGTCGTCAATTGTATGACAAGAACTGGACCGAAACACTTAGGTCGCCTTTTTTATAGAATGCTACATCCACTTTACACCCACTTTCCTGCCACTTTGCCAAAAATATAAAATAAGTCAAGTTAAAAAAAGATTAATTTTTAAAAAAAAATATAGGCAAGTACAAAGGGTGATAGTGCATCTGATTAAAAAATTCAATGGAAGGTGAATTGAAATTTGTTATTAAAATAAAAGGTTAGGATGTTCGGAGGGGTGTGGCTTTAAAATTTATATTGAAAAGTTTGATGCAGGTGTGGCTGAGTGGCGGATTGTGGGTGGAGTAGGTGCAATTTAATAATTTAGGTTTTGGCCTGATCACGGGTTTTTTTGCATAAAAAGTCAAAATGTAGCATTTATAAATATTTGATTTTATAGAATATAAGTCTTATTGTTTGTCTATTATGTTGCCAAGAAGTATCAAATCTAAATTATCTGTCTGCACCCGGTGGAATTGGTGGTGCGATGTGGGGTAGCCGGCGAATGACGGTAAACAGATAAAAAAAGATTAAAGGGCGCCGGCTATGGTTCGGTGAATCTGATCAATTTTTTTATCCAGTTCTGCTTTGCTGCATTTTGGAATATGCACTGGGGGGTGGATGATAAGATCCACCGTACCCGGCATGATATCTATCGTATCAGAGGGGAGAATATGCTCTGAATTTTTAATGGTTATCGGTAACACAGGCAGTCCTGAATTCATGGCAAAGATAAATGCGCCTTTTTTAAAGGGCAGAAGGTTACCCCTGGATCTTGTCCCTTCGGCGAAAAAAACTACGCTGGCCTTGTCCGACAATCTTTTTTTTGCTGTTTTTATGGATTCCACGGCAGCCTGCCCATTGGATCTGTTTACATAAATACAACCAAGGAAATTGCAGGCTGTGCCGAAAACCGGAATCTTTTTAAGCTCCATTTTCATCACCCATTTGATGGTGAGCCCCGTAAACCCGTGTAGTACAGGGATATCCACCATGCTTTTATGGTTGGCTACCACCACGTAGGAGGATAATGGATCGTAATTTTGCCTGCCCTGGATTCTGACCCGTATGAGTGCAATGGCACAGAATATTCTGGCCCAGATCACTGCCGGCGCATCAGCCTTGTCCGGGGTGAAAACAGCCCCTGTAACGATGCAAATCAGCCCCATGACCAGGGTATTTAAAACCATGGCCGGGATTACAATAATCCATTTATAGGGTTGATAAGCTATTTTGATAAAGTGTTCACTCATTACCGGTTTCAGTGTTGTCCTGTTGTTCAATGCCCAAAAGTTTATCTGTGTACGAAATAATATCTTCAGCTTTATAGCTGGTCAGGGTGAAGGCATAAGGTGTGTATGAACACGACCCTTCCACATCCTGATCGGTATTTTTGCTGAACAGATTTAAAACAAATGTTTTATCGTTTTCAAGTGAAATTTTACATGAGGGCTGTATTCCTTTTAATCGGGCAGCCTTGTCATCATCCATAAAGGCCTGGCATTCAAGCTTTGACAACGACGACAGAAGATCAGATATCGTTTTTTGATCTGCCAGCGACCCCTCTTCACTTTTCCAGACCGCCTCTTTGGGGGCCGTCTTTTCTGCAGCTGAATTTTTTTGGGTCTCGTCTTTTTCCAGATCCGGTTTTTCAGGTGCCTGGGCTTTTACCAAGGTGACGGCTTTTTGCTGCTTTTCCAGTGTGATCTTTTTTATACTGTCCGGATCAAACCCAAGCACTTTTTTATCCCTGAAATCAGCTGCCGCTTTGTCAAACTGACTTTTGAAATTGCCGTTGGCCTGGTATACGGTCTGGTCCTTGTTATCCAGATAGATAAATGTATGGTTGTAGCTGGGCGCTGTTTTACCTATGGCAAAGCTGCGAACCTCCTCTTTTCCGGCCAGGGCCTTGACCTTGACCGCATTGGCATCATCCAGTTCATACCTCACAAGATCCTTTGCTTCGGATACAAGTGCGGACAGATTCATTTTTTCTAACGTGCCAAGTATCAACTCTATTTCATTGAGATCTGCCGGAAATTTTTTGTCGGTAACGGTCCAGCCCTTTTCTCCTTTATCAAGGACTACCAGGCGGTCTGCCTTTGAGATTTCCATCCGGTCAATGCGGGTGGTATCTATCTGGGGAATTGTCGGTAGTTCATAATGGACCTGGTCGTCTTTTTTAAGGCCAAGGTAACCGCTTAAGCCGATGATCAGGATGATCAGGATAATATATTCTTTTTGCATGTTCTTTCCTTAATTCTAAATTAACCAAACATCTGTGCAATTCTTTTCTTTTTCATGCTTCTAAAAAACCAGACAGCCAGACCGAACAGGAAAACCAGGACAGAAAGCCCTATCACATTGAATCCCTTGATGATGTTTTTTGCCAAAGGATTGGTGTCGGAAATGGGGTTCAAGGTCTGTTGCTTGCTTCTTAACAGTGCTGTGCCGTCATCGCCGTTGAGGTGGTCTATGGCGTTGAGCAGGAAGGTGGCGTTGGGGCTGCGGCCTTCTTCGTCAAGCATGTTGTCGTGCAGCATCTGGGCGCATCCGAGTACAAATATTTTTGCAGGTGCGGATGTCTCAATTACGCGATTGCCGGCTTCAAGCCCTTCAATGCTTTTGGCCGGCGCCTCAGCTGGTTGTGGGCCTTCCACGTTGTCTTCGTCTTTGACGTCGCTCTCTCCGGCTTCCTTTTTGGGGACGGGTTTACCTTTAAAATACGATGTAAACTGCCCTTCCAGAAGATATGCCAGATCATAGCTGGAAAGATCATTATCTGTGGGAGGCGGGCTTAAAAACATGGGATTGAGGTTAATGTTGTCTTCCATGAGCCATGCCTGGTTCGATGAGGACAAAAGACGAACGGCGCTGACCATTGACTCGTCCTGGCCGCCTTTGACACGCTTGACCGGGGAGATCTGCATGGCCACAAGGCCTTTGATATTTTTCATGAACACAGGCTCGTTGTTGATGGCGGCGTCCTTGAGCACCGGCGCAAAGTAGATGGTCTGCTCTCCGCCCCCCTGGGACTGGGGCATTTGCTGTTTATACGCATTTTTGTCCAGCACATACGCTTTTTGGATTTCTACACCATAGTGGGCTAAAAGTTTTTCAAGGCCGGTGTCGATGGGGGCGAATGCGGGCATGCCCATCATGCCGCCCCGGCCCTGTTGCTGCTCAAATGCATCGGCGAAAACAGCAATATTGGTGCCCTTCATCAGGGCCTGGTCAATCTGAAACAGCTCATAATCGGAAAAATGTTGGGTGGGTTTGGCAATCACCAGGCAGTTGAGCCCTTCGGGAATGCCTTCATCTTTAAGGGGGATCTGTTTGATATTGTATCTTGATCCCACAAGCTGCTCAAAAATGGTAAGACCGTTGCCGGCCCGGCCCTGCATCATGGCCATGCGGTCCGGCCCAAGGGTAGGGCTGCCATGATCGGACAGATAACCGATATCCTTGTTGATCCCGATGAGCTTTTCCATGATCGCCGTGATTTGTTCCCCAAGCCCCTGGGGATCTGCCATCTGATAGGTGGTGCCGATGATGGGGATCTCCACTGCCGTGATCAGGGGCAACGTCCGGGTCTTGCCTTTATATTCCACCACAAGGCCGGCGGTGCCGGAGCCTGCCTGGATATTTTCTTCAGGCACGTCAGGCCATTGCATGGCCATGAGATCATATTTTTCAGCGACCTTTTCAAGTTCATCCGGATCTGAGAGATCCTTACGTTCAAACTGAAAAATACCTAAATTTTTGTTGTTCAGCTTTTTCACAGCCTCCGCCACGTTATCACCAAGATACGGGAGCGCGTCCAATCCGATTAAAGGGGCTATGGCATTAAGTCCCGAAGACATATACATGGTAATATTGATTTTATCCGTCTGGCGCAAAAGTGCCGATACCTTATTGTTCAGCTTGCGGATGGCGCCGGTCAGCTGATATTCAAGGCCGTCCGTGGCAATGATGGCCGGGATTTTTTCTATGAGGTCCCCATGGAGGATAACCAGGCCCATGTAAGCATTTTTAAATTTTAACTCATCGTTTTCCATCACCCTGATCTGGACCGGTGATATTCCATAATCCCGGGCCATTTCACGATTCCGGTTTGCCTTGTCTCCCATGTCGGTTTCCTGGGATACATTATAGAAGGTGAAGTTGAAGTACCGGCCGGCCTGGGCTGCGTATTCCGTGAGCAGATCCCTTAAATATCGTTCCGTATTATTGTGGGGGGCGGGCAGGTTTTTTGAGAAAAACACTTTGATATTCAATGGTTCAGACAGGGTGGATACAGCCTGTTTACTGGCATCGGACAGGGAATAGATCCGGTTGGCTGTCAGATCAAATCTGAAAAACAGGGTTAATCCCGCCACATTCAACAGAACGATAACCACCACATACAGGATAAATTTCAGATAATATTCTTTAAGGAAAGGCTTACCCATGATGACTCCTTAATTTTTTTCTTTCATGGCAATGTCGGTTGAGAAAATGAAGATAAAGATCACGGATGCAAAGTAAACAAGGTCCCTGGAATCAATAATGCCCTTGGAGATATTTGTGAAATGGGCATTGGCGCCAAGGTACTCCACAACCGGCACAAGGCGTTCGGGAACAAAAAACAGCATCCGGTCAATAATGGTCAGGGTAAAACATATGGCACACCCGATAATAAAGGCGATGATCTGGTTGCGCGTCAATGCCGAGGCAAACAGTCCGACACTGCAGTATGCGCCGCCAAGCAGAACCGCCCCAATATATCCGCCGGCCACAGGCCCTAAGTCTATATTTCCGATAAAGGATATGAACATTGGGTAAGAGAGGGTGGGCAACAACATGGCTGCGGCAAAGGCGCTTGCCGCAAAAAATTTACCCAGGGCAATATGGGTAAAGGAGACCGGCATGGTCAAAAGACTCTCATAGGAGCCCACGTTTTTCTCCTCGGCAAACATGCGCATGGTTACGGCCGGAATAAAAAAGGAGAAGGTCATGGGTAGAAGGGCAAAAAAATCCCTTAGGTCGGCACGTCCGTAAATGAAAAAGGTGGAAAAGAAAAACCACCCTGTCACAATGAGAAAAAGAGAAATAACAATGTATGCAATGGGTGAAATAAAATAGTCCTTAAATTCCTTTAAGGCGATGGTTTTAATGGGTGTCATGTGTTAAGCGCCCTCCCGTGTCAGTTCTTGGAATATTTCTTCAAGGGCTAAAGACTGTCTTGCAAGTTCGGTGATAATCCAGTCGGTTTTTTTAATGGACAGGTAAAGGTCCCGGCGGATGTCTTTATCATCTTTGCAGCACAGTTCAAAGCTTATGCCTTCACTGGCCGGGGTGTCTGTCACAGTGATGTCAAGGCTTGCATCAAAGGCTTTTAGATGGTCAAGGGCCGCTGTTATCTCAGCATTCTGTACCGTCAGCCGGATTAAGCTACGGTGCCGGGCATTTTGTTTTAAGCGCTCGGTGCTGTCGTCCGCTACTTTTTTGCCCTTATTGATGATGGCGATCCGGTCGCAGGTGGCTTCAGCCTCGGAAAGGATATGGGTGGAAAAGATAATGGTCTTTTCCCTGCCAATGCCTTTAATGATATCACGGATCTCCGCGATCTGATTCGGGTCAAGGCCTGAGGTGGGTTCGTCGAGGATCAGGATATCCGGGTCGGACATCATGGCATGGGCTAATCCTACCCGCTGGCGAAGGCCCTTGGACAGATTGCCGATGGGTTTGGCCATGATACCGGACAGCCCGCACAGCCTGCTTAATTCCCTGAACCGGGACAGCCTGCGCTCGGGATCATCCATCCCTTTAAGCCGCGCCACATAATCCAGGTAATCATATACCAGCATATTGTGGTACAGCGGCGCGGATTCGGGTAGATATCCGATCATGGATTTTATTTTCAGGGTGTCTTCCGGCATCTTAAGGTCATTGATTCTGATGGTGCCGGATGTGGGGGTGTAAAATCCTGTGAGCATCCTTAGTGTGGTTGTTTTGCCTGCCCCGTTGGGGCCGAGAAGGCCAAGTATCCGTCCGGGTTCAATGGTAAGGCTGATGTCGTCAACCGCACAGAAATCACCGTAATACTTGGTCAGGTTTTGAACATCAATCAATGTTTTCTCCTAAAAATCTTCAAGTACTTTGCTTTTTTCAAGGAACGCATCCACGTCCTCTGCTGTTCGTTTCATATGGTCTATCAATTTTTCAAGATGCCGGCAAAAAGGGTCGTCTTCCCCTAACGTCACTGCCGATTCCCGATAAAGTGAAAGAACGTCGTTGAAACGGCGTTCCAAATTTCCGGCCAGGTTTTTTCGTTCTTCGTGCCTGATCTTTTCAGACTGGATAACGGATTCCAGTTTTTTGATGGAATACTCAACAAGTGCATCCCGGGGCATATTATAGGTTTTGGAAATGGCCGTCAATGCCTCAATGGTTCTGCGGCTGAGCACAAAGGTTTTCTGTTTTCTGTCCAGCTGTTTGAACTGGCGTATCCGGATGGTTTGGGCCAATTGATCTAATGCCGCATGGTCTTCGATGATGTGATCAAACAGGGATTTTTGTTTGATGCCCATGTGGACGGCCACAAGACCGATGGCATCAATGGCTTTCTGGGAAAGTTTAAATGTTGCCCTGACCGATTGTTTACCCCTTAAATCAAACATGGATAGTTCGGTAAAAGGGGGATTGGATTTCACCATGTAATCTCCTTTTCAGGACACTGTATTATTGCATCTTAGTGGTCCAAAAAAGTAATGCAAATTTATTGTGAGCCGGTATATTAGCTTAAAGTATCAACCGGATCAATGGTTATTACCTGGATAATCAAAATGTAATAGAGATTGTTTTGCCGGGGAGGGTTTAAATAATTCTGCCTGTATTGCGTTGCACACGTATGGCCCGGTCATCATACAGACGTTCCATGTAATAGTCCTTAACATTGGTGATTTCCAGGTCCGGCAGGCCGTTTTTGTTCATCCAGGCCCGGATTTTTGCAATCTGGGCGGGGTCGCAGGCCCGGGCCGTAAAAATTTTAACCCGGATACCGTTGTCCACCATGCGGCGGACCAGATCGACCATGGCCGGTATGGGGGCACCGATGCGGTCAAGGGTTGAGGTCTCGTTCCAAACCGCCAGGGTTCCGTCCAGATCCACCCCGTACCAGGGGCCTGGGGGGAGCGCACTTGATACGGTTTCCGTATTACCGGACGAATTTTTGCCGGTGCGTGTAAAAAATTTTTTTATGACTGACAGCATGATGCCTCCGTCTTTCAATCATGCAGATTTTCATTGAAAAACTCGCACAAAGACACGACGGCACAAAGATTTTAAATTTTTTTAGCCTGTTGTGTCTTTGTGCGAGAATAAAATTAGGATCCTCCCGGTGCAGCGGATGGAAACAGGGTGTTTGTTTTGCCGGTGATATAATAGGCTGCAAGTCCGGTCCACTCAGTTGCCGCCATGACCAGCCTTCCCAGGTTCCCGGAAAAATTAAGGCCTAACGCTATCTTCCTGTCAGGCCGGGTAACATGATCCACGGGATAGGGGATAACGGGCCAGTCAAGTCGGTTAAACACCCCGACAGACCGGGGTATGTGTGCGGCTGTGGTCACAAGCACCCAGGTCTGTCCGGGTTCAGGATGAACCAGGCTCTTTGCAAACAACCCGTTTTCATAAGTATTTCGAGATTGATCCTCAAATAGCATGCCTGAGGTATCCAGGCCCATATCCATAAAAACCTGCCGGGCCGTATTTGCATCTTTCCATTCCTGGTGCATGGGGCTTCCGGAGCCGCCGGTAAAAAGATGCACCGCATCTGGATATGCTCTGACAAGACGGGCAAACCCGATATACCGGTCAGCAGCACTATTTATTTCAGGTTGATGCCACATCTGGGTTAGACGATTCTTTTCCGCTCCGCCAAGCATGACAATACCGTCCACTTTTTCCGGCAGGGCCGGGTTTGTAGGAAATCTATGCTCCAGGGGAGCCAAAAGAATCGTTCCTAAAGGGAAAACAGTGATGACGATCATCGCCAGAACTACACACGCAAATATCCATGTTGCCGTTTTTACTGCCCCTGAAAACCAGAACAGCATCCCCATTACGGCAAAAGCAACCAAAAGAAAATCCGGGCGAATGACCATCCAAATTAATTTGGACAGCCAGAAAAAAAATGAGTCTGTCATCAATATCTCCTGTTTATAACCACGGAAGACACGGAAAGCACCGAAAGTTAGAGCGCAAAGCGTTAAATCTGTACTTTTGGGTGACTGTCAAAACCGTGGATCTGATTCAATTTGCTTGAATGGCTTTTGAACTGCTCCTGCCTGCCTCTCTATTTTAGCGACCTCAACAAGAGTCTCCAGTCGAACTACCCGTTTATCAATGTCATTGGTCTGATCAGTCAATTTTTCAGCCCTATCGTTAAGTCTCTGGACCGTATCTGTAAGCCTGATAATATCCAACACGAGTTCTTTCCAACCTGCCATTATTTAACTCCCTTTGCCGCAGAAAGGTTCTCGAGGCAATGATCTACTTTTCTAATAGTATCCTCTGTCCTGGTAATTGCCTCCTTCACCTTTGCATGGGCAATGGCTAATAACTCTTGTTCCTGGCTTTGAGCCAGGTCTCCGGCAGGATCATAAGCATCTATGGCATCTCGAACAATTTGAGCCGCAGAACGGCCTTTCAAAGTTGAACTCAGCTTTTCAAGTTTCTTTACTTGTGCCGGTGAAATGAAAAATTGTTTTCTGACTAATGTTTCTGATTGTGTTTGCATAATTTCAACTCCCTTATGTTTTACATGCATCTATTGTACACATACATATAATGTAAGCAAGTCTTTATTTACTGACTCAAAAAAGAAACATCGGCTCACGAATTGGGTTAATACACTTTTGGAAGACTACCAAGCAAGCATCTACCCCATTGATTTAGCCGTTGCAGAAAATTGGGGGAGTATTCAAGAAAAAGCAGAAAATATGAGTTATGCCAGGGATAAAATTCATCATGGTGTGACGTTGGAACTGCTTGAGTTTGCAGCCTGAAATAATTTGTTTATAAAAATTATATGACTCTCACAAAGCCGCCAAGGCACAAAGCAAATGAAAACTTTGTGCCTTGGCGGCTTCGTGAGAGAATAAAGACAAGTGTTAGAAGGTATGTTCCACGGATTTCATCACCCGCCATAAATTAAATCAAATATTCGGCCGATACGCTTCTTCCAGCCCGGCAAGCAGAAAGTTATACATCCCTGCATCGGTTTGTTTTAAATTGACCAGCAGTTCATGAATATCTGCAAAATAGGGAATCCTTTCACCATGATATTGTACAGGCTCCCCGATTTGGTGGAATAGAAATCCATATTTTTTCAAAGCATAGAATATTTTTTTTTCAGTGATCATATACCAATAGGTCAACCCCTGTCGCAAACTTTCGTGGAGCATGACCTGGTAAAGCCCTAATACAATGATAGGGTTTTTCCTACCCGCCATTTTTTTTGGAATGGTCCCATCGTCAGGCAGTACACCCCCTTCTTTTTTCTTTAAATAAGACTCCACGCCATACATTCCGTCCTCTTTACGGCGCCTGAGGTCTTTGCTTACCGTAAGTCTGGAAATTTCGCCGGTTTTATCCGGCTCAGGTTTTTCCCCTGTAAAATTTAATTTTGTGGCATGTTCAATGGGGAACCCTTTGTCTGAATGAAGTACCAGACGTATGGTGCCGACCACGGAATCTGTTTCATTAAGGCAGGCAAAATGGATGGATTCCTTTTCATACTCATCTGTTTCCAGTCCGTCCGGATGGTCAGCCTCATCTTCAAACCCGAACTCATCCACATAGACTTCATACCTCATCCGGAAGGTATCTTTTAAAACATCATCATCTATGGCCTGGCCAAACCTGAATCTGTCGTAGGTAAGACTTTTGCTGATCATCTTTAATCGCGCCTGTATTATTATTATCATTTAATTAACATCGGTAAACCCACGGTTTTGCCAGGGAGACTCTCTGAGTTTGACATTTGCGGGAAAAATCGAAAGCCTGTTTAATGTGAACCGCTCGAAGATCACAAAAGAAAGGAGACTTTCGATGAATACTCACAGCAAATTAAATCATACAACTTGGGATTGCAAGTATCATTTGGTATGGATTGATGAAATTCAAATAGTGTAACGCTTTTTAAGAAGGTTTTTCTAAAACTGATCTCTGTATTGTTGCATTTGTTAGGTGTAAAGGAAAACTGACCATTTTATAGTATTAAATTTTCACCAATTCATGCAGATTTACCGAAAGGACACAAAAAGCAGGGACTGTACTTCCTTCATGTCAAAAGACAGAAGACTTTCGAACTACGGTTCGGTTGCTGATCGAAGAGCGGTATACCTGGCCGGTACGTGTCGTTCTATAGGGAGGGGGGGGGCGTTAGCCATCTCCTACCAGATTTTAAGTTTTTGTAACAAATCAAATCCGGCTTGTAGGTCTTATGAAGCGGTTCGCCTTTGTAAATCAACCGGTTCTTCTGCTGAGTAACAAATGGGATGCCTCGCTGGTTTATTTAATATCAAGGGTGCTTTTTTCCATTGCAAGATAGCTCTCAGGTGTCATTTTGTTTTTATCCTGCGGTTGTGCAGTCATATCCCTTTGTCCTTCCGTCCTTGCGGTTAGATTGCTTTTGTTCTCCAAGCATCGTTTTGATTTCAGACAGTGCAATTTTCGTAATCGATGTTTCAATTTTCGTAATCGATGTTCCAATTCCGTATTTTTTGTTCTTTTCTTGTTTTAAAGTTGTATATGCCGGAATCCGCTGAAAATGGCTTTCTGTCAAGGATTTCAGGATGCTTTTTAGTCTGGCATGAAAATTGTATTTTGTAATATTTGTAATGTTGTAATGTTGTATTGTAAGGATTACAATAAAGATTATTTGAATCTAACGCCCACCCACCCGTCGGGCGGGTTATTTTTTCCAAAAATAGGAAATTCCTAAACTATTTATTTTACATGAAGAGTTATGAATATATCAAATACATTATCAAAACCTTTGTTAGCTTGCCTGCCGGCGTACGTTAGAAGAAAAATCATTCGTGGTGATCTTCCTGATTTTCAAACTGACCTGGACGGCGTCACCTTTTGTAGGGCATCCAGTGCCGAAGATTATATATCCTGTTTCAGGTTGCTGCATGATGTTTATGTAGAAGCCGGGTTTATTCAGCCCTCCACTCCCCCATTGAGAATTATCCCACATCACTCCGATCTTGAAGCTATGGTCCTTATGGGGTGCCGGACAGATGATCAGGGCGAAAATATGCCCATATATACGGCCAGCCTGTTTCCGGATAATGAACAAGGCCTTCCCATGGATACCGGATTTAAACGGCAGGTGGACGTGTTAAGAAACCAGGGACGCCGTCTTGTTGAAGTCGGGTGCCTTGCATCACATCCGTTGTACCGGAAAGGAGATAAAAATATTCCCATGCTGGGCAATCGTATGATCTTGTTGCATGCGATGAACACCCTTCAAGCGGATGACTTAGTAATTACAGTCCATCCCAAGTATTTAAAAATTTACGAAGATATACTCTTGTTTGAGAAGATCGGACAAATTTCTTCATATGCCTATGTAAACAATAATCCAGCTGTAGCTCTTCGGCAAGATTTGCATACATGGGCGCAAAGACTTAAAAAGATTTATGGCAAAAAGCCAATAGAAAAAAATCTGCACCACTTCCTTTTTGAATCTGGATCAATCTGCAATGACCTGCCGTTGGGGGAGGAAAAAAAGGTGGTTGAGAAATCTTATGGGTATGATATGAAACATTTTGTTATTAACTCATATTTAACAGATATGCAAGCTTGCCTGATTCCCGGTTAAAGGAGGCGTATTTCATATAAAAAAACAGCTTCATTTTAAGGCAATGGTGATGCAGGTCCCGGGTGAAATAACTGGTGTGATCAATATATGGTATATCACCTCTCACCCCGAAAGACTGCAGGGTGGTTCAAATTCAAAACCAAAAATATTTTGACGGTTATGGATGAAAACCACAGGCTGCCCGGTGGCATTTGAAAAATCTGCCAGTTGAGAATTCGTCGGATTACCTGTTGGAAGAGGACACCCGGCAGGATACTAAAGGAGTCGGACGTGGGCAGATCTTCCCTGGCATACAGCCAGCTGAGTGCCCAGTCAAGGCTTCCGGAAATTCCGGACAAACGGATGCCGCCTTCACTGTTTTTCAAAGAATCCGAAGGATCTTCTTATAATCGTCATCCCGTCCACACGCCCTAAAGCCGCCCAGTCTGATCCCTTCTATCTCATTTGGCTCAATTCAGAAATTCTAAATATGAAGCGTTTCAGTTGAAAAAATCGCACAAAGACACTAAGATCTTATTTTATAAATCTTTGTGCCTTTGTGCGAGAATAAATTTAGGATCGGAACAACTAAACTCGATATTGAATAAATGAAGTCAAAAAAAAAAATGAAAAATAAACTTGCGATTGTGTTGAAGCACCAGTGGATTTTTCTGTTCGGATCCTTGCTTTTTGCATTGCCGTTTCTGCTTGGCGCCCCATTTGTGAAAACAGTTGATAATGTGGATTATTTCACCATTGATAAAAATGAGGATCTTGAGTTTTACGACCACCTTAAAGAGGTGTTTGGAAACGATGAGTTTTTTGTTATCGCGTTTAAAAAGCCCGATATTTTCATTGCTCAAAATTTAGAACTGTTACAGCAGATTACCCGGAAGATCGAAACCCTCGAAGAGGTTCGAGAGGTCAAAAGCCTTGCCAATATCGATGATACCATAGGGGATGAATTTTTCTTTGAAGTCAGGCCGTTTCTGGAGACCATCCCTGAAACCCCAAAAGAGATGCTAAGCCTCAAAGAACGCGCATTGGCTAATCCCTTATATGTGAACAATATGATATCCGAAGACGGCACAACCGCCGCTTTGGTTGTTTTTACATTTAAAAAGGATGACGACGAACATTATCGAAAAAATCTAATGGAGAAATGTGAAGCCATTCTTCAATCTTTTACAGATACGGAAGGCCAAAAAACGCGGTTCCGGATTGCAGGCTGGACCGTCACGAATCTCTACCTGAGCCAATACTTGAAAAACGATATGGCGGTGTTTATTCCGCTGACCTATATCCTTATCACTCTTTGTGTTTATTTCATGTTCAGGAATGTCCGTTTGACCTTTATTGCTCTGGCCAACATATCTGTATGCGTGGGATCCACTATGGGTATGTTTTACTATCTGGGCATCCGCCTGAACAATGTGACCACCATCGTGCCGCCTTTGATTATGGCTCTTGCCCTGTGCGACACTGTTCATGTCTTTGCCCATATGGAAAAGAAGGTGCTTAGAAGGCTGGTGCATAAAAAAGATGCATTGCTTCATGTGCTTCAAACGGTTTTCACTCCTTGCCTGCTCACGACCCTGACCACGGCCATTGGTTTTTTGTCTTTGTGCATCAGTGATATTCCCCCTATCAGAGAGTTTGCCGTGGTGGCTGCTTCGGGAATGGTGTTTGAACTGCTGTTTTCTTTTGTTTTTTTACCGCCGTTAATTCTTTTATTTCCCGCGGAAAAGGTGTTTATTGAGTACAATAAGCAAAAATGGGTTCCCCATGTCTTAAGCTTCATACATGGATCGACCCGGAAATATGCCAAGCCGATTGCTATCATAGCAGGGGCTGTGGTTGTGGGGTCTGTCTGGTTCGGCAGCCAGATCAAAGTAGAGACCAACTTGCTGGAGTTTTTTAAGGAAAGCAGTCCTGTACGGGTTTCTTTGACCTGGGTTGAAAAAGAGCTGAGTGGTATCAGCACCGTTGATGTCTCAATCCGTTCAGATGAGATGGATGCATTTAAGGTTCCGGAGAATGTACGTGTCATTGAAAATATACAGAATTATCTCAAACGCCGGTCCGGCGTTGATGTGGTAAATTCATATGTGGATTTTATAAAGGATATACACCAGTCATTCAACAATCATAGATAACCGCGGATTGGAAATCCGGGTATCTGGAAGGGCTGTGAGTGATGTTGTGGTCATAGATTCTTTGGTTAAGGGCCAGATCATGAGCCTGAGCCTTGCCGCCGGAATTATCTTTATCGTCATGTTTTTTGTCCTGAAGTCCTTTAAGGCAGGCTGTTTAAGCATAATCCCCAATCTTTTCCCCATTATATTGAATTTCGGGATTATGGGCTTGTTTAATATCCCGCTGAATACGGCGACTTCTTTGATTTCGGTTGTGGCACTTGGTATTGCGGTTGATGATACCATCCATTTTTTGTATGAATATAAAAAGCAAAGAGACTTAGGGCGCAATATCAATGATTCCCTTGACAGGGTGATGATAAGAAAAGGGCGCGCCATTATATCTTCATCCTGCATTTTATGTATCGGCTTCGGAGTTATGATTTTTTCAAAATTTATTCCCATCGTCAGTTTCGGGGTGCTCAGTGCCGTGATCATGATCACCGCGGTGGTTGGAGATTTGGTTGTTCTGCCTGCTGTACTTTATCTTGTCACCGGAGTCGGCCAAAGCCGCCGGAATTAATATTTTGGGG
The DNA here is from genome assembly GCF_963666695.1 of uncultured Desulfobacter sp. Classification (GTDB taxonomy): domain Bacteria; phylum Desulfobacterota; class Desulfobacteria; order Desulfobacterales; family Desulfobacteraceae; genus Desulfobacter. The sequence continues at coordinate 1,087,401 of NZ_OY762947.1, forward strand.
GCAAAAATGCTGGTTTAAGGCCAAAAATAAGGTTAGAATTGGGGCTTTCCTTTGATATTGCAGGTGGTTGGTTCGGTCCGATTTCTGTCCCCCCCCTCCCGTCCCTCCATTTTTGTTCCCGGAATTTTCATGTTGGTGCCTGGACTGTCGGTCTGCCTCTTTTGTAACTGCCTACCTTATTGCCGGTTACCCTCTCAATATACCGCTGAAATTTTTCATTCCCCACCGGAGTCCGGGAATGGAGGCTTTGTTGAATCAGCTGTGTTTCATTCTTATCAATTAGTATCTCAAACAGCTGTCTGTATACTTTCCGGCAGCTCGTCATGGTGTTGCCAAGGCCGAGATATTCAGCATGGCAGCGAATAATATGATTGGTTTCACCAAGGGCATTGGCAGCAAAACTTGACCACCGGTATTTTGCCGGATGATCCACCATGTCGGCCCGGACCGGATTCATTTCAATATACTGCATACATAAAAGAAAATATTCTATAGTATCTGACCCCTTTTTTTGCATAACCAAATTAGATGGTGGATTTGGGCCAAATTCAATGATTGACGATGGTTATGCAAAGATGATAACATTAGCAGTACTAATATGGAGTTTAATTATGCCTACAATTTCTATGTTTTATGGTATTTTGATTCGAATGTTTTTTTATGACACAGAGAAACACAAAAAACCACATCTTCACGCTGAATATCAGGGAAATGTAGCTGTATATTCGATTCCAGATGGAAAGGTTTTGGCAGGTAGTCTTCCTCTTAAGCGTCATAAGCTTGTTGTAGCATGGATTGAAATACACCAGGATAGCCTGATGGCAAATTGGGAACTTGCTGTAAACGGGAGATCAACATTTAAAATAAAAGGCCTTGATCAATGAACATAATAAAAGTCATACCAAAAGACGACTTCAAGCTTTACATCAAAGCAGATGATGGAAGGGAAGGATTATTTGATGTCAAACCTTATCTTGCTTCAGAGGTATTTGAACCTCTTGTGGATAAGGAAGAGTTCTGTAAAATATATAACGGCGGATATTTCATTGAGTGGGATTGTGGGGCTGATTTATCTGCAGACACGATTGAAGTACAATGGGAGATTATTCATCCGAAAGTATATACTTTAAGTTAGCGTGCCCCGACCGACCCCACGAGGACTATGTTACTGTCTGGACTGTCGGTCTACCTCTTTTGTAACTGCCTACCTTATTGCCGGTTACCCTCTCAATATACCGCTGAAATTTTTCATTCCCCACCGGAGTCCCGGAATGGAGGCTTTGTTGAATCAGCTGTGTTTCATTTCTATCAATTGGTATTTCAAACAGCTGTCTGTATACGTTCCGGCGGCTCGTCATGGTGTTGCCAAGGCCGAGATATTCAGCATGGCAACGAATAATATTATTGGTTTCACCAAGGGCATTGGCAGCAAAACTTGACCACCGGTATTTTGCCGGATGATCCACCATATTGGCCCGGACCGGATTCATTTCAATATACTGCATACATAAAAGAAAATACTCCGAGGAATTAATGACGTTCCCTTTGTGTCGTCCTTGCCATAAACTACCGCAACGTCCATATCTTTGGTTAATATACCGGACATATTCTCTTCCTAATGATTGAAATAGCAGGCTTATTCCTTTGTCATCAGAGGGTGTAAGAAGAAAATGAATATGATTGGTCATCAGCACATATGCATGAACAGCACAACTTAACGCATCAGCCGTCTTTTTTAAAATCCGTAAAAATTCCAGATAGTCATAAACATCAAAAAAATAGGTGATTTGTTATGACCTCGTTGATAAACATGGGCCGGAATACCAGCCTGATAAAATCTTGGTTTTCGCGGCGTTTTTTATTCCAGTTCAAATGGATGTCTGGATTTCAAGCCACTTTTTATAACGTGCATGATCCTTTGTATCCCTTCTGTGTGCATATACCAGGATATTCACATCCAGTAAAAGCATCTATTCCTCCATAATTTCAATCAGGGAGCTACTGTTATCAAGATCTACCCCATGCCTTACGCCTGATCCTCCCACTGAAATCAAATGTACATATGACTTCTTTTTTTTCTCGCTGAATGCTTTTCGTAATGCATCTTCAATAATAGCCCCTAAAGTCGTTTTTCTGTCTGCTGCTTTTTGTTTTGCTATAGCAAGGATTTGTTCATTAATGTTGATTGTGGTCCTCATTTTTCCTTCTCCATCGCAACTGAATTCATCATCGATATGTATAATATACCAAAAACAGAAACAACGAATCACTTCATTAAGAATCAATGGTATCTGACCCCTTTTTGCAAGCCGTCTGAAGCTGCCTGCCCCCACATCATTAAACATCCAAATCAAGATGAACTTTAATGGCATTGTCAACCTGAAGCATCAAGTCCTGATCGAGATGCCCAATGGGCTTTATTAATCTGGCTTTATCCAATGTACGGATCTGATCGGCTTTCCCTTTGGAATCTTTGACTAATCCGGTGTTGTTTTGGGATAAAAAAATTTCAAAAGGATATATCTTTGATATGTTTCTGGACGTAACAGGGATAATGGTAACCGTTCCTGAATATTGATTCCCAATATCATTCGAAACAACGACAACGGGTCTTGTTTTTGAAATTTCATGGCCGATCACCGGGTCAAGGGCTGCCAGAAACAGATCCCCCCTTTTAATATTCATCCCAGTTCTCAATATCTATTGATTCAAATTCCTTTGTAATTTCCAGGCTTTCATTTTTTGTTTCTTTATACCCTTCAGTCAGAAGCTTTTTCGTTTTTTCCTGTTTTAGCTGTAAAATTTTAAGTTTTATTGCCTCAGCAACAAATATACTTCTTTTTCGAGGTTCGGAATATTGATATAATTCTTTGGCAATTGATAAAGGAAGTGTAATATTTAACCTTACTTTTTCGGTGTTCATGATATCCCCCTATTAATTATGTGTATTATTATGCGCACATATAAGGGTATTGTCAAACACATTGATGCATTGTCGAGAAAAGAAAAGAGAAAGAGTCAGGCTTGACATTTGGATATTTACTCAAGGTTTATCTTTATTGTTTTAATTTTTTCCTGCAATTCGGCATCATTTCGAAGCCGCTCTCTTATCCGTCCTGCCGCCCTGCTCAGGGCGCTTAAATCCCTGCTAAAAATCTTTCCCAAATCTGTCAGTGCCGTATGATTATTTTCCTGGACCAGTAAAGCGGCAACAGCTCTTGCTTCAGCGGCAGGCTGGCGTTTTCCCGGCTCAAGAAGGGTTTTATTGTCAATTCCGTATATCAGGCATAAGGACGCTATCAATTGATCATACGACCATCTGCGTCGCCGTTGCTCATCCGCCAGCGCAAGAACTTCATCACTGAAACGGTCATTACCTAAAATCCTGCTTTCAAATACACCGGTATGGAACTCCTTCCTGTAACCTTCATCCATCCGGGCTTGAACAAAATCGGTGTAAAGCCTTTTGGCAATGCTTTCATTCCGGTCAAATCGTGAAAATATAACCTTTGTAGTCAGCCATGGGTATTTTTGTATTCCAAGGTAGGCGTTATGACTGCTCCACTGATAGTCAGCCGGATTTTCACATATTTTTGCCCTGACCGGATTGCAATGAATGTATCTGACAAGTTCAAGCAAATAGTTGTCTTTGTCGATAAGAATCGCTTTATATCGTCCCTGGAACAGATGACCGAACCGCTTTTGCCGTGAATTGATATGACGCGTATACCGAAAGCTTAAATTTTGCATTATTTGGGAAAGCGGAGTTTCTCCAACCTGAATGACCAGATGGACATGGTTCTTCATCTGGCAGAATGCGTGAATGCGATGATTGTATCTTTTCCGGCCTTCTCCAAGCAAAAAATAAAAGTGATGCCGGTCATCTTCTGAGAAAAAAATTTCCTGGCCGCCATTGCCTCTAAGCATCACGTGATAAAAAGCGCCTGGATAATGTAGTCTTGGTTTTCTTGCCATATGGATTCGATATCAGTAGAATATCAAAATATCAAGCCTGCCCCCCCCCTTTTTTTTTTCTGGGAGGGGGGGGCGGTAAGCCACCTCCTACCAAATTTTTTCACGCAGCTTCAAACGAGAGCTTAATATTAAAGGCCTTCAGAACCTTTACAACCGTATCAAATTTGGGTGAGCTGTTTTCTGTCAGGGCCTTGTATAAATTCTGCCGGCTCAAGTTGGTTTCTTTGGCAATTTGCGTCATGCCTTTGGATTTTGCCACGTCTCCGATGGCCGCAACCAGCAAGTCCGGTCCGCCCTCTTCAAGCGCGGCTATGAGGTATTCTCTAATCATTTCTGGGGTGTCCAGATACTCACTGGTGTCCCATTTGCTTGTTGTTATTCCCATTCCAATTCCTCCAAGATAGTTTTTGCTTTTCTGATATCCTTGGCCTGGCTTGATTTGTTACCACCGCAAAGAAGGAAAATTATTTTTTCATCCCGGACCGTATAATAAAGCCGAAAGCCCTGCCCAAAAAAGATTCTCATTTCAAATAAATTTTCGGCCAGCTGCTTGTGGTCACCTAAATTTCCAAGTTCGGCCCGCTTGATTCTGGCAAAAATTCGGGCTTTATCTTTTGGATTTTTGATTCCCTTTATCCATTTTTCAAAAATGGTAGTTTTTTCAATTGTATAGATCATAGAGGAATTGTCGCACAAATGAGACAAAAAGCAAAGCTTTTATAATGACATATTTTTTGGAAATTGGTATTGTCCCCGGAATTCTTAAGATATAACCTTTGTAGTCAGCCACGGGTATTTTTGTATTCCAAGGTAGGCGTTATGACTGCTCCACTGATAGTCAGCCGGATTTTCACATATTTTTGCCCTGACCGGATTGCAATGAATGTATCTGACAAGTTCAAGCAAATAGTTGTCTTTGTCGATAAGAATCGCTTTATATCGTCCCTGGAACAGATGACCGAACCGCTTTTGCCGTGAATTGATATGACGCGTATACCGAAAGCTTAAATTTTGCATTATTTGGGAAAGCGGAGTTTCTCCAACCTGAATGACCAGATGGACATGGTTCTTCATCTGGCAGAATGCGTGAATGCGATGATTGTATCTTTTCCGGCCTTCTCCAAGCAAAAAATAAAAGTGATGCCGGTCATCTTCTGAGAAAAAAATTTCCTGGCCGCCATTGCCTCTAAGCATCACGTGATAAAAAGCGCCTGGATAATGTAATCGTGGTTTTCTTGCCATATGGAATTGATATCAGTAGAATTCAAAAGATCAAGCCTGACCCCATCATAACCCCATCATATATCAATACCATTTTGCCATAATTCATATTCACTGATATCAATCATATCATTCCAATAGACTGCATATCCTCCGGGTTCTATCTTTACATTTTTAAAAAATCCTTTGTCCTTAAGCGGGAAATACATTTCTTTGATTAACAATTTTTTGACATCATAACGCTTGCGTTTGCCATTATCAAAAGTAACAATGAGTGTCCGTTGATCAGCAGGCATAACATCTTTTATTTTTGGTACTATCATTCAATTTACTCCAGAGGTGGCAATTTTTTAAATTCCTGGGTTTCCCATATCGTTTTTAATTCTGACTGATACTTTTCAGCCCACTCAATAACGAGTTTTCTTGCTCTGGCGGGAAGATCTCCTTCAATGACGTTCAAAGAATTAATATCGATAAGGGCAATATATTCACCATAAACGGCGTGAAAATGCGGAGGCGGGTGATCTCCGAAAAACAGTTTGATGATTATCCCATAAAACCTCGTAATTTCTGGCATTGCAATCCTTCCTGCTGTTTGTTGTTACTAAATATATTACTCTGAAATTGTTTATTTTTCAATAATTTTGACAGGAACTGAAATCGTGACTGAATACGTCAGGTCGCTGGACAACCATCTGCCGGATATCTTAGGAACCAAGTAAAGCGGCAACAGCTCTTGCTTCACCAGCAGGGTGACGTTTTCCCGGCTCAAGAAGGGCTTTATTATCATTATCAATTCCCTCCTTGGAACAGATGACCGCTGATAACCTTTTGCAGCTTTGTAATCCCACTTTAAAAAAGAGCATCATTTCTCCACCTTCTCCCCCGGGAATTAACACAACTCGTTCGTATAATTATTTAATTTTACTCTGACCCCAATTCTATCATATGATAAAAAGCGCCTGGATAATGTAATCTTGGCTTTCTTGCCATGTGGATGTGATATCAGTAGAATATCAAAATGTCAAGCCTGACCCCATCAATTGCCGCAGAAAGGTTCTCAAGGCAATGGTCTACTTTTTTAATAGTATCCTCTGTCCTGGTAATTGCCTCTTTTACCTTTGCATGGGCAATGGCTAATAATTCTTGTTCCTGGATTTGAGCCAGGTCTCCGGCAGGATCATAAGCATCTATGGCATCTCGAACAATTTGAGCCGCGGAACGGCCTTTCAAAGTTGAACTCAGCTTTTCAAGTTTCTTTACTTGTGCCGGTGAAATGAAAAATTGTTTTCTGACTAATGTTTCTGATTGTGTTTGCATAATTTCAACTCCCTTATGTTTTACATGCATCTATTGTACACATACATATAATGTAAGCAAGTCTTTATTTCCTGACTCAAAAAAGAAACATCGGCTCACGAATTGGGTTAATACACTTTTGGAAGACTACCAAGCAAGCATCTACCCCATTGATTTAGCCGTTGCAGAAAATATGAGTTATGCCAGGGATAAAGTTCATCATGGTGTGACGTTGGAACTGCTTGAGTTTGCAGCCTGAAATAATTTGTTTATAAAAACTATATGACTCTCACAAAGCCGCCAAGGCACAAAGCAAATGAAAACTTTGTGCCTTGGCAGCTTCGTGAGAGAATAAAGACAAGTGTTAGAAGGTATGTTCCACGGATTTCATCACCCGCCATAAATTAAATCAAATATCCGGCCGATACGCTTCTTCCAGCCCGGCAAGCAGAAAGTTATACATCCCTGCATCGGTTTGTTTTAAATTGACCAGCAGTTCATGAATATCTGCAAAATAGGGAATCCTTTCACCATGATATTGTACAGGCTCCCCGATTTGGTGGAATAGAAATCCATATTTTTTCAAGGCATAGAATATCTTTTTTTCAGTGATCATATACCAATAGGTCAACCCCTGTCGCAAACTTTCGTGGAGCATGACCTGGTAAAGCCCTAATACAATGATAGGGTTTTTCCTACCCGCCATTTTTTTTGGAATGGTCCCATCGTCAGGCAGTACACCCCCTTCTTTTCTCTTTAAATAAGACTCCACGCCATACATTCCGTCCTCTTTACGGCGCCTGAGACCTTTGCTTACCGTAAGTCTGGAAATTTCGCCGGTTTTATCCGGCTCAGGTTTTTCCCCTGTAAAATTTAATTTTGTGGCATGTTCAATAGGAAACCCTTTGTCTGAATGAAGCACCAGCCGTATGGTACCGACCACCGAATTCGTTTCGTTCAAGCAGGCAAAATGGATGGATTCCTTTTCATATTTATCTGTTTCCAGTCCGTCCGGATGGTCAGCCTCATCTTCAAACCCGAACTCATCTACATAGACTTCATACCTCATCCGGAAGGTGCCTTTTAAAATATCATCATCTATAACTTGGCCGAACCGAAATCTGTCGTAGATAAGACTTTTGCTGATCATCTTTATTTAAACCTGTATTAATCTTTTTTTTCATGGGAATTCTATCGAAAATCACATCACCATCGTGTTATTTTTAATATTTTGTGTGCCGGGCACGGCACGAATACTTAAAAGAAAGTCAACTGTATAGAGTTCCAGTATATTTGGCAAGTTTTAAATCCAAATCCGACGTCTATCTCTCTTAGTTATAGATGGAGGCGTTTTTCTCTCGAAGATTATCCTGAGATGCATAGAAGGGCTTGGAATGTGAGTTTTTGAAGTGCAAATTTTGTAACTTCACGTAAACGAGCACATTCCCATTTTCCCGGTTTTAAAACCGCCTATCTTTTTTAACAAAACAAAAAGAAGCTATCCCACCTCGACCCCAATAAAAATGCCTTAAATGCAGTTTTTGGGGTGTGTCCCACCTTTTACATCCGCAAAAATCAGACCAATTTTTAACTACCCATAATTCCATTAAAAATGGTTGCTATTCTTATCCTCAAGAGTAAAAAAATCAATCAAATGTTCATAAAATTCGATTATGGCTTAATTTTGAGTCCGCTTTGTCAAACCAAATAATGACCTTATGTAAAAGGTGAGATACACCCATTTTTTTCAATTTCAGTGCTTCTAAAACAATGGAAAGCCCCGCGGCTTAAAGTCCTCAAATTCCGGAGTCATGCTGAAAAAGTTATCGTCAAAGACCGGATTCCCGTCTGTTGACATTAAGATGGTTCCCGACTCTCCCATCGGGAACATACTTTCGATGCGCACGGGTCCCTTTTTTCCCATCTCAACATGTTGTTGATAGGTTGCCCGGGAGGCATACGGGACCGACCAGAGTTGCCCCAGCATATCATGGACAAAGGGGATCTCCCCCCGGGCGTCGTGACCCCAAGGTCTGGGCCCCAATGCCGTTAAGGTGTTGTCCAGGGCCTGGACAATAACGGCCGCCGACGTCTGTGGTGCCGTCGAATCAAGGTTTTGGAACCAGGCTGGATAAAGATTTTTCCCCGCAAAATCTCTTAACAGGACATTCAGCAGGATTTCGATATTTTGTTCTGCAAACGGCAGGTTGGGAGAATCCAACTCATCGGCAAAGGTCAGCCGGAGCACCTCCTTGATCCAGGCATTAAGGAGTACGGCCCCGTCTGCTAAGTCCGGATTACTGGGCCACGTGTCCATCGGGCCTTGCACCATGTGCCCATCCCACTCTGCCAAAATGTCAAGGGCGGCTGTCCTATCAAGGGTGGGATTGGCCTCAATGGCCGGAATAAAGTAATCGTTCACAAAGGCCCAGGGATTGCCGCCCCCATGCGGCCGGGTTCCCCAATCGGTTGTCGAGACATCCAGGGCCAGATCCCGCAGTTCCTCAAAGGTGAGCTGATCGTGGGTGGAGAGATAGTCGTGAATAATCTGCGAGCGATGAAATGGGCCAAAATAATCTAACATTTCATTAAAAGAATTATCATAATCGACCCGACTCTTGTTGTTCCAGCCGCTGTAAAAACCCTGGGCCGGATTCCGGTCCGTTGCCCGGTCTTTGAGAATAGCGGCATCCCACTCCTTTGCCGGGCCAAAAACCTCAGGTAAAAATCCCTGCGGGAAACGATATTCTCCTGGCCGGCGCACCGGATCCCGGCCGGACATCCAGTAGGCGATATTTCCATCTTTATCCGCGTAGCAAAAACTATTGCTCAAGGCCAGGCCCTCAATGGCCTCGGAAAAACCATCGATATCATCGGTCAGGGCGAGCTTGAGAAGCGGCTTGATGATATTCAATTCATAATTCCAGTGCGCGTATTTCCAAGCGATCGGAGGATTATTCGGGTCAATATTAGCCGAATCATAAGGAATGGGGTTAATCAATGGCCCATGTGGTGTTCGGTAGACCGGAAGCTGGACATCATCTGCACCCGCGACCTGAATCGTTTCCAGGCGGTGGAATTGTATGTCACCGGGCTGCTCAATATAATAGTCCACTGTATGGGCATGGCCGACCTGTTGTGACCAGGCATGATGCGGGGTCCGGCCCACAATGATCGCCGGGATACCGGCCACCGCCATGCCGGAAATATTTAAACCCCCAACCTGAATCGAACCCTCCAGCATCACTGACGGGGTGCTAAATCCCATCTGCGGCCCGGAATAGAGGATCGGGTTGCCGCTCTGGGTCTTCTTTCCTGCAACCACCCACGCCTGACTCCCCATCTTGACATGGGCCTTAATCTTTTTCAGTTTCTTCTTTGCCGATTTAAATCGGTTGAGGATATGGCCGGCGGCATTTCTAAAATCAGGGACAAGCTCCGCGGCGCCAGGCACGGCACTGTCTTCGGACAGCGTCTCCGGTTGGGAAGACAACCCGGATATTGACGGCGGAGTGATCATGGTCAAGGCATCCGGATCATTGATCCAGCGCAGGTCATTGAACATGGCCCAAGCAACTTCAAAATCATATTTGGAAGCGAGGTCTTGGAACAATAACATGTTTTCGATCTGCCCCTGTACCGGCGCCTGCGAGTCAAAGTTTCGCTGCAGGGTCACGCTCCAGGCCATGACATCTAAGACCGTCCAGTCTGCCGGGGCGAATCCCAACGCGCAAAATTCAAAAGGGCACTGAGTCGGATCAGCCCGCACCTCGGCAATGCGTTTATTAAACCCGTCGACATACCCGATGATAATCTGCCGTGATTTCTTATCCAACCGCTTAAATGCCGCCGATAATTCACGATCAGAATATCCGATGGTACGCATCAGGATATCGGTCTATAGTTGCTCCCCACCAAAAATCTCTGCCAGGCGTCCGCGCGCCGTCCTCCGAAATAGTTCCGCCTGCCAGAGCCGGTCTTGGGCAACGGCATATCCCATACGCTCATAAATATTATATAAAGGTGCATCCTTATTACCCGTAATGAACCAAACGCCCTTTTCATCACGATGAATCGTTACCGGCGCCTTTGTCTGCTTCACTTCCTCCGCAACCCCGCGATTTGAAAAGAACAAGACAGAGACCAACAAGATCATCCCTAAATGTACCATTTTAATTTTCACTCTGACCTCCTTTTTCTTAAATTAATATATGGATAACAACACGATGGCTCCACCAACCCGATGGCATCAATATTCTTATCATCATCACCTCCTCTCTATAAATGTTACCGAACTGAAGTTCGAATTGTTTGCAACGCCATTTGATTTTTCACGGGCCTTTCGCTATAAAAGTTAGCTACCAAACATGCCTTGTATAAGGAGAGGTCCCGTAAGGAATTCTTCTTATAAGCAAGTTTTCCAAAAACATCAAATTGGATGTGTCTAAAATTTGTCGGATTTCATTAAATTGAAGTGATCGATTTCAACACCCCTTATATAAGGGTTTGAAATGCGAACTTTTGGGTTGCAAATTTCGTAACTCCACGTAAATTTTTGGTAACTAAATAAGTGTAAACGCATTTTGCACATCATTATAACTCATATGATATTGGTAAGTTACAGTAATGGCATAGTATTTGCTTTTCTACGGTCATGGACCGCTTTGGCAGTTGCACAGCGTGTCCACAACAAAATATGAAAGAAATGAAAGAGTGTTTTATATAAAAAAATAATTTTAAATTAACGTAATTATAGTTTCGATCACATGAGTTGGTGCTAATCTTGATGTGTTCAGTATATATTTACAATAGCTTAGGGTTGTTTTTTTGCATCAAGTGATATGATCGGAACTATAGAAGCTAAATGATTTTTATTATCAATCACGCAAAACTATTATTATGTTGCACGCTTGCAATAGCGTTTTTTCTTTTTATACATATTCCACAAGTCCGCAACATTGAAGATGTTGATCATTTTATTATTAAAGGAGATATAGACGCACAATTTTATCAAGAATTCAAATCCGTCTTTAATAATGATGAATTTTTTATCATTGCTTTTTCTGCAGATAAAACATCTTTCGCACCATCTTTAAAAATCCTCCAAAACATTACAGATGATTTAGAAAAAATTGAAGAGATCAGAGAAGTCAAAAGCCTGACCAATATCGACGATACAATTGGCTCAGAAGACTTGTTCACGGTCAGAAAATTTATTGAAGAAATTCCGGATAATATTGATGCATTAGATTTAATAAGAAAACAGGCAATTAATAATCCTTTATATCGTAATAATTTCATTTCGGATGATGGAAAAGCATTAGCCGTTATAGTGTCCGCGCATAGCCGCCCAGATGATGATTATTACCGCCACCGGTTAATGGAACAAACCCAAAAAATTCTGGAAAAATACAATCACCAAGTCGATCATTTTTACTTAGCTGGAAAAACTGTTACAGATACCGCGATGAGTAACTATATGGAAAAAGATGTTTCACTTCTTCTTCCTCTGTCATACCTCCTGATTGCATTATGTCTATACTATTTTTATCGCAACCTACGGCTTGTCATATTGGGGGTTGTGAATATCAGCTTTTGTTTAGGGAGTGTGATGGGGTTCATGGGAATTGCAGGCATTACCCAGAACAGTGTAACCAGCATTGTCCTACCCTTGATCATGGCATTATCTTTATGTGACACAGTTCATTTATTCTCCCACATGACCGGTCAGGTTTTGGTAGAAGAGCCCAACAAATATGCCGCTCTATCTAAAGTACTAAAACAAATTATCTGGCCTTGTTTTATGACATCCCTTACGACAGCCATCGGTTTTTTATCTTTGCTTGTGAGTAACATTCCTCCCATACGGGAATTTGCAATCATTGCATCTGTTGGAATGGGATTGGAATTTTTGTTTTCGTTTTTTCTGCTCCCACCCTTGATTCTTTTTATGAATCCGAAAAAACTTTATGCTGATTATCACGCAATCAGCTTTGTTGCAAAATTTCTTGATATAGCATCATGGTGCGTATTGAAACACAAGACTACCATTATCATGATCAGTGCGACGGTGTTTGTTATTTCTTGCATCATGTCGTTGCAAATCAAAGCTGAGACAAATATTTTTGATTTTTTTAAAAAAAATAGCCGAATACGATCTGATTTGCAATTTGTAGAATCGGAATTAGCAGGCGTGGAATCGTTCGATATTTCATTGAAATCAAATGAAATTGATGCCTTTAAAATCCCTGACAACTTAAAGCTCATTGAAAAAATTCAAAATTATGCCCAATCTATACAAGGGGTGGATGATACGCTTTCCTTTACCGATTTTATAAAAGATATGAATCAATCCTTTCATAATGAAAACCCAGAGGAATATAGAATTCCGAATTCCAGAAAACTGATTTCCCAATATCTTTTGCTTTATGATTCTGATGACATCGAAGATTTTGTAAACTCGTCATATAATCACGCGCGGATATCGATTCGCATCTCGGAACATTACTCCCCACGACAGCAGATGATATTTGAAAAGCTTGGGGACTTCATAGACCGTATCGATCACCATGATGTTGATATTAGAATTACCGGACGTACGTTGCAGGATCTGAACATTATCAAAGATATTTTTTCAGGACAGATGAAAAGCATCGTTCTGGCCGTTGGAATTATCTGGCTTGTACTTTTTGCCCTATTTAGATCGTTTCGTATGGGATTTGTCAGTATTATTCCCAATATCTTTCCGATTGTCTTGAATTTCGGCGTAATGGGAGCATTTGGAATCCCCTTAAATACCGCCACTGCGCTAATTTCAGCAGTGGCGATTGGCATCAGCGTTGATGATACCATCCATTTTTTATTGGAATTTAAAAAACAAAAAAGAACTCAAAAACCTATTTTTGATGTTTTAAATAATGTCATTCATCAAAAAGGGAGAGCTATTTTTTCATCTTCTCTTATTTTAAGCATAGGGTTTGGGGTTCTCACTCTGAGCAGTTTCATGCCAACTGTTCATTTTGGGTTGTTATGCGCTTGTATTATGATTTGTGCTGTATTAGCCGACATCTTTTTGCTGCCGGCTATTTTGTTGTGTCTATAAAAAATAATTTAAAAATAAAATTTGATATTTGCTAAAAGGAGACGTAATGGAACTGTCATTTGCATACATAAACGACGATGAAAAGAAAATGGAAAAGGCATTCAGATTTCGATATGAAATATTTTGCGAGGAAAAAAACTTTTTTGATGGGGAAAGTCTTTACGGGCCAATGGAGACGGACCTATTCGATGAATATTCACTGCATTTTGGAGCATTTGATCAATTTGGCGATATTAAAGGGTATGCAAGATTAGTTTGCCATTCAGAAAATGGGTACCCAATGCAGCGCTTATGCCCATATGAAATTACAGGAGCAAAAGACTTTATTGGAGAAAGCTCAGCTGAAGTTTCGCGATTAGCTATTACAAAAGACTTTAGAAGTTTTTATCAAAAATCCTCTATGGGCAACACAGGAGCTGCTAATAATAAAAACGATACCGATTTATATATAGCACCTCAAATTCAATTCGGATTGTTCCGGATGATATGTGCTGCTTGCCTTCAACTTGATATAACGCATGTGTTTGCCGTCATGGAGCCATTTCTTTACAAACGCTTATTGCGTTTTTCCCTGAAGTTTAATGCCATTGGTGACGAATTTGAAAATCATGGCAAGGTATTCCCTTTCCTCGGCAGAATCTCAGATTTCGAAAAATCTTTATTTTCGGAAAATCTTTCCCCCTTTCCGTTTCAGGATCGGAACTCAGAAAATTTTCATTCAGATATTCCTTTTTTGGTTGCATCTTATGGAAAAATATGTGCATAGTAAAAAATAGATATATAGAACTCCAACTTTGGTTTTTCCAGGTATGCATTTTGCTTGGTTTATTAATAGCTTCGTATGCAGAATGTTGTTCTGAAACATACCAAATTTGAAGTACAATATTCAGGCAAAATGCTGCAAAACAATATATGTGCCAAGAAAGACCTAAGTTGGATGACTATACAAATCTTTTACTTAAATATAATGGAATCGGAAAAAATAAATCCAGATTTTGATTGCCTTTTTATACGTATTCCTTGTTGAGACTTAAGGGCACCTATTTCAATATGCTCTTAGCACCGTGCCTTAGGTACAAATAAAAATTAGGCGCAAAAGCTGTAGTATCTATTTTTCCTGAGTCTATAGGTGAGTCATCGTAAAAAAGAGTGACAGATGAAAATACAGGGTTTTAAGTTTATATGCGTAGATGATGATGAAGAATTACTAAAAGAAACATACCGGCTTAGATATGAAATTTACTGTCACGAGGCGGAGTTTCTTGATGACAATCAGTACTCGGATGGAATCGAAAAGGATATGTGGGACGATCACTCTATCCATTTTGCCGCATTAGACAGTGATAATGTGGTCGTTGGAACCCTGCGTCTGATACTTAATTCCGAACATGCTTTTCCCTTTGAAGTATATTGTCCCAATTATGACCGGTCAAAAATTAATTTTCCCAGAGCCCAATTATCAGAAATATCAAGGCTTGCCGTCAGTAAAAAATACCGGAGAAGGAAAAATGATGGTCTATACGGGATGAATTCTTACCACTCCTCGGCAGACAACCCAATACCTAAAGAAATTCAAGAAAAACGTAAACGCCCCATCGTTGTATTTGGCCTGTATAAAGTCATGTATATGGAGAGTAAAAGGAGGGGAATCGTCCACTGGTATGCAGCCATGGAGCAGAAGCTCAACCGGACACTTCGCAAGTTTTTCTTTGAATTTCAGGCTATTGGGCCAGAAGAGGATTACTACGGGCCTGTAACCCCATTTTGGGCAAAAATATCGAATTTTGAACAATCTCTTTTTAAAGAAAAGCCTAAAGCGATGCATTTTTTGGCATATGGACTTGAACGGAAATTCCTGCCGAAATGTTCACAATTTTTCTGGATTAAAAATTTTTTGTTTATCATGATTGGCAAAATGAGAGGTAAAATATAAGGAGGTTTTTTTGGAAATTATTAATGCCCATGTCCATATGATTGAATTGGATAAAATGGTTGAGAAAATGGGAGATCTCAAGATATCGTCAGGGATTTCCGTTCTTAAAGATATTGAACCAACTCTTCCTCTTCTTGATATCGAAACCCTGCTCGCGCAGATGGATCGGGCCGGTGTTTCCAAGTCACTGATTTATGCCGTTGATGCACCGATTGTTTATGCGTCGAATCAATACGTGCATTCATTGTGCAGTCGGTATCCGGACCGTCTTATGGGCATGGCGTCCGTAAATCCTTTTGCTGAAAATGCCCTTGAAGTCATTGAGCATGCTGTCAAAGACCTGGGGCTCAAGGGGTTGAAATTTCATCCTCCCCTCCAGGATTTTTTTATGAATGATGAAAAAATATTTCCTATTTACGAAAAAGCATTAGAGTTTAATATCCCAATCATTTTTCATGTGGGGACAACACCATTTGGAAGTCTTTGCAGACTTTCCCAGGCTAACCCTTTGCTTGTGGATGATATAGCTTTTGAGTTCCCCGATTTGAGGATCATGCTGACACATCTCGGAACCCTTTGGCACAATGAATCTTTTATGGTAGTAGAAAAAAATCCCAATGTATTTATTGATACGGCAGCATATCTTTATGAAATACCACAGCTTCTTACAATGGACTTGATCCGCAGAATCGGGGAAGATAAAATTATTTTTGGTACAGACTATCCCATGCCCTATTCCGGGCAAGTCCACCAAATAACAGATTTTGTGAGATGCATCGAAGATCTGGAAATTTCGGAGGATATACGGGAAAAAATTTTTTCGAAAAACCTTGAGACATTGCTTTACGGACAGCCGGATACAGTTCCACATATTAGTGCATCGGATATGCTTGATAAAACATCCGGTAATTCATGATGTGATTATGTTCTGGCCTTGAGAGTAATGAGTGTTTTTTTTAAGATCAAAAACCGGGTTATACGGTGGCAGTATAATAGGCTTGTTAGATCATTGGCAACCCAGCCCCCTGAGAAAATTATTGCCGGTTGTGAAAAAAAAATTCTTAAGGCCTTTTATCGTGCTGCGAAAAATGTTCCTTTTTATAAAAAATTATTAGATGAGAAAAGAATTCGACCGGAAACAATAATTTCACTCAAACAATTCACACAGAATGTTCCGGTGATTGATAAAGAAACTGTTTTTCCCGTTAACTCTCTGACAGACATCTGTTATGAAGGATTTCTGGATGATGTCTGTCTGATTTATTCAAGTTCCGGTTCTTCCAAAGTTTTTTCTTTTGGGGTTGAAACATGGGAAAATAGGGAAAATTTAGCTGTTGGACTTGAGTTCCTTCTTGATAATGCATTTCGGATTTTCGATAAGAAAACATTTCTGATCAATTGCCTCCCAATGGGGGTAAAAGTGTTTACAAGAACGATTCCCGTTGCAGAAACCAGTGTCCGGGAGGATGTTATTATTGCACTCATTCTAAAACTAAAGGATGAGTTTGATCAGTTTATTCTGGTCGGAGAAAGTCCTTTTTTGAAAAAGGTTGTTGAAGAGGGAATAAAAGCCAGTGTCCCATGGAAAGATCTCTGTGTTAACTGCATAACCGGCGGTGAATATATTTCTGAAACCTATCGAACTTATATGTCAACCTTGCTGGGCATAGAAAAAGGGAAGCCTGAGTCAGGTATATTCATTGTTAATATGGGACTTTCAGAGCTTTCACTCAGTATTTTTAGTGAAAATGTGGAAACCATAAACATCCGTCAGGCGGCCATACATAACGATCAGCTCAGACGCAGCCTTGCTGGAAAGGAAGAAAGACGGGTGGCGCCTTTGATCATGCAGTATTTCCCGCAACAAACATGGCTTGAGACTCTTCCTGATGAGAATGGCAATCCAGAGTTGATTGTTTCAATGCTTCATCCGAAATCGAAGATTCCCCTGATCCGGTACAATACCGGTGACCAGGTAAAACTTATGTCATACTTGGAAATGGAGAAAATCCTTAATAAATATGGTGTCGGAGGATTATTGCCTACTCTGAAGCTTCCTTTTGGAATTATTTCAGGGAAAAAACTATCAGTGATTGATAAGCAGAATAAAGAAGTTTCGGTTACTGAAATAAAAGAAGCATTATATGACAAAATCGATGTTGCCGGAAAGATTACAGGTAATTTCAGATTATTGACAGACAATGGAAAAATTTTACTATGGGTGCAATTAAAATCGGAAGTTGAAAATTGTAATGGATTAAGAGAACAGATTTCAGATTCAATATCGAAATACACTTCCGGCCTTATTGCTGTGGAGTTATACCCGTATGACCGGTTTCCTTACGGGGTAGAGCATAACTTTGAAAGAAAGAATCAGTATGTATAAAAAATTAGGGGGCAGTATGGGGGATTTTAACTGGAGTGAAGAGTATCAAAGATTTATTGGACGGAATGATGGTATTATTACTCCTGAACAGCAGGAAAAACTTCGTAAATCTACGGCTTGTGTTTTTGGTATGGGAGGGATTGGAAGTCCTGCATTTGAGGTATTGGTCAGGGCAGGTATCGGTAAGTTCAAAATTGTTGATAACGATGTCTATGATGCTTCAAATATGAACCGACAAATTTTTGCCAATATTGATACCATTGGAAAGAAAAAAATTCTGGTTGCCAAAGAGGTTGCGCAAAAAATTAATCCAGAGATTGCAATTGAATGTTATGAACGAATAGAAGAAAAAAATATAAATAAGATCCTTTCCAAAGCAGATGTCATCTTGTTGGCCATTGATGAATTGAAACCCTGCTTGATTATTTCTAGGGCTGCCAGAAAGATGAAAGTTCCGGTCGTGGAAGGCTGGGCGCTTCCATTTGGAAACGTCAGAACCTTTACTGAAGATACTCCACAATTGGAGGAAGCGTATGGCCTTCAAACCCTTGGCAAGGAGATTTCCAATTTTTCAGATGAAGAATTACGTCGAATGGGAACAGAACTTCTGTTCAGTCTTGGCAAAATAGAAGGGATTGCGGATTATTATTCAGATGAAGTTATTGAGAGGGTTGCCAGTGGAATTATCCCTTCTTTTGCCCCCATGGCTTGGCTGACTTCCGTGTTGATGGCCAATGAAGCTTTGAAGATACTCCTGAATATTGGGTGCATCGCAAAGGGACCGGATTTTACAATATATGATCCGTATATGCATCGGATTCCCTCAATCGGAAGTTAATTCCGCTAAAAAATATATCTTTACTTGTTGCCTGTTGAAAAAAATAATGTAGAATCCAGCGAATAATAGATCCAAGCTCCGTTCAAAAACACCCACACCGCTTCCCCAGTTTTGGAAATGATCAAGCAGGATCATGTATGTATGGGATGGAATTTGGGTAATAACGACAAAATAACCAAGCTTTCTTCCCCATTCCTTAAACCTGAATATGCCTATACCGGCAAGCGGACTTAATACGGCAAGGGAATGAAAATATACAGTGATTATAGTTGGAGTTATTTCCTGCATCCAACCCAGAATAATCAACCAGTGAACGACACCACCTAAGCAGAATCCAATACCGGTTATTTTAATGACGGATCTGATCATTTGGTATGAAAATGAAAAAGCAGCGGCATCAATTGTGTTTTGAGCAGCTGCTTTTTTATTTACTGCAATCTTTTAATTATGAATTCTTTCTTCTGCCTATGCCTGCCATCCCAAGAAGACCTATACCAAACAGCACCATAGTGGTAGGTTCAGGTATTGCCTGTCCAATGCCACTCGCGTTTCCGGAAAGGTCCCATTCCATGGGGTTCAGAGGATCTAAATTATCGCTGAGTTCGTAAGATAACTCCATATCCGCACCGTCTGACATTTGATTTGTGTCATAATATGCTGCCCAAAGGCCGCCTGTTACATCAAAAAGAACATCGCCATCATATGTGTTTGTTGAAGTTTCATATGTCGATTTCAGGTCGTACACAAAAGTGGTTCCATTTGCGTCTGTTCCTAATAAATCGTGCCCAGCAAGACTCAGAAGCAGGACACTATCACCACCGTCTGCTCCACCACCCAAATAATCATAATCAGGGGTCGGATCCGCGTAAATATTGAGTAAAGTATTTACTGAATAAAGTTCTGCAGTGAATTCACCAGCCCCACCTATAGCGCCAGGATTCCAGAGCACATCATCTGCGCCTGTCACTGTAAACGTGATCTCATATGATGCAAATTGGTCCCAGTATATATCATTGACAGCTGCAGTATCAGTATTATCCCAACTCTGTATTAAACCGACAGCATAGGCGTCAGGTGAGCCGTCTGGGGTGACGTATGTGCCTACGGGAGATAAATCTTGAGATCCCCAAAGTGGGGGTGCCTGGCTTGTATTATCTACGGCTCCAGTGCTATCATAAACAGCACCATCTGCTAAGTAATCACCGGTTTTGATTATATACGAAAACGCGTAAACGTTGCTTGCCATAAAAGCTGTGCATAATAACAATATAAATAGTCCTAATATTTTTTTCATTACTGTCTCCCTTTCCAAAAAATTTTTTTTCCCAATTAAATCCGATTAGATTCCTGTTGCCAAATTAGAGAATTCTATTCCAATTCAAAAAATAATCGGCCAAACATAAATACTATCTAGTTTTTTCCTTCAACCTCCTTTCTCTTAGTTATGTTAATTGTTTTATCCTTGTTTTTCGCTTAAGTTTAAAGTTGTTTATGCAATGATAATACCATTTTTTTTATTTAACAAAAAATTAAAAGTTTTTGTTATTTTTTATCTAAAAACAAAATAATTAAAACAAGTTACGGTTTTAGTGAATTTTTAAAAAATAGAATCTAACTCCCTCTCCTCAATAAACAATAGTCTAAATCGCATTAAATATGAAAAAAAAACCATAGTTGTTGTGAAAAAAAACCATAGTTATTGTAAAATAAGTACACAATGTTGTTGACTTAAGACATTCCAAAATATCAAGTTGGTTGCCTGTATTCCAGATGTTGGAAATGTTTAGGCACTGGTTCAGTTCAATAGGTAGTAAAGAAAATGTATTCAATTTATACATATTGAATACTAAAAAGAGTTTCTACATTAAGACCTTCTTCTATCAGTCCTAGACTAACAGCAGGAACTTTTTTTATTCGTAAAGTGAGTTATGACGTAATTATGAATAACCCAATGGTAACTACTCAGGCTTGAATTTTAGATGGTGATTTTTGCAGGGATAAAAGGGATCCCTGCAAAAGCATCTTTGATGGCACCAATGACATTACAGTCATTTTTTCGAACAGTAGATATGTATCCACGAATACGACAAAAGATGCCTGCACCATAATCAGTACGAAAGGTTCCGGATACTTTTTGCTTGACCTTAATCATTCGAACGTCCCTCTCCCCTTGATTATTATCAAAAGGAACATCGAAGTTGTGAATAAAGCGAAGGACATCGTCTTTATGGGATTTTAAACGGTCAAGCAAATTTTTGGGAGGCGATTGTTTGACTCTGCCTCTTTTTCCGGGTTCTTTTTCTGGTGGAGGATTGGCTTCGAGTCCTTCATTGACAATTTTGTCATACGCTGACTCAATGGAATATATTTGGGGAGGCTCAAGCCTGTCATTATCGGCATCTTTAGCTGAGTTGACTTTTTTATTGGCTTTGATCAACAAGTCACTCATCTGTTGGGCCCACTCTTGGTTATACTGTTCGTGAATAAATTTGAGTTCTCTCAAATGATGGGCGTTGCAAAGCCCATGATCACAATCTTCATAAGCAAAATATGATTTCCAGTGGTCATGGATGGCAATACCTTGAAATTCAGGCAAAATACCAATGTCATCCATGGCAGCCTGCCCACGTTTTTCATGGACCTCATAGTGGGTAAGAGTATCATTACTTGCAACATGAAGCCAATGAAGTTTACCTTTGACCCGCAATCCGCTTTCATCAAAATTGGCTACATTCGATTGTTTCAACTGTTCTTTAATCGCTTCAGTACTCGGGGCAACAGCAATAGCCCCATCATTGCATGAGTTGATGATGACAGCATCCGAGATTCGGTGACCAAACACATCTTCAAAAATTTCACCAGTTCTTGCTACTGGTATATGATGGTAATTATTGAAGTAAACGGCGTGGGATTTAACGTTGTCACCATATTGAACGGGTTGAGTTACTTGATCAGGAAAAACGCCTTTATTGATTTTTCCACACTGAGGGCAAAATTTGATCTCTGCTTTGTGTTCAGTCACTTCAATATGAATTGCCGGAATATCAAAAACTTGACGGTCTTCATAGTCTGTTACGAGAACATTATCAAGGGATGCCTGGCAGTGTGTACAGTTACAGGCTTTATGAACGACCGTATGCTCCGGATTCTCAACCTGTTTGAGGGTTTTACCCTTGTGGCCTTTTTGTCCACCGGATGGTCTGGCCCCTTCCTTTCGCAAACTCTTTGTACGTTTTTTTTTGGGGCCGTCACTGGATGGAGGCTTGCTGCTGTTTGAGCTGTTTTTCGCTATCTGTCCTTGCAATTTTTCAATCAGCCCTTGCTGTTTCTGCATAGACTCGGCGATAGTTTTAATATCAACAGATAAATTTTGGATCAACTGCACGACTGCACTTTCACCTTCACGGTAAATTTTTCTAATTTCTTGCTCTGATGGAATGTGCAGTTGCATGGTTATGGTGGTTTCTCCAAATTATTGTTATTCTATATTATCGGATAGATTTATGAAAAGCTATAATTAAAATGAATGCCTGAGTAGTTACACCCAATGTACATTTAAAATGCGTTGAAGAGCTATTTTTGACTTGGCGTATGTGTTTGTTTTTCTTCTATATGCGGAACATTTTCGACGCATTGCACTGTTGTTGGCTTCAACGTGATTGGCGTGTGTCTCATTGTCTAAAATGTTATTTGAAGTTTCAGGGTGAACAGGGCATGTTGTTTGGTATTTTGGTTTTTTCCGACCTTTTTTATGAGCCTGAGAACCTTTGTTTTTGACTCTGACAATGACGCCTTTTTTTAAAGTTTTTCGGGGTCGTCCAACGTTACCGGTTCTTAAAAGTTCATGACAAATTTCAAAGAGAATTTTACCATATCGGCGTTCACCATCTGTTACCAGGGTAAGGTCTTCAGTTTTTTCGATGAGCTTAGCCAGCCGTTCAATAGCAGTTTCAAAAAGCGCTTTGTCTTTTTTACCACAACTCATTTCCCAAATGAAGCGGCTGGCCCTATCCATGAGGACGATAGTCCATCCAGAAGATTCTACTGCGGGAGTATTTTGATTAACTTTTGTATAAAATTCATCGCCTTCAATAACTGACTGGATGAATGAGTGTGACATTGAATAGATAAGCAACGTATGCTTTAAGCCAGAAAATTTTTTTCCCAAGAAATGAGACTGTTTTTAGCGATGCCAAAAACCCTGCAAGTTGCATTGAGAGCCATTCCTTCAGTGCGAGCCTTTAATACTTTCCAGATAACACTGACAGGTGTTCTTATGCCTTCCAAGAAAGTATTTTTTGTTTCTGAAAATGACGATCCACAGGAAATGCAAAGACGCATTTGTCGATCTCCACCACAAAGTGTATTATAGCTATAGTCAAACCGGATATTTTCAGACGAGCAATCAGGGCATTTACATGCAAACAGGGTCATAATCTACTCCTTACCATATCAATTCAGAATGGCCGGAACCTACACTCTTTTTATGAGCTTGTAAAGCTATTTTGTTTAATACTTTCAAATGGATAGATTGCCTATTGAACTGAACCAGTGCCGTGGTTGTTTAGTTTTTTTGAAATTACGAGGCTTCAATGTCGACTAAAGATGAGCTAAAAATAATATTTTGCAGTTATGAAGACCTGATCGTTGTTTGTGTACTGCCCGAAATAGGAGTTTTGATCCCCCTCAAAAATGTTAAGACCCAAAGTAATATGTAAATTGGTTAGATAAGAATAAATAATTTGAGGGGATAAATAATAGGATGTATCACTTAAGATATAAGTTGACTGCACAGTGGCTTTAAGCCAGTCTGATATCATATTTTTGCTGATTTCCCCGATAATATAAAAATTATTTCTATCATAAAACAGGATATCTGATTGAAAATCATTAATATATTGGTGTGCAAACTGAAGATTTATATACCAGTCATTTGAACTGGTATAATCAGCACCAAGAATCCAGGAAAAAGTTGGTTTTACCGTCGAGGTAAAACTTTTTGTTACCAAACTCTGGTTTTCCTTCCAGGCAGCTTCGCCCCTGATTCCAACTTTTGAGACTACTGTCTCAAATTCGAAACCGATAATATGTGTTTTCAAATATTTGGCTATTATCGATTCATTAGTTAAAGAAAGGCTCTCCATATTGGATAAAAGTTGACCAACTCCAGGGCCATTCAAAGATAGATTTTTAACCGGAAACGATTCAATACAAGGAGAATCTTCGGTTGTATAATGATAAGTCAACCCTAAATCAATCTGATTAATTGACTTGCCTATTCTGAAAGCATATTCAAACTGATCACTGCCTTTTTCAGGCTCAATTTCCTGTACACCTATGGCTGAAAAGTAATCTTTCAACGGTTGTGACAGATTCGTGTCGTTAATATCATCTTTTAGGTGTGAGTAAAAGGCCCAGTCCGTACCAAAATATTTAAATTTATTGGGTTTGAAAAAAGGAATAAAAATGCTTTCAATAAAAAAATCTTTGTGCCGATAACCCACCTCAAGCATCCATATGGGGATTTTACGCTCTTCATAAGGGGGAATGATAAATTCCGTCAAATTTTCCGGATTTAAAGTATCCACGAAACTTATTTGATCCGCCTTCCCCCAGCGCTTTATCTGTTTTCCAACTGAAAAATAAAAATCATTTCCCATATATTTAAAATATGTTTCATGAAGGTCAATATCATGGCTGCTGGTTTCATTTTTACCGCCAAAAAAGAGAAAATCAGAAATACCTGAAAGAAAGAAAATATTTTTATACCCGGCTTCTATAATGCTCCGATTGTTTAAGCTGGTGTCATTTTCATTTTGTGCATCTTTTTTCGTGTCTTTAGACAACCTGGTTTGAATTGAACCGGAAAATAAAAAATTTTCTATTTTTTGTCCCGGCGGATCCATGTCATCAAAAATTGTCTCGTCAAAATTGGAATCCAGCACGGTTGAGATTGTATGGCCTTCAAGCCGAAAATTATCCACTTTATCTGGATTGAAATCGTTGGTTAAAAATGGCTTGACCGGTTTGGTTTGATGCATTTGATGGTCAGGATTAACAGCTTTTTGTAGTTTGATCGTCAATAAATGTTTGTTTTTTCTACTCAAAATCGCAGTCTCAACCGTGTTTTCCTTTCGTAGATCAAGCACCAAACGCGTTCGAGTGGCAGTATTCTGGGACAAACGGAAACCTTTTATCATATCGGAATCGATAATTTTTTGACAATGATTTTCAGGGAAATAAGAATCATCAATGGTACATACAATTCGTTTGGGATGTTCCAGGGCCATCACATGAAAATTGGGTTTTTTTGTTGTATAAATAGAAATGAGCTCCGCATTAGACATAGATTTGTGGGTTGCAGACAAGACAATATTTGAGGGCATTGAATAGGCTTGGCCAAAGAAGCAGAGAAGTTGAATATATAGCCCCCAAAGGATGTATTTTAGTGCCCGTTGATGATTGTTGTAAAACATATCAACCTTATTGAGTATTCATTAAAGCCGCGAAAGAATAACAAGAATTATGCCAAGATTGCTGGATCAGTAATTTTCGAGGGCTTTTTTTGACAACTGATTTTCAAGTATCGGTATATTATATTCAATCTTTTCAACTTTGATAAATGTTTGATGATTTCTCACCAAATCTTTCATAACAGCAATTTTTTCAGTCCAGATATCCTGTATTTTTTCTAACTTTATAACTTTGTAGGTTTTTATTTGTACCCCCTCCTGGTCGAAATACTCGACAAAGAGGGGGACAAATCCTTCTTTCGTAATAACAGACCGTATAAACGAATACTGAGATTTAATCCCGATTTTTGGCCGGGTTTCGAGAAGATAGCAGGGCATATTGTTGATTATTTTCTGGCCGACTAAATTATATTTGTAATTTTCAACAGGATGCCGTTCCATATCTTCATATGTGAAATCTGATTGCACAAAGCGGTGCTGTTTCTGGGATGAAACGATTCGTCTGGAACGTCCCAGAGCTGAAAGGAAAATAAACTGTTCTGTATTATATCCATCCGTCTCAATAGTTAAAAAACCAGTTCCCTCTATATCCTTCGGAGATACAAATCGAATCAACTGTTTCTCAAGGCCATTTTTCAGGATGCGGATATTAGTGAAGGTCCTACTCCGCTTGCTATTATTTTTGTCAACAAGAACCATTTGAACGGTTGAACGTGCTGAATGTCCACGGTCTCTGTCAAAGACCTGTTGTGCAACCCATTCAGCCGTCAATTGCTCACTGGCATCAGAGATTGCCCCTAAAGGTTGGGTTATTAGAAATAAGCACACGAAAAAGATCTGTAGAATCAAACCATTTCTTTTCATTTATAACTATTCCTTTTTTAATGTTTCAAAAGTCATATTTTTCCAATTGGCCTACCCCCTCCCCCCCGCAGGATCAAAGGTTTTCGGATAGAATCGAATTGTCACTTTAATTTATTTTTTCATGCCAGGGTGTTTTCATTTTTTGGGGGTTGATCATAACTTCGGCCACTCTGTACCAATCTTTTAATTGATTGTAACATAACGTTGGGATTAAAGATGGTTGAAGTGTCCTATACCTGGTTAGTTCATTGGTGGCCCATGTTTTGATCAAGCCGATTTTTTGATAAAAAAATCGGCTATTCGCACCTGTTTAAATTACAGTTTATGGATCTTGCCATAAGATGTCAATCTGAGATACTCAATGTTAGAGTTTTAATGACAAGAAACAATAAGGCCGGTTCAGGAAGAAAGTTGATGAACAATAAAAAATTAATCATCTATTTCAGTAATGACATCAAGCTCCCGGAATTTCTGAGCACGAAGAAGTAAATATCCCTGAACTAGTTGGTTTATCGGTTGAAGCCTTTGAATATTTAATGGAAGAGCATGGATTAACTCGAAAGGATCTTGCTGAAATCGGTAGCCGTGGTGTTTTGTCTGAAATATTTAAAGGAATCAGCCATTAAAAGGAACGCCGAAAGCAGAAAATATTGATATCTTAATCTCTATGATAAAGAATCTTTCCATATTCCAGAATATGGCTGCGCAAATCAGGGTTAGTCAGAGTTTCAAAATGAAGACAGTCAAAAAAATATGGAAACAGGGTTTCTTCTTCCAAATAGCTATGGATTTTAACTACAAGCTCAGACGTTACTTTTAACCCGCTGATCGCAAGATCGACATCCGATCCGGGTTTTTCGTTTCCCATGGCTCTGGAGCCAAACACGATAACTTTTTCAATCTCTGGATAGGCTGAAAAGATTTTTATGAGCTGGTTGATGGTCTTCTGGGGCAAATTAATCTTCTTGTCAGTCACCTTGTCCCTGCTCTCTGAACCACGTTACAAGCTCTTCGATTTGTGGCGCATATTCATATTTAATTAACCTATAGGCCTCGGATGCAATTTTTTCGTCATATGTGTGGGACAGCAGATTTATTTTCCCCAGCATATCCAGCCATATTTCTCCGGCTGAAATCAGTTGATACTGAAAGGCCTGCTTGATTACATCCCTTGGGAATTGGCTAACTACGCCTTGTGCTTCAAGATAATCCTTCATGGTTTTCCAGGAAAGCTCAAATGTGAATTCAAAGCTCTGGATGCTTCACTGTTGTTCAATATCACTCGGAGTTTTAATAGCCAAACCCCGCTGCAATTGTTCAAAGGCCTTGTTGAAATTTTGAAATCGCTGCCGCCATCGGATATCTTTTAAATTATTCATTTATTTCTTTTGATGCTTAATTTGATATTCCGGTGACATCAAACTGAATTCCATCCCCCGTTAAGATTATGCCGAATCGGTTCTTTATAAGCGCTCTACCGCTGTGAAAGTATTTTAAACCCCAAGTTTTTAAACTGAATTCACTAAATTGTTGCTAAATAAATTAAATGGGGATAACCTGCTATCAGGTCAAATAAATTTTCGAAATTCAAAAAATTATGATCAACCAGATTTTTTTTATGTAAAAGGTAAGCCCCCTGGCTTTTGTCATCCTTTATTGATTTCCTCCAGCAGGGTTCTGGCATGCTCTGCCCCTGGAAAATTATCCTTCAGTTCAAGGGCGTTGGCCAGCTCTTTGCCGGCAAGGGTTTTTTCGCCTTTGCCATAATAGGCCAGACCCAAGTGATATCTGACAACCGGGTTGTCCGGGATTTTTTCCAGGCAGTCCAGAAACTGGGCCACGGCATTTCCGTACAACCCTTTTTTATAGTATGCAAATCCCAAGGTATCCATTATGCTGGGATCTTCCGGATAAAGGGCTTTGGCTTTTCTGGCCAGGGTCAGGGCTTCATCCAATTTATCCGTCCGGGCGGCGAGATGGTAGGACAGGTTGTTGGCAGCAGCTGCATAATTGGGGTTTATATCAAGGGCTTTTCGGTAGTGGGTTTCTGCAGTATCAAAGTCTTTTTCCGCTTCATACAACACCGCCAGCAGCATATGAGGAGAGGCACTTTTTTCATTTTTGGAAATTATTGTTTTATATTGCTCCTTTGCAAGTTCAACATCTTTCCGAGCCAGATAGATTTTTGCCAGGTCACTATATGGCGCTAAATAATCCGGGGAAATATCAATCGCTTTTTTTAATTCGGATTCGGCATTTTCAATATTTTTTTCAGCCAGATATATTTTAGCTTTCATCGTATGAATAACCGCAAGAAGCTGATCATTGTCTTTAAACGTTTGCATCTGCTGGGTACAAAGATCATGTGCTTTTTCAAACGATTTTTGTGCCACCGCATTTCTGACTCTCAGATTAAAGACATCAAGCAGTTTGTTGTTCAGAGAATAGGCCTTTTCAAGCAACGGATCTGCTTGGTCAAATTGTCCCATGCCTGATTTGAGGTAAGCCAGGCGGTAATATCCGGTCGGGTTGTCCGGATTAAGTTTAATCATATATTTGTAATCATTTTCAGCATCCTTGAATTTTTTTAAGGCCATGTATGCATTTGCCCGGATCAGAACCGCCCGGTAAAGGTTTGGATTGAGCCTGAGAGCCCCTGTGGTTTGTTCCACGGTAAGTTCATAAGAATGTTGCCGGAAGTATATTTCCGACAGCAGCATTTTGGCTTTTATATAATCCGGCTTCAGTTCAACGGCTTTATATACAGATGCGGCTGCTTGATTTGAATCTCCTATACCTATGTAGCATAACCCTTTGAAATATTGGACTCTGTGGGAATTAGGCTCATCTTTCTCAAGCGCGGAAAGAAGTTGCAATGCAGGCTGATACTCTTTTTTGGAAATTAGAATTTCGCTTTTTAACATCCTGGCTGAAGCAAGCCCGGGGCGTTTATTCATGATCTCTTCAAGTTCTTTTTCTGCCTCATCTATCTTTTTATCCCTGTAAAGGAACCGGGCCAGAACCATGCGCGTATTCATATCGTCAGGATCAATGTCACAAGCGTTACGGTATAGTTCAAGGGCCTGTTCCTTTTTCCCGGTAAGGTTGTAGAATCCGGCAAGGATAACCAGGGGACGGCTTTTATCCGGCTGGATTTCAACCGCTTTTTTGTAAGCGGCTTCAGCTTTTTCCATGTTCCTTGTTTTTAAATAAAAATTGCCTAATAAAATCTGGTGGCCGGCATTTTCCGGATGTTCAGCAGCAGAAATATTAAGCTGCTCTTCTGCTTTGTCCAGCTGTTTTCGGGCAATATAAAACTGTGCAAGGACAATCCGGGGTTGGGTGGTATCCTCTGCAGAATCCACTGCTTTCTGCAGAAGGACTTCTGCTTCGTCAAACTTTTTTTCTTTTACTTTTATGCCTGCTATCGCATGAAGGCTGCCCACATGGTCATCTTTTAGTTCAAGAATTTTCTCAAAGATGGCCCGGGCCTCATCAATCTGGTTTTTTCGGGCCAACACCCTTCCTTTGAGAAACAATGCATCTATGTTTGAGGGATCTTTTTCCAGAATTTTATCAATACGCGTTTGGGTTTCTGTAAGATTTTTACCCAGGAAATAAAATTTGGCCAGATTTTCTAATGCTTCAATGTTGTCGGGCTCTTTCTTTTCCACTGCTGAAAAAACGGAAAACGCCTGTTTTACCTGACCGAGCTTCATAAATGTGTTGCCAAGCTTTATCTGGGTTGGTATGTCCGTACTG
The DNA here is from genome assembly GCF_963666695.1 of uncultured Desulfobacter sp. Classification (GTDB taxonomy): domain Bacteria; phylum Desulfobacterota; class Desulfobacteria; order Desulfobacterales; family Desulfobacteraceae; genus Desulfobacter. The sequence continues at coordinate 1,117,254 of NZ_OY762947.1, forward strand.
TCAATTTGAAGGGCATTTTTAAATTCTATTTCCGCCTTTTTATATTCCTCGGCTTCAAAATAGTCATTCCCTTTCTGGATATGGGCTGCTTTTTTGTCCTCTTTGCTTGAACAGCTGCAAAGTGAAATCAACACAATGAACAATACCAAGATAATTCTGGAACAGGGTTTCATGAAACAGCCTCCGGCATTATTGAAAAAAAGTGAGTATGGCTTTTTAAATTATAGTGTGATACCGCTTGAACTTAACCACATTAAATATTATGGGATACGGATGATTGTCAATTAAAATTTTTTTTATAAAACTAAGACGGTTCTGTGTTTTTCCGCTTTTTGTATCTGTTTTGGTATTGTGTCTGATACCTGCCGAAGGATATGGGTGGTTTCACCGTCCTGCGGTTTTGGATTTAAAGGAAAACAGAGATGAATTACCGGTATTTAAGGACAAGCAGGCCATACCCAATATAACTAAAACCTATAGTCTTTTGCAGAACCGGACGAAAGAAGAAAAAACGCCCATACTTTATCCCGGCCCTACGGGAACAGGGGTTACAGCCGGGACAGTCAACATTGACATTCCTTTTGATCTGTTGTCAACAACCGCCATTTCTCCTGAAATCTCCCTTGACCGGCAAATAGCTGCCAATTTAAGGCTTAAAAATATTATGGATGAATACCTATCTTTGAAAAAAAGAAACGCGCAAGTGCTCAGCGGCTTGGGTATTCCTTATCTTGAAAAAACCGATGCCCCTAAAAAAGACAGGCCGGACCCTGTGCCTGAAAAAATCAAGGCTGAAAGGGAGGCCAGGAAAACCATGGAAAACGCGATTGCTTTTTCAGGGGGAGGGCGGGCCGTTCCGGTAAATCGGCAGGAGGTTGTAAACCAGGGAACCGGAGCCACAAAAAAAAATCAACAAAAAATAACACCTGCAGAGAATAATTCCGGGTCCCGGCCAAGCCCCGGATATCCAGAAAAAAGTTCTTATCAAACAGCTTATGGCAGCGACACTGAACTTCCCTGGTTTTTTTCTTGTGCGCTGAAACTGATCAGGTATGCTGTGCATAATAAACTTGAAATCCTTTCATTGTTCGCTGTTCTAATAATGTTCGGGCTCATTGGTATCGTGGTGGTAAAACGATGAAGAAAAAGAAAGCAATGCGCCTTGGCGGTGTGCTTCTCATTTCGGTTATTATTTCCGGAATGGTCCTGGCAGGCATTATTTTTTACCAGTATTCAGACCAGTTTGGCGGAAAGGCAAGTTCTTTTGAACAGGCGGGGGATGATGCATATATGAACAAAGCTTATGCCAACGCCCTGCAACACTGGTTAAATATTTCCGAAAAAGATAGGAGCGCGGCTCTTTGCGGTAAAATCGGCGATGCTTATCTAAAACTTTCCGACTTTGATCAGGCAACTTTGTTTTTTGAAATGGCTTTGAAGAAAAATCCTCTGGACATGGCGGTCCAAAAACAGGTCGTACGGATTTCATTGCTTACAGGGAATATGGTCAAGGCGGAAAAAATACTGTCCAAACTTAAAGACCGTGCGGCAAGTGATCCTGAAATACTGGTGCTTTCAGGGGATCTGTTCTTACTTAAAGGAGACCTTGAAAGGGCGAAAATGGATTATACCTTGGCCATGGATTTTTCGCCTGGAAAGATTCGTCCCAAAATAAAGCTGGCCATTTGCCTTGTACAACAGCAAAAGAAGATTCAAGCAGAAAAAATAATGGCAGATGTACTGCTTCTTCCGTTGAAAAAAACCTCTGACTTTATGCTTGCTGCTGATTATTATCTTCTTGCAGATGATACATCAAAGGCTGAAGAATTTATTCAAAAAGCCGTTCAAACCGATCCCGATAATCTGGATATCAAAATCCGGCTCTGCCGGTTTTACAGGTCGACCGGAATGCCGGCCAAGGCTGAGCAGTATTTAGAGACACTGGCCGCCCAATACCCGAACAATGCAGGCTTCAAACTGATGTCTGCCGACATCTGCCTGTCCCGTTTGGACGTGGACGGGGCTCAAAAATGGCTGGACAAGGTAAATGAACTGAAAGGAGACGATACTGGATATCATCTGCTCATGGCAAAATTCTGGATGGTCCAGGGACGATTTTCCCACGCGGTCTCCTACCTTAAAACTGCTCTGGAAAGAAATTACGGACTTGTGTCAGCCCATTATCTGTTGGGGATTACATATCTTGCAGGCGGCCAGGGTAAACTTGCCGAAACCTCTTTGACCCGGGCATTGATGATGGAACCGGATAATGTGGATGCGCTTTTGGCCATGGCTGGACTCCATTACAAAAATAAAGACTATGCCCTGGCACTTCAATATATTGATCGGGTATTATCCCTGGATTCTTCTGAATCGACCGCATGGCAGGTAAAAGGGCTTTGCCTGATGGAAAAAGGTATTTATAAAACGGCTTCCCAGGCTTTTTCTAGAGCCTGGCACCTGGACGGCAGTGCATCCGCCCTGTTTTTTTCTGGCTTGCAGTTTTGAAGGGCAAAAATTTTACCGGGCAGCCTTGGATACCTATAAATCTGTTCTTGAAAAGAAACCGGATATGGTTGAAGCGTTGTACCATTATGCATGCCTTCTGGCAGATACGGGAAAGGGCGGGCAGGCTCTTGAAATAATAGATCTTTGGATAGAGAAAGGACAAAATTTTCCAGGCGTGTATTATGTCGGGGCAAAAATCAGTCTGGCACTTAAAAGCTATTCAAAATGCAAAGAATACATAAACATGGCTATGGCGGATAAGGCGGTTTCAGGGGAATTTTATCTTCTGTTGGCAGAACTACTCCGGGCAGAAAAAGAATATACCGCTATGGAAGACACGCTTTTGGCATGTACACGAGAGCACCCCTTGTTTTTGGAAGGATGGCGGTTCCTGGCAGCATATTATATGGAAAAACACGAAATCGGACCAGCAAAGGATGTGCTTGAAAACACTCTTGAACATTTCCCGGACGAGCCGGAAATCATGGGTAACCTGGCATGGATTCTCCTTGAAGAAGGGAGTAATCCGGACAGGGCACTGGAACTTGCCAGGATCGCTTATGACCAAATGCCGCACCAAGCCTGGCTCATGGATACCTTAGGGTGGGCCTATTACCATAAAAACGCCTTTGGCCAGGCTGGGTGGATGCTGTCACAGGCTGAAGAAAAAGACCCGGACAACGCGACTATTCAATATCACCTGGGCATGACTTTATATAAACAGGGAAAACTTTTAAAAGCAAAAGAAAAACTTGAATCCTTCCTGGTCAGTAACGATATAAAAGAATCCGAAAAAGAAAAAATAAAAGCCAGCCTTTCAGGATTAAACAGTCATAAAAAAGAAAAAGAGAATTCTGATATCATCATTTTTGATCCTGCTGAACAACCCACATTGGAATTCCCTGAAAACATAGATCAAGAAGAAGATATCCTGAAACCCGACTGGAGTAATATGGAGCGGTTTTAGTTTATATCCGGATACCATATTTTTACTTCGTTTTCAGGAATGATTTTAAGTAGTATCTGCTGATTTTCTATTTTGTCGGCTTTAAAGCACCCATTGAATGCTATCCTATTCTGTTGTACAAAAACTTGAATAGAATGCTCTTATGCTCATAAACCGTAAATAGAGGATTGAAAATGATCGAAAAAAAAACACTGAAGCTTTTAGTGAAGAATGGATAAAAAACAACATTAATGACCCAACCAATGAATTCGTTATTCTACGCCAAATTATCCCTTGGCAAAGAATCACCGACAAACTGGCTTATTATTATAATGACAGCAAGGGGCGTATGGGCACCCCCATCCGGACGATCGTAGGGATTTTCATTGTTTTAAAATTCCGGTTACTCAGTGATCGGACGGTCGTTAATCAGGTCAAGGAAAACCGGTATATTCAATACTTTTGCAATGTCTCAGATGAAGATTTGTTTACTTTCATGCATCACAGCAACCTGAGCAAATTGCGAAAACGCTTTGGTATAAAGGGGATTGAAGCCATAGATGCTGTCATTTTCAATCTGTTGAGGATTACAAAAGTAATTGATAACGACAGTATGCTGATTGATTCCACTGTACTGCTCAACAATATTGTTTATCCAACAGATATCGGATTGATTTTCAAGGCGTTTAAAAAAATGGAGCAGGTTGCCAAACATTATCATATTCCCTTCTGGTGGGATGACCGGGAACTCAAACAACTATGGCGAGAATACAATTTAAATCGGAAAAAGAGTGAAATTATACCTCTATTTTTTGAAACGCTCTTGATATTTTCCAGTGGCTTGCGGACATTTGAAAAAATCGTTCAAACCCTTGAAGGTTCTGAAAAGGACAAAGAAAAAGCTCTGCAACTTTTGGAACTCCTGATATTGTTTCAGCGCCAGAATGAACAGAAACTTGCAGGAGAAAGGCATATTCCAAACCGGATTGTATCCTTTGATGAACCGGATGCACGACCGATCAAAAAAGGCAAAAAGCATCCAGACTGTGAATTTGGAAGTACGCTTCAGCTTTCATTCAACCGCCAAGGCTTTATGGTTACAACGGAAAATTTTATTGGCAAACCCAATGATAAAACCCTGTGGCCGGAGACAGCCCGATTGTTTGAACAAAAAATGAAAGGTGCTCCTGAATATGCCATCGGTGATCAAGGCTACCGCAGCCGGGTAAATCAAAAAATCCCCCAAGGCACCCCAAATATCTTCCTCGGCAAAAGTTCGGACGTTAACGAAGAAGAACAGGGTTATTGCCGAAAAGCCCGGTCTGCAACAGAAGGCTTTATCTCAGTTGCAAAGAACCTTCGCGGTTTTGGTCTCAGTCTCTATCGGGGAATTGACGGGGACCGCATCTGGTCTCTTTTATGTCAGATTGCGTACAATTTGAAAAAGTTTCTTCAGCTTTACAATGATGAAAAAATCAGCGAAGAAAGTTTGATGAAAATCGGCTTACTGGGCTAATCGACCTTTTTTCAGATTGATTTGGGCACTGGCAGTTTACCAGATGGATTGGTGCGGCTAAAATATGATGAAACTGCCTTTAGAAAGCAGTCAGAGTCCATGAAAGCCTCTTTTAAGGCGTTATTTTAAACGAAGGGGCACAATAGCAGATAATCGTATTTTATCCATATGAGAGAAAATCAGCAGATACTAAGTATTTTCATTTCATTTTCTAATTGTTATATTTGATTTCAAACACATAAAAAAAGTCGTGCAAAACATGAAAAAGCTACCCATTGGGATACAAACATTTTCCAATATTATAGAAAATAACTATTGCTACGTGGATAAAACCCCTTTGATCGCTAAATTAGTCAACCAAGGGGAATACTATTTCCTGTCCCGTCCCCGGCGTTTCGGCAAAAGCCTGCTTATCGACACCATTGCCCAAGCCTTTCAGGGCAGAAAAGAACTTTTCCAGGGACTTTATTTGGAAAACAATTGGGACTGGGATAAAAAACATCCTGTCATCCATATTGACCTTGCAGAAAGTGTTATGAAATCACCTGACCGGTTGGACCAGAGACTCCATCGAATCCTGGCCATGCGGGCGGAACAGGCTGGTCTGACCTTGACTTGCTCCCATGTGGATGACTGCTTTGAAGAGTTAATTCATAAGCTTCATGCCCAGGGGAAACACCGGGTCGTTGTTCTGGTAGACGAGTACGACAAACCTATATTAGATAATATCACCGATACAAAAACAGCAATGGCGCTTAGGGACGGACTGCGCAGCTTCTATTCCGTCCTCAAAGCCCAAGGAGCCCATCTGCGATTTGTCATGCTTACCGGTGTATCAAAATTTTCAAAAGCATCCCTCTTTTCCGGGCTAAATAATCTGCAGGATATTTCACTGGACAAACGGTATGGGACGCTGTGCGGTTATACACAAGAAGAATTGGAATCCGTATTCTCTGAATTCTTAACCGATGTTGACTTGAATCAACTCAAATCATGGTACAATGGCTATTCTTTTCTGTCCGCACCCGTTTACAATCCTTTTGATATTCTGCTTTACCTGGATAGTGGGCTTTATAAACCCTACTGGTTTGAAACAGGGACGCCCAGCTTCCTGATCCGACTGCTGGCCGAGAAAAAGATGTTCATCCCGAGCCTGGAAAACCTGGTTGCCGGAGAAGAACTCTTAGGCAGTTTTGACATTGATTTCATAGAACCGGAAACCCTGCTTTTCCAAACCGGCTATCTGACAATTAAAAAAAAAGAGATCCTGTTTGACCATGAATACATCTATCACCTGGGTTTTCCCAATCACGAAGTCAAGAAGAGCCTGACCGGATCCATCCTGCATTTACTGATAAATGATATCCGTTCCTTGAAAATCAGACAGACTACCCTGTTTAACATTTTAAAATCAGGTAGCCTGGATGAATTGAAAAACCTGTTCCACTCCTTTTTTGCATCCATCCCCTATGACTGGTACCGCAAAAACGACATGGCCGGATATGAGGGCTACTATTGTTCCGTTGTTTACTGCTACTTCACGGCCCTAGGATTGGATGTGAGAGCAGAAGAAACAACCAATCACGGCCAACTGGACATGGCCGTTCTTTTTAATGAAAATGTATACATCTTTGAATTCAAGGTAAACGAACTAACCCATCCTTCCCGGGCCCTGGCCCAAATCAAAGAAAAAAAATACCATGAAAAATATACCGGCAGGGAAATCTATCTTATCGGCATAGAATTCAGCAAGCAGGACCGCAACATCACCCGGTTTGAATGGGAGAAAGTATGAAAAAGCTGCCCATTGGGATACAAACATTCTCCACTATAATAGAAAACAACTATTGCTACGTGGACAAAACCCCTTTGATCGCCAAACTGCTCAACCAAGGTGAGTACTATTTTCTGTCCCGTCCCCGGCGCTTCGGCAAAAGTCTGCTGATCGACACCATTGCCCAAGCCTTTCAGGGCAGAAAAAAACTTTTCCAGGGACTTTATCTGGAAAACAACTGGGATTGGAGCAAAATATACCCCGTGATCCGTATTGATTTTGCCCAAGGGATACTGACATCACAACAGCAGCTGGACGCCGCCATCATGGACATGATCCATGTCCATGCCGACCCTAACGAAATCTCTATTAAACACACTGAAGTACACCTGGCATTTTCCGAATTGATCCGCACCCTTCATCAGAAAACCGGACAACGGGTCGTGGTTCTGGTGGATGAATACGACAAACCCATTCTTGACAATATTACTGATCCGGAAACCGCCCGGGTACTCAGAGATGGCCTTCGAAATTTTTATTCCGTCCTCAAGGCCCAGGGAGCGCATTTAAAATTTGTCATGCTAACCGGTGTGTCAAAGTTCTCTAAGGTCTCCCTTTTTTCCGGACTCAACAATCTGAATGATATTTCACTTGATGAACGATACGGCACCCTTTGCGGTTATACGCAAGAAGAACTGGAATCTGTGTTTGCCGAATATTTGGCTGATGTTGACTTAAATCAACTCAAATCATGGTACAACGGCTATTCGTTCCTCTCTTCCCCAGTTTACAACCCTTTTGACATTCTACTCTATCTGGACAGCAGGCATTTTAAACCCTATTGGTTTGAAACCGGCACGCCCACCTTCCTTGTCCGCCTGCTGGCCGAGAAAAAGCTGTTCATCCCGAGCCTGGAAGACCTGATTGCCGGAGAAGAACTCTTAGGCAGTTTTGACATTGATTTTATGGAACCGGAAACCCTGCTTTTCCAGACCGGTTACCTTACCATCAAGGAAAAGGAACATCTGTTCGACCACGAATACGTTTACCACCTTGGTTTTCCCAACCATGAAGTCAAAAAAAGTCTTACCGGTTCCGTCCTGAATCTGCTCATTAATGACATTCGCCCCCTGAAAACCGGCCAGACAACCCTGCTGAAAATTTTCAAATCAGATCGTCTTGATGAATTAAAAGATCTGTTCCACTCTTTTTTTGCCGCCATCCCCCACGACTGGTATCGTAAAAATGATATGGCCGGATACGAAGGCTACTATTGTTCCGTTGTCTACTGCTACTTCACAGCCTTAGGCTTAGATGTCCGGGCAGAGGAAACAACCAACCACGGTCAACTGGACATGGCTGTTCTTTTTAACGAAAACACCTACATCTTTGAATTCAAGGTAAACGAGCTAACCCAGCCTTCCCGGGCACTGGACCAGATCAAAGAAAAAAAATACCACGAAAAATATACCGGCAAGGAAATCTATCTCATCGGGGTGGAATTCAGCAAGCAGGACCGCAACATCACCCGGTTTGAGTGGGAAAAAATAAAATGAAAAAGTTGCCCATAGGCATAGATAATTTCAAAGAAATTATAACGGACGATCACTGTTATGTAGACAAAACAGACCTAATCCACCAACTGGTGACCCTGGGGAAATATTATTTCCTGTCCCGCCCCCGGCGCTTCGGTAAAAGCCTGCTCATTGATACCATATCCCAGGCGTTTCAAGGCAAAAAAGGCAATACCGCAAAACTCACCCCGAAAAGGGTTGAATAAAGGAGGTTCTCATGGCAATAAATGTTTTGCCAAAAACAAAGACTCCCAAAGGAGAACATGCCATGAGAACACGCCGTGTATTATACCCCGAAACATCGGAAATGTACATTTGCGAATTAGATCAATGTCCGTTATGTGGCGAACAACTGGAGTTGAGTCGTTATTCAAGTGGACATAAAATTGTACAGAATCTGTCATCGACGGTGGAAGTCGGTTATTGGCCCAAGCAGTGCGACAACCCGAGCTGCATCAATTACGAGCGAAAGTGGCGGTCCGCCGAATGGCAGCAAATTGCTCCGATGCATTGCAGTTATGGTTTTGACGTCATTACAACGATCGGATGGCAACGACAGACCAGCAGATGTACTTTTGAAGATATTCACTCGGATTTAGCCGGCAGAATCATCATCAGTGAATCTCAGGTCCGTCATCTGTATCAGGAGCGTTACCTGCCGTTATTGGCTTCTCAAGAACGAACCCGGTGGGATGAATTAGAGCAAGTTTCACAAGAATTCGGTCTGATCCTGAGTCTGGACGGCCTGGCTCCTGAGGGAGGCGAGCCGCAATTGTGGGTTGTGCGTGAACTTCAAACAGGAGTGACGCTTCGCAGTGGTTGGCTCAGTGAACAGGGACAGCATGCCTTTGAAAATTTCCTGCGGCCGATCGTCGAAACCGACTTAACAGTCAGGGCAGTTCTCAGCGATAAACAGCGGGGCCTGCTGCCGGCGGTTAATGAAATTTTCCCTGAAGCCCGACACGCTTTATGCCAGTTGCATTACCTGAAAAATGTTGCTGAACCGGCAGCATCCGCTGATGAGATAATGAAAGTTAAACTCAGGAAAACGGTCCGACAAAATGCCGGGGACATCATCCGCCCGGAGCATGTGGAGCAACCAGGGGTATTGACGGTAACGGGTTTGCTGCCGTCAGCTGTCATTGAAAATCCTGCCGCCGAGGGGAAAACGGAACAACATTCAGTTGATCAGGTGGAACAGGAACTGCACTCCATTGTGGATGCACTGATACGCCGGGTGCGTTATCTGTTGACGTTAAAGGGGCGTCCACCATTCCGCATGGCAGGCATTGAAATGTATCAAGGTTTTAGGGAACTCTGTGATTGCCTGGAGGTATTCATCGCTCATATTCCCGATGAACGGCTGATTCGGTTACAGCACGGTCTGAGTGAAGCCCTCAAATGCTTTACGGATGACTATGATCAATTGAGTGAAGTTGCCGACTGGCTGATTCATATCTCGACATTGCTCGACCCAGAGGAAAACCCGTATCGAATGGGAGATGAAGTAAAAAACGAGCTGGTTGAGTACCTGGATCAGTTACTTGAGCAAAACAAGGATAATCCGACACTGTTCATCTTCGCAAGCAAGATCTGTAAAACTACTGGTAACTACGCCTCCGGCTTGTTTCATACTTACGATGTACCCGCTTTGCCGAGAACGAACAATGATCGGGAAAGTGAATTCCGCGGACTCAATCAGCGCCTGCTGCGAACAACAGGGCAAAAAGGAGCTACAAAGCGTATGATCCAGCGTTCCGGAGCGTGGGAATTGATTCCGCGCCCGGGAAGTCTTGAGGAAACGATCAGCGCATTCTCATCTGTTGATATGGATGTATTCCGTGAAGAACGGCAAAGACTTCGCAATCACCGTAGTCGTTTCAAACTCCATACCCGTTCCGGCAAAAGAGTTCTAACGGAGCTGGAAAAATTGACGGAACGCTGGCTTAAATTGCCACAAGATAATCAAAAAAGGTGAGTTTTGCGGTATTGCCAAAAAAGAATTGTTTACCGGACTTTTCCTGGAGAAAAATTGGGACTGGGGAAAAAAATATCCTGTCATCCATATTGACCTTGCAGAAAGCGTTATGAAATCACCTGGCCGGTTGGACCAGAGACTCCATCGCATTCTTGCCATGCGGGCGGAACAAGCCGGTCTAACCCTGACATGTTCCCATGTGGATGACTGCTTTGAAGAGTTAATTCATAAGCTTCATGCCCAGGAAAAACACCGGGTCGTTGTTCTGGTGGACGAATACGACAAACCCATATTAGACAACATTACCGATACAAAAACAGCAATGGCGCTTAGAGACGGACTGCGTAACTTTTATTCCGTACTTAAAGCCCAAGGTGCCCATTTACGATTTGTCTTGCTCACCGGTGTATCAAAATTTTCGAAAGTTTCCCTTTTTTCCGGGCTTAACAATTTGAATGATATTTCACTTGATAAACGATACGGAACCCTTTGCGGTTATACCCAGGAAGAATTAAAGGCTGTATTTCATCAATATTTAAGCGGTGTTGACCTTAATTCGCTTAAAGCATGGTATAATGGCTATTGCTTTCTATCAGAAGCGGTTTACAATCCCTTTGACATTCTCCTTTATCTGGATAGAAAACAGTTCAAGCCCTATTGGTTTGAATCAGGAACCCCCACATTTTTAGTTCATCTCATCAGGGAAAAAGGCGTCCCCGCAGCATTTCTGGAAAAAATTAAAATTACAGACACCTTTATGGGAAGCTTTGACGTTGACTGTATTGAACCATCCCCCCTCCTGTTTCAAACCGGATACCTGACCATAAAAGAGACCATACCTTATCCGGGAGGCATTTATTACAAATTGGGATTCCCGAATCATGAGGTCAAATATGCATTCAATGATGCACTGCTGGCCGATTTAACCAGGGCCGGTCAGGAAAAAGATCAAACTAAATTAAACATGCTTGATCTTCTGACGTTAAACGACCTTGATGGTCTGAAATAAATCTTTCATGCGTTTTTTGCATCCATCCCCCACGATTGGTACCGTAAAAACGACTTGGCCGGATATGAAGGCTACTATTGTTCTATTGTCTATTGCTACTTTACGGCATTAGGATTGGATGTGAGGGTTGAAGAAACAACCACTCACGGCCGACTGGACATGGCGGTTCTTTTTAATGAAAATGCCTACATCTTTGAATTCAAGGTAAACGAACTGACAAAGCCGGCCCGGGCCCTGGACCAGATTAAAGAAAAAAAATACCACGAAAAATATACCGGCAAGGAAATTTACCTCATCGGCATTGAATTCAGCAAAAAGGGTCGAAACATCACCCGGTTCGAATGGGAAAAACGAAAGCCGGAATTTACCAATAAATAACAGTATGTTATTCCCAATCATCAAGGAGAAGGCCTGATATCCGGCTGAACTCCTTGGTATTATGAGTTACCAGCACAGCTTCATTGGCACGCGCAACCGCTGCAATCAGCATATCATTGGGGCCTATGACTCTGCCCTGAGTTTTCAGGTCTGATCTGATAAGTCCATATTCGTCTGCACACTGGTCGTCAAAAGGCAGGCTATGCAGGGGCGCAAAAAACATTTTCAGAATTTGTAAATTCGCATCGACCCTCTGGCTGTTTCTTGCGCCGAAAAGCAATTCGTCTTTAACAATGCTGCAAACAGCAATTTCTGATGGAGAGCAGGCCTGAAAGTGCTGTTTCACAAATGAAGATGTCCCGTTAAGAAAGTTGATGCAAACATTGGTATCCAGCAGATACACTTATTGAAGACCTTCTCTTTGTTCAATATCCAACTGATCAGGCCGGACAAGCGGAGTTCCCTGCCATGATCCGGCAAGATCAAAATAGTTTTCCGGCCATTGGTCTGCGGTCTCTTTCTTTACCAGATAAGCGAGGTACTTTGACGTGGACAGACCTGCCTTTTTTGCCTTTTCCTTGAACAAAACAGCCAGATTATCCGGTATGTAACAATGCAACTGTGCCATATATTCCTCCAAATATATTTGTTATATTTAATATACGATATGGAATTCCAGAAAATATGTCAAGAAACCTGCTAAATATGGATACTAGCAGGTGTTAAGGAATGAGACCGAAATAACTTGACCTGGGAGCGCAGGCGTCCCGCCTGCATTTTTACTGCAGGCGGGACGCCTGCGCTCCCGGATATATCAAAATGGGCATTTTATTTAAAATCCGTTCCTAAGCCGCTTTGAATGGGAAAAACAATAGCGCATTATATCAGCGGTCTCTAAAAAACAACTCAAGCGATTGTAAATCCGACGCCAACCAATCTGATCTGCAATCCCGAATGCCCAAAAAGGGAACATCAATCTTTATTCTGGACAACTCCCGAAAAAGGGCTTGCATAAAAATACCTGATTGTCCTGAAAGCTTACGCCCGGTATCCCCGTCATAGTGCACTGCACATCCCGGACTCTCAGGATTCCCACCCAAAACAGCGAGTACTTTGTTCCCGCTGGCAATATATTCTTTGATCCGGCCACCAACGATCCTTGCTAAATCTGCACAGCAACGCCGACCAGATTCTGTGTCCAAAATATCCCGGATGGATTGCCCCGGCTTTCTTTCCCGGCCAAATCCCAGGCAGGTCATTTCCGGACAGGGAATTTGAACCATACCGACATGATATTTCATGCAAAGATTTATCACCTTAACATTCATGGCTTTATAACTGGCAGCACCAATGTCCCGTGAATTCTGGTTCAGAATACACTCAATCAGAAATACCATTCTTTTGCGCCGCTTGTCAGAAGGGCGGCACAAATAATTTTTTAACGTCCTTAACGGCTTTGTTATTTTCATTTCATTATCACCCGGTTTGAATGAGAAAAATTATAAAGGCGAAAAATCATTACACTCCGGTGTCTTGCTTTTTATTTCAGGGGAAGGGGTGACGTATTTCAATTTTATGGGCCTTCCTTTTTCTGCTTCCATATCTCCCCAGTCATACCATGACCGCCTGTAGGCCGGTGCCAGATCAGATATCTTCCTTGCCAGTTTAGACCGAAATCGCCATAAGAAAGCAGGATCGACGATACCATAGTTGTCTTTGACCATCTTATCAAAAATTTGTTTTAACTCCTGCCGTGAAACTCCAAACAAATCACAAAAAATAGTGCAGTATTCAATTAATTGCTGCCCTGCCATAAATGCTTTTAACCTGAGAGAAGGCACCGGCCCTTCAGGGCCAGGATAAAAAATTGCATTCTGATCTGCTTTTTTCCAACTTGCTTTGGTTCCCATCGTCTGCCACGGCAATACCCCGTCAGCGCCTTTGAACCAGGCGGATAGACACCACAAGAGGGTCATTACATTGGATTGGTCTATCCTGTTTGCAGAACCGTATTCTGCAAACCTGACCGGTCCGTTCAACACCTGTCTGTCATGTATCATTCTCGTTTTCTGCTGATTATTGCCGCCCAGATATTCCATATCCGTGATACCCCAAAGAATATTTCGTCCAAATTCACTGTAGGAGATATCCGCCCTGAACCACATTTTCAAACGGGGATCACAATCCTTTGAAAGGGCTTCTTTCCATAGTTTTCCATACCACCTTAAAGCCCAAAAATCCTGTGTATTAACAGGTTCATCAAAGTGCCATGGCGCCGAGGAGGAACCGTTTTTTCCCCGATAGGTAATTTTATTATTCAGATAAAATTGAAAAATCGTGTCAAACCATCTATGTTCCCTGAAATGATCCGCAAAAGCCTGGAATTTCTCTTTCAGTTTTTCACCATATTCGGTACTGAATGCTTCATCTGCCCAGTAAGAAGGTTTAAAATGGTGAAAAATATTGACCGGCCAGTTTTCGTTAAAAGGCAGATAAAATACATCCACCGGTTCATTGGCCCGCTTCATTTCTTTAAAGGCAGACCCATCCAGCAGAGGCCCGATTCTTTCATCCCATTTTTCCCAGTCAAACGTTCCGTCTCTCACATCCGGTGCAAATGCCGGCTCTCCGGCCCAATTATAAGGCAGACGGTTCAGACAGGTTCTGTGCTCATGGGCCAGTTTGTAATAGTCATAGCTTTTATAAGGATCAGCAGTACCGTATGCATTCATTTCCGGCACAAAAGACAGCTTATCCGGCAACGTAAAATTGTAGACCTCCAGTTCTACATCAAACCCCATCTGTTCTTTACCATTCCAAATTGATAACTTTCCATGTTTTATCCCAGCCGGGATATCATGGGGGACGAAAAGTTCACAAATAAAAGAACCATTCTTTTGTAAAGTAAATGACTGTCCTTTTAAAGGGAGCAAAGGGTCTGGAAGCGGGTAGGGCGCTTCACTATTCTCTGGATTCACGTAAACGGCTTTAAGCATCCTGGTTTTAAGCTCGGGAAAAGCAGGAAAAATAAGATCTGCTTTTACTATAGCGGCCTCTTTCTTCACATTGATCTGGAAGCAGACCGTCTCATTTCGGGCTGACTGAAGCTTTATTTTTTTTTCAATCCCATTAAATAAATGGTTCGCCCACTGGTACCCTGCTGGCCTTGGGGTAATGGACTTACCGGTTACAGGATTGATTTTGTCCAACAGATCAACAATAGCATAACTCTCATCCCTTTGATCTGAATCAATCCGCTTGTTTGAATTTGAATAATATTGGAAGTCTTCCATAATCAGATTATTTTTCAAAGGAGCAGTCTTAATCGTAACGACAGAGGTGTCACCTTCATTCCCGGCACTATCCACGCCACGGATAAGCAAGTCGATCTGTTTTCCCGGTGGCAAATTAAGATCTTGAATATGCATCAATACTGTTTCACCAACCTGTCCGGCCATGGGAATCAGATACCGGGGCATCTCTTTGACCGCCCCGCCAATTTTATACATAATATTAAATCCAAGCGTTTTCCCTCCGCCCTTGTCCGCCGGAGTTACCCATTCAACCAAAGCTTCCCCAGGCCGCAGTCTTTCATTGGAATAACCTAAAATAGATACCCGGTCCGGTTGAATATGGTCTTCACCATTCGTCCAGATTTTCATCCATGGTTTTTTATTGAGATGTTCACTGCTGTAAACATACCGATTGGGAAAAAGGAGATAGGAAAACCGCTGATTTTTCCACCGCCATTCAGATCCAACCTCATCAACCGCGCAGAACCCATAACTAAGTCCGGCAACTCTTGCGGCAACTACATCGGGTGAAACGGCAATCTCCTGCCATCCATTGCCATCCGGCCGGGAGGCATTGGCAAATCCCCATAAAGTATGCCCGTGACCAAAGACCACATCCATAAGGCTGCTGCCAGGATAAGCCCAGTCCCAAACTTTATACCCGGCCTGATTAAAGCAGGAAGCCCCTGGAAGTGGAAGATAGCAAAATAAAAATCCCTCCCGCCACCTACCGGCAACACTGGATACCCCGGTCCTGAGAATAAGTGCTTTTGGGGAAGCAGACGTATTAAAATACAACACCGCACCCGTAATAATCTTGCCCCTCAAGTCATTAGGGTTAATATCAAACAGTATAAACTCTTGCTGCCCCTTCAGCTTTAGTTTCCAAGAAGCACCACAATTGCCGTTTTTCTCCCTCCCCACAGATGAAATACCTGTATCCCTTGTCACCTCAAACCGTTTTCCCTTACCTTCGGGGGGCCAGCTGGAATCGCACCGGGCTTCATTTAAAATACCCAAAAATAAAAAAAGCAGACCCACCATCAGGATCTGCTTTTTAAACAACATATTACGCCTCATGCTTTAAACCAAAGAAATCAATGTTTTCCAGCAACCCTTTTCCATACCTGCATATATGCCCCCACCATGTGATCAATGGAAAACCGGTTTTCGATAATTCTCCTGGACGCTTTTCCATGGGCCGTTCTTTTTTCTTTGTTATGATAATAATCAAGCATGATCTCAGAAAGATGTTCCCAGTCTCCAGTTTCGAATAATCGGCCGTTAACACCGTCCTGGATAAGCTCTATATTTCCCCCCACCTTGGTTGCGGCAACCGGCAACCCGGTAGCCATAGCCTCCAGAATCGTATTAGAAATGCCCTCGTTTATTGACGGCAGGACAAATAAATCCATCTTTCTTAAAAGGTCAGGAACATCCCGCCTGTTTCCCAAAAAAATAGTTCCTTCTTCTGATGCTTGTTCAAGTCTTTTTCTTTCCGGCCCGTCTCCAACCACATACAACCGGGCCTTCGGAATCTGTTGTCTGACTGCGGCAAATCCCTTAAACAATGTTAAATGGTCTTTAATGGGGTCTAGCCTCCCCACCACACAGACGGCAAACCCGTTATTATCGCCTTTACTTTTACGGGGGCTGTAGTCCTCATAATCCACCCCGTTATAAATCTGGGTCACCCGCTGCCGGACTCCGATATCCCCCTTAAGCCAGGATACCATCTGCTGGGAAACGCATGTATATTCACAAATAAGAAAATACAACACCCGCCGGATCCATACCCGTTTCCGGTTCAACCCATCCGGATCCGCCATCCCCCATCCATGCTCCCCATGGACAACTGCCTTGATCCCTGCAAGGCGGGCTGCAATCACGCCATCAAGCCCTGCCCAGTTCCGGGTATGGACCACATCCGGATCAAGGGATTTTAGCAAACCGGATAACCGGAAAAGAAAACCAATGGAATTACCATCAGGTTTTTCCAGAGATATCACCCGGGTTCCGGCGGGCAGTAATTCTTCAGATCGCCCTGTCTGTGTGGTGCAAACAATAATATGCTCCACTTCGTGGTGAGTGGCCTGTACCAGGGTGGCAATACCCTTTTCCATCCCACCGGTTGAAAAGGAGAACACCAGATGAACTATTCGCAATTTTTGTTTCATTTTATTGAGATCCGAAATGTTTTTTCAACATAACCGGATTGAATTCATAGGCACCAATATCCATTGTCTGAAAAGCCGACCGTTTCCAACCGCCTCCGCGGGGAAGCGGCATATATTCCACCGGCAAAGGAACCTGTGAAATGCCATTGTTGATCAGCGCCGACCCTAAATAGGGGAAATAAGGTACTTTAAATCCGATCATAAATCCTGGATTGTCTCCACGGATGCCCAGATATTTTTCTTGCGGGCACTGAATATCTTTTGAGAACCAATTATGAAGGCCCTTAAGGGTACCCCGGTAATTCCACAGTTTCCCCTGCCCGATAAACGCATTGTTCCTCAAGTCAACCTTGCAGTCTGAATACTGAACATCAATGTACCGGGTTACCGGGTGTTTGCCGATAACCGTGTTGTTAAAAAAATATAATGTGCCGGAGCGGCTGTATCCACTGTCACCACCCCAGTGAATCATATTGTAATTATGAGATTTCCGCCCCTGGACAAGCACATTGCCATACACAAAAGCATGGGCCTTTTTATAGTCTTTATGATCCACCAAATCCAGCTGCCGGTTAAAACCACCCTCAATCCAGTTGTACCGGATAATTGTATCCAGGCCACGATCTTTAAGTGTCTGTCCGCATGCTGCGGGCGGTCCGAACCGGCAAAATTCGACAATAGTGTGGGTCCCATTAAGATATACATTATGCTCTTGATCGCTCTTCTTGTTTTGAAAATCGCCATTGCCGTAAATACGGCATTTTCTGACAGTCAAATGGTTTACATTCGGCGCAAAGGCACAGATAATGCCGTTGCCACAGGCGTAAATCAGGCAGTTAGAAATAACGACATGCTTCCCTTTGGTTAAAAACACCCCCCCTGCATTTGCCGTATACAGATGCCCACCTTTGGAATCGACCGTCAAATTTCCATTATTGGCATTTCTCAGTACAAGATTTTCAATCCTGACATAATCCCCTGGGACATCATCCCCGATTTTGATCAGCCATCTTCCCCGGTGATTCCAATTTTCTCTTTGAACTGCTCCTGCCAATTTCCCATCTATGATCGGCAGCCTCCCCTTAGAGGGGATACCCTTTATTCTTATAGGTCTTTGCTCCGTACCGGATCGGCGAAGGATAATGCGCTCCAGATAAGGTTTTTCCCGGTAGTAAATTTTTACCAAATCCCCCGGCTCAAGCCTGTCAAATGGAACTGAGCCGATCCGTTCCAACGCCTTGCCCGGACCTACTTCATAAATCTGGGCATAGGCATTCCCGCCTACCCAAAAAGCAAAAAACCATATAGCAAAAAAAAAAATTTCAACTCCAAGTCTTTTATAAATATTATCATAAGTCGTAATTGAAAAAAACAAGCTCGCTTCCACAAAAATCAACCCATAAATTTTCGGTGCCACAGATTAAACATCATCACAATCCAAAGCTCTGTTGACCAGTTCCGGACCCCTCTTTGATGCTCTTTCCATATTCGGGTTAAATGAGGGACATTCAGATAGGTCTGGCTGGCATCCCCTTCCAGCACCAGGGTACGAGTATATTCTTTCAAATCTCCCTTCATCCATTCAAGAATCGGTACCCCCGAATCCCATCTTTTTACGGTATAAAATTTCATCCGGCAGATACTTTTTAAGGGCTTTTTTAAATATATACTTACCTTCCAGTCCTTTGAGTTTCAGATTATAGGGAATCTTTGCCGCATATTCCATGAACACATGATCCAGTATAGGACACCTTACCTCAAGCGACACCGCCATGCTGGCCCTGTCCACCTTAGTTAGGATGTCTTCGCACATATATGTCTTAATATCCAGATACTGAATCCGCGACAAATGATCCTGTGCCGGAGCTTTGTCGTAGATCTCTTTAAACATGTCGAATGTATGGTATCCCCGGATCTCCTGCATAACCTGGTCATTAAAAAATTTTGCCTTATCCATATCATGAACCGCGCTTACACTGAAATAATATGCACCAATGGGATCGCGGGCCACATTGGATAAAAAAGCCTTGCCTCTAAATATCTGGGGTAAATAATCCGCCTTGGGATAAAGACTGCCCAGCAGCCCGAATACCGGCCCTCGTAAAGCTCGGGGCACCAAGTTCCTGACCAGATTCTCCCGCATATCCATATAATATCGCCTGTAACCAGCGAAATTTTCATCCCCCCCATCTCCGGAAAGGGAAACGGTCACCCGCTCCCTGGCCATCTTTGACACATAATAGGTCGGCACAGCCGAAGAATCGGCAAAAGGTTCATCATAATGCCATGCCAGCTTTTCAATAATGGACACGGCATCCGGGGTGACATGAAATTCATTATGATTTGTTTTGTAAAGATCTGCCACCTTTTGGGCATAAGCCGCTTCATTGTAACTGGCCACACTGAAAGATATGGAGTTCGTAATAACCGGGTCAGGGCTGGCCCCAGCCATCATGGCCACAATGGCTGATGAGTCTATTCCCCCGGACAAAAACGCCCCCAAAGGCACCTCACTCATCATTCGAATCCGGGTGGCCTCATCCAAAATTTCCTGAAGGTCCTGGATGATCCTTTTTTCAGACAATCCTGTCTCACGGTAAAATGGCAGATCCCAGTAGCATTCCGTGCGTATCCCGTTTTTGGAGATGACTGCGTAGTGGGCAGCCGGCAGTTTCTTTATTTTTTTAAAAATGGTCCGGGGCGACGGCACATAAAGCAGGGAAAAATAATCAGACAGGGCCGTATAGTCGATGGTTTTGTCCACATTGGGCATATCGAGAATTACCTTAAGCTCGGATCCGAACACGAACGATTGCTTCTCGAATGAATAATAAAAAGGTTTTTTGCCCAAGCGGTCCCGGACCACCAACAGTTCCTGCCTCTTCTCATCCCATATGGCAAAGGCAAACATGCCCCTAAAACGTTTTATTGCATCTTCCCCCCACTCTTCATAAGCATGCACTAATGTTTCGGTATCGCTATTTGTTTTGAATGTATGACCTTTTGTCTCCAGTTCTTTCTTTATGCCTTGATAATTGTAAATTTCTCCATTAAACGTAATCCATACGGAACCATCTTCATTACACATCGGTTGCTGACCTGTAGCCAGATCTATGATACTTAACCGTCGGTGTCCAAATCCGACGTTCCCCTGGCCGGAACTGACTCTCAGCGGAACTGACTGATCATAACTTTGATCATGGTCTTTTTGATTCAGAAAATATCCCTCTTCATCCGGTCCCCGGTGAGTTAAGCTGCGTGTTGAATAAATAAGGCGATTAATATTTACTTTGATACCAGAAATATTGAAAATACCAGCGATTCCACACAAAATCTCACACTCCTTAATTTAGCTATTTTTCGATTTAAACGACACACAGGAAAAAACAATCTATTCACTCAAAATTTTTGGCCTGTTAAGTGCAACAAAGCACAGAAAAAAGAAGTATAGGGTTAACCTGGGAAAATCAAACATACTGTCGACGACCCCCACCGAAAGAAACCCAACCATGGATGATAAAAATATAACGGAATATGCGTCACCTTTAAAACTGTATTTAATCAGCTTCCCAATGCAATAACTTATAAAAATAACGAATAGAACAAGGCCGAAAAGACCTTGTTCAAAATACAGGTGCATCCATAGATTTTTAATATGCCAGGGCAAATGGTTATCTGCTGTAAAAAACCAAAAATCACTGCCGGAA
Source organism: uncultured Desulfobacter sp. (assembly GCF_963666695.1). Classification (GTDB taxonomy): domain Bacteria; phylum Desulfobacterota; class Desulfobacteria; order Desulfobacterales; family Desulfobacteraceae; genus Desulfobacter. Next base: position 1,138,114 of record NZ_OY762947.1, read on the forward strand.
GCAAAATCCCCATTTTTGACCAAGTTTTTTCCGTTATTATCGACCAATGACAAATTATCAACATCTATGATCGATCCACGCTGTCCATTGAAAAGAGACAAATATACGGGTCTTCTCTGATAGAGCGGATTTCCGACGCCAACGTTTTTAGAGTTGAACTGTTTTTCATACGTTACCCATTTGCCTGTTTTCTTTAGGGTCTTCAGAGGCAGCCAGCAGCAGTTGAAAGAGTTTAAGGCTGTTTTCTCACATATGGCAACGGTCAATTTTGCTTCTTCAACGTTGGTTTTTATATCCACTTTGAGTCGGTAGGTCTGATACGGCTTTAAAGCAATTTTCTGATCTATATATATAAAACCATAGGATTCAAGTCTTAAAAAAGTATTATTTCTTTCTGAGATATAAGAGTAATAGGATGGCTCTTCATTCTCCATGCTTCTTTCAGCATATATTCTTGGATACGTCCCAAGCCCCATACCGAAGACATTCGAAAAAAAGGTGTTGTCCATCATTTCAATGCCCTGGATATAATGCTCAAATCTTAACCGCACGTCTTTTAAAGTATGTGAAAACCTATGGTTAATGAACGTCCCCTTAAATACGGGTATTACAATAAGACAAATCGCCGACACCACTCCGAATAAAGTTATGAAAAATCGTCTTTTTGATTGATTGATAAAAAGGAAATAAATCAGAAATACAATGGCCGACATAGCACTGGCAAAATAAACGATACGGCTAAAAGTAACAATGAGGGAATAAAATCCTATTAAAAACAAACCCAGGCCACCCATTCTGATAAACGGATTTTTATAGAAAAAAAATACGCTCATAACGAATGGCAACGTAGTTGCAAAATAGGCATCAATATATGCCCCGCCGATATGCATACCGGAAAACGGCCCTACTGCCCTCACAGCAGAATCAAAATTAATCAGACCAGGAAAAACCTGTCTTTCCCAAACTACATACAAACTGGTGAATGTAAATCCCGTTAATATTCCGGGGACCAAATATTTCTTAATAGTTATTTGCCGGGTCAGGTCTTTTGACAAACAAGGAATGACAGCAATCGCCCACCCGAAACCTTTGAATACCCTCAGTGCATTATAGTGACTATAATAATTTGAAAAAGAGTTTAAATCGATCGGTTGAAGAGGAAAGAACCCTATTAACGTACTGATCCCTATAGAAATTGAGAAAAGAGCGATACTGATCGTTTTCAATGATAAAAAATTGGTTTTAGATGATTTGGCGAAACCCTCCCATAACTTTACCCCGATAGTTGCCAGTAAAAAGATATCAAACTCATCAAAAAAAAATCTACCGCTTAAGGGTGCAAAATCCAGTATCGGTAAAAATACCGGTAAAAAAAACAGCCAGATTTTTGAAAAACGAAAAAGTAAAAACGCGTAACCTGTTAAAAAACAAAAAAGGATTCCTGGGTGATATGGATAATCCCAAACACTTGAAACGACGATAAAAAAACAAACTATGGAAAGTGTTTTTAAGAGAACCGATTTCATTTAGAATCAAATTTCATATTTGAGAAAAGAAATTTTATCCACATAACCATCATTGCGCCTGTGTAAGCGCTCAATGATCCAATTATTAAATTGGTTAAATCAGGTCTGTTTTTTTCCAAAAATAATTTCCCGAATTCAAAACCGGCCGACAACAGGAGACCCACTCCAAAAATGAAAAGCAAGTGCTGATTATCTATATACTTTTCTTTAATTAATACTTTTGTGGCAACAAGTATTCCCGACGGCAAATACACTAAAAAGTATGCGGCAACTAAGAACAATGCCTGGCTTTCAGCCATCTTATAATGATAGTAAAAGGGTAAAAATGACAATGCACCAATCATATTTAGAAAATCTGACGGGATTTTAAAATCACCCCTGCCGACCCAGTTGATAAAAATGAGAGCCAGAATATATAAAGCCCACAATATTACAAAAATATGTTTACTTTTTAATACCCGGACTATGGCATCCCAATCAAACCCGACGTTGTAAGCCCTTGCAGTGAATATGTATCCCAGGCTGATACCTGTGGCTTTTAAAATGATGGAAAAAATTTGAGTAATGCCCGAAACTATAAATATTTGACTGAATTCTATCACGCTGCCAACAGTGAGCCCAATAACTATAATTGATCTTGTTTTAAAACGTCTCAAGCCAAAAACTACCATTGCAATCCCAATCGGCAGTATGGTAATGACTTCTGCTACAATTTTAAACAAATTGCCAAGTCCGGAACGTGATGATGAAAATAACAGCTGGTTAAATGAGATATTTTGCAGTTTCCTTCCCAACTCTTCTATGGACAGCACAAAATCAAAAGGGAAAAAACAATAAAAAAAATAGGCAATCATATAAAAAATTAAAAGGGAATGAAATGCTCGGTCCCTGTCCTGAAGCAGTTTTTGAAACAAACTTTTCAGGATTTTTCCAAAAAGAAGGAATATGAAAATTCCGGCGAATCCGCCAATAACCTCTGCAAGCAGGTCATTTAGTGAAACCGTGCGATTCGGAAAGTACAGCTGCAAAAATTCAATAATGACCGCAATCGAAATACAAATGCAGCTTACGGCGAATAAGCGGAAAATAAAAAAAAATCGACTGGTCAATACAAGGCATCCCAAATATCCCAGCGGAAGATACAATATGCCGTTCGCCACCCAGTCTTCTCTTGAATACATATTCAGATGTAAATATGGGATATGAAAAAAAGACTCTATTGCGTTATGAAATGAAATATATTGATATTCAAAAGGTAGCAAACTACCATAGAAGATAAAGCAAATATATAAAGGCCATATCCATTTGATCGAGTCAAAAACATATGACTCGAAATTATTTAAATATACCGTTTTTTTGTACATTGAAATTCAGATTTGGCAGTTTGATAGAAATATTATTAGGATGGCGCTGTCGGGTTTTGGCTTAAACTTTCTTGGTACTGCTGCCGCATTTGGAACTCTTTCAAACTTGCAAGCATTGCAAAACAATATATCTGTACTTCAGATTTTAAATAATCCACAAATATTCCTGATACAAAAATCGCTGCAAGAGATGCAGAAACACCCATAAAGTAAAGATACATGACAGGATCTTTTTTGCGATATGAAAAAATGGTTTTTATCCCCCAGAAAACCATCATTAGATACAACAATGCTCCTGGCACACCCTGCTCCACTAATGATGTCAAAAAAGTGCAATGGGAAGAGCGGCCCCTTCCACCAGTATATAAGGTGGCAAGATATTCATCGCCTAAATAGTAAGGGCTTAATACCTGTGTTCCTCTGTGACCATTCCCGAAAATATTTTCTTTGAACATTTTCCACTGGGCACTAGCAATAACCAGCCTGGAATATGCACTTGCTTCGACTTCTTCTCCTTGTACCGCTTCTGTTATAGTATTTAATCTTTCCCAGAACGTATAGGGTGTAAAATAAATTAACCCTGCAAAAGCAAAAACAAGGTACAAATAAAACTTCTTTTTCACTGTTCTGTGTTTAATGACAATCAACAGCATTCCTCCGGCCACGAGGCCCAACACAGCAGATCTGCTTATGGTCTGCACAACAGCGTTGGCTATGTACACGGCTGAAACAAAGATGGCAAACTGACACATTCTCCAATATAATCTATTAGCAAAAATCGTATTTTTTTTTAACAGCATCATGGCGGCAAAAATCAAAATAAGACTCATATGCATACCCAACGTGTTGGAATCGCTCATACCAGGCCCGCCAACCCCTTCAACTCGCCCGCTCAAAGAATAGGCTAATACTCGCGTGCTGACATAATAGCTTCCAAAAATATTAAACAAAAAAAACTTGAAGAAATCGGCATCAGTATTCAGCACCTTGTATATGATATAATACAAAAGTAGGTATTTTGTTATTAGAACCGTCCCTTCTATATGCATATCCTTAGATAATGCCCACGGGTATTGTATCCACATCCATAGCGAATAACATAGAATAATTCTAGCAGGACCTGTCTTTAGCCAGTGAGTTTTGGCCGGTAATTTGCTTCCATTAAAAAAAATACTCAATACTGCGCAGATTGAAGCAAGAAGTGACCATCTCAGATCCGGCAGATAAGAGCCAAACCAGTTGTGTGCCGGTGAAAGGTACAGGGCTAAGCAGTAAGGCAATAATCCCCAGACAGGATGTCGTGTAAACGCCATATAAATGCCACTGAAATAAAGTCCAACAAATCCAAAAACTGTTAGTGGCATACTGATCAGCTCAATTCAATGAATGTTCTGGGATACTTTTTCAAACACATCCTGCAATTCTCCTGCCACATTTTCCCATGTCCTGTCCGATACGGTATTTCTGATTTTTACATTGGACCAGATTTGCTTCAATGCTTGTTTCAAAGTCTGGGCAAAATTTCTGCTTGAAAAATCCGGAGAAATAAGACCATTCATGTTTTGATAAATTAATTCAGGCACCCCGCCAACCGGAGTTGAAACAACCGGAATACCAGTAGAAAGTGCTTCCAATACAACATTGGGATTACCTTCCCGAAGACTGCTCATGCAAAATATTCCGCTTTCCTGGAATAATGTGTGGATATCTTGATGCCTAACCTGACCGACAAACTGAACATTCTTTTCTATCATTAAATTTTTACATAATTGGGCCAAATACTCTAACTTTGGGCCGGACCCGGCAATTTTCAACATTATATCCGGATATTCCGGCTCTATAAGTGATATCGCTTTAAGCAGAATCTCAAACCCTTTTTCAGGGACCAGATTGCCAACAGCCAGTAAAACCCTTAATGGTTTTTTTTCTGTAGTATTTTGAATTGAGCAAAACTGACGGCTGTCCACCCCGTTTGGGATATGGTGGCATCGATTCTCAGAGGCACCCAGAGAAATCATTTTTTCAATTAAATCTGCGCTAACCCCTATAATTGCGTCAGCATTTTTTAAAACCGCTTTTATCTTTGGCCTGACCGCTTTTATTTGACTATAATAATTAATGTCCGATCCCCGGGCAGTTACCACAAAAGGAATTTTAAATTTCCTGGAAATTTTCATTGCTGCAAATGCATCTGGATATATAAAATGAGCGTCTATCAAATCAAACGGGCCCTTTTCAATCATGAGCTTTTTAAGTTTCGGGATAGTACAAGCAGCCATGCTTTGGCCCTGAATGGGGAGGCCTATGGCCGGCAGCATCAAGTACCGGAAATGATAAACTTCCCATTTTTTAAAACATTCAAGCTGATTCACACCTGAATAAATTTTCCAAGGTGAATTTACAGGCAGTTTCGGAAAATATGGAACAGGCGCTACCGTGACCCATTTGGATGCATACAACTCTGCCCAGCAGGACATGCGTCTGGCAATAAATCCGCCCAGATTATTTTGCACATTATTAGGAAAAAGAGATGTAAAGGTCAGGACTCTCATTTTGTTTAATTCTGAGCCTCAAGCCATTCCTCTTTATTTAAAAAAGGTAGTTCCAAACCCATTGCATCAGGAGATGCGACATCTGCGTCGTCAATGATTGAGGCGGAAAGGACATCCCCCCCCCCACCTTCTATAATTTTAAAATCGCCGGAAAAGGACATTTTTTCCCAAGGTGTCCGGGTATCAGCAATCAAAGGAAATTCGATACCGTTATTAGCCTTTAAAGAAACCTCTCTTGTTAAAGGATATCTGCGCCACCGGACAATCAAAGTGGATTTTTCACCCTGTGCCAGTATTGATGTAATTAGGCGCCCATGTGTCACTCCTGCTAATTTTAAAGAAACTTTCATGTTCCCCTTATTCGAAATTTTTTTTACTTTAAAATTCATTCCACCTGCTTCTATAGAAGGTAACAGTCCATCTTTTCCACCTTCAAAGCATACCTGGATTGTACCCTGTTCAGATAGTCTTTTTTTAAGAAGTGATCCAAATATCCAATTGTTGTTCCTTTTTACAGCCTGCTGCCAAACATGCTTATCTTTGTTGTCACCCCTAACGGGTATTCGAATACACCCGAATCGCTCTGACAAATCACTCTCATTCCCATAAGGATCTGTGAGAGTAAGTCGGACTTTATATGTGTTGTTTGTCTCCAGATTTCTTAATACAATTTTTGGCTGCGCAGAAAAAATCGAAGAAGAAACAGATTGTTCAATATCTCCTTCATCTTTTTTAAAATATGCCTTTAACAAGGCGACTTCTGGATTTTCCAAAGAAAATCGGACAGGGACTTTAATTACTGCAGTATATTTTTCCATGGTTGGGAAAAGTGCAATTTTAATTGCATCTTTACCAGAAATTGTTGGAGGGCTTTTATCTATAACGGTTTCATTAAGATCCGGATGATATAATGGGTCTCCCACAAGTGATGTAGACCAGTTGATATAAATCGTCGATAAAAGAAGACTTTCTCCAAGATCCCGGCCTCTGAATAAATATCGCATCAGAATACGGTTGTCCCAAAAAGTGGCATTGGTGATATGAGGTCCGCCTCCATATGCTGGCCCCCCGCAGGCACTAACCGTAACCCCTTCATCAACCTGCTTCCAGATCGGTTGATCACGATTAAAATTCCATCCGTTAGCGCTATTCACTACCCGGTCCATCCCCCCCGGCAGATAACGAAAACGATTCATGGAGATATCCTGATTAAACTTTAGAAAAGGAATCCCCTTGTCCATTTGACCAGGTTTTTTTTCGAATCCAAGCTCAGGAATATTTGGCAGGGCCCAGTTTTTTCCCTGATAAACATCTTTCAAATTTGATTTTTTGTCCGATTTTTTTAAACTATTCTTTGTAGGAGGCTCGTGGGCATGAAGCATTTCCGGACGCAAATATTTTGAAGCATATATAGCATAATCCACAAGACGTTTTGCTTCTACAGGGCCCTGACCGTCAATTCTGCTAACGCCATACCCGAAAAAATGTTCAGGAGTTTTTTTTCTTACTTCTGGAAACGGCGGAATTTTATAGTCTCCTATCTCCTTTTTTTCTTTTCTCAAATAACTGTATGTATCCGGGTGCATATAAACGTTCCAGCGTTTTCCATACATTGGATAGCGCATTGCAGTGGTGATCCTGTAATGTCGTACTCCATTTTTGGAATCAGGGCCTCCATCCATATACATGGAAATAACAGGCGGTTTAACTCTCATCCATCCATAATACAGTGTTTGCAGGCGCTGCTCTAAAGATCCTAAATCTCCATGGTCTATAGAATGATGAGTTGTTCCCCTTTCAATACCAAAAACACCCTCACAGGAAAATGGAAGCCCATGACAGACAACGATGTACAGAATATGATTTTTAAGCAACGTGCCATCAGAAGAGGTGTTTTTGGGATCTTCCAAAAATCGTTTAACAGGGATGGCAACATCTTCCTGAAAATGTTTTTCATCAATGATGCCGTCCTTTCCTCTCAACGAGAACTCAAAATCGTCACGATCGTAATATTTTAATTTTAAGTCACAAATTTTCCCGCCGTTTTTATCTTTAGCTTCAAAATACACCCATATAGTACCAGAAAACAGCTCATGCGCATCGAATCTGAAACATTGTCCTTTTCCAGGTTCTACCTGAGGATAAGTCCATCTCTTTCCGTGCCGTAAAGGAACGCCTGATGCAACAGGAGTTACTTTTATTTTTTTTTTTGAACTAAGAGGGCTGCACCAAATCTGAATGGAATCCCAGTCAACATCTCCTTTCTTATTATCGACCACGATCTCTACGTGTCTTGAATCCCTTGCCCATTCCTTATTTCCGGGTGGAACCCCTTTGCCCTTAAACACCACACCGTTCTTATTGTCCTGACTTTTTTCTTTAATATACCAATGAGTAAGATGTTTTTGTTTATGTGTACACTTAAGACCAAGAATATACGGCTTTAAACCGAGGATTGAGTCGGTGTGCCTTTTTTGATAATATTCTGCGACTTCCTTTGAGTCCTGGCCAGGTAAGGACCCATCCACATCTTTTTCCCAATCCTCATTGTATAACACTAACACTTGGTCCGGACGGGCATGGAATTTTTCTATCTCTGTTCCTATCCCTGTTATTGGGAAAAAGATTAATATGAAAATGAAAAATAAATTTTTCATTTTAAGCATTTGATATATTTCCTATAGGCCCGATCCCAAGAAAAATTTTCCATTACATGCACCTTGAGATTTTTACCCAACCGCTCTCTCTCATCAGGTCGTTCAAGCAAGTACATCAGTTCATGGGCGAAGCAATCGCAATCTTCTGACTCGCACAATATAGCAGTCTGATTATGAAACACAATCTCAGAAATCCCTCCAACGCGCGAGGCGACAACAGGCAACCCGAATATTCCAGCTTCCAGGATTACTATTCCAAAGGGTTCAATTCTTGATGGAAGTGCAAAAATCGTTGCGTTTTCATAAAAGGCAGCTATTTGGTTGTGCGGTAAACCCTCGTATAGCCAAACACGATACTCCAACCCAAAATCCTGAATAAGATTCTTTATTGGATTCAGAGCTGCCTCTGGGCTTCCAATCATAACCAAATCAACTTCTGGAAACAGTGATTCGATTTTAACAAAAGCTTCCAAGAGTATATCCTGTCCTTTACGGTGATCAAAAGCCGCGACATTCAATATAAACTTTCTACCTTCCAGCTTTTGGTCCAGAGGCCGGCTTTTATTGCGCTCATTTTCTAAAAATGACGTGTCAATACCATTATGAATGGCAACAATTTTTTCAATGGATTTTTCATCAATTCCGGCCACTTCGTTTTTCAACGCTTCCGAACAGGTAACCGCCCTATCTGAGGTCCGCAGCAATAATTTCCATAGTTGTTTTGCAACAACGCCATTTTCCGGAGAAGTAAAATGATATTTGCCATGGAAAGACAGCAGCAATTTACCTTTAAACAGTTTGAAAATTTTTAATAAAGATAAAGTAAGAGCATTCAACCCGAAATAATGTATGTTTATGACCGAAATATTATGGACTTTAAGAAATCTGTGCAGTGTATAAAATTCGGAAAAGAAAAAAAGAAAAAATCCTAAAAGATTTCTGATTGGTCTTTTATTGTTGTAGATGCTTCTAATTCTAAAAAAAAAATGATCTATATTTTTAATTTTTTCTTTCCGAATAATGACATCATCCCATGAGTTAATCATCAAAATCGGATTATAGATATTATCTTTTTTCATTTGGAGAATAAGATTTTCAACCACCTGGCTCACCCCCCCAATGGAATCAAGTGACCATGGCACAATAAAAAGATAGCCTGGCTTAGAAACACGGCTTTTTAATTGTGGCATTACAATCCTCCCCGGCTATCAGTACTTAGATATTATACTTACTGAAAAAGTGTTGTATAAATAAAACACGCTCTAAAAAATTAAACATATACTGCTTTTTATATGGTGCCTTATATAATTTTAATAGACTTTGTTCATCAAAGATATCGCCCAGTTGATTTTGGGTCATCGAAGTTCTACTTAATATTTCATCCAAACCTTTTTTTCCAAAAAAATAATAAGCGGGTTGTAGTGATAAATCTTTTATCATTCCTTGTGTAGCAACTGATAACTCAAATCGAAATTTTAAATACAAGCTCTCTATTTTTTCAAACAAAGTTTTAGACCGATTGCCATAGGAATCCTTATATCTAACACTCATTACCTTAGGGAAACATTCTTGTAACATATTCCTATATAAAATACCTTTTCTTAATTTTAAAGACAAACTAAAGCCAAAATCCATCAAATCATAATTGAATGCAGGTTTTAAAACGTAGCAATAATTCTCTCTCGCTGATGGAGATTCGTTTACGTACCGTCTAAGCCTTCCAAGCACATAAAATAGCTGACTTAGGCACACACCATTATCAGAATTAAACGCATTAACGATATCCTGGTATTTTTGAAATAAATGAGCTTGCAGTTTTTTGATATTTAGATTAGGCAAGTACTTTTCTATCATCCACGTTCCACTGCAGTATACATTGCTGAATTTAGCATAGCTAAATTCCGGATATGTGAAAGCCGCACTAAATAATATATCCAGATATATGCCATCGAAAATGGCATCATGTCCTGAGTTCTCTGAAAAGTATCTCTTAAAAAATGGCGTATAAAAATATTGATTAAGCACACAATGACTTTTTTGATCTTCTATTAAACCGGTTAAACTATTCTTGAAATAATCCGAAGATAGCATTTCGTTTGAAATACGATAAAAGTTGCCACCTAAAATATTACATACCTTTTTAGCTAATTTATACTCATCTCCTGTACTGTAGTTTATGACATTGATAATTTGATTTTCTGCTATAAAGCAAGCAATCGCTCTTGAGTCTAAACCGCCGCTTAACGGTAAAACTGCATTGCTCGAAAGGTCTAATAATTCATAAACCGCTATTTTAAATTTATTCTCAAACTCCTTTATCAGATCAATGCTTAATGTCTCAATTCTTCCTTCTTCTGCTGGAAAATTCCAGTATTTTTTTAAATCGTTTTTCTGTGGAACCTGGATACTCTTTATTAATATTGATGCGTAAGGAAAGCGTTTTATATCTTGTATCAGTGTATCGTCTTCTATAAAAAAATTTGCAGCCAAAACTTCATTCAGCGCAGCATTATTCTTTTTTTTAATAATAACATTCGACGAAATAATTCGACCGACATCCGGCGCAAAAACAATAAAATCATCCATATCATAATAATAGAAATTTTTACTTCCGATTCTGTCTGATACAATAATAATAGTTTCCTTATGAAAGATAAAACATGAAAATGAACCTTCGATTAATTTCAGTTTGTCATATTCGCCCATGGAAACAAAAGGGATGAGTCTTTCAATCATCTCATCAGACCAGGATAGTTTAGCTTCACCGAGAAACCTACCATACCCGCAAAATCCAATTAAATATTCATTGTTTATTTTCCGTAGAGATAAATCATTATTTTTTTTTGAATTTCGCAGAGTGATTCCAATCGCAAAATGATCTCCCAGATAAATCTCATTATGGAAATCGTCAGTATTAATATCTTCGGACATCAAATCAAAACCATCTCTGATGTTTCGATTATTTGTCTTGGAACTTACAATTCCATATAAACCAATCATAAAACCATCTCCCAATCTGACTGGACGCTATCATTTTTCGAAGGTAACATTCTTGGGCCTTACTCTATGAGATATCTTGTTAACTATATAATATTATTCTGCTGGCTTCCGTAGGGCGCATTCCCATTTTCACGATTATGCAGCTAACAATGAAATATGTGAATTGGCCATTTGTTTCAGACAGTTCCATCGTCCTGATTTATAGTATGAGCGCAGCATGAGCATTTTCTCCGCATTTTCCTTATACCAAAAAATGCAGGGACCCTTGAGCCTCAAATTGACAACTCTTCGAATCGAACTTTCGATCGCACCACTGCCAATCGGCAAATTCAATGCCTTTACCGTTGGGAAAGCAAGACGGCTCCTGTTACGCACAAAATAATCCCGTTCTGTCCTTATAGCTTTGCTGTTCCGGCCTCGACAAAGAGCCTGTACTGCTTGTACGACCGTTTCCGATTCACCTTTTAGTAAAAACCGTCGTTGTTTTGAGATCCATGCTTTACGTTTCCTGGCTGACCAGTTTTTTCGTAATCCTGCAACCTTTCCCAGATGCTCTACTGCATGATAAAAATCAAGGAGTTCATGCACGTTCTCCGGATTCAACCCCAGTGCTCTGATCAGACCAGGGACTCGATTCCATATCTAATGAGCCCCGTCCGCAAGAAACAAAACCTTGTCTGCTTTTTGGATGCAAAGAGACTTCAAATAGCCCTTCAGCAGCAGAAACAAGCCATCAGGCCCATTAAAACCTCCATCAATAAAGGGGGCAAAGCTTTTTTCCTGTTTCCCATGGGCATCGACGACATAAATAGTATCTGCTGATTTTCTCTCATATGGATAAAATACGATTATCTGCTATTGTGCCCCTTCGTTTAAAATAACGCCTTAAAAGAGGCTTTCATGGACTCTGACGGCTTTCTAAAAGCAATTTCATCATATTTTGGCCGCACCAATCCATCTGGTAAACTGCCAGTGCCCAAATCAATCTGAAAAAATGTCGATTAGCCCAGTAAGCCGAGTTTCATCAAACTTTCTTCACTGATTTTTTCATCATTGTAGAGCTGAAGAAACTTTTTCAAATTGTACGCAATCTGACATAAAAGAGACCAGATGCGGTCCCCGTCAATTCCCCGATAGAGACTGAGGCCAAAGCCGCGAAGTTTCTTTGCAACTGCGATAAAGCCTTCCGTTGCAGACCGGGCTTTTCGGCAATAATCCTGTTCTTCTTCGTTAACGTCCGAACTTTTGCCGAGGAAGATATTTGGGGTGCCTTGGGGGATTTTTTGGTTTACCCGACTGCGGTAGCCTTGATCACCGATGGCATATTCAGGAGCACCTTTCATTTTTTGTTCAAACAATCGGACTGTCTCCGGCCACAGGGTTTTATCATTGGGTTTGCCAATAAAATTTTCCGTTGTAACCATAAAGCCTTGGCGGTTGAATGAAAGCTGAAGCGTACTCCCAAATTCACAGTCTGGATGCTTTTTGCCTTTTTTGATCGGTCGGGCATCCGGTTCATCAAAGGATACAATCCGGTTTGGAATATGTCTTTCTCCTGCAAGCTTCTGTTCATTCTGGCGCTGAAACAATATCAGGAGTTCCAAAAGTTGCAGAGCTTTTTCTTTGTCCTTTTCAGAACCTTCAAGGGTTTGAACGATTTTTTCAAATGTCCGCAAGCCACTGGAAAATATCAAGAGCGTTTCAAAAAATAGAGGTATAATTTCACTCTTTTTCCGATTTAAATTGTATTCTCGCCATAGTTGTTTGAGTTCCCGGTCATCCCACCAGAAGGGAATATGATAATGTTTGGCAACCTGCTCCATTTTTTTAAACGCCTTGAAAATCAATCCGATATCTGTTGGATAAACAATATTGTTGAGCAGTACAGTGGAATCAATCAGCATACTGTCGTTATCAATTACTTTTGTAATCCTCAACAGATTGAAAATGACAGCATCTATGGCTTCAATCCCCTTGATACCAAAACGTTTTCGCAATTTGCTCAGGTTGCTGTGATGCATGAAAGTAAACAAATCTTCATCTGAGACATTGCAAAAGTATTGAATATACCGGTTTTCCTTGACCTGATTAACGACCGTCCGATCACTGAGTAACCGGAATTTTAAAACAATGAAAATCCCTACGATCGTCCGGATGGGGGTGCCCATACGCCCCTTGCTGTCATTATAATAATAAGCCAGTTTGTCGGTGATTCTTTGCCAAGGGATAATTTGGCGTAGAATAACGAATTCATTGGTTGGGTCATTAATGTTGTTTTTTATCCATTCTTCACTAAAAGCTTCAGTGTTTTTTTTTCGATCATTTTCAATCCTCTATTTACGGTTTATGAGCATAAGAGCATTCTATTCAAGTTTTTGTACAACAGAATAGGATAGCATTCAATGGGTGCTTTAAAGCCGACAAAATAGAAAATCAGCAGATACTAAATAATCAACAGCTTGGGTTCTCTCCTGGCCCCATGATATCTGGTTTTTCCTTTGGCTGTCTGGGAACCTCGCTTTTTTTCCCGCAATCGAGTCCGGCCACCATCGGTGCTTATGACAACCCGACGACCTTGAAGGTTGTCCTCATCATTTAAGGGAATCAGACCCATTAAGGGGATCAGACCTGGGGTGTCTAACTCGATGTTCGAGTTTTTTGAATTTGACTGCCAAACAATCCTCCATTAGAATCAGGCCACTTTTTTCCGGAAGTGTTCCAAAGATGGTGCCGGCATCATTTGAGGAAAAATGCGACTGCTCATATGTTTTGTAGAAGGATTGAAAGGAATAATATTATCAATGCGCTCTTTTAGCTCATCAAGCTTTTGTTCACTGATTTCGTCTTTACAGAAATCCTGGACAAATTGAACTAAAGCTTCTGTGTGAATCCGCTGGGATAGGCTTCCCACACTCCATGCAGGAAGTTTGTTTTCCAGGCGGGCTTTCTGGTGATGATGGAAGAACAATGCATGATCTAACAGCAGGCTCAGGATCAAGGAACTCCGAGATCCATCTTTGCCTGTATGCTTGGTCAGCTTGCCCCATCCTTCATGACCTTTCCAGTCCTCAAAGAAAACCTCTATCAACCAGCGGAAAAAGTATGCTTGAACAATATCCAATGTTCTCCAACTTAAGTCGGAGGCTAACAAATAACGTGGTTTTTTCTCATCAGGGTACTGAATGGCGATCACAAAGCGCTTTGCATTGTGAGACGGTACATACAGACGAGCCGATGAGATAAAAATTTCAATATCTTCTTTACCTCGAACCGATACTTTTTGCGGTATCAGAGGATAAGATTCAAAAAATTTTTGTACTGAAATTAAGCTACTTTTAAACCGTACATTTTGATTATACTTCATTTTGGTGATGGTTTGAGTACCACCAAAGATAAGGGAACTACCATCAACAAATTCAGCATGCCCATAAAGACCATCTGCCAAAATAGCTTTAATTTCAATGCCCGGATGTTTTTTATGGAATATGTTCAAAAGTTCAAGAGCCAATTGAACCTTCGTTGGGTATGCAGGATTTCTCTGTGGCTCCTTGGGGCGCTTTTTCTTAGGTATCTTCTTTTTTTTAAGACGATCATCTTTCTTTTTCCACGCTTTCCATAATGGGTCAGGGTGATAAAATTCAAACCCCACAGGAAAAGAGGCCACAGGTGTTACCAAAAATAAAAATACAATGCATTGCCCGTCTAAAAAACCGCCGGTAAGTTTATCTTTAAGCTTGTGAACTTTATATATTTTTTTGGTGGACTTTGATCGGGCACGGTCTACATCATCTATGCAAAGGACCCCTTCCTTTATGCCATAATGCTTCAAAATATTACACGTACTCTGTTTCAGTAGGTGATCGAAGCTGATTTTTGAATTTCGAAACATCCAGGAAAGAGCTGAAAACCGGAATTTTCCTAAACTGATTCTTTCAAATCGTTTCCAGCAAATGCTATTGGTTAACAAAACGCCACTTAAACAAAAGCTTAACCACAGTTTTTGTTTTTTGGATAGCACATAATTGGGATTCTTTTTCATCAATTCTTGATTTATGCATTCAAGATAGTTTTCAATAAAGGGCAGCGGTCGTTCGAGGAGCATCTCTATCGTGAATTTTGTTAAAAGTTTATGCCAAAAATTCAGCTTCTTTAGCACATTTTTATGTCAACTGCAAAAAAACTCGAACATCGAGTCTAAGAGCTTGTTTGAAAATTAGTTATCAATGCCAATAAATGTCAATGGGGCGTCATTTTACAATATATTGGAGTTTTTATTTCCATGTGGTAGATCTTTTTTTTCTTAAGAGACAACCTACACATGAGGAAACTATAATGTCAGGGCAAGTTAAAATTTATGAAAGCGACTTAACTCCGGAGCAATGTCAATATCTCGAATTTTTAATGATGCCAAAAGGTAAACCAAAAGCAGGACGGCCCAAAGAATGGCTTGTCTCTTCAATTATAAACGCCATTATGTATGTTGTCAGGTCGGGATGTCAGTGGCGCATGTTACCGATTGGGTTTCCACCATGGCAAACCGTCTATTATCATTACAACAAATGGTGCAAAAAATATACGTGGAAAAGAATCAATGATGCTCTGACCCAAATGGATCGTACTCGATGCAATCGAGAATTAACGCCAAGCGCATCTATCATTGACAGCCAATCGGTAAAAACCACTGAAGTCGGCGGTCCAAAAGGATATGATGCTGGTAAGAAGATCAACGGTCGAAAACGTCATATCCTCGTTGATGTTGAGGGTCGAATCATTGGCGCTGTCGTTCACGAAGGCAATATCCAAGACAGAGATGGAGCAAAAATCCTTTCGGAAAAATTGAAAGACAAATATCCGCGTCTAAAATTGATCTGGGCTGATGGTGCATATTCTGGCAAACTTATTCAGTGGGTTAAAGAAAATACTGGTTTGGATCTTGAAATCGTTAAACGCTCCGATGATACGAAAGGTTTTCAAATTTTACCCCGGCGCTGGGTTGTTGAAAGAACTTTCGGCTGGTTTAATAGATTTCGGAGATTAAGCAAAGACTTTGAACGTTTGTTCGTAGTCAGTGAAAGTTTGATGTATATTGTTATGATATCAATCATGATTCGGAGATTAATCCCATCGAATGACTAATTTTCAAACAAGCTCTTAAGCCTTTAGAGACTGTGGAACGTGTGTTATCAGATATTTATCAGATCGTGGTGAAAACAATTGAACCGGCAAGGCTAGGCCGAAATTACCCTAGAAATTTTAATAACAGGGCTGGTCGTTTCCATTTATAGATATCAGCCGATTCGTTAAGTTAATGACATTGCCTATTTATTCACAATTGTCTTAAAAAAAATGCACGAGTAAAACACAAATCACAGAGCCAAAAGCATAAAGACATCAACCAATTATAAAAACATTTATAAAAAGGAACAGTTATCAAAGTTATTGAAATTGCAGAAACATTAATCAAGATATCACTTTCTAAGTGGAATCCACTTAAAAGCCATATTATTTTTTCATGTAGCAAATATATCTCAAAAGTAAATAGTCCAATCCAGCCAAAGCATTTTAAAATTAGTCTATTGTTTACAATCTCAGCAGTATTAGAAAACCAAATTGCTATACAAAAAGCAAAAGGACCATATAATAACCTTTTAAAAAATATGTTGGTGGAAAGAATTGGCGGATTAATCAGAAAAAAAATAATAAATACGATTGCTATGATAGCACATATAGTAACAAGTCTATTATTAATCTCGTTACATTTTTTAACCTTTGGAGCAATCCAACAGCCAATTAATAATATTGGGATACGAGGTAACGCTATGCACATCCAATTATATTTATCTGGTAATTTATGAAAGTCGATAAAATATAATAAAAAACCAACAATACCTATACATATAGCTATAAGAAAAATAATCCCTCGAGTCCTTAAGCGAATTAAAAGCCTATATATGAATGGATATATTAAATAAAATATTACAATAATTGCAACAAACCATTCTGTTAGATTTCCTTTTGTCCAAAAAGAAATGAGCATAATGTCATTAAAGAATATAATACAATTTGATAATAATTTACTAAAATTTTCATATGGCCAGCTGAAGTCCCAATAAAAAAACCAAAGACAAGCTACAGGAATGTATGCCGGCAATATCCTCAATAATCTCCTTTTATAAAATTTAACAATATTTTTATCTTTACTAATAGAATAATATAGGCCTATCCCAGATAGAAAAAGAAACAAGTCGACACCAAAATCCAAATACAATTTTACATATCTTACATAATGATCGGAGAACTGCCATTGCAACGGACTATGAAACAACATAATGCATAGAATCGCTAATCCAAAAAGATGGCTCCGGTATTTGCTTAACAAATAAAAATTATATGTATTCGCTTTTACAGATCTTTGCCAACTATCCCCTATTTTTCCTTCCAACACCTATTCCTCCAAAAGCTGTCTCCAATGCCTCACCATACTTAACATCAATATCTTTCTGTCTTTTTATTTCTGACTTGATTTCAGATTCGACATCTCTTTTATCCCCACTGAATTGCCTCACCCTTTCTCGTAGTGCTTCCTTTAAAATCTCCCGATTAATCAGCGACAGGTAATGTTGTACAGCATCATCCAGCCTTACAGTGATATTCATGTTTCCTTTTCTTGCATTTGAGAATTCGATAAAAGCCAAATTCTCATTAGAGGCAATACCTATTAAATAGTCAACTTTTTCCTCTTTCAATATTCCAAGCACTTGTCTTTCAAAATTTAGATATATACCAGCCAACTTCTTTTCAAGCTCTTTTTTCTTAGACTCTTCCATAAAACTTGCGGCCAATGCAGTGTAGATCATTTGATAAAATTTAAAAGACACCTCATGTGCAATAAGCGGCTGAGCAACACTTTTTTCTCCATCATCTGTAATGAGATTTCCTGATCTGTTCTCTGCAAGATCAGACCCTTTTGAACCAATACCTTTTGCCAAACCCTTTTTGAATCTTATTCCTGATTGATCCTGGGGTTCAGCTTGAAAAGCTGTTGCAAAACGGATATCTGCCGTATAAAGCAGGTCATTGACTACACGCAATAAAGTCGCTTTTTTTTGAAATTCAACTTTATGTATCAATTGGGGCGGCAGTGAAATAGATACATCTAAAGGTATTACTTTGTTTCGAGGAATTAAAAGCTCTTTGCCTATACTTATCTTGCTCATAGAACGAACAATTTCAGACAGGGAACCATGATAATTTGCCGGGCCTAACGGAAATTCTATCAACGCATCACCTGAAGTTTCAACCAGGAAAAAAAAAGCTGCCATATGTGCAGTTTCCACATCATATGTTTTTAAACCCTTCTGGACTTCAATTTCCGGCCCTATACTTCTTAGAAGTGAATACACATTTCTCTTTGCAAGACCTGAAAAATATTTATTTTTCAGAAATATTGCTATTTTTTCATTTTTCTCTCCCTCAAAATATTTTGTTACTGCATCAAAAACAAAAGCAATGAACTCTGATGAGGTTAAACAAAGATATTCTCCGTCATCAAAATGCTCTTCGAGCAAACCATGGAGCAGTGCAATAATTTTGCCACTATTAACTTTCCTTTCCGCAATAACAAAATCAATCTCTTTATCAGGAGCTTCCGATTTCAACTTGATATATCTGGCAAAAGACCTCGGGTTATGTGCAAAAGCGGTATTAAAATAATGTATATTGCTTCGATCTCGAAAATCTTCGATAAGTTTTCTGCTTTTACTGATACCTATTTGAAAAAAAATTTCGATTGCTTCGACAAACCATAGATACCCCTGTTCATACGCTCCTTCAAGATGTTCCTGCCCAAACAGGTCTTTTAACATTAAAATAATTCGAACAGCCTTATCCACTCCTATTGTTTTAACTTTTTTTATTGTCACAAAAAAGTAGTATAGACTCCAGGACGGAAACCCTCTCTCAAAAGATCTTTCTCCAACCGCATTCTTCAACCGGGGAACAATAATGTATAAGTCCTTGATTTCTATATCTTTATTATCTAAGAATTGGAGTGTTCTCGCAATGCTGTAAGGCGCTCTGGCAAAATCGTGACTAATGTGATTCTGGCCGATTACTTCTTTATCGTTTAATATGGATATATAGTTAACGCACTTTTCGATTCCAATTTTATAAAAAACCAGAAGTGTTTCTTTAAATTTTCCTTCCCCTTGTGACCTTAATCCCTTGACAACATTTTTCCTTCCGATCAAATCGCATAATGCTGTTATCTCTGCTATTGGAACGTTTAATTCCGTTACAATTCTAACAACCTCGTTGAACGCGGACTGTTCAGACATAATCATATAAAAAACCAAATACTGTCATAATCTTCCGGGTTTTCGCCAATTTCAGCCAGGCGGTTAAGGTAGTCGAGGATTGCGATATCTTTATGTAGATAGGTTTGACAACTTACCAGACTCATCTCCCATGGATGGAATTCATACACTCGTCTTCCATCAGGAAGTACCGATAATAAATCACGGTGTTGTGCTGCCCTCAAATAATTTTTTCCAAGGCCGGGAACATTGAATACGGCTTCATCAGTACGCCTTAATCCCGGAACAAGCCTGGCTTCCTCTTTCTGTTCTTGTAGAATCCGGGCCAGAGGAACGCGATAGGCATTAGTTTCCTCTTTGCCCTTAGGCATGAATGTATAATATGGGTCGATACCGATCCTTCTAAGTAAAATTCTCAAAAGAGTACTTTCAAATCTTCTTGAAACATAAAAAGTATAGACTTGCTGATTATACACACCGATGCCTTGGCGTCTGAGTCTATCGACAGCCAGTGCCGTTTCGGGTGTTATCTCATAGGGGTGCTCTATATGGGTTACAACTGCTATCTCGCGTCTCCCCACCTCACGGAATTTACCCAACATTTTAGCCAGATGGTCTGTGATCCGCACGGGTAGTGTAACCGGAGTTCGAGTACCGATACGTATCAGATCAACATGCTCGATATCTGAAAGACGTTTTAACAACGATTCCAATTGATTATCAGACATAATGAAAGGATCACCTCCGGTGATAAGGACCTCCTGAACCGTAGGATGGTCTTTTATCCATTCGATGGCCGAATTCATTTCAGCCTTTCCTGCAAACGACTTTGGCGCCATCACCTGTTCTATTTCCCAGTTACGCTGGCAATAGACACAGATTTGAGGGCATGTCGAAACCGGCTTTAATATAACAATATTCGGGTATCTTCGTGTTATCAAATCTATGGGGGAGGTATCAGATTCCAACATAAAATCAAAAGAATGCCTTCTGTTGTTTATGTCTGATAACATTTCATTGATATAATCTTCCGGCGGAAACACCTGGGCTCTTATGGCAAGGTCGTTTTTATTAAAATCATCATCCATGAGAGATATATAATAAGGTGTAATTCCAAATGGCAACCGTCCTTTTATTGCTCTTTCAATAAGATCACACTGGTGATCTTCTATAGATGTCAGTTGGCGCAGGGTAATTGTATCAGTGACTATATTTCTTATATGCCATTTCCAATTCTCCCAGTCTTGTTCCTTTGCGCCAAACGAACGAAGTATGCTTTTTTTATGCTCTTCACGAAGCTTTTTTGATTTTTTAGTTAAACCATTGCTATAAGATCGCAACCTCTTATCTACAGCTTTCCAGATCTTGTCCAATTCATCAGACCGGACTATAGCTTTTTCCCGCCCTAATATGGAATCATCGTCTGAATGCTGATACAAAAACTGAAATCTTGCCCTTCCTTCCAACCCTTTAACCCAGTTTATCAACTCTGCATAAAAGCCGGGTTTCAAGTCCTCTCTTTGCCGCCCTTTTGCAATATCCCATATGGCTTTAACAACGCTGAACCCTGTTCTGTTTTCAGCTCGTTTGGAAAAAACATTCGCTAGAGCTAAGCTACAATCTCTCATTCTTATTAGTTCGTGGGCTGGAGGATATTTTCCATTGAAGTGTGAACGAAATATCTGAGTGGCTCTTTGCAATAAGGTATCACGAACTGTCTCAATATCTTGACAACGATGAATTCCTTTAAGAAGCTTTTCAGCTTCCTTTCTGAAAACCTCAATATTATACATTCTGCTATAAGGCTGTTTTAGCATTTTTTCCATTCTCTACAGTAAGGATGCAATCAGTAATTATGGTGCATTAAAATAATTCATTCACAGGAATGCTATCCATCGCAGTTACTGGTGCTCCCCTTCTCCCCTGATATTGGTCATCATTTGCTGGATAATTTTGTTCCCTTTGGTTCTCTTTAAACCAATCTGAAGAATCTTTACTGCATCTGCATTGTTCCCGAAAGAATGAAGAAGTTGGGCATATTCAATATAAGCAGAAGCATAACCAGGTTTCCTGCTCATGATCTCGCGATAATTTCTTGCGGCCTTCTCAAAATCGCCTAATTCCCTATAAAGATAGGCTTCGTTCATAAGTAATCGATAGTATAACGCTCTTTTTTTTATCGTTTTCATACTTTTCATAAAACGCAACTCATCAAGCCCTTGTTTCAGTGCAAATTTACGATCCATGTCAACGTCTTTGTAGGATGAACTTAAGGAGCGTTTATAGCGATTAATCCAATTCAAAGCCATACAATAATGATGCGCAGCTCTTAGAGTATCTTCCCCAATAATTTTACCCCATTTATTATATTCTTGCATCAGTGGGGCTGGGATATCAGTGTAATGTCTTTTGTGTACTTGCATTTTGCATCGACACCATCTCGGAACCGCTGCCATTTCATCAGGGAGAATGCCCCATCCCTTATTCATTCTTCCGAAAACACTGTTGGGCAACATCATTAGAAAAAGAAAAAAAACGAAAAAAAAATGTTTCCAGTTAGTATTGAAACACCAACTTTTTATCTTAAAAATTTTCACAATATTTTTCCATGCATTATTGATCTTTTTGAAATAACATTCCCATGATTTTTATCAACCTTTTGATCTCTTGCTGCATAAAGTTTACCGGTGTTGTAACAGCACTTCCTATTTTAAGAGACAAGCTGTTATCTTTTTGGCGTAATAGGTTTTCGATAAGTTGATATACTTCTTCTCTATATTCCGACGGTTCACCGGTAGCATTTATCAACTCGTCTGCTATTAATATAGCTTTTTTGTATAAGTTATTTGCTATCAAATTTCCAATAGGGAATTTAAATTGATCCAGATTCCGTTTCTTAAAAACCGAGCTGTCAATTTCCGGATGATTCTGAGTTAACGTATTATTCCAACTAACCATTTTTTTAGACCATTGAATCAGATCTCCTTCTGTAACGCCCTCGCTATGATGCCTATAAACTGAAGACACATCCTCCAGATATCGTATTTTACCTAATTTTGACAAATGACACCAAAGAATAGTATCGCCGCTGTCCTCCCCGCCTGGTATTATTTTTTTACCTAAATTTCTAAATAAAACAGAAGCAGTTGCAAACGGTCTTGCTCCTAATAGCTCTAAAGTATCAATATCCCTTTCCGGTAATTCTCTAAACTTTCTTTTTGTTTCGTCGATTAGATTATAAAAAATCGCATTTTCGGCCACCATTACATACTCAGGGTGTGCTTCCAGGAAATCAGTTTGTCGTTGAAGTTTTTGCGGATCAGTCCAATAATCGTCGCCTTCACAGACAGCGATGTATTTTCCTTTGGCACGCTCAAACACAATTGGAAATATCTTGCACCCCTGAGAATATTGGTTCTCTTTTTGAAAAATCGGCGTGATCAATTCAGGATATTTATCAACATACTCTCCGATAATATTAACGGTATTGTCGATGGAACAATCATCATGTATGATTATTTCCATCGGAAACGATGTGTTTTGCATAAGAAATCCTTCAATAGTATCTCTTATGTACTTTTCATGATTGTACGTTATACAACAAATGCTGACAATGGGATTGCTACTTTGCATCTTATATTCGACCTCGTGCATTCGGGTTGATACCATCCGCCTATAATTAATTTATGTCAATGATTTTATAATACTTTCAAGAATCAGCGTTAGTTTTTTAGCACCTTGGTGGTTGGTATGATCCGCATCCCTAAAGTCTCCTTTTAGAAAACGCTCGTCATTGAGAAAATCAAAATAATGAACATTTGAATATTTTTTTGTAAGGTTATAACAGTACGTGCGAGTAATCTCTAGTTGCATTTCTTCTAACAGTTCTACATATAAATACCAAGCAGGAGGCGTATATAAAATGACGTTGATATCCTTTTTCAGGCATTTTTTGATTATTTGTTCAATATAATTTTTATTCTCTTCGAAAAATATATTGTTCTTTACAGTATGAGTATGCCTCTTAGCCGCATCAACAGCTGTCTTATGCAAATCACGTTGATTAGTGTTAGACCATTTTAACCCATAGCCGTATTCTGAGCACGATTTATTGGTTACATCTTTAAGCAACCAAGCCATGATAGATTCGATTTTTTGCTTTATTGTTCCATTAAATAGTTCCAATCGGCTACTAAATGATCCATTCGGGTAATCATAATAAATGACATAATTCTTTTCTCTCCATTTTTCACTTCCGAAATCAGTGATAGAAAACAGCGAAAAATACGATATTGGTAATATCACAAATTTCAAACTATCAATTTTTTCATTAAATTTGTCAAAAATAAAAAAATCGAACTTTGGTGATTGTGACACATTAGAAGCGTTAAAAGCTCTTTTTGATAAATAGTCAGGGTCAATACCATATAAACTATGGGAACTTCCAAGTATTAAAATTTCTAAATCCGCATGGGTTTCTAAATACTTTCGTTTATAGGTATAATCATTTGGTATTGCTCTTACTGTAAATTCGAGTAAAAAGCATATCAGAAAAATCGGAATAAAAAATACGATTATTTTTACAAAAAACTTCTTCATGACGTTATCAAAATTGGAAATAAATGAATTCCTGCTTACTCCCGGAATAATAAGCTAATATTAAGATAACAGCATAATATTCAGGCCATCTGAAATAAATCGGAATCTTATAACTCTCAATTTGAAAAGCATGTTCCTTATCTCTTTGAAACCACTCAACAGATAGAAGTATTCCAATAAAAAATATCATGTTTTTGGGTAACACTTGAGGCCAACTAAATAGAGATAAAGAAAATATTTCATTATAGATATGAAATGCCTGCGATAGACTTTCAGCCCTAAATAGAATCCATGCCAGAACTATCAAAAGAAATGTTGTTCCAATTTGTATCAATTCCGTGATATTCGGTAGACTTCTTTGCTTTGCAACTATATCAATATTCTTTCTGTTTCTTTTAAGTATCAGCAAAGGCAGGAAAAAGCAGGCGTGGAGGAATCCCCAAGCGACAAATGTCCAATTAGCGCCGTGCCAAAAACCGCTCGTTAAAAATATAATGAACGTATTTCTAACGGACACCCATTTATTTTTTTTACTTCCACCTAAAGGAATATATACATAATCCCTAAACCAAGTTGACAGAGAGATATGCCATCTACGCCAGAATTCGGCAATATCCCTTGAAAAGTAGGGGAAAGCAAAATTTTTCATTATATTAAATCCAAACAACCTTGAGGTGCCAATCGCTATGTCTGAATATCCTGAGAAATCCCCATAAATTTGAAAAGCAAAAAGTACAGCTCCTATAAGCAAAGTGCTTCCAGTATGATCTAAATAATTATTAAAAATGAGATTAACCGAATGGGCACAGTTATCCGCAATTACAACCTTCTTGAAAAGCCCCAGGAGAATTTGTCGAAGGCCATCAACGGCTCTGCCATATACAAATTCCCTTTGTCTCTGGAATTGTGGAAGCAAATTCACTGCCCTCTCTATAGGCCCGGCAACGAGTTGTGGGAAAAAGCTGACAAAGGCAAAAAAGGCGATAATATCCTTTGTCGGTTCAGCCGTTCTTTTATATACATCAATTGAATAGCTAAGGGTTTGAAATGTGTAAAAGCTGATGCCTACCGGCAAAATCATATTGAGCCCTTGTGGATTTATTGTATGTCCCATGAAAGAAAAAGCGTCTACAAAACTCTGAAGAAAGAAGTTGTAATACTTAAAGAAACCTAAAAAACCGAGGTTGACAAAAAGACTAATAGAAAGAAGAAGTCTTCTTCTATTAGTTTTAACTGTATTTGACAAACATATTCCAATAAGATAATCAACCATCGAACTGAATATTATCAATGAAAGAAATCGCCAATCCCACCAACCATAAAAAACATAACTTGCAATTAGAAGAAAAAGGTTCTGCAACTTTAAGCTTCTATTTAATAAGAACCAATATATTACAAAAACCAGAGGCAGAAATATTGCAAAATCTAATGAGTTAAAAAGCATTAATTATCCGATACACTTAAGATTCAATTTCATTAGCTTCCATGTACTCAACAAATTAGATTTTTTTAACTTCGACATGTTGAACCGATCTCAATGATAATATCGCAAATCTTTTGGACATCGTCTAAGGCAAGATCATAATAGATTGGCAGCGTCAAGATCCTGTCCGCTGCTCTTCTTGCTACCGTCAGTGGATCTTGAACAGATACATTTTGATAGCAGGCAAAGTCGCAGATCAGCGGATAGAAATACCGTCTGGGATAAATGTTATATTCCTTCATCTTTTCATAAAGTCTGTTCCTGCTCATACCGAACTCTTTTTCGTGCACTTCTACAGGGAAATAGGCATAATTGTAGCGGATATCTTCAGGCAACTCTGGCGTCAAATATATGCCTTGAACACTTTCAAGCATTTCCCGGTATTTTAAGGTGATCTGTTTGCGTTTTTCAATAATTTCATTAACGTGTTTCAATATCATGCTGCCCATCAATGCTTGCATTTCATTCATCTTGGCATTAGTGCCAGGCATTACTACTTCGACTTCGTTTTTGAAACCGAAATTTTTCAAATAATTAAAAGTGCTTTTCAGGCCGGGATCCTGGAATGCCAGCATTCCGCCTTCTATAGAGTGATATAATTTAGTGGCGTGGAAACTGAACATACTCAAATCACCGAAACGAGCGATTGATTTGCTGCCGACATTTACGCCAAAGGCATGGGCAGCATCATAAATCAGTTTCAGATTGTGCCTGTGTGCAATATCAGCAAGTTCATTTAATTTGCATGGATGGCCGTAAACATGTACCGCTAAAATTGCAGTTGTCCAAGGTGTTATCGCAGCCTCAACCTTTTCCGGATCCAAGGTATAAAAATCAGGTTCAATGTCTACAAATACCGGACTGATTTTGTTCCAGAATAAAGCGTGTGTTGTTGCTACAAAAGTAAATGGGGTGGTAATTACCTCACCTGAAACCCCCATCCCCTGGAGGCCGATTTGCAGTGCCAGCGTTCCGTTTGTAAAAAGGCAGATATTGTTAGTCTCAAAATAATTGCAAAGTTCCTGGGAGAATCGCTGCACAACAGGACCGTTGTTCGTAAGCCAGTTATTATTCCAAATTTCCCCTAAAGCGCTCATGAAATCGTCCAAATCCGGCAAATAGGGTTTGGTTACATAAATTGGTCTTTTGAAGGGTTTCTGGTTTACCATATAGCAAACCTCCAGCTATCTTTTAGATTTATTCATATGAACTTCAACGTCTGCCGGCACATCAATCCCAATGAATTTACCCAATTTGATCCATTTTTGTTGATCTTCAAGGTTGCAGGTAAATAAAGAATCCGGACTGAACTTATTAAAAAAATCAACGACCTCTTTGTTGTGTAGGTTATAAAGTTCTTTATAATGTTGTTCTTTTCCGGCCAATTGCATCTTATTTATATTATTGTTATTAGAGGATACGGAATCGCTCTCAAATAGAGAGTAATAGTCCCATTCCCGACGATAAATCTTACAATGTCGTCCTGGGTTTCCAAGAACATTTCCAGACGAGTGTGATAACATTGAAGCAAACCACTTATCAGGATCTCTGGTAAAAAGGATAAATTTTGAGCGTGGGAATCGATGAAAAAGGACTCTATAAAATTCAGGATGCCACCAGGGAGAATCTTCAAATACCTTACCTGTTTTGAAATCCCATGAAGAGAATATAGCCTCATAGTTACCGTCATACCAAAGCCGATGCCAATTATTTTTTACACACTGGGGCCATCCCATGGTATTATAATCAAATTGCTTGAAAAATCCCCCAACTGATGTCGTCCCTGTCCGCTGCATGGAAATACAAAAAATTTTTTTTGATGATATAATTTTAGAATTCAGAAATCTTTTAAAACGTCTACCTATATTGTTCGATATCATATATAGACTCCTATTCGGGCATAATTCATCTAATGAAGTTTTCTTTCAGTCTAATGATTTGAAAAAACAAATTTTTGTTAAAAATGTATTGCAATGCAACGTATATTGCAGCGGTTAGAAGTGAACCTATTAACAGCTTCAAGTACATGTTTTCTATATAATAAATGACGATATATCCTGCTAAACCTGAAATTGCAGCAGAAAATAAAATTAGTCGTATATCATTTAACTGCTCCATCATTCCATAATAAAGCAGTCTTTTGGTATAATAAGTGTTGATTATTAATGAAAGGATTGAACAAATGATTTCGCCAATAATTATAAAAACAACACCCAAACGGTACATAATGACAATATTGACAACTCGAAAACAATTTTTTATGACAGCAAGGCGAAAATTCAAATTGCTTTTACCTTGTGACTTCAATATCTGGACGTTGACTGCATGGATCGGATAGAGAATTCCAGCAACACATAAAAGTTGCATATATGGGACCATGGGCGCCCATTTCTCTGTTAATATCAATATTACAAAAGGTTCTGCAATGATGATTAATAGCACTAAAAGCGGAGCTACAAAAACAAGCGTATGAATCAGCAACTTTCGCACCGCCTGTTTCAGTCTTGGTTTATCATGCTGGAGTTGTGACAGAACAGGAAATGCAACTGCACCAACCGCACCTGAAACCTCTTCGGATGCAATTTGCTTAAATCGTTTTGCTTTTTCGTAGAAACCCAGTTGAGCAGCCGGAAAAAACTTTCCGATCACCAATATGTAGATGTTGTCAAAAATTGTTCGGATCAGACCTGCCGCCAGTATCCAGAAGCCAAACGAAAAAAGACTTTTAAATGACTGGGTCGAAAATTTTAGTCCCGGCCTCCATTTTGATGTAACCCAAAGCCCACAAGTTGTCAAAATTCGGTTTGCTATCTGTTGGATGACCAGACTCCAGACACCAAATCCCGCATAGGCAGATGCTATCCCGGCCACACCGGATAAAATGGTTGCAATCAGCGTCACTTTTGTCTTGCGCTTGAAATCGACATCCCTCATAATTTGAGCCATTTGGATCAAATTAAAAGCATTGATGATGATGACCAAAGCCATTACGCGTGTCAGCTCGATCAAAACCGGCTGTTCATAGAATCCCGCAATAGCGGGTGCTGATATCCAAAAAACAAGGTATATTGCAAGACTGATGAGAAGATTAGAATAAAAGACGGTGTCACTGTCATAGGCAGTTACTTCCTTTTTCTGTACATAAGCTGCACCGAAACCACCATCGACAAAAACTTGAGCCACTGCAAAAAACACATAAATCATACCTGTCAAGCCGAAATCGGCCGGAGTAAGCAGTCGGGCAAGCAAAATTCCTAAAACAAATTGCAGACCCTGAGCTCCAAAACGCTCA
This sequence comes from uncultured Desulfobacter sp., assembly GCF_963666695.1. Classification (GTDB taxonomy): domain Bacteria; phylum Desulfobacterota; class Desulfobacteria; order Desulfobacterales; family Desulfobacteraceae; genus Desulfobacter. Next base: position 1,166,902 of record NZ_OY762947.1, read on the forward strand.
AACAGATTCCAGGCTATACCTTTTACAGTTTTCTGTTCTAAAGTTGTCATTATTTATTTGTTACAGTTCAGTTAACTGTTTGTAAACGCACATGCATTGATCTCTTTCACAAAAGGCGTCTCATTCGATTTTTTTTAATGTTATTTACTATGTTTCAGAATCTTGAACAGGTATTCTCCGTATTCATTTTTTAGAAGCCTTTTTGCCATTTTTTCCAATTGTCGTTCATCAATATATCCCATTCGAAAGGCAATTTCTTCCAGACATGCGATCATCAGACCCTGTCTTTCCTCCAGAACCTGAACATAATTTGCAGCCTTTAAAAGGCTTTCGTGAGTCCCTGTGTCAAGCCAGGCGATACCTCGACCAAGTAACTCCACGTTCAACTCCCCCATTTTTAAATAGGCGAGATTGACATCGGTTATCTCCAGTTCACCTCTATCTGAGGGTTTAAGATCTGCCGCTATATCAAGAACCCTGTTGTCATAAAAATACAGCCCGGTAACTGCATAATTTGATTTGGGGTTTATTGGTTTTTCCTCCAAGTCTATTATGCGTTCTTCGCTGTCAAAAGTTACGACTCCAAATCTTTCCGGGTTATTAACATAATAGCCGAAAACCGTTCCTCCTGATTTTCTGGAGTAGGCGATCTGTAATTTCTCCTTGAGGCCTTGGCCATATAAAATATTATCCCCAAGTATCATGCAGACATTATCGCTTCCTACAAAGTCGCGTCCGATAATAAAAGCCTGAGCAAGCCCTTCAGGTTTATTTTGTACTGCATATTGCAGGGATAACCCCCAATTGGAGCCATCACCTAAAAGCTCTCTGAACCTTGGCAAATCCTCTGGTGTTGAAATGACAAGAATTTCTCGAAGTCCCGAAAGCATCAGGACGGAAAGAGGATAATAGATCATGGGTTTGTTATATATGGGCATGAGCTGCTTGTTTACCACACTTGTGACCGGATAAAGACGCGTGCCTGAACCGCCTGCAAGTAATATTCCTTTCATACTTTTTTTTTTCCTTAGATCTTTAGATACTAGGCTAAAAGTTAAGCATTTGAACTTTAAACGCTCATCCTTTTAATGGTGATTGGCAAACGCGAGTGGATGTGAAACCCATTCAATCAGTCGTACATAATAACAATAATACCTAACTCAACTTTCGGTGATTAAAAACGACAGCAAATAAAAATATAACAAATTGAATTTATTATTTAAATTGACGAATCTCGCTTTATATGATACGCTTTGTTTACCACTAAACAAACATTTCAGACAAAGGAAATTCGTCAAAATGAATACTACCCTTACCGGCGTACAAAATCAAATAACAAATTCAGAACAGATTGGCGTACTCAGTGATTACTTTGCAAAATTCAAAATCGGTACGTTATTGAATCGATCAGGAATCGTTAAAACAAAAGGAGCATCACCGCTTGCCATTTTCACAGCCTTATTTAACCTGGCATTTCACAACGAAAATTTATACCAGGGCATTGTGAAAAACAAAAAAGTTGAGGTCGATAAGGACGCTGCTTACAATTTTCTGAACTCTCCGACATATAACTGGCGGCGGTTTACCCTTCATCTTTGCCGCCGGATTTATTTTATCATTAGAAAGCTTCTTGATGATTCTTCCGAAGAAGTTCTTATTTTTGACGATTCTACCTATAGCAGAAACCGTTCTAAAAAAGTCGAGCTTTTATCCCGGGTGTTTGATCATACAGATATGAAGTCAATGTCATAAAGTTAACGGCAAGGTTTTAAATTCATATGATGCTCCCTTTTGGCAACTTTATGTTTTCGTTCAAATTTACGCCCAGGTCTAATCGGTTCTGTTGCTCCCATAAAAAGTGTATGAATTTGCCGGATTAGCTGTTCAATTATTTCACGAGGTCTTTCAAAAAGTAAAAAGAGTGTATCTTTGGATTTTGAAATTGCCTGTGTCATATTCAATTGATGTTCGTGCTTTTTTTTATCATCCTTTTTCTCTATTACATCTTGAGCCGGTGATGCTAATATCCATGTAAGATTTTTTGCCAGGACTTTCGCATGAAAATCTTGATAAACGGACAAAACAGATGTACCGGAAAAATTTCCAATTTCAATACGTTCTTTCATAAAAAGGTAATCGACTTCAACTGGCCAGCGTTTGTGGTACAAATCCATAAATATTTCATGGGGAAACTTTCGTTCATTGGTCAACGATGTGATGAGCACTTCTATTTCACCAGTGTCAAGCTCGACTCGTATAAGGCGCAAACGTAAAGGCTTGGTATCAAGACCAATTTCATCACACTCTATTTTTGATTGGTATGATGCTTGGAGATCAATTATGCTTTCTTGAGCCCCGGACTCAACAAAATTTTGAACAACTTTCCACTGCTTGGAAATTCTTGCACAAAAATTACCTTCCAGAGACATGATTAGGTTGAAAATCCAATAAGCAGGATAGCCACGATCCAATAACAGCAAATCATTAGGAAGCAAATTGAGCATATGGCTGTGCAACAGTTCTCTTTCCCCGACATGATAAGGGTTGATAATGGCGTTAATTGTGACTTTATTAAGGACATCAAACATTTGTGAAATACGTGCCATAACACAAGCCGGGCCTTTATTCGGCTTCAATATACCGAAATGTTGTCTAATCTCTTTATATTTAAACAATTTCAACGTACTCCCGTCTATGGCAAGGAGATTAAAGCCGTTCCATGTTTTTTTATGTTGGAAACGGTCATAGAAAAACCCAATGAGATGCCGGTTGAATTCTATGAAGGCATCGTATTTGAGTTTCTTGCGAGCAAGGGATAAAGCCATTTTTGAGACAAACTTAATTGGGATATCCAGCCGGAATAATGCCTTAAAATAATGATCCAGCTCGTCTTGATATGAACCTTTGATGAAATTTATGAAAAACAGGAAAAGAGTTTGAAAGGGAAGCTTTCGTTGGCGTATAAAATTTTTTTGGGATTGTTTGTGCCTATCTACAAATTGGGATGAATTCAAAATTTCTTTAAGATATTCGATCAGTTCGGCACAGATTTTGGAAAGCAGGTTCCGTGCCACAATCGTTTTGTTTTTGAATTTTTTTTGACATATTATTCTCCTTTCATAAGAAAAATTTTGAGTTGATGTTAATACTAAATATATCATAATGACCTGTATTTACAATATTTTTTTACTACTTGTTAACTTTATGACATTGGATATGAAGTACATCAAAGGATTCCGGATGCTGACCCTTGGCTGGTCTGACGGTAACAGTTTTCTTGGACTTGATTTTGCCCTTTTATCATCTGCATACAAAAAGAATCGATACAATGAAATCAATCCTGATATTGATAAAAGGACCTGCGGATATCATCGCCGCCAGGAAGCGGTTACAAAAACCACAGCCCATCTCGTACCGATGGTAAAAAGAGCCCTTGATATGGGTGTCCGGGCTAAGTATGTTTTAATGGACAGTTGGTTTTCGATGCCATCAGCAATAGCAGATTTGCGGGAACACATACACGTCATATGCATGCTGAAAGATCATCCAAAATGGCTTTATGAATATCAAGGCAAAAAGCTTAGGAATGAGTCTTAAATAACTTGCCCATTTCAAAACAGGCGACCATTGTAGGCCGTACGTTTGAAAATTCTAATTGGGCATATTATTTCGTGCTCATTCCTTAGGCTGTCCGAACTCTATGGAAAATTGAAGAAAAAACGAGGACGGTCAAAAATCAAGGCCCAAGCCATTGTTACTCTTTCCAACGGCAAGCAGGCAAAAATTATTTTTGTTTCCTGTGATAAAAAACGAGGCTGGCTTGCACTCCTGTCGACAGATCTGTCCCTCCCTAATGAAGAAGTCATTCGGCTGTACGGCAAACGCTGGGATATTGAAGTCTTTTTCAAAATGTGCAAGCAACACCTGAAATTGGCAAAAGAAATACAAATTAGGAACTACGATGGCCTGATCGCTCATACATCTCTTGTCATTGCCAGATACAACATGCTCAGCCTTTATCAGCGGCAATGTATGGATCAAAGGTCATTCGGGGAACTCTTCAGGGCCTGTAATGATGAGATGACCAATCTTTCTTTTATGGTCTCTTTGGAGCGGATCATGCGCTTAGCTCTGGTAAATATTCGGCGACTATTTGATTTTACCGAGCATATGGTACAGGAGATGCTTGATCTGGTGATGGGTCAAGCTCTCAAGTATTTCGGTTTTTCAAGTGAGATTGAGGAATTATCGGGGGTGCAAATTTACTCCTCCGAAAGTTGAGATACCTAATTATTTTACTTTTTAATTCCAAAAATCGTAGTTCCGGGAGTAACGAAATGTCCTAACAATTTAGTTAATTCGTTTAGATTTAAAATCTTTGCAATCTGCTTTTTTAAAAAATTAAATTCATCAATATTCATAGCATCAAACCTATCATAACTTATAAAAGATCTTTTTTTAAGCTCATCCCGTAATTGATAAAAAGTGAACCAGTTTATAGCGGGATATTTTGCGAAATTAACAAGTTGGGGCTTTGTCGTAACCGCAAGTTTTTCATAGTAGCGTTTGATTCCTTTCGGATACCAACTGTAAAGCGGAAGTTTGAACTCCTGTTGAAAGGGGCATAATCTATTCGATGTCGAAATAAACAATACGCCGCCCGGTCTTAATATTCTTGAAAACTCATCAAGGCACTTATCCCATTCATTTACATGCTCTAATAATTCAGGAACCAAACAAAAATCTACACTTGAAACAGATAATGGTATTTTAGTTGCAGAGCAGCACTTAAATTCAATGTCTAAATTTTCCTCCATTGCTCTTTTTTGGGCAATCTCCAATAATTGAGAATTAATATCAATACCGTAGACATGATGGCCTTCTTTGGCCCAGAGAATGGACTGTGTTCCCGCATTGCAGCCAATATCCGCAATATCATATGTTGATCGATTAAAATTTTCTCCGAATTTAGCTTTTACTCTCAAAACTGCATTTTTAATACCTTCGAATCTATTCATCGCCTTGGCCGTAATACTCTCCTTTTCATAATATTTGACAAATTGATCCAATAATATTCTCTCCTATTTATTCAAATTCGTTTAAAATTTTAGAAAGTTTTAGGGTTCCAGCCTTTCTGGACAATTTTGAAACCGCCTTTGGATCACGAATCGGTTTTTCTTGATTTTGAATACTATCGACAATTTGATCCAGAGCTGACTCTATTTCATCGGCATCTTCCATATTCCCCATATATACGCCATCCCAATATTTTAAAAGCCGAGCACTTTCTCCAAGGGCATCCGTTAATGCCAAAATAGGTTTTCCCGCACGGATATACTCATATATTTTTGCAGGAATTTGTTTGTTATATTCAGCCCCTTGGATCATGAGTAATGCATCTGATTGCATCATTTCTTCTATAGCGTCCTTATAAGATATTGGCGGCTTAATTTTAACTATATCTTTCAATCCAAGAGAAAAAATCCATCCTTCAATGTCAATTTCCTGCCCAGCTCCTCTCAGTATTACTTCAACAGGAACTCCTCCTTTATCTAAATAAGACCTTAAAGCTTGAAAAAAGCAGAAAGGATTCCTGCCTTTTGAGTAAAGGATACCGCTGTGTAACAGTTTTATGGGATAATTTGCCCCCTTTCTATTCAAAGTTTTTACTCCGAGAAAAAGGGACTCATCATATCCGTTTTCAATTCGTTTCCAATAAGTTGAGGGTTTATCCGGGTACCGGTGAATGCATTGCTCTAAAGCCGATTGGGTTACAAACAGGCCAGCGGACGAATGCTCAATTGTTTTTCTTTCTATCCATTGAACAACCCTGTTGTCTATTCCTGCCAGCTGGCCTTGCATTGAAGTAATATTCATGGGATCTCTGAAATCAGCTATCCAGGGCAATCCGGTCAGCTGCTGTATTGTCAGCGCTATTAAATGGGCAGATGCAATGGGATAAGTAGACCAAATGACCGATGGATTATAATTTTTAATCAATTCAAGGCCGGAAAGAACTCCATGGGGCCACCAAGTTACCCAGCGGTCTGGTATAGCAGTCAAATCAAGATATCTGTTTCTGAAAGAAAAATGCCTGGCGCTATCAAATGCCTGGGCTCGTTTGATCACAACAGACTCAGGCAACCCTCCAAGCATGTCTTTCCCGACACTTGGATAGGCTCTAGGATGAACTGTCAAAATCAAAGGTTCCCAGTCGAATTTCGGGAGATGCTTAGCAAACTGGACAGTTCGATGAACACCACTGCTCCCTCGAGTAGGAGGAAAATGATATGCAATCATTAAAATCCGCTTCATGATTTGTGTCGAGTCATCCCAATACGTTTAATATTCACAAACCGCCTTTAAACTCAAAGGCGCCGATGTCTGTCCTGTCAGCATATTGTACATAATAACAATGTTTTTTAATCTTGATTTGACATGATGACCGGATTTTGAATGATGGACATAATTGAGTTTAAAAATAAATTGGCGGACCTGAAAATTCATAAATTTTTTCGGAGCCATAATTCAAGGATTAAAAATACCCACAGATTATCACCATAGTATGATGTCTCAGACTCTTTGTGCAGTTTGTAAATGCTTTGCATAAACTCTTGATTTATGTATGTATTGATCGCTGCATTTTCGCTAAAAATGTGATCTGCCAGGAACTCCTTGAGCTTGACATTTTTCTTAAACCATGGATCGATCGGAAGTCCCATACCGTGCTTTGTTTTGTGTATAATTTCATCAGGCAGGATCCCGTTCATGGCCTTTTTGAAAATATATCGGTTTTTGCCCCATTTGACTTTGATATCGGCCGGTATCGTCGTTGTAAAATCGACCAGATCCCTGTCAAGATAAGGATATCTGACTCTCAGCCCGGCCGCTTCTACCATCTGGGTTACCTTTCGAATATCATTATCAGTGATGGTAAACTTCATATCTAAATACAGAAGACGGTTGGTTTCCTCTGCATAGGATACATTCTGATAGTGACGCGAAGCCGTATCCATAAAAGACCTTGTATCAATGTGGTGAATAAACTCTTTTTTAAAAATTACTTCGGGAGAAGTCTCAGCCAGCAGATTATATGAATAAAATCGTTCCGGGTTTGGGATGTTTGACCGTCTCACATACCGCTTGGCTTTATAAAACAATCCTGCAGAAGGCATCCATGACAAAAGCGGCTCCACAACAGCCTTCCTTAAAACTTTGGGTAAAAAAAAGTATCTTTGGAACACCATGTCTGTGACATATCGCTCATTTCCACCAAAAATCTCGTCTCCCCCATCACCTCCTAAAAGGTATTTCATGCCTGCATCTCCGGCACTTTTCGAGCAGAAAAATGCGGGTATCACGGAAGCATTCCCAAACGGTTCATCGTAAAGGGACGGCAAAGCGTTGATTAAAACCAGAACATCATCCGGTGTTACATAATATTCTTTTTGCTGTGATTGGTAGCGTTTAACCGCAATATCAGCATAGTCTAACTCATTGTATTTCGATTCATCAAATCCGATGGAAAATGTTTTTGCCGGCTTTTTCATAAGCTTTGTATAGTACGCCACAATTGAACTTGAATCAGTGCCGCCTGAAAGGAAACAACCGGTTTTATCATAGGGAAGCGCTTTAGCATAAACCGCCACTGCCTTTTCTAACTCATCACGAATACGTTGGATCCATTCCTGTTCCGAAAGAGAATTATTTACACGATATTGAATGTCATAATAGAGCGAACTTCCAGCTGCCTGCTGCGTGATAACAAATTTGTGACCGGGTTCTAACTTATTTATGTCTTTATAAATAGTAAATGGGCTGCAAATTGTATGGAAAAACAAATAATGAAAGACCGAATCCTCATTAAGCTGCCGTTTACTGTATCCGGCCCAGAGCAGATGTCTGATTCTTGATGCTGCGGCAAAATGTTCATTTTTCCTTGTATAAACAACAGGTCTCAAACCATAAGGATCTGTTGCAGTAAGCAGAAACTCTTTTCTGGTATCCCAAAGGCCAAAACAAAAACTGCCTCTCAGGTAATCCAGCATTTGCGGCCCATAAGAGTTATACAATGCCCATAAAATTTCCCCTGGGTCGACATTGTCCGAATTATCAAAACCTGCAAGCTTCTTTAAATTTTCAGAATTTGATAATTCCAAATCATAAGCAACGGCACCATGACCTGAGGAGACCCAAAGCCCTTGCCCCTCGAACTCTTCCCAAGCTGCCAAAAGGATCGGGTTGCCGTCAATAATATGGACCTTTGCTCCGTTTTTCGATAGAATTCCGGCTTTTTCCGCTAAGTCGAGAGCACTGTCCTTTGCAATCAGAAAACCGCCATATGGATTATTTATCTCCATTAATCCGCCTCTCAAATATTAAACCGGTCTAAGAATAATGTCTCAACATGTTTTGCGGTAGTCTGCCAATTCAGACGCTGTGCGGTCTCTAATTTCGCTTTGTTACCGATTTCAGACCTCATGTCCTGATTTGATATAATCTCTTTTAACGATTCTGCCAAAGATTTCGCCGAATCATTTTCAAAGAGAATACCGGTTTCACCATTTACAATAAGATCTTTTATATTATCCGTATCCGGGGCAACTACTGCTTTTTGCTGAGCCATATACTCTGGTATTTTCATGGGTGAGGCATAAAAAGTTGCCTTTGGGGACACAGCAATTGTAAAAAGAGAAACATAATCGCTAACTTTATCATGGGGAACCCTCCCGGTTATAATAAGCTTGTTGCCAAGGCCCATATCCCTGGCTTTATTTTGAATACTCTCTCTAATAGGACCATCACCGACCAGCATCAACTTGGAATTCGGATACCTGGCATGAACCATCCCAAAGGCGTCCAGCAAAAGATCAATACCGTGCCATGGACGCAATATCCCCACGAAACCAATAATGACATCGTCTTTTCTAATTCCAAGAGACTGAATTAAAGTCGTCGATGCTGGTTTAGGATAAAACGTCTTTATGTTCACCCCATTGGGAATGACAACGACTTTTTCCGCTGGAACCCCTTTTGAAATCAGGTATTCTTTTAAAGGTGTAGATACGACAATGGTTTTTAATGAGTTGCTGCAAACTTTTTTCTCAACCCAATACGCCACTTCTTTCATGTATAACGATTCATCCGGTTCATGGTCCCTCTCATAGGCTAACGGCGCATTAACTTCCAAAAAAACCGGAATACGTTGTTTTTTTCCAAATCCGACGCATGAATAATTAAATGTAATGTACCTGTCATAGATAAAGTCTGGTTTGAATCGAGAAACAATCTTAGACAAATAATAATAATTATAAAAATTGTAACCTATCTCCAGGGTTTCATATGCTGGCCCTCGGACTATTTTTTTTAAAATTGAAAATGGAGAACTTTTTTTATTTCCAAGATTTTCAGATGCGGATGGGCCCACCACCAAGACGTCATGCCCTATTGAACGAAAGGCATTTACCATCTCTTTTATATGAATCCCCTCCGCACCGTCTCCCAGAGTCCGATGGTGGTATAAAATCCTCATTATTTAGCTCTACCCGTATTTTGTTTGGTTTTGAATGATGGAAGAACAAAAAGATAACGGTGTTTTAAAAAGTAATAAAGAAGTCCCAATAGGTGATCGAAAAACGCTTTGTTCAATTTAAATCCTCTGGAAATTTCCTGGGTATAATGGATAGCAACGGCTCTGGGATTATACAAAATTTTATAGCCAGCCTTCCAAAGTCTCAGGCAAAAATCCACATCCTCTGGTGAATAAAAAATTTTTTCATCAAGCATTCCTACTTTTATAAAGATTGAACGTTTAATTACCCATAAAGCAGAAATGGCATAATCAACAAAAATCGGGGACTCGAAACTCTTTTCTTTGTTTTCCTTGGCTTCTATTTTTTTTAAGAAAAAATATCGATAGGCTTTTTGAAAAACTGTTGGAAACTGATCTGTTGATTTTTGAAGATTCCCACCGGGGTAAATGAGTTTGGGCACCACTAAACCAACAGATATATCTTTTTTTAGATCTGAAAGGAGGATTTCAATGGTTCCGGGAAAAATTTCCACATCAGAATCCATAATACAGATATACTCTCCTTTTGCTTTTTTAACAGACAAATTTCTCGGATACGTGGTTCCGGTATTCCGGCCTAATTCTATTAGTCGGATTTTAGTGCCTTTTTGCTCTGTTATAATTTTTATAGTGTTATCTTGAGACCCATTATCGACTATTAACACCTCGTAATTTAATGGGCTTGATTCAAGAGATACGACAATAGAGGAAAGGCATTTTTCAATATACTTTTCAGAATTCCATGTAAGAATAACAAATGAAAGATCCATGGCTCTTTTCTTTTTAACTTATAGTGTAATGTATTTTCTTATCATATTTCCCAATGCTTTGGAAAAAGATAACGGCATTCTCTGGATAACGGATTCTGCTAACGGTCGTATGTTTTCGTGATCTGCAGTTAATGCCTCTGTGTATGGTCTGTTTGAAGTGTCCATCAGGAATTCTGTGGCACTACAATCAGCCCAATGAAGGCCTTTCGGCTCTGCCCCCCATTGTTTTTTAAAACGAAAGGTGCCTTCCCCCGGTGTGGAACGACCAAAATCAAAGGCAGGGTAGCCGTTATCTGAGGCAAATTTCAAAAAGGACCAGTAGAGCATCATATTGGGATTGCTCGTATTAAAGCGGCGTAAAGAGGATGCCCATGGGATGGAAACAACTTTTGGATGGCACAGTATAATTCCGGCGGCAGCAGGTCGTCCGTCCGGCATGTATACGACCGAGACATGTGCTCTGTTTGCATATGCTTTTAATATGGAGAAAATCCATTCCCTGCTGTGGACAGGAGACCCCAAGTCTCTCATATTTTCCGAAAAGACGGAGTAAAAATCATTTAGCAGATTTGTCGAACCGATTATTGATGTAAGGCCGTTTTTAAACGCTTTTTTAATCTGGCTTCGAAGCTTGGCTTTAAATGAAGCAAGCAGCTTATCAGAGGACTGTGGTAATGATAAAATCATCCTGACTTTTTGTTTACTGATCGTTTTGTCTGGCGATAGATTGGCAAATGGCCGGGTTGATCGAATAACCATTTTGGCAGAGGGGGCTATCTTTAATGCCTGCCGTAACAACATAGTTTCAGTGGCAGGATCATCTGCCAATGGTCCTCCTGCATCACAGTACGGAAGCGAAATAAGCTCCCTTTTAAAAGGTATATTGAAGTTTATTAACGGGAGAACTCCTTTTACCTGATTTTTTGATTGTGCCATCAGATAAAGAGGTTGAAATCTATAGGCTTTTTTCACAGCTTCCTGCCATGCAAAAAGCTGGTAAGCAATGCCGTCGGGGTGGGAAAGGACATAATCATCCCAGGCCTCTTTATCTAAATTGGATACTGTTTTTACAATCAATGTATTTTTTTATCGCACAAAGACACTAAGGCGCAAAGATGTTATTTCCTTTGTGTCTTTGTGCGAGGAAAATTATTCAAATTCTGAAGGGATGTTAATTTCGGGCTTAAAGCCCAATAAGCTGTAAACAGATTTAATTACATTTTCTGCTATGGTTATCGCTTCTATACAAATGCCTTCATCAGGGCTAAAGTTTGGTATTACACTGCCCAACGGATACTTTGACGGCAAATATATGGAATTTAAAAAATCGCAGTGTTCATCCGAAGTATCGACTTGTATGTTTAGTATTTCCAACTTCTTTTTAAGCTCAAGAATATCATGAGTTTTTTTCAGACGCTCTCCTTTTTCGATCAGCAACGATTTCAGTGCTTTTTCAACTGACTGTTGCACATTTTGAAGACATGGATTAAAAAGGCTGTTTTTCAAAAGCACATTGGCTGATTCAAAATTCTCTTTAGAATATCTCAACCATATTTTTGTTTCACCGTTCAAAAATGACATCCCCATCTTCTATATAGTTTAGAAAACCGCCTGCTGCATCAGCATTAATAGGAATTACATCGAATGGAATAGTAGCTATCAAAGTTCTTAGCAGTTTTCTGTACTTCATTGATAAACTCAAATAACCACCGTTGCTGTTTTGGAATACGGCTATGTCGATATCATTTGGGGTATCAGATTTTATAAAAGAACCGAAAATCAAAATTTTTTGGACTTCTTGTTCATTGGACAGGATATCCCTAATCTGTTTTTTGATGATTTTTTTTTGTTGGTTGGATATATTTTTTTTCATGGGTTTATCATCAGATTATCATAGTTTTTTTTATTCTCTCACAAAGACACGAAGGCACAAAGAGATGATGTTTTTCTTTGCGGCTTTGTGCCTTTGTGTGAGGATAATTAATTATTCAAATTCGACCCGATGATAAATCTCGGAACGTGATGTTAAATATCCTCAAAAACTATCGATAATTTCATCCACAAGTTTAGCGATATCAGGCATATCTGTTTCAACAATATCGCCATCTGAAAGGTGTTTGTGATATTTGGACGAAAGCTTCGGTTTATGCGCAGCATTATCATACCGGAATATCAATTGTCCGTTTTTCTTTTGATATTGAAAAGCATAACTAATCAAATTTATTTTGTATCTTGCATCAATATAAGCTCTGAGATAAAGGTTTGTTTCATTTATCAGGCTGACATGGATGTTAATAACCGCCTGTTTGCCTGGCCGTATTTCTTCTTTGATCTCTGTTTTTTCCGAAAGTCCAAAGACTTCAAATTTTTCAATTGAATTTCGAAAATTATCAAGATACTGCCGGAGCTGCATAGGTAATATCCATGATTGTGGCCAGGCGTTCATTCAGGTTTTTCCACACATTATACTCTCCTGACCATTCTACATATTCCATATCTTTTCCTTCAAGGTCTTCTGCTGTCCAAGATTCCATAAACTCTTTAGAAGATATTTTATATTTCTGTTCAAATTTTAATAATTTTTTTTTTGTATAAGAAATACTGTGCTCTATGCGGGAAATTTCCGTTTCCAGGGTCTCAGACAAAATTTGATGGACTTTTTCCGGTTGGTTTGTTTTTAATACAATTTCTGCCATGTTATTCTCCCCTGTGCCTTATTTTATACTCTCCATATTATCGCACAAAGACAATAGGACACAAAATTTATTAATTAAATCTCTCACAAAGACACAAAGGCACAAAGAGATTATTTTTTTCTTTGTGGCTTTGTGCCTTTGTGTGAGGAAAAGTAATTATTCGAATTCGACTCGATGATAAATCTCGGAAAGTAATAACCGGCAATCGATAGATTCAAGATACTCATGCTTGATTTCGGAAGCTCTTTCAAACTTGAGGTATTGCTCTGTCGTCATCTTGAGTTTTTCTTGTGATTGATTCATGCGGCTGCACTTTTCTCTGAGGATCTGCTTATATTATCTCACAAAGACACGAAGACACAAAGATGTTAAATTCTTTCTTTGTGGGAGGCTAAATTCTGATTTCAATTATTTTTGTAACCGTGGATCAAAAGTCAAAGGCTGTGGTTTGCCGATCTTTATTTTTTTAAAGTCCGGGTGATGAATATTGACAAGGTAGTTGTAACCGTCGGGTATTATCACACTCGGCACTCTTAAAATGGCAGAAAGGCCTTCTTTAATCCAATGATCGCCTATGTCTTGAGAAACTCTCGAAACAGGTCTTTCATCCCAGCCGTCATCCAAATGCGCCACGGCAATCAGACCGGAATCAAAAACAAGGGGTACATAAACATAATCTGCCAGCAGGGTATATGACGGAAGATGCACAAAAATTTCAAGGGAACATAAGGCCAGAGAGTCTGATGTATAAACGACCGGCACCCCTTTGCTATTCCACCGCCCCCCATAAAGCCTTGCCCCTTCACCGTCAAACGCAGAAGCCCAGTATTTCTCTTTTACTACGCGATATGAAACAGCGTCCATTAGCTGAATACACCGTGTTCAATACGCCCCAAAAGGTCTTCAACTTCTCTTCCCCCAATCTCTGTTGCAGCATATTCAAGGGGCGGAATATCCCCTAATCCGTAGGCATCTTCCTTCAGCCATTTTTTTGCCAGTTCGGCACTCTTAAAAACGTCAAGGGCCTTTTCGAATAGTCGCTGCAGCCGAAGAAGTCTTTCTGATTCTTCAAATGAAAATTTTCCTCTTTTTTTTCTAAGGGCTAAAGTGCTTTTTGGAATTCTGACATATTTTGCAAGGTCTTTATCCGGCAGGTCCAAACTGTCTTGCAGTTTTTTGAACGCTGATATCGGCAAACCTTCCTCTATTGATTGAATCAATTGGTTAAGGGTTGGTTCCGCTTCGGTTACATGTTGTGATGTCATGCGGATTCCTCCCAGTACAAGAATTGGTCTAAATTTAAGCTTATGATATTACAACAATAGACACATGTCAAATATTATACTGGAATAGTCAGGGATGATTTTTTTCTTTGTGTCTTTGTGTGAGAAAAATTAATTATTCGAATTCGACCCGATGATAAATTTCGGAAAGTAATAACCGGCAATCAATAGCTTCAAGTTTGATTTCTGTGTCAATTTTTGTATACGGATCAAATATACGCCATATACCATCTTCTCCACGAATAAATTTTTCAACCTTACAATGGTATTGAGATACAAGAATATATTCCTGAAGTGAAGGGATAAGTCGATAATGTGCGAATTTCTCACCTCTATCATATAATTCAGTGGAATTTGAAAGAATTTCAATGATAACTATTGGATTTAATAAGGTATCAAATTTTTCATCTTCCAACTCAAGATCACCACAAACAATAACCACATCAGGGTAGGTATATTTATCAACTTCCTGAATCTTGACTCTCATGTCGCTTAAGAAAACATCACAAGCCCTGTCTGCCAACTGGTTTCCAAGAAATCGATTAATATTACTGCCAATCCGGTTGTGATTTACCTTTGTACCCGTCATGGCGAAAATTTCACCATCATAATACTCATGCCTGGTTTCGGAAGCTCTTTCAAACTTTAGGTATTCCTCAGTCGTCATCTTGAGTTTTTTTTGTGATTGATTCATATCGCTGCTCTTTTCTTTGTTTACCTACGGCGCTGATAAATGATCGCACAAAGACACGGAGACACAAAGAATTTTTAATCTTTCACTAAGGCACAAAGGGTGTTATTGGATGGTTCCCTTGATTAGGCGGGTAATGCCGTTTTTCATTAGCACCTTCGGGAATGTTGACTCCGTTTAGAATGGTATCATCCCCATATCAAAGGTCTCTGCATATGATTGGGGGATTCTCAAGTTCTTTTTTTTTATCACCATCTCAGCAAGTGCTATGCAGGTGTCTGTCAATAAATACAAATAATGAAGCATCGCTCCCCTGTAAATGGGGTCCTTATCAAATTTTATGTCACACTCATCTTTAAGCATGTCGATGATCTTCATATATTCATTGATGCGCCCAATTTTTTGAATAATCCTTTCCACTATATCCCCATCACCCTCTTTCTTTGGTGCTTGAAATCAATAGCATTGTGGGAAATTTTTTGTTCATAGTCTAATCTTGCGGATTGATCTTTTTCGTAAATCAATTGTCCATGGGTGATGATATTGTTCAGGAGTATAAGATTTTGACATTGGTTCATGACAACTAAATCGATACGGTTTCTTTTCAATATTCTGCTTAATTGTAGGTAAAGGTTTGATTTTATATCGAAATAATCCTGTTTTATATTTTCTTCTACATAAACGGCGATATCAAGATCACTTGATTCGGAATGGTCTTTCCGGGCAAGGGATCCAAAAAGATAAACAAACATGAAATGATGTTGCCGCTCATGAAATATTTTTTTTAAGTTGTTTATCATTTTTCCTCTTCAGTCATCTACATCACTATAAATCTCACACAAAGACACTAAGGCACGAAGATTTTTTATTGAAGGGTTCCATTTATTATTCGGTTGATGCCGTCTTTCATCAGCGCTTCGCCGAAATTCAGAAGGAAGCCGAGCTTTTTACCGCTTAGTTTCAAATACGTTAACACCTGCTTTTTATGTGCTTTGGAAATAGTTTCTACTGACTTGAGTTCTATGATTACTCTACTCCCTACGATAAGATCGGCTTTAAACCCCTGCTGGAATTTTATGCCTTTGTATTCTATGGGGATTGGCACTTGCCTGTCTACGGTTAAGCCTTTTGATTCGAGTTCGTGTTTCAGCAAAACTTCGTAAACTGTTTCGAGCAGACCCGGGCCTGTCTCTTTATGGACCTGTATTGATGCGTCTACGATTAATTTTGCTATTTCGTTTTCTGTCATTTGTTTGTCTTACACAAAGGCACTAAGGTACAATGGGTAATTTTTTCTTTGTGTCTTTGTGCGAGGCTAAATTTAGTGTAAAAAAGAATACCGACCCGATTAATGTGATCAATAAGATCCTGGTTTTGAATTTTTTGGAATACCGTAAGATCCAATTTATAGGGCAACAGAAGATCATCAAGATCTATTTCCAGTTTATTCAATCGGGAATCCTTTATAAGGCCGTCCATGATGACCAGATCAATATCAGAACCGGGATGATAATTTCCTTTGGCGCGGGAGCCGTAGATGCAAACCTGTTTAATTTCAGGATAGGATTTAAACACACCATGAATTTTTTGAATGGTCTTTGAAGGTAATCCGAAGCAGGAAAGTTTATTTGTCATTGGCTAATTTTTCCATGACCTTTTCAAAATTGATGAAAAGGTTGTAATAAACGTTTGCAACCTTCAATATGATACGGTCAACCATGGCATCATCGTATGTGTGTACCGCCCTGTTCCGTGTGTTGATCATAGCCATCCAGCTTTCACCATCTGTAATCAGCTGATTCTGAAAAGATTCCCTGGTCGCATCCCTTGATCCCGTGATATGGGTGTTTCCCTGGTATTGAAAATAGTCCTTCATCACTTTCCAGGCCAGTTCATGAGTGAATTCAAAGGCTTTAACAAAGCCCTGGCGTTCTATATTGGATAACGGCCGCTGCCTGTGAAGCAAAACGGCTTCTCTGAGTTGATCCAACGCCTTTTTATAATTTTGAAACCGTTGCTTCCAGCGGATATCTTCCTTCATTTTTTTTATATAGTAACCACTTGCTTAGGTGACCCATTTAATAAGCAAAAAGTTCTTGCAAACACTTAATAATCTCGACTTGAACATTTTCGGGAATAACTCCAAGTTTTTGAATTAGCCGGGATTTATCTACAGCTCTCAATTGGTCAAGAAGAATAAATCCGTCCTTTTCTTTAAATGTACACTGAATCCTGGTTGGAAAAGTGAAGCCTTTAGACGTCATTGGTGCAACAATGGATGTCTGTAAAGCAGACATCTCATTGGGCGATATAACAACACAAGGCCTGGTCTTTTGGATCTCGGAGCCTTTTGTGGGGTCAAGCTGTACCAACCAGATGTCAAATCTACTGATGCTTTTCTTTACCACTCCCAATCCCCATCTTCTACCAGTGGAGCATCCAACCACTCTTTCTCTGATTGCTGTAATTCATTGGATTTAAGCACTTTATCAAATTTTTCTTTCCAGCCATGTCTTGCCTTCTTAACAGGGTGGATTAAAAGTCCTTCATCAGTTACTTTGAATTCAAGTTCAGCATCATGAAGATTTGCTTGCGCTATAATTGCTTTTGGAATTCTCACGCCTTGAGAATTTCCTATTCGTATCAAAGTTGGCATAACTACCCCCATATTACTTAATTAATGTAATTACATTATAGTTATTTTGATTGCGGCTGTCAATTTGTTATGGAGGCAATAGTGTTATCCGTTTTTCAGTGGAAGAATGACCTGAAACTCTTCACCGGCTTCCTGGAAAACCGGTTCAAACCCGAGCCGTCCGGCTTCATGGCAAACCATGGGAATTCCCCTGCCAAGTTTATCGATATACCTTAAATTTTCCATAAATTTTACAATTACCGGGTTAACCGCATAACTTACCCCGTTTTTCAATTTTTCAATGGTAACCGTATTGGGCAGGCGTCCGGGGCTGATAAACTCGATCTGGTCATCAAACTGTAAAATTCTGATTCTGGAGCCATGGATTGCATAATTTCGGTGGACACAGGCATTTACCAGAAGTTCCCGGAATACTTTGTCCGGGTATCGCGTTGATTCAATCACCCGCTTTGCTTTTATTGGCTGCCGCATTACTCATATCGGTAAAAATCTTTAATCCGTCTTTTAGTTGAAATTTTCACACAAAGCCACCAAGGCACAAAGAATTTTATTCGACTTTATGCAGCTTTGTAGCTTTGAGGCTTTGTGTGAGAATAAAATTAGAATTGCTAATGAGATAAAAGGATATCCGTAATCCGATTTGCTGCTCTGCCGTCCCAGAGATCGGGTTTTTGGCCGGTTCGCCAGTTGCCTGCCATGATCTTTTCAAATGCATCAAAAATTTTATTCTCTGATGTACCGACAAGCTCGTTTGTTCCCTGGGTGATGGTGATGGGACGTTCGGTGTTTTCCCGGATGGTCAGACAGGGAATCCCGAGCGCAGTGGTTTCTTCCTGAAGTCCACCGGAATCCGTCAGGGCTAATTTTGCGTCCTTCCACAGGTTTAAAAACGCCATGTATGACAGTGGCGGTGTGAACGTTATGGTTTCAGGGGGTTGGATGCCAAAGGCTTCCATATTTTTTTGAGTTCTTGGATGGATGGGAAAAATCAGTGGCAACTTTTTAGAGATTTGATCAAGGGTTTTGAAAATCCGTATCAGGGTCGGTTTGTCATCCACGTTGGACGGTCTGTGTAACGTTACGACGCCGTAATCGGTGTGGCCGGATTTATAGTCATTGTACTTCAGACCGGCTGAACTCATCTTTTCCAGTTGAGAGAGCTGGTAAAACAGATTGTCAATCATAACATGGCCGACGAAATGAATGCAGGATTCCGGCTTTCCTTCTTTTTTTAGATTGGCCATGCCCTGTTCTTCCGTGACAAAAAAAATATCTGAAATGGCATCTGTAACCATGCGGTTGATCTCTTCGGGCATGTCAAGGTCAAAACTGCGGAGACCGGCCTCCACATGGGCGACGTTGATCTGCATTTTTTTGGCCACGACGGAGCAGGCCAGCGTGGAATTTACATCGCCCACGACCATGACAAGATCGGGTTTGTCCTGTTCGCATACGACCTCAAATTCAACCATTATTTTTGCGGTTTGCCGGGCGTGAGAACCTCCGCCTGCCCCTAAGTGGTAATCGGGTTTGCGGATACCTAGTTCCTCGAAAAAGACGTCGCTCATGTTGGCGTCATAATGCTGGCCTGTATGGACAATCTTATAAGTAATATCGTCTGCACGACTGTCAAAGGCCCGGGCAATCGGGGCAATTTTCATGAAATTAGGCCGGGCCCCGGCAATGAGCATAATTTTTATCATCAGTTCTCCTTACACTCGATGATCACGTTACAGTCGCCAAAATGGGATGCCGGCCTGTTTAACCTGTTCCGGATCCAGCATGCTTTTAACATCAATCAGGCCACCCATTGAATTCAATTTACCGGTGAACGAATTTAAGGGCTTCTTCCTGTACCAATCATGGGGGACAGCCAGTATCAATGCGCCCAGGTCCGTAAGTTCCTCCCATGGTTTAAGCTCAACATTGTAGTACGCTTTTGCCTCTTTCGGGTCGGCCATGGGGTCGTGCACCAGTATCCGGCATTCGTATGATTTCAGCTCATTTATGATGTCCACAACGCGGGTATTCCTTAAATCCGGACAGTCCTCTTTAAAAGTAAGTCCGAGGACACCGACCCTGGCGCCTTTAACGGGCTGGGAAGCCGAGATCATCATTTTAATGGTTTTTTCTACCACAAATTTGCCCATGTTGTCGTTGATCCTCCTGCCTGCAAGGATGACTTCCGGATGGTATCCTTCGGTCTGGGCTTTATATGTCAAATAATAGGGGTCTACGCCTATGCAGTGGCCGCCAACTAGGCCGGGGAAAAATTTTAGAAAATTCCATTTGGAGCCCGCCGCCTCCAGCACATTTTTCGTATCAATTCCCAAGCGGTCGAAGATCAGTGCCAACTCATTCATCAAGGCAATGTTAAGGTCTCGTTGCGTATTTTCAATGACTTTGGCGGCCTCCGCTTCTTTAATTGTCTTTGTTCGGTGCACACCAGCCTCAACAATGGATTCATACAGGGCTGCAACTTTTTCAAGGGTCTTTTCATCGTCGCCGGCAACCACCTTAACTATTTTTGTAAGGGTATGTTCCTTATCCCCGGGATTGATTCTTTCCGGGGAATACCCCACATGGAAGTCTTTTTTCCAGGTCATGCCGGACTCTTTTTCCAGGATGGGTACGCAGATCTCTTCAGTGACGCCGGGATATACTGTGGATTCAAACACGACAATGCAGCCTTTTTTCATCACGTTGCCCACAGTACGAGATGCACTCTCAACCGGGTAAAGATCCGGCTGCCTTGCATTGTCTATGGGCGTAGGAACAGCGACAATAATGATATCGGCATCGGACATGCGCTCTGGGGCCGTAGTTGGTGTAAAATATGCGGCATTTTCAAACTCTTCTTTTGAGACTTCACCGGTTGGATCTTTGTGGGCTATACTATTGTCCACAATGGACTGCTTTAAATCAAACCCAATGGTTGGATATTTTGTACCAAAATGTATGGCCAAAGGCAGGCCTACGTAGCCAAGACCAACAACGGCTATTTTAATATCTTTTTCCAATATTATTTATCCTTTAATTACATCAAGATAGCGCCGGCACGTAACAAACTCGCAGCTGGAGAAACTGTTGATTATCCGTTTTAACTTACTCTCTGTTTTGTTCAGGTTTATGTAATGCCTGAACTTGAATCCCCGTGATGCCTGGTGGACTCTTGGCTGATTTGGATCAAATTCCCATGGATGGGCATAAAAAATAAAGGCGTTGTCTTTTTTCAGAATATTCTTTATTCCCTGCTTGAAAAAATAGGTTGGGTACAACCTGAAATACCCGCCGCCGCCCAAAGGGATTGTTTTTTTTAATAGGCGCAGGTTGCTGACCGGCAGTTCAAAAAAATGGTTGTCCAGTTGGTAGCTTCCGCCGTTTTTTACCGCGTTTGATAGATTTATACTGCCGTATCTGCCATGGGCTGAAAAAGAGTTATAACTGGAATCGTAGAGGTAGCCGGCCTGTTTGATCATTTCTATAACTTGATCGTTAATGGCAAAGCTTGGGGCTCGATATCCATAAACGGCATGGCCTGTTATATCTTCTATTCGGTTTTTGCTGGTCAAAAGATCCTGAGCCAGCCGATTTCTATCCAGAGTTGTGCACAGATGGTGGTTGGCTCCGTGGGAGCCAACTTCATGGCCGCGGTCCCTGATCTGCTTGACCAAAGTAGGCAGCTTTTCTGCAATCCAGCCAAGAATAAAAAAGGTGGCTTTAGGTTTAAAAGAAAAGGCATCCAGCAGATCCAGGATCAGATGGGTATTCTTTTCCACCCGGAGTTCAAAAGAATTCCAGGTTGAAAAGTCAATACACGACTTAAAATTTTCAACCTGGAACCAGTCTTCTACATCAATTGTCAGAAGTATTGCGGGTTTTTTTGCCAATTTTCGTCAATAAAATAAATAAAATATAAACCAGAATAAGGGCCATGCCAAAGACGATTAAGCCGGACATGTCATGAAGAAATCCATGGGCGGCTTCCGGGCCCACCCAGGCCGCCAGCATGCCGGTGATGGTCAACCGGACAACGTTTACGGCAACGGCAATGGGAATGGCGGATAAAAATATCACCCATTTTTTCCACCGGCTGACATGGGATAAAAAAGCAAACGCTCCGGTCAGGGCCAGCAGAGAGGTTAATGAGCGAATTCCCGAACAGGCGTCCACAACTTCCAGGGAAGTATTGGCCAGATGAAGGATATTGCCTTCTCTGAACACCGGGATGCCGATCATGCTGATGGTTTCCGAGGAAATACCGGCAGCAAAAAGCTGAAGGGGAAAAGCGATTTTGTTCCAGATAATTGCTGGAATGGGAATCATCATGATCAGATAGCACAGCGGCACGGCAACTGCTTTGAGCATGGCCGTCCCAAAGCTGAACGCTATGATGCCGGCCAGAGTGATGATCATGGAGGTTCGCATTAAAAACAATTCTGCGCCAAGGTTACCCGCCATATATACCATCACACCCAAAATAATGATGAAAATCCCTGATATTGATGATTTGCATGGAATCTGACGCAGATGATTCTGGCGGTACCAGACCATATAGCCGGCAACAAAGGGAATAAGAAAGCCATGGGAAAAATTGGGATCATTAAACCAATCCCCTATGAGGTCCCTTAACGTCGACCAGTACAGCAAGGCAAATGCGGCGGCAACCAAAAGGATTTGGATAATCTGCTTTGATTTCATAAAGTTAATTACTGCGATGCTAAATATGAATTTTTTTAGTTTAAAACTCGCACAAAGACACTAAGACACAAAGCTAAGCATGTGGACAAAAATAAATCCATATTAAGAAAATGAGATCCTAAATTCCTTGCCGACATTTGCCAATATATTGTCCAATTCTGCCTTCAAAAAGTTGAATCCTTTATAAGCTGAGGGCGATAACCAAAAATACTTGATATGTTTCCATAAAATTTCAATCAAATTCAATTCTGGTGAATATTTGGGGATAAAATAGAGAAAAAGTCCTCTTTCTTCCCATTTTTCAATTTGATCCTTAAAAATGGCGCTATGATGTATTGGAGCGTTATCCAGAACAACGATGGTTCTTTTTTCTATGGAAAGTGAAAAAGCATCAAAGCAAGCCACTACAATATCTGAAGTGACCGGGCAATCAAAAACACAAGGAAAGAAGTTATTCTGTCTACTCAAGAATCCCAATACATTGATTCTTGAAGTTTTTCCAGTCGGAAGCAAAAGCTGCTCATCTCCATCCTGCCAGGCATATGGAACATCAGGCACCCCGATAAAGCCGGATTCATCAAAATAATGCAAATCAATGACATCTGCATCATCTTCGTGTTTCAAAATTTCGATCTCTTTTTGCGCCTCCCTGAATTCATCCTCATCGCGCTTGCTTTTGAGAGATTTCCGTCCCCGGCACCAACGCAGTTTTTTTTTATAATCCGCTTCAGGGTTTTTACGCTAATTTTTTCACCAAATTTTTCCTCTATTTCAGTAATTGCACTTTTAAGTTGCCTTGGATTTTTCTTTACAATATCAATGATTTCATCATGCTTCTCAACTGGGATCAGTGGTGTCCTTCCAGGACGTGGTTTATCAATTAAAGAGTCAAATTGACATTTTTCCCATCCATCTATCCACTTCGAAACTGTTTCCTGAGTAGTCAAACATATTTGTGAAATCTGATTGATACTATACCTCGAGTTGCTCAATCGGATTGCTTGAGCTCTGAGTTTAGTACGCTTTGATTCTTCATCCGAAAATTCAATAAGTGACAACCATTTTAATGCCAACGGCTCAATTGGAGAAACAAATTTTCTACCCGTTCGTCCCATCTGATATCCTTGCTATGCAAATTAAAAAACAACAATGATTTATTGCAAAACAAGTTAAGACAGGATTAATTTCTGTCCACCTACTTATTATTTGGTTTTATGGGCCTTTGTGGCTTGGTGTCTTTGTGTGAGAATAAAATTAGAATTCTGGGTTAATTGGGAATAAATTGATTGAGAACCGGGTAAACCGCATCTGCAAATTGGGTTAAAAGTACCTCGGTCTTTGCTTCATTTTTTATGACCGGTGCAATCAGGCGGACAAAGGAGCCGTCTGTTCGGTTTTTCGTGATTGAATCAAGCACCAGCCAAATTTTTTGCATATATTCTGAACTGATAATCCGGCCCCGGGACTGGAACCAGTAATAAACCACCTGTTTTTGTCCGCCTTTGGCCAGCAGAAGTCGTGCTATTTTTATTGTTTTGCCGCTCTTGGGCAAGTCAATGGGGATGGCGGAACTTTGGACGATATTCCACCCTGCACCAGGCATGCAGTTTTTGGGTGAGTGAATCAGGTCGCCTTTGCTCTGGCTCTGATAAAATCCCACATAAAGATTCACCGCCTGGCCTGGGCCTTTGCTGAAGTCCGCCATAATATAGTCTTCAACACCCAGAATATTGTACACTTTTTCGTCCATTTGACTGGTTGCACCCTGCCAGGGGCCAATCTCAAGGGGAAATTGATTGAAGGGCCTGTTCGGTTTGATACGCTCTGAGTGTGAAAACAGTGTTGTCAGACCGGCAGCCGAAATAAGAAGGATCACGATAATGGCAGTATGTTTTGGTGACAAATTTTTTTAAGGCCCTTTCACGATAACCCGCAACTCTAATTTTATTCTCACACAAAGACACAAAGCCTCAAAGGGCTATAAAATCCAATAAAATCTTTGTGTCTTTGTGGCTTTGTGTGAGTTTTTCAAACACTAATCAAAAAGTTCTTTTTCAAGGCTTCTTCTGGATAACACCTTATCCGGCCGGATAGGCCTCTCCGGGATGAAGCGAACATAAACGGTAATGGTATTCTCTTCGTAATCCTCTCTTGAGGCATCATCTGTTTTAAAATTTGTATGGGTAGCTTCGGCACCTATCTGGAGCCATTTTAACGGGTTCCATGTCAAGCCGCCGCCGACCTCGTAGGTGTCGTCCTGGCGGTCTACAGTCTCTTTAAACTGTTGAAGCTTGTAAGAACCAAACAGCTGGGAGGACAAACGCCTTGCCAACATATAACTCAAAGAAAATCCCGCCTCATAAGTGATGTTGTATCCTAAACTTGCGGCCTCGTCATCAGATTCTCCATATGAACTGCTGCCGATGATGGACAACGATCCTTTTGGGCTGAAATTAAACACCTTGTAGGCGTTGAGATCCAGAAACGGGTCAGCTGAATCCCCATTGTCATTATCCCGGTCATAGAAAAGGATGCCGGCACCTATTGAAACGCCGGAGTCCTCTGTTATACCCCAGTCAACACCCGCAGAAGGGTGATAAATGACATAATCCCCATCTTTCTTGTTAGATATATAATGCCGGTACTTGACATATCCGTCCAAGTGCCGGTTAAATTTCCGGATGTACCGAATATCCCCGGCAATAGTTTCAAAATCATTACCGGCAGCCGTGTCAAATTTTCTGTCCTCATATTCCAGATTGGTTTCAAAGCCGTCCCTCCGGGTAAACCAGTAATTCAAAAAGGCGCTGGGTTCATAGCTTTCATATTCATCGGCGTCTGAATTTTTATAATCATCTGTTTCGTAAGAAAAATTTGCCCCTATACTGTTCTGGGGACCAAACGCCTTACGGATGGAAGCACTGGCCTTGTTTGTCTGGTGCTCCTTATACTCTCCGGTTCTGAGCTGCTGGTCAAAGCTGTTTGAATAGTCGTAGCCAAGGGATGTTTTAACCGTTTTAGTCAACTGGCTGTCAACAGATGCACTTGCAGAATGCTCCCAGGACTCTCCGGTATTGTTTCCGTCATGCCCGTCATAGCTGATATCTGCCTTGGCAGAGGTATGTCTTGTGACCTGACAGGCAGCGGACAGGCTTGCGTTGTGGTCCAGACTGTCCCTTTCATTCAGGTTTTTATAATCCGTATACTCTGGATTGTATGCCAGATAAATTTTGCTTCTCTTACTTAAGAATCCTACGGAAAATCCTAATTCATAGGACGTGGTCCACTCTTCAAATGGATCGGTTCCGGTTTGAAAATAGTTGTCCTTATACTCCTCAGTGACTGTCAGGGTCGGTACAATCTGGGTAACCATTCTTGCTTGGGCAAATGGGCCCGGCAGCAGAAGACAGGTCGCAGCAGCCAAAAGACATGCAAGGGGAGTTATCATGGACAATTTCATGAGAGATCTTCCGATTTAAGGAACAATAATGATATCGTCGGCCTTGAGTTGGATATCATTTTCAAGCTCGCCGTCCGTAATATCGTCATAATCAATTTTGATCATCTGTTCCTTTCCGTTTTCCCTGCGGACCAGGATAATCTCATCTTTGGACGCCCATTCAGTAAACCCTTTGGCCAAAGCGAACGCCTGTACAACAGTCAGCTTTTTAATTAAAGGGTATTCACCCACGCCCACTACTTCGCCAAGTATATAATATTTCTGACTTCCCGGGTTTGCCAGGGTGACCGTGACAGTCGGAGCTTCCACAAACTCAGCCAACCCGGTCTCAATTGATTTTTTTAGTTCCATTGTAGTGCGGCCTTCGGCTTGGATATCATCCAGCAGAGGAATGGTAATTTTACCGTCATTGCGGACAAACACTTTCTCAAATGTCAGATCCTCTTCCTTCCATGTTGTTACTTGCAGAACATCTCCAATGCCGATTTTATAATCACCATCGGTGGATGACTCGGCGCTGTCTGCTGCAACGTTGCCTGCTATACAAAAATATGCGGCAAGCAACATCAAAAAGGAACAAAAAAAACATTTTATTGAATTGATTTTAAACATAGCTCCGCCCCTTCGATTACATCGATTAATATCTTTTTGAAATTTGTATAGGTCACAGAGTTCCTAAATTCGATGACCGATTAATACTGAAAACCTTGCCTGCCGGTTTTTATAAGTCTATTTACCTTGCACCTTTGCCAAAAAGAACTGTTTTAACAGTTTTTAAAAGAATAACCACATCCAGGGTAAAGGACATATTTTTAATATAAAAAAGATCATAATTGAGCTTTTCCACGGCATCTTCAACGGTTGCGCCGTAATCATAGCAGATCTGAGCCCACCCCGTAATCCCTGGCTTTACGTTGAATCTCTGGGTGTAAAAAGGAATTTCTTTTTCCAGTTGATCCGTGAAATATTTGCGTTCGGGACGGGGTCCCACAAGGCTCATGGTTCCCATGAGGACCTCCCACAACTGGGGCAGTTCATCTATTCTGTATTTCCTTATGATGCGTCCCACCCGTGTGATGCGGTTATCGTTATCACCGGCCCATACCGGACCTGTTAATTTTTCAGCATCCTGCACCATGGAACGGAATTTATGCATCATATATTCTTTTTTGCCACCGCCAACCCGGTCCTGGGCAAAAAGAACCGGACCTTTTGAATCCATCTTGATCAGAATGGCTACCACTATAAGCAAAGGAGAAAGAAGTGTCAAAAGAATTAAAGACAAAATGATATCCTGCATTCGCTTCATAGCCGCCTTAAACCATGATTTCTGGAACCCTTTGGAAAAAATCAACCATGATGGTTCTATTTCGCGCACCAGGACCTTTCCGGTCAGCAATTCATAGAAAGAGCTGCCGGAAATCACATCAATGCCTTCGGTCCTGCATTGAATAAGCTCCTGGGTAGGAAACCGCCCTCTTTTTTCTTTAAACGCCACAATAATTTTGTTTATATTATATGTTTTGGAAATTTCACAAAGCGTTTTATCCTTTTGATCCATCACCAAATGCTCAGGCAGTTTTTCTGTGTCCTTGTCAAAATCATCAGGAATAACAACACATACTGTATAGCCGCAATCGATAGTCCTCGTGATTTTTTCATAAATATCTTTAGCTAGTTTACTGGAACCAAGAATGATAATACGCTGGTTAAACATCCCTTTGTTAAGAATATGAAGATAACCGACCCGCCAGAAAATGATGAAAAAAATCAGAAAAAATATGCTTAAAATATAAATTTTCTGGTCCATAATCACCAGAGGAAAAAGAAAGTAGACACCGGCCAGGAGGATGGAGGCAACCCCTAAAGACTGGAGCAAACGGATTATAATCTCCGTGATCTGATAAGCTATATCAAAATCATAAAGGTCATTATAAAACAAGCAGGTTTGTATAATAGCGGTAATCAGAAGGATTCTTAAAACCAGCATCAGATCAAACCAGTATGAGCTGGAAACGGTTAAAAGTGCTGTTGATAAGAGAAAACAGCTGAAAATTACGCATCCTTCCAGAATAAAAAACAACATGTTTCTGACAGGGAAATATTGGCGCAAAATGCTGAGCATTTTTTAAGAAGCTCCTGTTTTAATCATCTTCGCTGATGATATCCGTATCCATAACCGATTTTATTATATCCATAGCCATAGCCAATTGTTTTTTTAGAGAAATTCGTAACAACCCCCAAGATCTTTTCACGGCCGTAAATATCCAGGATGTCTGCCACCTCTTTGGTCCGTGTTTTTCCCTGGCGGATAACCAGAATAATGCCATCTACAAACCGGGCAATGGCATTGGTTTCTGATGTCATATAAGGGGGCGGCGTATCAATAATGACATATCTGTCATTGTAACGCAGTTTGACCTCATGTAGCAGGCGGCGCATCTGATCGGAAGAGAGAAGCTCTGAGGGATTAGACGGAATCCGCCCTGCAGTTAGAATAGTTAATTTATTTACAGATGCTTTTTTAAGGACCGAAGACAAAGGTATCGAATTTGTCAGGTAATCGCTCAAGCCCTGCTCTTTATCTCCATAACCAAAGAACGTATGGATCGTAGGAGACCTTAGATCGCAGTCCATGAGAAGAACGTATTCATCGATACTCTGGGCTATGCTTACGGCAAGATTGGCGGCCACAAAGGATTTGCCTTCATCGGGAGAGGCGCTTGTCACCATGATGGTTTTTGGCGGATTACCTTTTTCAGGAAACAAAATATTGTTTTTTAACAGCCGGAACTGCTCCGAAGCCGGCGAATGGGGTTTTGTGGCTGTGACAAGAGCTGGATTTGTGGAGCTGGAGCAGGAATGAGTTGTCGCCTCTGATTGTCTGGCAACCTGTCCGTCTGTATCATCACCCGATGCAGATTTTTTTTCCGGTGTTGTGTTGTTTCCTGCTTTTTCCAGTGCTCTAAATATTTTTCCCAAAACGTATATCCCCGGTATTATAACAGCAATTCTAAATATGAAATTCTAGTTGAAAAATTCGCACAAAGACACCAAGGCGCAAAAATTTTAGTCTGTTTTATGACCCTTTGTGCCTTTGAGGCTTTGTGTAAAAATAAAGTTAGAGTTGTCGGCATCATAAATTGAGTGTTGTTTTTATAAAATTGATTGTTCTGTCTAAACCTTTCTGGTTTAATATTGCAAAAAATGCCAGAAATACGGCACTATAGCTGCAGCAACAGATAAACATGATCCATTCAATTTTTTGTTTCGTCCTGGCGCCCGGTTTTTGCAGCGGGGGAATTGATGCCAAAATCGGCAGTCCTAACTCAGTTTCAATTTGATCATCCCGCCGGATAACAGAGAAGGTAAGCAACTCTTTTAAAAAAAGGACACCGCCGCCCAGTCCAAGGCCCCCGGCTACGGATAATAAAAACATCATTTTAACATTGGGAGAAATCGGCTTTTCCGGCAGGCGGGCATAATCCAGAATCCGGAACTGCTCCCCTTTTTGTTTCTTTTCCATGTTGACGGACAATTCGGCTTCCAGTTTTCTGTCCAAGAGAGAGTTGTATATGTCCTGTATATTTCCATAGTCACGTTTCAGTGACTGAATCTCCAGTTCACGTTTGGGCGTATCTTCAACGCGCTGCTGATAAATTTTCATTTTTTCCTGAATTGCTGAGACCTCAGCTTGAATATTATTCGCCTCAACAACAAGTTGAGCGCGCTGCGCCTTCAAAGGCGCCACAGGATCCCAACCCATACCCGGAAGGACGTCTTCGCCCATATCCGGCAGGACATCTTCTTCTGATCCGGCTGAGGACTGATCCTCCGCCTTTGCAGCTTCAATATCTTTTTTTAATTTTTCTATAATCCTTTTTAATTTTTTGACATCCGGATGCTTTTCAGTGTATCGAAGCAAAAGCGCATCGTATTTTTCTTGGGCAGCCTGGAGGGCAGGATCATCTCCCTCTTCCTGGGACTCATCAAAATCAAAACTTAGGAAATCATCACCACCAGTGCCGAAACCATCATTTGTAGCAGCCATGGATGAAATCTGGGAATCAAGTTGACTAATGGAATTATTAACTTCCCTCAAAAGTATTGCTTTATCAGTAACCTGTTTTTGCATACGGTCCAAAGTGCGCAAATTAGTTTCCAATTCATCTGGTAAGCCGCCAAGATATTTTGCCCTGAACGCCGCAAGTTTCTGCTCTTTTTCCTCAAGTCGTTTTTGGGTTTTCTCTAACTCCGAGTCAAGGAACTCACTGGTGCCTATGGCTTGTGCTTCCCGGACTTTGAGGTTTTCATCCATAAAATATGAGGCCAGGGTATTGGCAATCCGCATTACCCGCTGTGGCTCACTGCCGGTGAAAGAAATGGAAAAGGACTCTGCCCCTTGTCTGGCACGTTCAGTTTTAACCTTTATCCGTTTTCTCAATCCGCTTATTTTTTCTTCCTGGTACATGCCGGTACTATCTTCGAACAAACCGAACTGGTCAATGATCTGTTCAAGATTGCTGCGGCTCAGGACCTGCTGGGAGATGGTGCTGATTCGCTGGTTGATATCGGAAGACACAACAGATCTTATATAGCTGGTGGGAACCCGCTGGGGCTGGACAAGGATCATTGTGCTGGCCTCGTAGGTTTTATTCGCTGTCAGTGTCATCCCAAGCCCCAATGTCAGAGAAATGCACAAAGGAACAATCAAAAACCAGCGGCCCCGGATAAGAACATCAATAATATAGTCGGGTTTAATTTGTGCCTGAGATTGGAACTGATTTGTCATATTCATTCCTGAGTAGAACTAAAACAATTTTTATCATAAATTATCGTAAAATGGAAAATTAATACTTACCAGGTTCTGTTTTTTTGTCAACGCTTTATTTTGCCATAAGAGTACATAATAATATATCCTTTAAACCTCAAAAATGATTAAACGGCCACTATTTACAAATATTATTTAGCAACTATGGTGCCATATTTAACTTTTGGCCCAAATAAAAATTAAGTGGGGGGTAAAAAGCCTTTAAATTTAACCTGTTTGATTTTAAAAATTTTCCACGGGAAGAAAAAATCACAAATTAAAATGGTTATAAAAGGGTTATAAAAGCCGCAATATTATGAAAAAAAAGTAATATTTATGGGGTCTTTCGTGCCTATCTATTTGAATCCGGTTGAGCATCTGCTTATGGATTGTTTATTTTTACCCGGTACAAAGGATCCCCAACAAGCACCTGTTTCCAGGACAGATAGGGCAGGCTGACCAGATAGGATTCGACCAGGGTCAGTTTTCCCTTGGTCAGAAAATCAAAAAAAATTTCCGGCATAGGGAACGACTGGACATAGGGCTCTCCCACAGGGCCGATGGTGGCGGCAATGCCGTTATCCAGCATTTTTTTGCACCAGACATTACTGTTTTTACGTTTTAGCGTCGCGCATTCCGAGCTTGCAATATGGTACCCAACCGCCCCTTTTTCCCAGGTAAAAGCATCTACATAGTTGGCCAGGCTGTACCACCCGCAGTAAAGGGCAGCATTAGGGCAGTCTCCCGGCTGAAATAAAGTCTGCTTGTCATCCAGGACCACCGTCAACCCATTTTTTTCCAGACGGCCTGCCGCATTATGAATGGATTTATCATAAAGTCCATATCCGGAAACTTTCTTTTGACCAGGATCTTTCCATCTGGCATCAAAGTAGGCCGTACCGGACAAGCCATTTGTTTCAGCTTCAATGCTGTCATTTACAATCCGTTTGACAATGCTTGGGTCAGCCCCGTCCAGACGGCTGACCATGATCACGTCTGATTTACCAATGGCCGTTTTTTGGGACCGCCATGGCAGGAAAAAAGGATTGGGCAGCCAGAAATTAAGCGTGTATTCATCTTTTCTGACAAGCATTAATTCAGAATCAAAGGACGCCGTTTTGTCCGTGGAAGCCTTTAACTGTTTAATTTTTTTATTTACCTGGCTCAGCGTCTTTTTTTGTTCTTCAGTCATTTGCCCGTTTTTTTCTTTCAAGGCATCAAATTTTTTCTTTTGCACGGCCAAACGGTCCATTAGCGCCTGTTCCTCTTTTGTCATTCCTGGCGAAGAGATCCGTAGCGGAAGCCCATACATGGTGACAATAGCGTTGATTTTCCGATTTTTTTCCAGGGCACGGCGGACCGGGGGGACGATTTTTTTCAAATAAGCGTCACGTGAACAGGTTTCCTTGTCTGCGATAAACACCAGCAGCAGATTCTCCTTGGGGATTTGCCGTTGCTCCATGTACCAGACGGCAAGGCCTGAGCTTTTAGCGGCATTGCGGTTGGCAATAACAAGCACTTCATCCGGAGACAAAGCCAAGGCAGGCATGACGGAAAAGCTGAATAAAAAAAGTAACGCTGCAAAAATGCCAATAGAAAAACGCATTATGCTTTTTCTGGTTTATTTAAATGGTTCATGTACCAGAAGGCTGCCTCATCAAGGCCGTCCTGAACCGAGTACTGCGGGCTGTATCCCAAAAGATCCCGGGCCTTGGATATATCTGCCAGGGAATGGCGAACATCGCCAGGCCTGAAATCCCTGTATTCCGGAGTTACGCCGGCGCGATCCGGCAGTGTTCCGGCCACCCGGTCGCGGATCAATGAGAACAGCTGATTTAACGTGGTGCGCTGCCCAAAGGCAACATTGTATACTTGGTCTGCGGCGTCATCCCCGGCTGTTGCAGCCAGCAGATTGGCCTGAACACAATTATTGATGAAGCAGAAATCCCGGCTGGTTTCACCGTCACCATTGATATAAACCGTGTTTTTACGGATCAATGCACCAAACCATAAAGGAATTACTGCGGCATAGGCCCCGTTAGGGTCCTGGCGGCGGCCGAATACATTAAAATACCGCAGTCCGATGCTTTTAAACCCGTAGGTGGAAGCAAACACCCGGGCGTACAGTTCGTTGACCAGTTTTGTCACGGCATAGGGGGAAAGGGGATTGCCGATTGTCTCCTCTTTTTTGGGAAGTGTTGGATGATCGCCATAGGTGGAACTTGATGCCGCATATACGAACCGTTTTACCTCCGCGTCCCGGGCTGCGGTCAGCATATTTAAAAAGCCTGTAATATTATTTTCATTGGTGGTCAAAGGATCGGCAACAGACCGGGGAACGGAACCCAAAGCAGCCTGGTGAAGCACATAATCCTGCCCTTTGCAAACGGTCGTACAGGTATCGGCATTGGTGATATCTCCTTCAATAAAATAAAATTTCTGCCATGCCTCAGGACCTACCGCCTCTTTGACCTGGTCCAGATTGTGCTGAAACCCTGTGGAAAAATTATCCAGTCCGGTTACTGTTTGCCCGAGATTAAGCAGAGTTTCCAGAAGATTGGAGCCAATGAATCCCGCGCATCCGGTGATCAGCCAGGATCGTGGATTTTCTTTCAAATTCTGCTCAATTAATGTGAAACGCATATGTGTATCCCTAATGTTTAATATGTTGTTTGATATTTGTTGATCGCAATCCTCGGTTTTGCCAATGGGCCTTACCACAACTCCCAGCGCCCGAAGTAATAGACATAAAAGGCCAACCCGATATTGGTTACCCCGTGGGCAACAATGCAGGAAATCAAATCTTTTCTTAATATCCACAAAAGGGCCATGAGTACGCCGTAGGCAATGGCTGCGGGCCATTCGCCAACCACATGGCCCGCAGCAAAAATAATAGTTGAAATCACGATGGCGTAAACGGTCCACTGCCCCGGTGCCACATCGAAAATACTGGCCTCATCCAGGGCCGCAGAAAAGGCTTTTGGGGTTTTTTGCCTGCGCAGAAGATCCCATTGCAGGGCGACCCGGAAGACAAATCCGCGCATGAACAACTCTTCAAAAACCGGCACCACAAAACCGGCGGTCAAAAGCCTTAGCGCAAATGCAAGATCAGGCCACGGCTCACCATCCCCTGGATTTGTAAAAGGGGCATATAAACCGCACCACACCATCAGCCCAATGATTCCGAAAACGATTCCCCACAAACAGGATATCCATTTATTTTTAGGGCCGGTTAAGGGCACGTACCATTTCCAGGCCCAGATCAAAAGCCCGGGTACAATCACCAACTTCATTACATATATGATTTCTTTGGGCAGCTTGTCATGCAGAACAGAAGAAAGAGCCACATAAGCGAAATAGGGTGCTGCATAGGGAATCAGCAGATCCATATTTTTCCATTTTTCCCGGGAACTATCAGTGTTGGAACTATTCATTCAATCACCTCGATTTCAACCCTGCGGTTCATCATCCGGCCCCATATCGTATCATTGCTTTCAATGGGGTCCTGCCCACCTCTGCCCTGGAGTTGTATCTGATAGCTCTGTACCCCCAGCCCCAGAAGAAAACTTTTTACGATATTGGCCCTGAATTCGGATAATTTTACATTATACGCGCCATTCTCCCTATCATCGGTATATCCGGTAATGAGAATTTTTGAATCCTGATGACCAACCAGGGATTTTGAAAGTGCTGTAAGTTTTTTAAGGTCTTTTTCAATAATAGCATTGCCGTTATGCTTAAACCGGACTGTGATTTTATCCCTTGGGAGTGGGGGCAGGGGGGTATTTGATTCCGATGATGGATCTGTTTCCGGGTGCTCAATGACAAATTTGAGTTCTTCCGGGTTTTCAGCCTGGTCCTGGACTTTTTTTTCAACGACGGTCCTTGGATTCGGCGCGGGTTGATTATCCGGCTGGATAGTTTTATCTGTCTTTTGTTCTTTTATTACTTCCTGTGTTTGATCAAGCTGCTGTCCTATCCGGGAACGCATGGAAAAAAAATGGTCCGGGAACATAAAATACCAGGCAAAAATAAAAAAGCAGATTATAATTAATAGATTGAGCCATGGGAATTGTTTATTTTGCGGTTGTGGAACTGGGCGGACAGACTTCTGCACAGGCGGTTGGAAATCAAAATCCCGGGCAGACAGGTCACCTGGGGCATTGTTTTTATTTTCATGGTAGGCACCGGGCTCAAATGGTTCATTGATGTCTCGGTTGGGAACATGGGCCGGAATTTTTAGTTCTTTTGCGCATTCCTTTACAATGCCTGCGTCAATGATCCGCTGTTCCCTGACAAACCCGGACAGCAGGGAATGATCGCATAAAATATTAATGCGCCTTGGAAATCCGCCTGAATATAGAAAAATTTCCTGAACCGCATCCCAGTCAAACAACCGCTCCTGTGTGCCTGCAATTTTAAGCCGGTGGCGAATATATTCATCCACCTCCTCCGGGGTCAACGGGTCCAGGTTGTAGTTGAGGGTCATCCGCTGGAGAACCGCCCTGTTCTGGGGCCTGTTCAAAATTTCATTGAATTCGTTTTGTCCGATGAAAAAAATATTTATCAGCTTTGCATCCGGTTTTTCAATATTTGACAGCAGGCGGATCTCTTCAAGCATTTCCTGAGTAAGCAGCTGGGCTTCGTCAATGATGAGCAGCACCTTTTTATTTTTTTCAGCGGCGCTGAGCAGAAAGTTTTTAAAATGGGCAAGAAATGCACCTTTGGATGTAAATTCTCTGTCCATGCCAAAGGCTGCGGCAATATAATTCAAAAAATCAAGCTTAATCAGGCTCGGATCCGGCACAGAGGTGCAGATGACATCCTGTTCCAGGTTTTGGATTAATGCGTTTATCAGGGACGTTTTGCCTGTTCCCACATCCCCGGTTAAAAGCAGGAACCCCTTGTTGTCCAGGATGCCGTATTTAAGGGTGGCAAGGGCTTCTCTATGCTTTTCCCCAAACCACATGAATGCGGGATCACAACTGATCTGAAACGGGGGTAACTTGAGATTGTAGAATTCGTTGTACATTATAAATTATGGAGATACTCCATATCCTTGTTCTGGGTTTGTTTGGTTCCGATCACCACTACCTGGGTTCTGTTGGGAAGATTCATGAAATAAAGCCTGCCGTTATATGCAAATAATACTTCAAAACAGGTGGCTTTATGCTTCTTGCCTGAAAAGACCTTTCGTTTCACAATGACCGATGCCGGGTCCCGGTCCAGCTGGTGAATTGTTTCTTCCGCCTTTATCTGCTGGTCTTCGGTCAGGTTTATAAATCCGTTTAAGGCTTTTCTGCTCATTTCAACATGTTTGTACAGGGTTTTGAATCGTTTGGATATAAAATCAACCTCGCTCCGTCTGGATTTTCTCCCGCTTTTCCTCTGTTCATATTTTTCAAGGCTTGATTTGAGTTCATCTACCTCAACGTCCCGCCGCTTCTTTAATTCAATATATGTGTTGAGCTGTTCTTCAAGGCCGATGATCTCGTTAAACATTTCATCTTCATTCGTCTTTGCCTTTTTTTGTTCCGACTGGTATTTTTTATCTAATTGTTCTACTTGTTCTATCTTTTTAAACAGTTCTGACCGTTCCCGCTTCAGGTCTTCCTCCAGCTTTTCATGACGCATCTCATCTTTTTTCAAATTTTGTTTCAAATCCTGGATCAAGGCGTTTTGGGCCTCTCTTTCCTGTTCAGCCCTTTTGCTGCCCTGTCTATAAAATACAAAAAAGATCAAAAGCGACATACCGGAGTAAAGGGCAAAGATACAGTTCGCAATAAATGACCCATGATCCAGATGCAGAACAGCGTTAACCTTGAGTCCGGAATTGAGAATTGCAAAGTTTTTATCTGCAACCGCCTGGGCATCGTAATAGCCCAGCGAATCCTCCTGAAATCCGTCCGTTCCTACGTATATAGGATAAATAATTTTCCCCCGGCCTTCCGTCACTTGTACTTCCAGGTCAAGTTTCGCTATCCGGATCAGGGTGTCCTGGTTTATGATTGCCTGGATATTTTTTGCGATCCGGTCTTCAATGTGTACTGATCCGTTTAACAGGCCACTGGAATCTCCGATAAATCCGTTTTCTATTTTTTGAAGATATTTTTTTTCCAGATAGTCACGGCAGCCCGAAAGGGTAATCATATACAAAATCGGGGTAATGACCAAGCAGAATACAACAACTTTAAATGGAAAATGTCTCATGATATCAAGATGGACTGCCCTGCGTCATTGGACAGGATCAACTGTCGGCCGACGGAATGGTTATATCGTAATAACTTCCTTTTTTATCCGCCTTTTTAAACTGCACACTCCCGCCCAGGCGGTTTTTTATCAGGAAAAATTCAGGCCCCAGATCTGACGGATTTGAAGCCGATTCAGAGTCCCGGTAAATCATGCACAAATGATCCTGGACAAGTGCTGCCTTGATATCGATGATGGGATTTGAATTGCCGGATATGGAACTTAGGATCAGTTTTTCACATAAAGAAAAAACCCGATCAAAATTGCATATAAAAGGTTTCTCGTCGGATTTGTCAAAGGACAAGTTCAGTTGAACATCTTTAAACCGTTTTTTAAGTTGCCTGAACAGATGTTCAATATCACGTATCCCGGGCTGGAATTTTTCCCGGCTTTCACCATAAAGGGCTTCAACCATATCTGATTCAAAGGCATGAAGTCTGGTCCTTAATTCATCCGGCACAACCATGACATCCGTATTTTTTTTATCCAAAGAGCCCACGGTTAAAACACCCTGTTGCTCCTTTATCCAAATTCCTTTTTTGAATATCTCGGTTTCTTTTTCACGGCCCATATTTTTCTCCTTCGACGTATTGATGAGGTTCTGTAACTCGATGATCAAGTTTTTGTTAATTTGCCCAACTTCGGCGTTGGAAAAAATTTTTAATCCTCAAAATATGTTGTATATTCCTCCGGTTAAAAATTGTTTCCGCCTTGAATTTGAACAAATTCCCTAAAAACTTGATGATCGAGTGTAAGGATTCAAATTTGGAAACGACAGATTAAAGAGTACCTTTAAAAGCGGAAAATCGCAAGATATTTTAGGGCCCTGCCCAGGGCAATTGTCTATATAAAATCAGCATTGTTTGTGAGTTTAAAAAGTTAACTTTTATCGAATTATTCGTTTGTCAGGCAGGTTATTCGGCTGCAGGCAAGCAGAAATAAAACCGGGTTCCCTTTCCAGGGGCTGTGTCCACCTTGAGTTCTTTTCCGTGGAGTTCAACTATTTTTCGTGCAATGGCAAGGCCTAAGCCTACATGGGTATCGCCGGTCCGATCCCAGGAACGGTAAAACCGGTCAAAAATGCGGTCCAGCTCTTTTTCCGGTATCCCGGGACCGGAATCCGATACTGAGATTTCAATATCGGCCCCTGCAAAGATTTCAACGGTTACCTTTCCCCTTTCGGGGGTATGGCCAAGGGCATTTTCAATTAAATTTTCCAACACCCTTTCAACCAGGGCTATATCCGCCATGGCAAACCGGCCGGTATCGTGGAACAGGGGAACAAATGTAATTTTTTTCTCGTCGGCCCGTAATCTGAATTTTTGCATGATATCCCCGGCCAGTTCCGCCGGGTTAAAGGGCTCGGGGCGGATCTGGTATCCGGCGGATTCCACCTGGGCCAACTCCAAAAGATGCTTGACCAAGGTATTGAGGCGCAGGCAGTGTTTAATGGCTATTTCTAAATATTCCCGGCGTTGTTCCGGTGTCTGCCGGCTGTCATCCATGAGCAGGGTTTCAATATAGCCCTGGAGGGTGGCCAAAGGGGTTTTTAAATCGTGGGATACGTTGGCCACAAGTTCCCGCCGCATCCGGTCGGAGGCGTTTAAGGCTTTCACCTGCTGGTGGATGCGGTCGGCCATATTTCGAAACGTCAGGGTCAACCGGTCGATTTCATCTGCGGTTTTCCTTGCGGATATCTTTGGCAGCACAAGCGTTTCCCCAACGTTGTCTGCCCGGAAGGCCTCCATGATCCGGGCCAGACGTTTCAGGCGGCCGGTGAGCAAAGCAAAAATCACAAGGCCGCTTGTAAAGGTAAACAAAAGGCTTGCCAGGATCATCCAGGTGGAAAGTCTGAAAATATAAGAGCCTTTGAGCTTATCCGCCACTGAATCATACTGCGCTCCGCCAAGGATCACGTAAACATATCCTTCCAGTGTCTCTCCATCCATGATGGGGGCTGCGGAAAACACCTTTTGCCTGGAAGGATGTTTGGGATCATCGCCCAAAACAGGGGGAACGGTTCCTTTGCTGCCAAGCCATTCCAAAACCGGCGTAAGGGATACGGCTTCGCGCTTGACACTGTCCTTTGGTGCCGAATAGGTTAAAATTTTGCCTGACGGGTCCAGCAAATAGATCTCAATACCCGGGTTAACCACCATGAGCATGTGAAAAACCTCTTTCAGGGCGGATGTATTGATCTTGCCATGGTCCATGAGCAGCCATTCCCGGGCAATTTGGTCTGCCAGATGCCGGTTGAGTTTCTGGTTTACCTCCTGCTGATACATGTCCGTTGAAAACACCGTTACCCCGATAAAAATCAGGCCCAGGAGCAGAAAAAGGGCGGCCAGTCCCATGGCGATTTTAGAATACAGGGACGTAAACATTGGGGTTAATCCTGTTCCTCGTCCCGGAATTTATAGCCCACGCCCCAAACAGTCAGGATGTATTCGGGCCGGGCCGGGTCGGTTTCGATCTTGCCCCTGAGGCGGTTAATATTGGAGTTGACCACATGGTCGTAACCGTCATGGCCGTATCCCCATACCTGATCCAGCAGCTGGGAGCGGCTGAACACTTTTCCGGGATGTTTGGCAAAATGCAATAAAAGATCGTACTCCTTAGCCGTGAGCGCCACAGGTGTCCCCCCCTTGAGAACCTTGCGTTTGTCCTGAATCAGCCGGAGTTCCCCGGTGGCAAGGTCAGCCATATCCCGAGGGCCTTGGGATTCTCGTACAGTATCAATACGCCTGAAAATGGCCTTGGCCCTGGCGACAAGTTCCCGGATGGAAAAGGGCTTGGTGACATAATCGTCCGCCCCAAGCTCCAGGCCCAGGACCCGGTCTATTTCCGATGATCTGGAGGTTAAAAGGATGACGGGGGTGAGCACCTTTTGTCTCTTAAGGGATTTGAGCACTTCCAGGCCATCCATTTCAGGCAGCATGATATCCAGGATGATCAGATGGTAGCGACCTGTCCCGGCTTTGCGCAACCCTGCAGGACCGTCGGCCGCAATGTCCACCTGCCACCCCTCGTTGCCAAAGTGCAGCGCCACAAGATTGGCCATATCCAGGTTGTCTTCCACCACAAGAATCTGTTGAATGGTCACAACGCCCCCATTTTGTATATAAAGATTTTTGAACGGAAATCCGTGTTTGGACAAAAAGTTGCCAGATATAAGGCGCAGAAACATTTGGGCCTTGATCATCGTTTGGTCCAAATTGTAGGGGCGGATTCCATATCCGCCCCCGAATTTTTTGTTCAAACACTAGAATAGAGAGGCATACTGCCCATATCCTTCAGCCTCAAGGTTTTCCTTGGGGATAAACCTGAGGGCAGCGGAATTGATGCAGTACCGCAGTCCCGTGGGAGCAGGTCCGTCGTCAAATACATGGCCCAGGTGGGAGTCGGCATGCCGGCTGCGCACTTCCGTTCGGACCATGAACAGGCTTACATCCTTTTTCTCAATAACGTTGTCCGGTTCCAGAGGGCGGGTGAAACTGGGCCATCCCGTACCGGATTTGAATTTGTCATTAGAGCTGAACAAGGGCTCACCGGACACGACATCAACATAGATGCCCTGCGCTTTATTATCCCAGTATTCATTCTGGAAAGGCGGCTCGGTTCCATCTTTCTGGGTGACTTTGTACTGAAGCGGAGTCAGCTTTGACCGGATCTCATTGTCATGGGGTCGTTTCCAGGTTGTTTTTTTCATGGTTTCGCCCATATCATTCATGGCGTCTTCTTTTTTCATCATGTCCACCTCCTTTTCCGGGGCCATGTCGCCGCCGTTCATTGCGTCGGAACTATTGCCCATTTTTTTTTCCATGGGGGGATGGTTCTCCCAGGTCTTTTCAATAAACTGGTCCCGGCCGGATCTCCACCGGTAATACGTGTAACGTTTGGGATTGTGCTTGTAATAGTCCTGGTGATATTCTTCAGCCGGATAAAATTCAACGAGCCGGGTGATGGGGGTCACAATGGGCTTGTCAAAGACCATTGATTTTTCCAGTTTCTTTTTGGACGCCTGGGCCAGGCGTTTCTGGGTGTCGTTGTGGTAGAAAATTTCCGACCGGTACTGGTTACCCCTGTCCACGAACTGTCCGCCCGGGTCCGTGGGGTTGATATGGCGCCAGAATACATCCAGTAAATACTCGTAAGAAACCATTCCGGGATCATAATAAACCTGGACTGCTTCGGTATGACCGGTGGTGCCGCCTGAGACTTCCGAATAGGATGGATGACGGGTATGGCCGCCGGTGTATCCGGACACGGCTTCTTTAACGCCCTCCACCTTCTCAAAGTCAGACTCCGTGCACCAGAAACAGCCACCTGCAAACGTCGCTACTTCCAGCCCGTCTTCCATAATGTTTTCCTGGGCCATGTCTGTGGACATATTCTTTGAATCCATTTTATTATCAGCATAGGCGAAAACGCCTGCCACTATGCCCAAAATGATCAGTACACTGACAAAAATTTTTACGATACGTTTGGGATTCATCATCGGTCTCCTTTCATGTCTCAGTTAAAATCTTTCCTGAACTGAAAGATGGGCTCCTGAAATCACAGAACGTTTGAAAAAAAATCACAAAAGTATCACAACTGCAAAACAACATTTACAGCTTAGAGCCTAAATGCTATCGTTTCAACAAAAAAATTTACAAACAATGGCTCAAATGCAGCCCGGTATTTAATTTGCTTGGGGGGATAACTTGCTTCTAACATCCCAAGATTTGGGATTGGGTCTAACGTCGGCCGCTGTAGGGGCAGGCCCCCAGGCCTGCCCTAATGAGGGCAACCACAGGGGGATTGCCCCTACGAAAAATGGCCGACAATAGAATCAAGCCCCAAGATTTTTTCGGGGAAAAGGATTTTTATGAATAACAGAGTCATTAAACTACTCATCCTCGGGATATTTATCCTGGGTTTTATTCTGTTTTTCGCATTCGATCTTCACCATCAGGTTTCTTTTGAGAACCTTAAAGCCCACCAAGCTTCCCTGGAAAAATTTTATGCCGCAAACACCTTTCTGACAATTTTTATTTATGCTGCGTCATATATCATTATAACAGGGCTGTCACTTCCGGGCGCAGCCGTGATGACCCTGGCAGGCGGCGCCTTGTTCGGCCTGACCGCCGGCACGGTTATTGTCTCCTTTGCCAGTACCATCGGGGCCACCCTGGCATTTCTTGCGGCGCGATTTCTATTGAAGGACTATATCCAGGACCGATTTGCCGACCGGTTGCGGAAAATTAATGAAGGTATTGAAAATGACGGGCCATTTTATCTTTTTACCTTGCGCCTGGTGCCGGTGTTTCCCTTTTTCGTCATCAATGCGGTCATGGGGCTTACCCCCATTAAGGCGGGTATGTTTTATATTGTCAGCCAGGTGGGTATGCTGCCCGGAACCCTTGCCTACATCAATGCCGGTACCCAGTTGGCCCAGGTCAACACCCCGTCCGGAATTCTTTCCCCCGCTTTGATCGCCTCCTTTGCTCTTTTGGGCGTTTTCCCCTGGATCGCAAGGGCGTTTACCAACTTTTTAAAAAACCGGCGGGTCATGGCAAAATTTCGTAAACCCTCTCGATTTGACTATAACCTGGTGGTCATTGGTGCCGGTTCCGCAGGTCTTGTGACCTCGTATATCGCCGCCGCCGTGAAAGCCGGTGTGGCATTGATTGAAAAGGACAAGATGGGGGGAGACTGCCTGAACACCGGGTGTGTGCCCAGCAAATCATTAATCCGCAGTGCAAAAATGCTTTCCTATGCCAAACGGGCAAAGGAATTTGGTTTTGAACGTACCCGGGTAGACTTTCAATTTAGTGACGTGATGGAGCGGGTGGAAAACATCGTAAAAAAAATAGCGCCCAATGATTCGGTGGAGCGCTATACCAAACTGGGGGTTGACTGCATTTCAGGAGAGGCCCAAATTCTCTCCCCCTATGAAATTGAAGTAAAGGGTAAAATCATAACGACCCGCAGCATCGTTGTGGCCACGGGAGCCGGACCCAGAATTCCTCCCATCCCCGGTCTGGACCAGGTGGCATACCTGACCTCCGACACGGTCTGGTCCTTGCGGCAACTGCCCCGGCGTCTGGTGGTGGTGGGCGGCGGCCCCATCGGGTGTGAACTCAGCCAGGCCTTTGCCCGTCTTGGCGCCCAGGTTACCCAGGTGGGCCGGGCGCCCCGGATCATGGGCCGGGAGGATGAGGATGTGGCGGATTTTATCAAAGAGGTTTTCACCAAAGAGGGCATCCAAGTCCTCACCGGGCATAAGACAAAGGAAATACGGGTGGACGGGGACCACAAAACCCTGATCTGCACCCGAAATTCAGATCAACAGGACGTGGCTGTTGAGTTTGACGCCATCCTGCTTGCCGTGGGCCGCGTGGCCAATACCAGGGGCTTTGGCCTGAAAAAACTGGGGGTGGCACTGAACCCTAACGGCACCATTAAAACCAATAAATGGCTGCAGACCACCATTCCCAATATGTATGCTGCCGGTGATGTGGCAGGTCCTTATCAATTCACCCATGTGGCCTCCCATCAGGCCTGGTATGCTTGTGTAAACGCCTTGTTCGGCGGCTTTAAAAAATTCAAGGCCGACTACCGGGTGATTCCCTGGTCCACCTTTACCGATCCCGAAGTGGCCCGGGTGGGGATGAACGAAACCGATTGCCTTGCCGCCAATATCCCGTACGAGGTTACCCGCTATAACATTGACGACCTGGACCGGGCCATTGCCGATTCCGAAGCCCACGGATTTGTAAAGGTTTTGACCGTCCCCAAAAAAGACAGGATTCTGGGGGTGACTATTGTGGGTGCCCATGCCGGTGATTTGATCCATGAATTTATTCTGGCCATGAAATACAATATCGGATTGAATAAAATTCTTGGCACCATCCATATTTATCCGACCCTGGCAGAGTCCGGCCGGTCTGCCGCCGGGGCCTGGAAAAGAGCTAGGATGCCTGAAACCGTTCTGGGATTTGTTGAACGATATCTGGCTTGGCGACGTAAATAATGGTTTTAAATAGGCTCTTAACGTATAGAAATGACTAAACATAATGCGGTTATTACCTTTATCAAATCCCCGGAAAAAGGCCGGGTCAAGACGCGATTGGCAAAGGGCGTGGGGGAAAAAGCCGCTCTGGCGCTGTATCAATGTTTTGTG
Source organism: uncultured Desulfobacter sp. (assembly GCF_963666695.1). GTDB lineage: Bacteria > Desulfobacterota > Desulfobacteria > Desulfobacterales > Desulfobacteraceae > Desulfobacter. The sequence goes on from NZ_OY762947.1 coordinate 1,210,957, forward strand.
ATGGATGTTCTGGATATGGTTCGATCAACACCCTGGGCGTTAAAGGTTTACTTTCATCCTGAAAAAAGCTGCCGGCGCATCCGGTCATGGCTGGGGAACGATTTGGATCTTTTCCCCCAGACCGGCACCACATTGGGCGATAAAATGAAAAATGCTCTTACAAAGACGTTTGCCGCCGGGTATGAGCGGGCTGTTCTGATTGGGTCTGATTTACCCGACCTGCCGTCTGGCATCATTGATACCGCCTTTAACGCATTGAACAGCACAGATGCGGTCATCGGCCCAAGTCCGGACGGCGGGTATTATCTAATTGGATTCACGGCCAATGGTTTTGTTCCCCGGATTTTTAATAATATTCCCTGGGGAACCAACCGCGTATTTGACTTGACCCTGAATAATTTCCAGGACCATGCTGTTTCACCCTTTTGCTTGCCGGTTTGGCGGGATATCGACACCAAAGAGGATTTGCAGGCCCTGGGCCTTGATCCGGCAAGCGGTCCTGCCATGCACACCACCCGTTATCTACAGAAAAAAGGACTGATATGTTAAGCAGGCAAAAGCAAAATCGGATTATGGCCGGTATCATCATGGTTTTAAGCTTTGCAGGCGTTCTCCACGCTGGGCAGGTATTGACCGTGGCGGACTTTTCCCGGGCGGATGTGGATAAAACACTGCCGCAGTACTGGGAGGCGTTAACATTTAAAAAAATAACGGCCCACACAATATATGAGGCGGTCAAGGATCAGGGCCGAACCGTTATCAAAGCTCAGAGCCACGCATCCGCTTCCGGCCTTATCCGCAAAATCCGCATTGATTTAAAAAAATATCCTGTGATCCAATGGCAATGGAAAGTTACCGGCATATATAAAAAAGGCGATGTTACCAGCAAAAGTGGGGATGATTATCCGGCACGGATTTATGTGGCTTTTGAATATGACCCCGGTAAGGTGGGGGTCTGGGAAAAAGCCAAATTTGGGACCATCCGTTTGATATATGGCCAATATCCGCCGTCAAGTTCCGTGACCTATATTTGGGCCAACCACGCACCTATTGGAACCCGGATATCCAATCCCTATACCAAACGTGTGATGATGATTGCTGTCCAGAGTGGTGTAAACAAGGTCGGTACCTGGGTGACCGAGGAACGCAATATTTATCAGGATTATGTGGACAGTTTCGGCCACGCGCCTCCCATGACTTCCGGGGTGGCAATCATGACGGACTCGGACAATACAGGTGAGGCCGCAACGGCCTTTTACGGTGATATTATTTTTAAATCAAGCCCGGGAGCCCGTATGCCTTGAGTCCCCTGATATCCGTCATCATACCGGTCTATTGCGAGAGCAATGGCATAAACCTGACCATTGACCGCATAAAATCATCAGCATCGGCATCGGGAATGATTTCTTTGACGGAAATCATTGTGGTGGACGGTGATCCGGGAAAAAGCACCCTGAAGGTCATCAATGATCCGGATATTATAAAAAAAGCATCTCCGGCGGGCCGGGGCGTGCAGATGAACAATGGCGCCCGGGCCGCAACCGCAGATGTGCTGTTGTTTCTTCATGCAGATACCATTCTGCCTGCCAATGCGTTTAATAAGATTCTGGATGTTTGCCGGGACAAGGATATTGTTGCCGGTGCTTTTGATCTGGTCATTGACGCACCGCATCCGGGTTTTCGACTCATCGAAAAAACCGCAAGCCTTCGTTCCCGGATCACCCGTATTCCCTTTGGGGACCAGGCCATATTCATTAAGGCGGACTGTTTCCAAAGATTGGGGGGATATAAACCGATTGCGCTGATGGAAGATGTGGACATCATGCTTAGAATCAGACAAAGGGGACATCGGATTCGGTTTATTTCCAATCCGGTGGTCACCTCGGCCCGGCGCTGGAAAAAAGAAGGCATGATATACACAACCATCCGCAACTGGATACTCCAACTACTGTTCTATACCGGGGTCAGCCCTGAAAAATTGAAAAACTACTATCACTCTTTATAAGGCTGATAATCCGTGTACCCTTCAGGTCCCGGGGTGTACCATAAGGACATATCTTCTGAGGGATTCAGCGGCCAGCCGTTTTTAAACCGTTCCGGCAAATCCGGATTGGTAATATAGGGTCTGCCAAAGGCTGCCAGGTCCGCATCTCCACGTGCGATTCGTTCTTCAGCCGATTCTTTTGTGTATCCGCAATTGCCCATAATGACACCGTTGTATATCTTCCGGAACTCGGACAAGGTCATGGGATCGCCCTTTTCATGGAAGCCAAAAGCAAGGCCATCCATGATGTGCAGATAACCCAGGTTCAATTTATTCAGTTCTTTTGCGACATACAGGAAGGTCTGTCTAAAATCACTGCTGCCCATATCGTTAAAAACACCATTGGGGGATATCCGAACACCCACCTGTTCCGGAGGCCATATGTCTAAAGTAGTATCCAGCACTTCTTTTAAAAACCGGAATTTATTTTCCAGGCTGCCACCATACTCATCGTCCCTGAGATTGGTTTTTGAATCAAGGAACTGATTGATCAGGTACCCGTTGGCCGCATGCACCTCTACGCCTGAAAAACCGGCTTCTTTTGCATTCACGGCTGCTTTCCGGTAATCATCCACAGTGGCTTTAATTTCATCAATGGTCAGGGCACGGGGTATTTCATACTCTTTTTTTCCTAAAGGCGTGTGGATGCCGTCGCCTTCCAGCCGGACAGCTGAAGCCGAAACCGGAGCCTCTCCATTGTGGAAATCGCTGTGAGACGCTCTGCCGCAGTGCCAGAGTTGTAAAAAAATCGGGGTCCCTGTGGGGTTTAATTTCCGGGTGACTTTCTGCCATCCCTCTATCATTTGACTGGTGTATATTCCAGGGGAATCAATCCACCCGATGCCTTGCTTTGAAATTACTGTGGCCTCCGTAATCAGTAACCCGGCCGATGAACGCTGAAAATAATAGTCGGCCATCAAGTCATTGGGTATGCGTTCGGACCCGGCACGTCCCCGGGTCATGGGTGCCAATACAATTCTATTTTTTAAATTATAGCTTCCTATTGAAATTGGATCGAATAAAGTTTTCATGTTGAAGTTCTCCTTGATTAGGAATGATAAATCTTACTAAGTATAAACTGAACGGAATTGTTGAACAATAGGGGATTTCCACATTTCAGGAATCGGATGTATCCATTTGACAAAAAAGCGTTGGGATATCGCTCAGATGCCCCTTTATTCGGGGGATATCTGTTTGGAAAAATGAAATACCGCATTTTGGGTCCGGCAATGGGTCAGCAGCTGTTTGAAGCAGCAGTGTCTGGCCAGCAGGGCGTCTGAATCGGGAATGACCGAGAAAAAAGCCTGGCTGCCCATGATGACCAGTTTTTTCCTGGCCCGGGTCATGGCCACATTGAGGCGGTTGGGGCTGTTTAAAAATTCGCTGGTCAGGTGATCCGGGTCCGAAGCGGTGAGACCGAAGAGGATGATGTCCCGCTCGGCACCCTGGATTCGTTCCACGGTATCCACAAGGGGGAGGCGGGTAGGGGGGTGATGATCTGCCATGATTTTCCCCAGCCGCTGGATGATGGCGTTGTTCTGGGCTCGATGGGGGGTGATGATGGCCATCCGGTCCGGGGACAGACCGTGGCCCAGGATCAGGCGCCCGGCCAGGGCGGCCATGAGATCCGCCTCCACATCCGATTGCTGGCCGCATCCCTGGTGATCCGTCAATACCAAGGTCACAGGCTGTTCGGGATTCAGGATATCGCTGAGTATCGGTTCGTCCTCAGTTGGATTGTATGTTTCGCCCGGGTCGTTCAGGCAAAGCCGTGCATTTTGCACTGACGGGTCCGGGTAAAGCCGGCTGTGGTACCAGGTTTTGGATGGGAATGCGCAGATTTCTTTGTTCATCCGGTAGGTGGTGTCCAGGGTGACCTGGCAGTCTTCAGGATACAGGCTCCGGATATTGGAGAGAATGGAGCTGTTCAAGCGTATTTCGTTTTCATTGTCATCTTTATTGTTATCAGGGGCATGGGGATCATAATTACCCATGATAATGGGGGGAAGCTGATGGACATCGCCCAGGAAAAGGAAATTTCCTTTGCCGTAGATGAGACTGAGCAGGGCCTGGGGCACCGGGACCTGGGAGGCTTCGTCAAAAATCATCCAGTCCAGGGCCAGGGGGAAGCCTTCGTCCTTGCTGTTGAACAGGGAATAAAATCCGTATCCGGTGGCGCCTAAAATCAACCAAGACCGGGTTGGCAGATCCCGGGCGTCCTTTGTATATTCCACCGTCATGGCGGCATGGTCGGGATTGGATGTTTCGGATACCAAAAAGTTGTCCTCCCCCCATTTCACGCATTGGCCCGGAAAATCACCCGGCAGATATTGGTTGACCAGTCGGACCACTTTTTCCAATACCGTGTCAATGGCCTGGTGGGTCAGGGCGCTGATGCCTATGCGCAGGGGCTTTCCGGCTTCATGGGCTTCAAGGATCAGGGCGATGATGATCCATCCCAGCAGATGGGTTTTCCCCGTGCCGGGCGGGCCCTGGATCATGGCAGTGCGGTATTGGAATGGGAGTCTTAGGGCCTGCTGCTGGGAGGGGTTGAGGCCGTGGTTGTCCCGGGTCAGCCATTTTTCCACCCAGGCTGCCGATGCCGGCGCCTGCCTTCCCTGGGCTGTTCCGGCCAGAAGTTGCCGGATATGGAAATATCTGTCTTCTGAAAACAAGGTCTGGGAGGCGTGGTGTAGTTTTCCCCGGTTCCAGTCATCCATATCTTCTTCAAGGGAGTAGAACAACGCTTTATTAAGATTTAATTTGCCGGACCGGGAAAGGAGCCCGATCTCACCGGCGTCCATATCATATTCCACCATGATTACGGGAAAGCCGTTTTGCAGATCGGCCATGCCATGGGGCACCAGTTTGAGAAAATCCCCCTGGCGGAATTTGGCTGGCCGGGTCTGGTCCGTGGGCCTGAAAATATTGATAAAGCGACCGAAGCTGTCCAGCCGGGTCTGGTGGAATTTCAGGTATCCCATGGACCTGAATCGCAGCATCCGCTCTTCCAGGGGCTGTTCCTGGAGCATCATGATATCTGCCTCTTTCAGGCGTTGTTCCTCCTGGATAAATGTTGTATATGCCCCGGCCTTTTTATCTGCATCGTTGCTTGAGGGCCATTCCCTGATCCACTGGCTTTGCAATTGGGACACGGCGGTCTGGTACAGCTCTGCCATGAGTGCAAGGCATTTTTGGGCTTCGGTTGCAGCCTGGCCGATATCACTGGTGAATCCGCTGTTGTGGTGAAACAGGGTCGGTGGCGGTTCAGGGATGGTTTGACATTTAAAAATGCGGCCCAGGGTATACAGGGATGCTGTGCCCGGAGCGGGCATGTAAAAATGGGCGGTCAGGACCTTTTGTATATCCGTCCAGGACGAGGGCTGGGTTTGGCCGAGAAATTCCCAGGATGGTCTTTGTGCCTCCCCAAGCCATTGATTTATTGTAGCGGGTGTCTGGGAGCCAAAATGAAAGATATGGGGACCCTGGCCGGCATGGATGCTATTTTTCCACAACCGCGTTACTTCCTCTAAAAAGGTCTGTCGGGCTGCCAGCCGCTCTGTCTCGGTTTCCATGGTCCATACATTTGATTCAACAATTGTCCGGCCGTCTGTATCCAAGACCAGCCACCCCAGGACCCGGGGCAGGCCGTCCAGGGGATTTTTTTCCAGGTGGATGAAAATACGCCTGGACAGGTTGGCCGGGAACCGGTGGGTCTTTTTTTCATGACAGCTGATGCGGCTGGTTAAAAAGGCGTCACACCATTCAATTAATTTTTTCTGCTGTCCAGGAGAGAGGCGACCGGTCTCTCGTTCAAGGGCACCAGGGAGTTGTTCAAGGGTGGTGCAGCCCATCTGCTGCAGGGCCGCCAGTTCGCCTCTGGTTAATTTCGGCAGGAACCGGATTTCGTCATGGACAAGGGCATTGTGGTAGCAGCCGGGGAATCCCGAACAGGCAGTGCACAGGCCTTGAAGCCTGTAATCTGCATGGACCGGCAGGCCGGAAAGCACACGGCCAAGGTGGTGCAGGAGGGTAGGCAGGGCCGCCATGTAAGGGATTAAATCAAATTCATGGATCTGATACGGTTCTGTTTCCCGGACGTCGCCCAATGGCGGCGGGGTCATGATGAACCCTTTGGGGGAGACCCGGGCAGGCAGCTTGCAGCGGTCGATAATTTGGTCCAGTGCCAGGGCATAGAAGGCCACCTGCCATTTATGGTGGTATCCTGGTGTCCGGCTGCGTTTGATATCCCCGGCTTCAATAATTGCCTGTCCGCCTTTGCCTGGGGACAGTTTCAGAAGATCGGGGATGCCGATACCTGTGACATGGGGGAATTGATGGATGGGCGCTTCCGTCTTGAGATAGCACTGGGACAGCCAGACCGGCCGGACCTTTTCCGTATCACGGCCGGCCAGTTGCGCTATTGTTTCTTCCAACAGCTTAACGGAAGGGGCCCACCGGGGCTCGCCGGCTGCTGCCGGTTCCGGGATTGCCAGGCGGTTCCCCTGTTGTTCAAGGGCGGCCAGCACCGCCTGTTCATGTTGGACGCCCTGTTCCCGGACAAGGGCCATGACATCGTCCTGCGCTGTCACAGGGTGGGCCAGGCCAAGGTAGGACAGGCAAAACCTGCGGTCACACTGGCCGTGGAAAATATAATCACTGACCATGGTGGCGGTGAGGGAGCGGACGTCGGTCCGCTCCGGGTCAAGGCAGGGAGATTGCCATCCAGGGAATAAAAAGGGTGAATCTTCCGGCGGTTTTGCGGTCTGTTTTTCATGGGACAGGAGCGCTGCGCCGGCTTCCATCTCAAAGCGTGGAGATTCATCGACGGCCATGGGCAACGGTTCGGAAAGATCGGCCATATCCCCGGAAACAATATCCGAACCCAATTTTAGATACCGGGCAAAGGTATCGGCCACCCGTTGATCAAAGAGGAAATCCGCCACCTCTTCCACCATCTGTTTTCTGGGCAGGGTCCGCCAGAAAATACTCAAGGGAATCAGGCTGCGCAGCACCCTGAAATGGGCGGAGACCCAGGTGTGGAATGCCTTTTCTGTAACAGGCAGGTTCAGTTTTTGAAAGTCAATCCAGCGGGAGCATTCCACCCCGGTTTCGCTGGAGGCCACATCCAGGTCATCATCCTGGAAATGGTCCCGGACGGCCCATTCCAGCACCAGGTTGCCGGCAGACCCCAGAAAGGTACGGAAGTGGAACCTTGCCCGGGTCCCCGGAACCACCTCAATGCCGTTGGCCAGCGTCACCCGGTTTTCAGAATATGACAGTTCCCGGTGGAATAATTTTTGGGTCCGGGTCATGAGGCCGCTGTCCTGGGGCAGGGTGCCGGTGCCCAAGATGCGCCCCATGGCCTGGGCCGTTTCCCAGGAGACATGGGCACCCAACCCAACCCAGACCAGATCCTTATCATCCTTTTTCATGGCCGGCCGGGCCGTAACTTTACCGGGATCACCCGCTTCAATTTTCAGGATTTTGAGGCGCCGGCCCGAAAGATAGACCCGGTCTCCCACCTCCATCTGGTCCACAACGGATTGGGGGATATCGGCAATGGATTCCATGTTCACTTCAAGGATGTATTCCTTTTCGCTTTCCGGAAAGTTTCCCCAGAGTTTGTATTCCATAAAATGGTTCCGGTACTGCCAGCTGCCCCGGAGCAGGCCGGGTCGCTTGGTCCGTCTCAGCCAGCCTTTTTTTTCAAGGGCCTTGAAAATATCCGGCAGCAGGCTTTTGCGCTCCGGAAACAGGGTCTTCAGGGCGTTGAGGGAAATTTCCTTTTTTTCGTAGAGACAGGAGATGACCTGCTGGCTCAACACACTGGGCAGAGTTTTGGGGGTGGGGGCCTCGATTTTTCCCTGGCGGCCCAGCGCCAGCAGGGCAAGAAAGCGGATCACCTGGTTGCCGGCGGATTCCCCGGCGGTGATGCCCCAGAAATTGATGGATTGCCCCCGGCGGTTGGATCGGCCGATGCGCTGGAGAAAGGCCGACACCGAGCCCGGGGGCTGGTAAAGGAGTACCGCATCCACATCTCCCACATCAATGCCCAGTTCCAGGGTGGAGGTGGCAATGCACAGGGCATGGGGATTTTTCCGGAACCGGTCTTCCGCTTTTTTCCTTTCCTTTGCCTTGAGGTTGGAGTAGTGCAACTCGGTGACTTCCCTGAACACCCCGTTGCGCCGGACAATGCCGGAAAGCCGGTCGCAGGCCGACCGGCTGTTGCAGAAAACGAGAATTTTCCGATACGCCCATTCCCGATATAGATCATTGAGCAGGGCGGGCAGCTCGGTATCTTCTTTTTTCAGATGAAGAAGCCGGGCCTGAATCTGTCGGTCCTGCTGGTCCGCACCGGCCGAGATGGCGGTGCCGCCGGGTCTGAAATTAAGGAAATCCATGACCTCGGGGATACCGGCAATGGTGGCGGACATGGCGATTTTCTGTATGGGCGCGTGGGTTTTCCGTTCCAGGCGGGTGAACAGATAGACCAGGTGTCGGCCCCGGTACTGGTGGACCAGCGGATGGACTTCGTCGACAATCACGGTGCCCACCCGGGTCAAAAAGGCTTTAAGGTTGGTATTGCCGCTGCCCAGCATCACATCCAGGGATTCCGGGGTGGTGAACATGATGTCCGGCCGTTTGGTTCCCCCCTTTTTGATGTCCCCGGTCCGGATGGCCAGGATCAGGTTAAGCCGCTCGGTGATGATGGGCTCAAACCGGCGCATGAGGTCCTTGGCCAGGGCCCGGGTGGGAATGATGTATAGGATGCCGTGGGCCCGACCCAAGGTGATGACCCGCTCCAGGGCCGGGGCCAGTACTGCCTCGCTTTTGCCCGATCCGGTGGCTGCCTGGACGATGAGGTCCCGGCCCTCAAGGATAGGGGCGATGGCCTCGATCTGGATCGGCCGTAGACCGGCGAAGGCCCCGTAAAAGGGGCGGAAGGTGTTGGGGAGCCTTAAAAGGGGATCTGTGCTTTGGATCATGGGTGATTCTTGGACCGTGCTCGTGTCTAAACGCTATGTTCGTTAACGTGGTTGACATAATTTTGTGAGCATTGAGACTAAACGGAAGCCATGAATTTAATGGAGACTTTACAACCATCAAATTTTTTATGATTTAACATGATGAATTATTACTCTGTTTACGTTAACAAACGCTGCTGCCAAAATGATACGCACGAGCGAAGGCGGAGGGTTTTCACTGGGAATCAGCAGGATATTTTCTGCTGTTCCAGATCCAGCTGGTTGACCAGGAGTCTCAATTTCATCCTGGATTCGGCCCCTTTGTTCTGGGAGAGGACCTGCCTCATTTCCCTGGCCAGTTCAGGGGTTTTCGGTTCCCACCCGTAGGCCCGGCCATGGAGGAGTTTCAGCTTGCCCGAGAGTGTCTCCCATTCACCGGGTGACAGGTCCTGGAGAGAATGGATATTGATATTTTTCCAGGCTTTGTGATAATTGCGGGCAAAGCAGGGAACCTCTTCGGTCGGCTGGTCTGTTTTCTGCCGTCCGCCGGGCCTGCGGGTCCGGTCCCAGGGCTCGGTTTCAACCAGGGTGAAAAAATCATGGGTAAAGGCAAATACCGGGTAAAATCCCTGTGTCGGACGTTCCGGGCAGAAGATTTCATGGAGGAGATCATAGCTTTTGCTGCGGCTGGTGATACGGGTCTGGCCGATGGATTCCCCTTCATCAAAAAGCAGGACCCATCCCCCGTATCCCATCTCTTTGAACAACCGGGCCAACCCCTTTACCATGGCCAGATATTCCTTTGGTTCCCGGCAGACCAGGGAGTGGTCCTTATAAAACGGCACTTCCCGGTAATGGAAGGCCGCAGCAAGCTTATGGGCCGGGATCTCTTTTCCCATGAGGGCATTTTTCAGGGTCCAGGCAAAGGATCTGGGCTGAAACCGAGCATGTTTTTTCAGGTTCCGTTTGTTGGCCGGAATCTCCATGTTTTTGTGGGCCATGGCCGCCAGGATGGCCCGGAATCGGTGGGGCATGTCTTCGGGGATGAAATCGCCGATGGCTTTATCCTTGTTTTCCGGCCGGGCCAGCCATTGGGCGGCTGATTCCTTCCATACGTTTACCAGGTTGGTTTCCTCATTGGGAAAAACCATGGCCCCCATCAGGGCCCGGTAGACCGCTTTAAAGTCGTGGAAGGGAATCTGTCGTGGGTCCAGGTTGATATAGCTGACCACAAAATTATTTTCCAGGGCCCGCTGCTTCAAATAGGTGAGGCTGTGGGATTTGCCCTGGCCGTATGCGCCGCAGACACAGAGGTGGTGAGACGTTCCCTTGTCCAGGGCTGTGGCTCCCTGGTCAAAGAGTTGGTTGAGCTTTTCTTCCCCCGAGGTGAGCCATTGGACCCCCAGGGGATCGAATAGACCCTCTCTGAGGCGCTCCACCGCCCTGCGGAGATGGAAATTTTTGGCGCCGTTGATCTGTTCGTTAAATGCCTTTTCATCCATGGTGTTAATTCCGGTTTATGCCTCCCGATTTAATCGTCCCAGGAGGGCTCCATTTGTTTCATTTTCTCTTCTTCCATCTCTTTCCGAGTCTCGACCATCTGCCGGGCCATGTCCATATCCTCCGGGGACTGGCCCTGTTCAGCCAAGTCCAGAACACCGATGAGTTGCTTGATGAAAAGCCGCACTTCACTGATGACACCCATTCTTTTCTGGTTGTCGCAGATATCCTGTATGACCTTGTCCGTAACCATCTCTTCCGGGGACCAGCGGTAGGCGACGCCGTGCAGGGACAGCAGGCACCGGCCCAGATCCACCAGCTCTTCGGTTTGAAGCGGCGTCTGATGGATATCCACAAGGACGCCCCGGTAGTTGAGGCGTTTGGCATCGCCCATTGATGTCCCGATGGACCGCACCCGGCTCCACAGGGCATCGTAGGATTTAAATCCTTTTTCCGATACCAGCACGTCCGGGATGATGGAAAAGAAAATATGAAGGTATTGGGCGGTCTCGCTGTTGTCGATGAAGAGACGGACATTTTCGTAAGCCGCATTGCGCACCGAGGCACTCATGGCCACCACCGTCTCCATTTCGTCCATGAGCAGGATTAAGCCCTGGTGCCCAAACCGACGCAAAAACAGGATCAGGGAATTCATCAGCTGCCGGGCATTGGCCTTGGTCAGGTATTCGTATACCTGGAAGGGCTTGAGTTCCCGTTTGGTGACCTTGCCGCCGTCAAACCAGTGCATGAGAATTTCACGGTCCGCCTTGCGGCTTTCCTCATCCTCCCCCTCTGCCATGGGGGCAAACCGGTTGTTCACCAGGGCGGCCAATGCATTGGCAAAGTTGATATCCATGTCCGGGATATCCCTGAATTCTTCGGCCAGTGCCGTACATTTTTCTATGGCGGCTTTTGCTTTGGCGCCTTGGAATTCCGGTGACAGGGCGTCCAGCCAGGCGGTCAGCAGATTCCGGATGCCCACGCCGTCAAAATTGCCCTGAAGCTGCCGGACAATGGACTGGTAAACGGTTTCAAATTTGTGGATGGGTACATCCCGGGTCAGGACCACAAAGGAGACGGCAAATCCTTTTTCCATGGCCAGGTGCCGGACTACGGACATGAAATGGGTTTTACCGTCTCCGTAATCCCCGCTGATGAACCGTACCTTGGCGCCGCCTTCAGCAATGTAGTTTTCCAGGTCGTCTTCGATATATGAGAGCCATTTTTGCCTACCCACGGTAAATACCGGCACATATTCCACAGGCACACTGCCCTTGCGCAGCTCTTCAATGATGGATCTGGCCTGGAAGGGTTTCAGTTCTTTGAGGGCATCCAATGATATCATGACCAAGATTCCTTAAGATGTATGGAAAGAGATGGCAGTGATCTGGCGCAGTTCCCCCTGGGTGTCCAGGAGCCACAGGGCCTTGTTCCGCCCCGGAGTGAGTTGAAGTTCGTACCCTTGTGACGAGCCGCCGATGCCTGCCTGGTAGTACCGCCACAGGTCCACGGAAAATTGGTCCAGGCTATAGCCTTTGAATTTTCCTTTGTCCATGTTTTGGAAAAACGTTTTGGACTGCAGGGAGATCACATAAGCCAGGTAAAATTGCTGCATGGGAACGGGGCGGCCGGCGGGCAGATCATCTTTTTCAAGAATTTCCAGGTAGACCGTGCACAGACCGTCAATAAATTCCTGGGGATCATAGGGCTTATCGTACAATTGCTTCTTCAGCCGGACCACCATGGCCATGATCCGCCGGGGATCAATGGATTTGAGCACCTTTTTGTTGATCTTTGTGGAACGGCCGGCGAAATCAATCTCCCCGGAGATGCCCTTTAAAACCGAGAACCTGGGAAAATCCATCTCCATTTCAAGACCGGCCTCTTCGCATTTTTGGGTCAAGTCTTCGATGAGATCCATGCGGTACTGTGCCACTTTTTCATCGGCATAGGCCCCCAGGGTTTCAAATATCGGAGCACAGCTTTCAAGGGCCTCGTCCTCGCATATATCCCTGGCGAGTTTGCTTTTGAGCAGTTCATCCAGTTGGAGAAAGTCATCCTTCTCTGCACACCGGATGCATTGTTTGATCAAATCGGCTTTTTTTTGTTTCTGGTTCAGATCCCGCTGAAAGGGCTGGACGATCTGTTTTAAATCCTCTTGAACATCTTCAAGAAATTCATTGGTTTCCGGCATTTGGCTCCTCGTTTGTTTTCAAATTTTAATTGATCAGTTTTCTACACCGATGCCGGAAAAATTTCAATGGTTAAAGAATAAGCACCCGCAAGTCTGAATTTATTCTCGCACAAAGACACTAAGACACAAAGATTTTTATTCTACTTTGTGACCCTTGTGTCTTTGTGCGAGAATAAAATATATTTTCTTTGTGGACGCTGTGCCCTGTGTGTTTTACTTTTATATATTATTCGTTTTACCGGAGAAAATGAGTATGAAGAAACGATATGCAACAGTCCTGCTGGTTTTAGTGGTTTGGGGTGGCTTGCTGCCGGGTCTTTTTCCGGCAGCATGGGGAATTCCAAAAATAAAAATTTTGTTCCTGGGGGATTCCATTACCGCCGGATACGGGGTCGCCAAGGAAGATGCTTATCCGGCCCTGTTGGGACAGACGCTTGAATCGCTCGGGATTCATCATGTTGAGATCATCAACGGGAGCATCAGCGGTTCGACCACGGCCAGTGCCCTTTCCCGGCTCAAGTGGTTTCAAAAAGCCTCTCCTGATATTCTGGTTCTGGCCCTGGGGGCCAATGACGGGTTAAGGGGCCTGTCCGTGGAAAATATGGCAGACAACCTGGGCAAGGCCATTTCATTTGCAAAAAACAACAACATGAATGTCATCCTGGGCGGTATGCAGATTCCCCCCAATTACGGGCCGGAATATGCCGATGCGTTTAAACAGGTATTTACCACACTGGCCGAAGACCATGAAATTGTTTTGATTCCTTTTCTTCTGGAAGGGGTAGGGGGCAGGTCGGACATGAACCAGCCCGACGGGATTCATCCCAACCGGGAAGGGCATCAACAAATTGCAAAAACCGTATTTCCTTTTATTTTAAAACAGATTCAGGAGCCGTGATGGGGTTGGAAATTAATCATCTTTGCAAGTCTTTTTATTCTCCGGGAACCGGTATGATCCAGGTCCTGAATGATGTGAACCTCCAGGTCAGGCCTGGCCAAACCCATGCCGTCATCGGTCAATCCGGCTCGGGCAAGACCACCCTTTTGTCCCTGATTGCCGGTCTGGACCGCCCGGACAGCGGCGATATCATTCTGGACGCAGAAAACCTGTCCACCATGAATGAAGACCGGTTGGCCCGGTTCCGGGCAGAGAAAATCGGGATTATTTTCCAGCAGTTTCACCTTATGCCCCATTTGACGGCACAGGAGAACATCAGCCTGCCTCTGGAAATTCTTAAGGCCCCGGACATTGAAAAACAAACCCATGCCATGCTGGAAATGGTAGGTCTCTCCCATCGGCGGCACCACCTGCCCGGTGCCTTGTCCGGCGGAGAATGCCAGCGGGTGGCCATTGCCCGTGCCTTGATCATCAAACCCTCCCTGATCCTGGCCGACGAACCCACGGGTAACCTGGATACGGCCACCGGCGAAATAGTGGCTGATCTGCTGTTTAATCTGGTGGAAACCGAACATAAAAGCCTGATCCTGGTGACCCACAATTCTTCCCTGGCCGACCGGTGCCGCAGTACGTTCACCCTTGAACGGGGGGTGTTGTCCTGATGTTTTGGATACGGACGGCGTTCAAGGAATTGATCACTCACAAGGGGTTTTCCCTGTTTTTTATCCTGAACCTGGCCCTGGGACTGGCCGGGTTTATCGCCATCCAGTCTTTCCGGGAGTCCCTGGACCGCCACATGGATGATAACCTTAAAGAAATTCTCACTGCCGACCTGGTGTTGAGTTCCTATAATTCCCTGACGCAGCAGGAAATGCAGCAGGCCGATCGGATACTGGCCGGTTACCGGGACAAGGCACGGCTGATCACGTTTTTTTCCATGGCCCGGGGGCATGACCGGTCCAAGCTGGTCAGGGTTATGGCCATGGACGGGGCCTATCCCCTGTACGGCAGCTTTACATTTGAAGGAGAGACCGATTCAAAAGATATCCTGGACAACCCCGGGTTGTTTATGACCCGGGATACGGCCCGCGCCCTTGGGATTAAGACCGATTCCGACCGTGGAAAACCGGTAAAGCTGGGAGAAAAAGACTTCCTGATCCGGGATTTTTTCAAGGATGATCCAGACAAAAACCTGAGCGGGTTTGAACTGGCCCCCAAGGTTTATATGGGCCTGGACCAGTTGGCCGGGACCGGGTTGATCCGGTTTGGCAGCCGGGTCCGGTATCTGTATTACTACCGATTCGAACCCGGCGTAAATCTGGAAGGAAAAATCCGCGACATTAAACAGCACTTTTATGATCCGGCCCGGAACCAGCCCCGGCTTAATGTCTATGACGCCCGGGACGTTAACCAGCGATTGGGGCGTCTGAGTCGGTATTTTACCAGGTACATGGGCTTGGTCAGTATCATTGCCCTGTTCCTGGCCGGCATGGCGGCGGCGTATCTTTTCAGGGGATTTTTAACCTTGAAATCAAAGGAAATGGCCATTTTGATGGCTGTGGGGGCGGCCCGGAAACACGTTTATTTTTATGTGAGTTGTCAGCTCATGTTTCTGGGCACACTTTCAGCCATCCTGGCGGTGATCGTCTCCATGGTGCTTATGCCTGTTTTTCCCGTGATTTTCAAGGACCTGATTCCGGTTCACTTGAACCTGGGGATGTCCTTTGAAACCCTGGCCGTTGCCCTGGTTGTGGGCGTCGCCGGCAGCCTGGTGTTTTGTCTGCCCCTGTTTGCCTCGATTTTTAGTATCCGGCCCCTGACCCTGCTCCAGGGGCATTCCGCGACGGCCCGGGTCTCAACGCGTAAAACCCTGTGGCAGGCATTGTCATTTGTGCCGGTCATCGCAGCGCTTTTTCTGATGTCTGTGACGGTGTCCGGGACCATGGTCGAAGGCGCCCTGTTTGCCGGCGGGTTTATCCTGGCTTTGGGCGTGTTTTCCCTGATCGGCGGTCTGGTGTTTTGGGGATGCCGTTTTCCGGCCGCTTCAAAGCAGATCCCGGTGAAGATCGCTTTTCGGAACCTGTTCCGCAACAAGTGGTCGTCCCTGTCCTGTTTTGTCACTATTGCCATGGGCGTGTTCCTGATTGCCCTTGTCCCCCAGGTCCGCAAAGGCCTGGAAACCGAGATTATCCGGCCAAAAGGATTGAAAATCCCGGTGTTGTTCCTGGCCGATATCCAGGAAGAGCAAAAAAATCCCCTGATCCGGTTCATGGACGCGCAGGAGGGGGACCTGACCCGGATTTCTCCCATGGTCCGGGGACGAATCAAGACCGTGAACGGCCGGCCTTTTTACGGGAGGCAGGATAAATCCGGAAAAAGGGCCCGGGGCCGGCGGCTGGAGTTTATTTTTTCCTTTCGCAACACCCTTGATGCGTCCGAAAAGGTGGTCCAGGGAGCGCCCATGTCCAAAACCCCCTGGGAATTTGGCAGCAACACACCTTTTGAAATTTCTTTGGAACATTCCTTTGCCGAGCGCCATCAAATGAAGATCGGTGACGCGTTGGAAGTGGATATCCAGGGGATTTCTCTGACCGGGAAAGTGGTCAACCTGCGTCAGGTAAAATGGACCAGCTTCCAGCCCAATTTTTTTATGCTGTTCCAGGATGGGGTTCTCAACGATGCCCCCAAAACCTATGTGGCCGGCATTTCCAACCTGGCCCAGTCCCGCCGCCATGAACTGAAAAATAAAATCGTGGACCGGTTTTCTAATATTTCCGTTATTGATGTGACCCAGACGGCCCAGACCATTCTGGGTGTGACCGACCGCCTGTCCCTGTCGGTGAAATTTATGGCTTGGCTCGCCATTGCTGCCGGGCTTTTGTCCATATTTTCTATTTCCCGGCATGAGGCTTTTAAAAACCGGAACCAGATCAACCTGCTCAAGGTCCTGGGTACGGATTTCAAAACCCTGGGGCTCATTACCCTGCTGGAGTCCGGGTTTATCGGGTTCTCGGCAGGAATTACGGCGGTGTGTCTGAGTGTCGCGGTCTCCTTTGGGATCTCCTGGTATTTTTTTGACAACCTGTGGCAGCTGGACGGCAGAACCCTTTTCCTGATTCTGTGTCTCTCAACGGTGACCTGTATGGCCACCGGCCTTGGGGCGGCCTGGCAGGTCATGAAGGCCCGACCGGTTCAGCTGTTGGGGCAAGGGTAATCAAAACGTGCGGATTGTCCTTGAGTCCTGTTCTGTATTGATCTATAACCGCCTATAAATTAAGGCTTGAATATTGAAGATTATGGATAAGCATAAATGACCACGGCGTGTGTAAGAAAAATATTGCCCAATGTTAAGGATTTTAAAACGTTTTGGAAAAAACAAGGTCCTTTCCGGTACGCATTGACAAGCAAGGAATACCCGCCTGTATTGCTGGAACCCGAAGAATGGATATTCGGCCAGGATAAACAAGCGGTTCTTAAAGAATTGATGCAGTTCTCCCGTATGAAGATGTTCTTTGCACCGGCCCCGTTCAATCCGGGCAATAAAAGTATCCTGCGCCCTGATGATATCTGTGCCTGGAAGATTGTCCATTTCCCGGAAGCCTGGAATGCCATGATATGCGATGGATTTCTGCCCGAAGGTCAGCTTACCCAGGCGGTGGTGGATGAATGTATTGCCCTGGGGTTGAACCAGGATAAATCAGGTATAGAGCAGGCTTTTTTCAGTCTGCTGGAAAGGCAGCTGGATTGCATGGGCTATGTATGGCTGACGCCCCGGGGAAAGGCAAAGTCCGCCTTTATTCACAAATACCTGGAGGAGTGGCTCCGGGATGAGGAAGAGGCCGGGCTACTCTAACAGATTTGGTTCTTCACCCAGTCCAAAAATGCGTTATTGCCACCAGACACAGCCACCTCAACGATACAGGGGCAATCATAGCTATGCATGCCCTTTACCGCCTCCTCCAGTTCAGGCAAACAATCCGCATGTGTTTTTGCAATCATCACCACCTCGCGTTCATCCTGAATGGTCCCTTCCCATTCATAAACCGAACGTATACCGTCAATAATGTTTACACAGGCGGCTAATCGCCGTTGAACCAATGTTTTTGCTATTCGCGACGCTTCGTCCACATTTCCGGCTGTCATGTAAACAATTCTGATCGTCATACGCCCCTCCTTTTAAGGTAATGAAAATAACGCCCCACGACTATAGGACATAACAGAAATGAATAATTTTATCAAAGCACGCAAACGGATTGAAGTCTCCACAGGCGAATACGTAAAAATTCTCAGGGAATTTAAGGGTTTAAGTCAAAAAAGGCTGGCTGAAATGACGGGTATCCCCCAGTCCACTCTTTCCCCTCTGCAAAAGAGTGTTGGAAAATTCGGGCTTCAATGATAAGAAGAATATTCATCCAAATGTCTCAAGATAATATAGGCTAACCTTTCAGGAGGAAAATATGAGCCGCTTCTTACCCTTTTTTTTGATTCTTTTTCTTGTCCTTGAAGGCTGTGCTTCCGACCAGCAAAAAGCCGAGACCTTTATCCAGGAAGGAAAAGCTTATTTTGAAAAGCAGGAATATGCCAAGGCTGAGATCCAGCTGAAAAATGCCGTCAAGCTGGAACCGGATTCGGCAGAGGCTCACCACCTCCTGGCCCAGGCCTATATGCTGCAGAAAAACGCTCAGAAAGCCTTTACCACATTTTTGCGGCTGGAACAGCTGGAACCGGACAATCTTGAAACCAAACTTCAGCTGGCCTCGTTTTATTTTCTGGCCCAAAAATGGATTGAGGCGGAAAAAAAAGTGGAGCAGGTTCTTGCCGTGGACCCGGACAACATCAAGGGGCTCTACCTGAAAGCCGGAATTCTGGGCAGCAAAAAAGAGGGATTTGATACCCTGGAACCCATATATGACCGGATTCTTGCGCTGGATTCCAAACAGATCAAAGCCATGCTGGTCCTTGCAAGGATCTACCAGGCCCAGGGGAAATCCGACAAGGCCGAATCCATATTGAAAAGGGCTGTTCAAACGGCCCCGGATGACCTGAAGGTTAACCAGGCATTATTCATGTATTATCTTGCCCACAAATTTTATGACAAAGCCCGGGCTGTTTTGGATGACCTGGTTCGGCGGAAACCGGAGGAGGTTCAACCCAGGATCATGTTGGCCACCTTCCATGCCGGCCGTAATGAAAACAGCCTGGCCGAAGAGTCCTTTTTAAAAGCCGTCGAATTGGCTCCGGACAATCCGTTGCCCCATATGCTCATTGCCCGGTTCTATAATGCCAATGGACAGTTTGACAAGGCAGAAAGCTTTATCAAAAAAGCTCTGGCCATCCATCCGGACCATGCCGGTTTGAAAACGGTGTACGCGGATTTTTATTTTCTTCACAGGGCGTACAAAAAAGCCGAAGAAATCGTCGATGACGTGTTGGCGGTTCGCCCCGATTTTCCCCAAGCCAAGGTCCTCAAAGGAAAATTGCTGATATTGCGGAAGGAACTGGATCAGGCCGGGCAAATTTTCCTCTCTCTATTAAAAGACGAGCCTGAATCTGCCCAGTACAATTTTTTAATGGGATCTGTCCTGCTTGAAAGAGGAAAACCAGACCAGGCCATGGGCTATCTTGCCAAAACTCTTGAAAAGGAGCCCCGTAACCTTAAGGCCAGGATCGCAATGGCAGATATCTATTTCAAACAGGCAGATTATTTTCTGGCCGAGTCTGAAATCAGCAAGGCATTAAACTTAAGTCCTAAAAATTATAACGCCCTTTTACTGAGGGGGAATCTTTACGCAGTCCAGCAGGAAATAGAAAAAGCCCAGGCTGTTTATGAGGAGCTGATCCAGACCCACCCCGAAAATCCGGCTGCCCTGTTCAGGCTGGGCAATCTTTACATAATGGATAAAAAACCGGACAAGGCCCTGGAAGTCTATGACAAGGCTTTGGCCCTCAATCCGAATCTCATGGATGTTTTTATCAACATTATCCGGCTATACAGTGCCAAAAAAGAATACCAGGCCGCCCTTGACAGGTGCGACGCCCATCTGGCGTCCATGGAAAATCCCTCCCCCGTTGTGGTATCTATTATTCAAGAACTCAGGGGAAACCTTTACATGGCTCTTGGAGAGACGGAGGCCGCAAAAAAAGCCTTTGAGCTGTCCATTCAGAACAATCCAAAATTTATTCAGCCCTACGTTTCCCTGGCCAAAATTTTTCGTTCCCAAAACAATAGTGACAAAGAGCGGGAGACGTATCAAAATCTGTTAGCCCAGCGGCCGGACCAGGCCGCGCCCCATTACTATCTCGCTACCTTTTACGAAGAAAGGGGGGAAGACGATCTGGCAGAATCACATTACCAAAACGTTCTTGAGCTTAACCCGGACCATATTCCGGCCATGAACAACCTGGCCTATTTCCTGGCCGAGCGGAACATGGAGATGAACAAGGCCCTGGATCTGGCCAGAAAGGCCAGGGAACTTGGTGGGGAAAATCCCGCCATCATGGATACCCTGGGCTGGATTTACTATAAAAAAGAAATCTATGATTCCGCCATTCAAGAGTTTTCCAATTGCGTTGAAAAAGAGCCCGGAAATCCTATTTTTAACTACCATCTCGGCCTGGCATATAACAAGAAATGGGATTACATTAATGCGAAGAAATACCTGGAAAAGGCGCTTGAACTGGATAAAGAATTTAAAGGGGCGGATGAGGCCAGGAAGATCCTTGAGCAGATTTGAAGCGGTCTGGTTTTCCGTTTGAGGACGCCGTTTTTTTTTTGAGGTGGGGGGGAGAAGCAGGGTTATTGTAATATCTGAACCTGACTATTCCCCTCGGCCAGGGATTTGATCTGGCTGGGTTTTGGTGGAAATTCCCAGAATCCATTGATGCCGCAGGTCTGGAAAATTGACGATAGATTGCTTTTGTCCAGATGCCGCTGCAGAGAACTTACCATGAGGGGAACCTCGTCTGCAGGATAAAGCGCTCTGATTTCAGGGGCAAGGTCGTTGACCCGCATCTGTCCGACAAGCAAATCCGTTATGATTCCGGCCGGTTTTTCATTTACAATGAACTCCAATGCCTTCTGGGGTCTCGAAAAGGTTCGGGCGCAGAGTCCGCATCCGTGAATGAGTCTGGAAAAAACATCCAGATAGGGGGCTGATTGATGAATCACCACAACCATCGGGCGGTCCGTCCGGCTTCGATTCTCCCTGATAATGGCAAATTTTTTAGCGCTTGAGATTTGTTTTCGTTTTTCAAGAATCCTGATCCAGGTGTCAATGGCCCTGACAGGTGCAGAAGACTCCAGATAGTTTGAACTGATATATGAAAATGTGTCCGAGGCCATCAACGCTTCCATGAGCCGGGGCGCGCATGTCTCCAGAATGGTTGTGGCCAGCGTTTCGCCTGCTTTGGTGCCGGATTCAATTTGTTTTCGTATTTCGGCAACTACATAATCCGAACAGTGTGTGTCCAAGGCCCTGATGGCTGCCATGCTTACAAAAATAGCCGGATCTGTGACCGCCTTTAGAAGGGGTGCTGTGGATTCAAGTTCAGGGTAATGTGACAGGGCCGTATACAAAGAAAAACGAACCGAATTTTTAAGATTTGGTTTTTCGGTAAGCGCCAAAAGATCGCCCAACGATTCCTGGGGAATGGTTCTGCCGATAAGCAATAAAAGGTTTCCCAGCAAATCGGGCGTCTGGGTGTTCAGATTGTCATGCAGGGCCTCTGCCACCGCGGCGCTTTTGTCACTAAAATATTCAAAGGCTTTGAAGCGGTCTTCAATATTGGGTGACGCCAGCAGCCGTACATTTTCTTTACAAGGGTCCTTATGGGATGTTGTTGGTTGGGACTGTGCTGACTGGGTTGGTGCCGAGTTAAGCGTTGTCGGTTGGGATCTTGCCGATTTGGCCGCTTTGGCTTTTTTTGGGGGCTGGGAGGCAGGTGTGGCTTTTCGGTTACCCTTTAAAAAGGTTAAGGCATCCAGGACATCCGAATCGCATTTGTCGGTTTGTGCAATTTGTTCCAACCGCTGCACAGCCTTGTTTGTGCCGATACGTTCCATGGCGGTGACCGCTTCCTTACGCAGTTCAAGATCATCGTAAAAAACAAATTCCGCCAGATCATCAACGAGAAACGCCATGCCAAGCCGGCCGGCGGCCCGGAAAATGTCCTTGAGCAGATCCTTGTTGGTCTCCTTGCTCAGAATATGCTTGATTAAATGGATAATGGGGCCGGGATGCTCCGGATTGGTGTGGTTGATCAGGATCAAGGAAAATTTAAAATTAATATGCGCTCTGTCCGTGGTGAGTTGATACAGGCGCGCGCGAAGGGGATGGGTGGGTCCCATGGTGTTCATAAGAAAAGATAAAATATCATAGGCAACATTGTCCGGCGCCAGGGCAAGCTGTTCAATCATAGCCTGCTGCTGGTTTTCATCAAGGTTTAAAATCGGTAACAGGGTATCTGAATCTATTTCCCCTGTTTTGATCATCCTTTTAAATTCCGAAATAAATAACGCCATATGTTCTTCTTATGAGTCATATCCTTTTGGGTTTTTCTGCTGCCAACGCCATGCGTCTTTGCACATATCCTCGATATCCAGATCCGCTTTCCAGCCAAGTTCGCGTTCGGCTTTAGACGGATCTGCCCAGCATGCGGCGATGTCGCCCGGTCTGCGGGAGCCAATTTCGTAGGGGATATTGTGTCCGCAGGCCTTTTCAAACCCTTTGATCATCTCAATTACAGAGTATCCCCGGCCGGTGCCAAGGTTATAAATACCCACACCTGGGGTTTTCATGAGCCGTTGAAGGCAGCAAATATGTCCTTTGGCAAGGTCGGTGACATGGATAAAATCCCGGACCCCGGTACCGTCCGGGGTATCGTAGTCATTGCCGAAAACATTAACCCGGGGCAGTTGGCCTATGGCCACCCGGGCCACATAAGGCATCAGGTTGTTGGGAATATCCCTGGGATCTTCGCCAATGTCTCCGGAGGGATGTGCCCCCACCGGGTTGAAATATCGCAAAAGGGTAATGTGCCATTTGGGGTCGGCTGTGTAAAGATCGGACAGGATTTCTTCAATCATCAATTTGGTTCTGCCGTAGGGGTTGGTTACGGACAGGGGAAAGTCTTCCGTGATGGGCAAATTGGCCGGATTGCCGTAAACCGTGGCAGATGATGAAAATACAATGGCGGTAACACCTGATTTTTCCATGGCTGTAATCAGGTTCAGGGTGCCGGTGATATTGTTGTGGTAATAGCGCAGGGGTTGTGAAACCGATTCTCCCACAGCTTTAAGCCCTGCAAAGTGGATCACGGCTTCAATATCTTTATGGGCTTTGAACACCGCATGGGTGCCGGCTTCATTCAGCAAATCGGTTTGGAAAAACGCAAGATCTTTTCCCGTAATGTTTCTAACCCGGTCAAGGGCCTTGGCTGACGAGTTGACAAGATTATCCAGTACGACCACATCGTGGCCCTGGTTCAGCAATTCGACGCAGGTATGGCTGCCGATATATCCGGCACCGCCGGTGACAAGAATTTTCATTTGAATTCCTTGTAGGGTTTGAAAGTTATCTCTTTTTTCCAGGACGCCTTGTTGAACATTTCATAACATATTTTACATGTTTTGCACATTTTTGTACAGGCGGTGAGGGTGGTAAAAAACCGGCTTCCCAGACGGGAATTGTCTATGTGCCATTGCTGGGCAAGTGTTTCCGGTGTATCCATGAGGTCAAGAAGATTGCCGTTAAAATTCCCTTTGGCATAGGCACTGACGCACCGTTCTAAAAACCCCACGCCCCGGGTACGGCCGCAAAGCTTTATCCCGTCGGCAAGGCCTCGATAATGGTGAATGTCTTCAGGCCGGATAAAAGGAGATTTGAGAAATACGTGGGGTTGAACGTCAAAATAGGCCTGGCACCCCAGGTTTTTATTCATTTGAAATGTACCTTCCCTGGCAAGTCCGGTATTGGAAAGGGCGATATGGGCATCATGGCTGAGTTTGAACGGGCATTGGTAAATGCAACCTTCATTGGCCAGAAGTTCAATGCGTATGTCCGGATCGTACGCTTTGATTGCCTTTGACAGGGTGGCCAGTGTTTCAGGATTTCTGTTTAGAGCGCGGTCAGGCACAATGCGAGCCGGTTTTTTAAACCGGAGAAGGGCAAGCATATCAAAAAAAGAGAAAAACTTTTCAGGGCTGTCCAGCATGGCGTTTATTCCCGGTATCGCTTCAAGGCGAGGGATAATTTCATGCCCTGTCTGGTCAAGGGCGCGCAAAAGATACATATCTGAAAACACAATGCCTTTTATGCCGACGCTATTGTCGAGGAGTGCAATATCATCGAGTATCCCGGACAACGTGGTATCGTCCGCATATACATTGGGGGGTATGAAACGGGTGTTCATTAAGATATATTTGTCCATTGCCTTCAAGGAGGACAAACTGGTGCATAGATCCTGGGTCTCAGATGCAAGGTCATGAGCAATTCGTACCCTTGCATCGGTTATAGGCCCGGAAGGTAATGGAAAATATATGGATGAAAGGTTTGATGCATGCCTGGCGAGAAACCGGGCATAGCCTTCGTCCGGAATAAAGGGGACAGACAGTTTCATAACTGGTGCGTTCATAAATAAATTGAAGTCCACAGCAACGGTGACAAAACTTTAATATCTTACAAATGAATCAAAAAGGCAAGATTAAGATATTGACACACAATAATGCATGGTTAATCTTAAATTTAATCCCGGGCGAAAGTCTGGAATCCATACACTGAATAAAAGGAGTATTTTTAATGATTGAACTTACAGATGCTGCAAAAACGCAGATCGACAATTATTTCCAGGGGAATGAACCTAGCCCCATCCGGATTTTTCTTAACTCAGGCGGCTGAGCGGGTCCGTCTCTAGCAATGGCTCTGGATGAGCCTAAAGACAGCGACGACCTTTTTGACGTTAAAGGTATTAAATTTGTAGTAGACAAAGAGTTCATGGAAAAAGCACAAACGATTAAAATTGATTTCAACGGTATGGGCTTTAGCCTTGATTCGGGCTTGGAGCTTGGCCAGGCTGGCAACTGCGGCGGATGTTCTGGATCCTGCGGATAGGCTAGATTGGCCTGTGGCCATTTAAAAGGCGCCTTTGCATGAGAAGTAAAAGCAAAAGGCGCCTTTTTAGTTTCTCTCAGATGAACAGGGTTGCATGTGTCATTGAATTTGTTCTAACCGTTGGGGTTTTGCCGGATGGGGCCTGTAACCAGGATGGGAGATGCCTCTATCTTGTCTGCGGCCATCATGCTGACCACCCGCTCAAATGCGCTTATGATCATCATCTGCTCCCAGTCTTCAATATCGGAGAAATGCTCTGTGAATGTTTCCTGGAGCAGAGGCGGCAGGTTTTTGATAATATCCTGACCCTTGTCTGTAAGAAAAAGACTGACAGCCCGCCTGTCATCTTCTCTTTTTTTTCT
This sequence comes from uncultured Desulfobacter sp., assembly GCF_963666695.1. Lineage (GTDB taxonomy): Bacteria > Desulfobacterota > Desulfobacteria > Desulfobacterales > Desulfobacteraceae > Desulfobacter. Next base: position 1,236,031 of record NZ_OY762947.1, read on the forward strand.
GGCAATGTATCCACGGCTTTCAAGGCGCTTGGTGATATCTGTCACGGTTGCCTGACTTAAGCTTGTGGCCCGGGATAACGGGGTAATGGAAATTTGACCATGGGAGGAAATTTCCTGGAGCACAATAAGCTGGGGACCAGTCAGACCAAATTTTTTGTTTAATTTTCTGGAATGAATGTCAACTGCCTGGATGATTTTACGAATTGATATCAAAAGGGTTTGACATCTTTGGTTGCTTAGTTCTGTTACAGCCATAATTAAGTATTTATATTGTGTTTGCGTTATTTTTGTTAAAATATGGTTTGATGATATTCTGTTTTAAAGTAATATTGTATACTATTGTCCGGGTAATAGGCAAGCACCAATGGTTTTTGTCCTGGTTGACCCGAAACATCAATCAAGGGAAAATCAAACGTATTTTAATGTCAATTTTTCGGGGAAATGCCATGGAACAACAGGTCAATAAAGTGCTTTTGAACAGGTGTGCTGTTGTCTGCGCCGTCATGTTCATGGCCCTTGTCGGTATTGCAGGGTGCGGTGGAGAAGAAAAAAAAAATTTGGATCTGATCCTGGGTAACTGGATTCACTACAAGAATCGCACCTATATTCTCATCGCCATTGACATGAAAGGCACGTGGACTTCTTCGGTCAGAATTGCAGACGTGACCTCTAAAATTGTTGGTTCCAAGGGAACGGCCGGCGGCACCTGGCATTTGGACGAGGGACAGTTGATTTTAACTGTTGAGAGATCAGATATCGAAGATGTCTGGGAAAAGAATGACACCCGGTTTTACAAGGTGCTTGAACTCAGCGACCATCTCATTATCCTTGAGGGCGAAAACGGCCGTAAGGAGGAATGGAAAAAAACGGTTCGTCAAAAGAAAGATGACGCCGGTGCAGTCAATCCGATTGTTACCATGGCGCCCTATGCCGTTAATTTGGACAGACATTCTTCCAATGCCCAGGACCGCTACCTGTGTCTGAGTATTCATTTGGAACTTATGGAACTGATGCCGGAACAGTCTGCACCCCAATTTCATCCCAGGGCCAGGGATGCCGCCATCATGTACCTGTCTTCTCTGACGTATGATGATGTCTCTGATTTTGATCGCATCAAGGCCCAGAAAGAAAAGCTCAAAGAGGCACTCAATCCCTATATGGAAGGGTTGATCAAGGACGTTGTCATTGACCATGTGGTTATTGCCGTCTCTGCAGCCAAGGTGGAAGAATTTATCATTGAACATACGGCGGTATCAACCGAAGAGCAAGCCGCTGAAGGAGAAGAGGGCGAAGCCGGCGAAGAAGGCGTAGAAAAAGAAAGCCCAGAGGCCTCCTGACAGAAAAGTAATCAGATATCTTCTTTTGGTTTTATGACCAGTACGGCGCCGGAATTAAGACTGATTTCGGCCTTATCCTGTGTGAATACATTGCTGATTCCCATGGTTGATCCCATGCAAAGGCTTTTATCCGTTAATGGATACTCCAACCCCTTCAGGGTCAGGCCTTTAACACGGTCTGATACCGGGATGACGGACATCAGGTCACCGGCGCGGCCCGTGAGTGTCAGGCGGGAAACAACAATATGAATATCATTATATGCATCCAGGATCGTGGCCGGGATTCCCTGGTCTGCAAGTCTGCGTAGAAGGAAAATATTTGCCAGGGTGTGGTCAAGCCGGGTGCTCGTGGCACCCATAATGAGAAGATCTGTACATCCATGGTCAATGGCATATTCTATACATAATTCCAGATCTGTCTGGTCCTTGCGCACAGGATGCTTTAAAATTTTAACCTGTTTTTCTTTAAAAAATGAAAGGATGTGTTCGGGAATGGAATCAAGATCACCGATGATAATCCGGGGAACAATGCCCATGTGGTGAAGATGAACGGCCCCGCCGTCTGCGGCAATAACCATGTCCGCTTGTTGTATCCGGGATAAAAGTCTGTCTGTTTCGGATAGGGTTCCGTTTGCTACAATGACTATTTTCATAATTCTGCTTTCATACCAGAAAAATGATATAATGCAAACAAGACTATTTATTGACATAATGTTCAGGAGTTCATATTTTCCAAGCCAATGAAGGTTTTCAAACGTATACATACCTATCTTTTTTTTGAGCTTATTCCGCCGTTTGCCATAAGCTCCTTTTTTTTAACTTCGGTATTTTTGATGACCCGGATTCCGGATATCATGAATATGGTGGTTAATTACAACTCCAGTATCATGGATATCCTTCTTCTCATATCTTATACCCTGCCGCGGTTTATGGAGTTTACCATTCCCATGTCAGCCATGATTGCAGTGCTTTTGACCATCATGCGCATGTCAGGGGAAAATGAAATTATCGCCCTGAAAGGGGCGGGAATGTCTTTGTATAAACTTTTGCCGCCGGTAATCATGTTCAGCGTCATGACCCTTTTAATCACCATGTGGGTGACGGTTTACGGGATTCCCAAGGGTAAACTGGCCCTGAAGGTGAAAACCATAGAACTTGCCAGGTCCAGTATTGACGCAGCACTGCAGGAGCGTCAGTTTAACAGTCAGCTTGACGGTATCATGATTTATGTGGCCCATGTGGATATGGGGACCCGGGATTTGACCGACGTATTCATTGAGGACCGCAGGACTGCCGACATGATCTCTATCTCAACGGCGCCCAGGGGACGCCTGGTGCGCCAGGGAGACCAGGATGTATACACCATCCGTTTGTATGACGGCATGATCAACCAAGTCAATGTTCAGGATCATTCCGTGACCAATATCAATTTTGGGCACTATGACATCAATATTGATCTGGCTGCCATGCAGAAAAATACATCCAGGAAAGTGACAAAGGACTTTGATGAAATGAGTCTGCATGAACTGATTCAGCGTATCCGGATCGGTTTTAAAACGCCTAAAATGGATAGTGAGGCTCGCTTGGTGTTGCATGAGAAATTTTCCATTCCTTTTGCATGTCTTGCTTTGGGATTGTTGGCATTTCCTTTGGGGGTTCAGTCTATGTCCTCAAGAAAATCAAATGGTTTTGGGATGGGGGTAGGTTTTTTTCTGCTTTACTATCTGTTGCTGGCCTTTGGCTGGTCCGGCGGCGAGGCCGGTCGTTATCCGCCTGTCATTGCCATGTGGATGCCCAATGTGGTCATGGGGGGGGCGGGTATTTTTCTTTTGATCCGTAATGCCAAGGAGCGGCCCGTACATCTGCCCCTTTGGATTCAAAATCTTCCGGCAACTGTTGTCGCCCGTTTCTGGAAAAGGACAAAATCATGATCAGATGCCTTCACAAATACTGGCTCAAAGAGTTTGTCAGGATTTTCATTATTATCCAGGCATTGGTTATGGTTTTGTTTGTGTTTATTGATTACCTGTCTCGTCTGGATAGAATGCTTGAATACAATGTGACCTTTGCCAGAGGGCTTTGGTATGTGCTGCTTAAGCTGCCGTATATGTTTGTTCAACTCACTCCGGCAGGACTGCTTCTTGCCGTTATTTCCGTGTTTGGTATCATGAACCGGAACGAAGAACTTACGGCTTTAAAGTCTTCGGGCATCTCCGTTTATTTTCTGGTCAAGCCGGCCATTTGGGTCGGATGTCTTCTGGCGTTGTTGATGCTGTTTTTGGGTGAAACCCTGATTCCGTTGTCCATGGCGCGTTCCAACCATATCCGTTACCATGAAATGGTTGAAAAAAAGGGGGTTGTTCACAGTCGAAAAGACATCTGGATTCGCTCGGACAACACGCTTGTGCACATTAATTTTTTTGACCCGGTCCAAAAGACGGTGGCCGGTATCACATGTACCACCATGGGGCCCGGATTCAAGATCGCCTCGCGTATTGATGCGGCAAAAGGGTATTATGACAACGGTCAATGGATTCTGGAAGATGTTGCTGAACAGGTGTATGACCCCAAAATTGATGACTATCATGTGACCATAAGGCCCAGACAGGTCATCTCCCTTGGCCTGAGCCTGAAACCCGACGACCTTGGCCGCATAGCCAAAAAAACAAATGAAATGAGTTTTACCGAGCTTCGACGGTATGTAGGAAAAGTAACGGCTGAAGGGTATGACGCCACTACGTATAAGGTGGACATGCATGGTAAGCTGGCCTTTCCCTTTATCTGTGTGATCATGGCGTTGACAGGGGCGGCCACGGGCATGAGGACTTTTGTGAAGACCAACCTGCCCGTGGGTATTGCCGTGGGCGTGGGGTTTTGTTTTTTGTACTGGTTTGTCTTCGGGTTTACGGCCTCTTTGGGCTATGCAAAGATTTTGCCGCCGGTGGTGGCCGCCTGGGTGAGTAACCTGGTTTTTTTATGCCTGGGGTGTATTTATCTGATTCAGACGGAATGATGCCGGTTTTATGATTTTTTTTTACCATATCATTACCTTGGTGGTATTTTTTTTCTGCCTGCCTTTTTTACCTCTTGTCTGGATGTTTTCAGCCAAACGGCGGGCTAATCTATTACAACGCCTGGGCCTGTTTACCCGGCTTCCTGAAAAAGAAACCAACACGCACAGAATTTGGGTTCATGCCCTGTCTGTGGGGGAAGTAAATTCAAGTCTGCCGCTGGTAAGCGCCTTAAAAAAAAAATACCCGGCTCATGAGATTTTTTTTACAGCATCCACTAAAACCGGATTTGAGCGGGCCTTGATCTGATGCCTCCGGGCCGGGCTGATTCCCCGGTCACGATGATGGGTTATTTCCCCTTTGATATCTGGTTTGCAGTGATACGGGTTGTCTCACAGCATTTCACCGGATATTGTCTGTCTAGTGGAAACGGATCTATGGCCCGGGTTTTTGTCTGTCATGCATCACCGCCGGATTCCGGTGGTGCTTGTGAATGCCCGGTTGTCGCCAAGGTCATTAAAAGGGTACCGATGCATGGGGCCGCTGAACGATTTGTTTTTCTCAAAGCTTTCCTGTGTTATGGCCCAAACCCGGCAGGATGCGTTGGGCTTTGAACAGCTTGGTGTGGCCCGAAACCGTATTGAAGTCACCGGCAATATCAAGTTTGATCAGCCCTGTCCGAAGTTGTCCCGGGAGGAAATTTCAGACCTTGTCCGGGATTTGGGGTTTTACACGGGTGACCGGATAATGATTGCCGGTTCCACCCATCCCGGTGAAGAATCCATGGTGGTCCGGGCGTTTATCCAGGCGAGACAAATAGACCCTGCACTCAAGCTTGTCATTGCCCCCCGGGATCCGGGCAGGTGTAAAGCGTTGCTCAGGGAGTTGCCTTTAGCCGGATTGAGGGTCGCATGTTATCTGGATACACTTGAAAGCAAGCAAGGCGCAGATATTTTGTTTCTCAACACCATTGGTATTCTGGCCAAGGCCTATGCGCTTTGTACAGTTTCCTTTGTGGGCGGGTCCTTGGTCGCCCAAGGCGGGCATAACCTTCTGGAACCGGCCATGTTTGGCAAACCAGTGTTCTTTGGGCCCCATATGACGGATTTTCATGACATGGCCCGGTTGTTTGTCCAGGGCAAAGGCGGCATTCAGGTTAAAGATGAAGAATCCCTGGCCGTTGAACTGGAAAAAATGCTGGGCGATCCGGATTACCGCACCCGCGTAGGGCATAATGCCCGGCAAATTTTTAAAGACAACGCAGGGGCGATAAATGCCTGTTTAAGTCGGATGGAGGCGTTTCTTGATTAAATCCTGGCTGGACCGGATAGAAAAGCGGGTATTGCAGACCATGGAAACTTCGGGGCCCTTTGCGCCGTGTTCCTTTGATCAGATGCTGGCCGGCTGTGCAAGCCTTTATAAAGCCGGGGTGAAACTGCGTTATGCCATGTATGGTAGTGGTTTTTTGCAATCAAGGCGCCTTGATTGCCCTGTGATTTCCATCGGCAACCTGGCCGTGGGCGGGTCCGGTAAAACACCCATGGCGGTTTGGCTGGCAAAAATGTTGGTGGAAAAAGGGGTGCGTCCTGTGGTGATCAGCCGGGGCTACAGAGGGACACTTGAAGACGAGGTTGCTGTGGTATCGGACGGCCGGGACGTGTTTCTGGATGCAAAAACTTGTGGTGATGAGCCCTATATGATGGCCATGGAAAAAGCCTTTCCCGTGGTGGTGGGAAAAGACCGATATAAGGCCGGTCTTATGGCTGTGGAGACGTTTGCACCGGATGTGATTATTCTTGATGACGGATTCCAACATCTGAAATTGAGCCGGGACCTTAATTTGGTGCTCCTGGACTACAGACAACCTTTGGGGAACGGACGCATGCTCCCGGCAGGCCGGTTGCGTGAAACCCTTTGTATGGCAAAGGACAGAATTGATGCCGTTGTGTTTACCCGGTGTCCACCGGATGTATTTCAAACAGAACCACTTCTGGAATCTGGAGGTCGATCCTTTGCAAAAGATATCATTAAAAAATTGCCGCCTGTGCCTGTTTTTTTCTCTGGGTATGAGCCCTTTGTGGCACAACTGTTTTCAGCCGGGGAAGACGATTACAAAGATGATTTGCAATCCCAGTGGTTGAAAGGAAAACGGGCTGTCTTGTTCTCAGGTTTGGCCCGGAACGGCTCCTTTGCACAATCCGTGCAGCACCTGGGTGTAAATATTGCCGATCATTTTGAATTTTGCGACCATTACCGATATAATGAACCTGATTTTAAATGGATTATAGACCGGGCCAAAGCGTTGAATGTTGATCTTATTCTGACAACCCAGAAAGACTGGGTAAAGGTGAACCTGGTGTACTTCAGGGATATGACGGTTGCTGTTATTGGTATCCGGTTGCGCTTTTCCAATCCCCAGGGTCTTGAAAAATTTATTTTGAACAATACGAACGGGTAGGGTAGAGCAGGGCATTAGGGTTGCCCATGATAATTTATTGATTGCTATTATAATCAATTTCACCGTAAGGCAGCAGTTCTCCTTTTTCGGCAAAGAGGGTCGAGGGTCGATTTCTCACAAAATGACCGCCAGAAAATGTCTGACTGACAGTTATTCAGGTGTTTTAAAAATCGGGGGCCCAGTTGTCCCATGACATTTCGGGATAACGTTTCTCTATCTTTGAATTGTTTTAAATCTGAGTCTATCCAGGCAAGTTTGCCTTCACCCGGATGATACATGATATTCCCAAGTCCCAAATCTTTAGGGCAAAGCATTGCGTTGAGAATCACTGCCAGGTCACGGCCGAAGCATTGGATGATGCTAAGGCAATCCGGACGGTGCATAAATTTGTGGTTTAAATCGTCGTAACCAACCAGAAAATCCATTTCATGCATTGATTCAATCCCTTTTCGCGTTTTTGGGAATAAAGAGAACGCTGAAAAATATGTTTTCGGGGTGACCAGCCCCAATTCAGATAAAATAGCGGCACTTTTTGATTCTCTTTCAGCCTGGGATCTTAAGGCATATTTTCTGAAAACATCTTTAGGGATTGATTGCCCGTAACAAACCTTTAAAATATAATTGTCCACTTTATATAGGTTGGCATACAATTGCCTTTTAAATAAGGACGCATCTTCAACTTTTCCGGTATTTGTTATGCGGGAACGCCCTTTACAAACAAACAAATGGGATACGCCCTCAATATTTATATTTTTAAAAAAATAATCATCCATTAGTTTTCCAACCGGAGTCTGTCTCATGAGGCAGGCCCGGACTATTTTTATCGATTTTCCATATAATAGTCAGCAAAGAAAAGATTATAAACTGGACCATATCAATAAAATGCGTGGTCATGACCTGCAACACACCATTTGCCAGAAACATAGTTAAAAGTGCAAGACAACACCTTGAAAGGCTTTGTATGAATAAATCTTTCCCATATAAAATCAGCTGGCAACATATGAATAAGGAAACGGTAAACAATCCGGCATACATCAGCATCCCCACAAGACCGGTCCTGGTCGCCATGCTCAAAAACATATTATGCGGCCGGTCAAACGGAATCTTTCTGTATTTTTTTGGTATCCGGGAACTATAAGTTTCTTTATCAATGAATTCAGGATTCCGGAAGGTATCAATTGAAAATCCAGTTCCTGAAATAGGATAATCTTTTATTACCTCTATTGAATAAAGAATTAAACCTCTTCTGGCATTATCTTCAAAAAGTTTAGCCTGAATCCTGTTTTGCATAGGGCTTAGTGCTATAATTAAAATTATGGCAACCATCAAAAGACTTAACACTTTTTTGTGGCCCCACAGTTGTAAAGGAAATGCGATGCACAGCGCCAAAATGGCCCCCCTTGATTGGGTTGCGATAGTAGATATGATTAAAACCGTAATAGCCACTGCAAGAAAAGTACGTTGGAATTTATTTTGACAAATTTTAAATAACCACACGGCCATAAAGAACCCTAGCATAAATCCAAAAGGTATCACATCTGGGGCAATTGACTTAGATCCATTAAGAAAAAGGCGAGAAACGATGTCATGCCCCAATATGCCATAATATAAAATTAAAGCACCTACGGCAAAAATAAATTCCGAGAGAACAACACAAGCGGCAAGCAATAATAACCGTTTTTTTGTACCGAACAAATTTATTACGACCAGATAAAAGATCAGATAACGAATCAGATGGGAGTAAAGGTCGCGGGCACTATCCGGCTTATCCAACGCAAAAATAACACTTATTGTGGCCCAGAAAAGGAATAAGGCGAATGGGTAGAGCAGGGGCGTGTTATAATAAAAACCGTCAAATTTATTTCGTGCCATGGCTATCATGGGCAAAATAGCGGCATAAAAAAACAGTTGGTCTAAAAATGTTGTGTGGGGGAATGGATTTAAAAAAACAACAAGCAGCATTAAAAAAACAAACAGCTATATTTTCCAACCTGCTATTTGCAATGGCCTCCGTTTTTTGATCAGCTATCGAAGACTGCACCGAAGAAGATAATTTTTCCATAAATTTTAAGGCTTATGTCGCGTTTTGGGGTTCTATTTGATTATCACCTCAATGAGTGAGTGAAGGCCATTTTACAAGCATATCATAGGGGGAGTTTTTGTTTTTTTTGGAATCCTCTTTATATTTACCTTCATCCGCTCCGATCCGAATATAACTAGTTAGTAGTAGGGCGGATATTTATCATGATAAGGATTGGTACACTTTGGTAGGTATCAAAATATATATCACAGGGAATCGAACCTGGGAAACGGGCCGCCACCCGAATTATTTTCAGAATATGGGAGGCCTTCAGCATGAAATCAACATCTTCATCAGGGCTGGGATTAAGCAACCCCCTCAATACCACATAATCCACGCCACTGTGATTCAAGGCCCATATGAAGGCATGGAAGTTGCCAATTCTCAATCGAAAGACTTTCTCCACCGTAGTCGTACTGATATCAATCATAGCATTTATGCAGGTATTTAAAATTAACAGATGCATGGGCATACACGAACAGCAAATTCGTCAAGACGGGTGGAGACCGATCCCGCACCGATCCATATATTTAATCAACATAGATAAATATTGATAACCGGAGCACCTTCTTGAGTTACTATGGGATATAAAATATTTTTGTGGTTTTTAAAAACCGCAAATCCAGCTTCTCCAAAAATACTTTTTGAAGTCCCTGAGGGATATTGTAGAAAATATCTTTTTTAAGCCCTCTAATATCTCTATTTATAACACGCGGCGGTTTGTACCATCTTCTTGGCCGCATATCATCAAAGAGAAATTTCCAATAAGCAAATCCGTAATTATGATATTCTTCATCTTGAAAGGCAAAATTAAATTCGACATTCTTATATCGCCATGAATGAGTCCAAGTTCCCTGAGCTTAAAAACTATCGAAAGCACCATATCCTTTCCCTTCTCGGTCTATTTTTCAGTTGGAAAGCCTTTGAGAGACAGCAGTTAGAATTTTTTGTTCGCTTTCATTTAGGCTGATTTTATCATCTTCACTGATATTGATCATAAAATACTCTTCTCCAGTAATGCTACCTATCCTTCCACATATTCATAGATAAAATGGGACATGCCGCGCAATAACCCGATCCGAAAATTTTTCGTATATCACAAAAGCAACCGGTTTTGGATATTCCATATTACAAAAATTCCCATATTCATAAATAAAATGGATGCCGCGCAACACCCCGCCGATTCTTTTTTAACAAAGGCAACCGGCGTTGGCACAAAAAGCCCTCTGGAGATTAAAAAATGTGAATAGTACCAGTTTCGGCTTGAGCGTGTCGGTCTGAAATATCGTTTAAACTTATGCCACCGGGATTTATAATTGTGTCGTTTAATCACAAGCTTTTTACCGTCCTAATACAACAATGCCGACTTTACTTTTAAAATTATTCTGTATGATTTTAGTCTTGCTGTTATCCAGAAATGCATCCGGATCGTCCAGGAGCCTGAGCATGTCATCTGACAGGAAGTGTTTATTACACATCACTACGGCGGAAAAACTTTTTTTTGAATAGACCGCATCTACCATACAGTTTTTATTATCCTGACCCATTTATTCTTTTGATTCTCTCTTTGACAAAATTTTTTTATAAAGGGCCTCATGGGAGACACCGACCCTTGACCAGCTGTATTGTTCAGCTGTTTTTCTTGCGCAACGGCCTATTCCCCGTCTCTTTTCACCTGACCGCATCAACTCTAACAATCCCGGAAGCTCGGATGCCTTCTTTATCAAAAAACCATTTTCACCATGCCGAATCAGGTCGGCAATTCCTGAGTTATGGCTGACAATCACCGGCAACCCGCATGCCATGCCCTCAAGTATACTCATACCAAAGGCTTCTGACCGGGAAGGCAGCACAACAACATCGGCAAGGGCATAATATTTTATAACATTATCCGTGATCCCTTCCATACTGACCCGCTGCCCGCAATGATGTGCCTTGATCATTTTTTTAAATTTGGGGATATGATCCCCCTTTCCAACGACCAATAACCGCATCCCCTCAGTAATGGCGGGTATCAACCGATCAAGCCCTTTACGCTGAAACGCCGACCCGACAAAGAGTACGGCAAGCTCATTTTCTTTGATGTTTTTTTCTTTTCGGGCCTGTTCACGCATGGCATCAATAGACCTGCCATCAAATATGGTTAAATCAACGCCAGGCGGAATCTCAACAACATTGCCGGTCCGATGATAGTTCTTTTCAACATCTTTTGATATGGCCGTGGAGACGGAAATCAGCCAGGGGGTTTTCATCTGTCGCCGTTCAAGCCAGAGATAAAGCAAGCTGCGCAGGCTCAAGTATTTTTGATCAATTTTTCTTAAAAAGGTATATTTTTCCAGCCCTTCATAATAAGAAAAACTGTGTAACGTCAGCACCTCCTGAGTGTAGTTCCGCTCGTGGGAATGAATAATATCATAAATCATGATCCTTGAGTATTTTTGCCGTTTCCCTCACAAAAGAAATGGTATTTAGAACACTTGAAAAACGCATGCGATTGGGCACACGAAAAAAAACGATTCCATTCAAAAGTTGGGGCTCTGCTTCACAGGCAAACACATCAACATGGTGTCCAAGGCGGCATAAAGCGTGAACCAGTTCCACAACATAACGCTCCTTTCCACCCGACAAGGTAAACCGCTTTACCAAAATGGCAATTTTCAACGCCTTACCCATTATTTCATTCCTTTAGAAAACATAATATCTAAGGCAACCATTCTTGACTACGCCACATCTTTAATTTAGTATAAATAGTTTATCAATAAAGTTTGAAACAAATATCATAAAAAATATATTTTTAATAGAAAATGAAAACATCACCCGGAAAAATGACATGGTTGATACTTGCCCACTGCTACAACATGGATGGTCGAGCGGCAAGCCAAACAATAACCGACCGAATTCCGTTTCTTAGAAAAAAAGGCGTTACCCCGGTTGTAATCAGTGCCCCAACCGGCAGGAAGGAAACAGAATATCCCCATTACCAGGTGTTTTCTCCAGCACCGTCCGGACTAAAATTCGAACTGCGCCATGTCATTAAAAGCCGTGCACAGGAGACCCTTTCCGGCAGAATTATAAATTTTTTACTGACAATGATTCTTCTGCCGCTTTTTCTCATAGAAAAAACGGTGATTCACTTAGACAGTCATTGGTCATGGCTTTTATCCGCTTCATTTTATGGCCTCTTCATCATTCCAAAACATCGTCCGGAGCTAATTTACTCCACCGCCGGGCCCTCTTCAACCCATTATACCGGGTTCATTTTGAGCAGGATTTTTAAACTGCCCTGGGTAGCAGAACTCCATGATCCACTCATTTATGACAATGAAAAACAAAAATGGCATAAATATTTTTTCCACAAATACCTTGAAAAGCTAATATTCAAATATGCCGACAAAATCATTTATTTTACGGACCAAGCCAGTGCAAATGCATCGAAGCGAAACCCTGGTGCCAAGGACAAATTGATTGTTATCCGTCCCGGCGCATCCCCTGCTGAGAACTGGACCCAAGTTTATCAAAAACAAGAAAAAATACATTTCGGATATTTTGGATCCCTTGCCGCCAAACGCAACCTCAAAAAAGTATTTAAAGCCTTTCATGACCTTTTACAGGAAGAACCGGACTTATCCCGGCAGGCCGCCATTGATATTTATGGAACAACACTTGACCCGGTAACCAGCCAGGCCCTGGATGAGTATAATTTAAAAGAGATTGTAACGGTGCACGGCAGGCTGGAATACGATCCAACGACGGGAAAAACAGGCAGGGAACAGGTGCTTGAGGCCATGAAGAGAATGGATGTGCTCATCCTTGTTCATGGGGATGATATTTTTCGATGCGATGAATACATTCCTTCTAAACTCTATGATTACATGCTGGTTCAGCGTCCTATTCTGGGCTTAACCCATCCGGGCTCCGAACTTCAAACAATGCTGGAGGATAACGGTTTTTTTGCCGCAGACAGCCAAAATGAAAAAGAAATTAAATCGACACTTCAGAATTTGATTTCCCAGTGGAAAGATACAGGTTTGCCGGATCTTGAACATGCATCTCCTTTAACGGTTAAAAGCGCTGTCAACCAATTGATGGAAATCAGAGCAAATATTGTAACAGACTGATAATTTTATGGAAAAAATCGTATTATTTTGTAAATCCTACTCAAAAGACCTGCTTAGAGCAAAACGAATGGCGCAGAGTGTTCAGATGTTCAACCGTGACGCCATCCCCCTGTACATCAGTGTGCCGTCATCTGAACTTGATCTCTTCAAGGAGAATTTCAAAGATCTGCCCTGCCATTTTTTAACTGATGAAGAAATATTAGAGAATTGCATCAAAGTTCATGGCCCATTTCCCAGGCTTTTTCCAAACTATCTAATGCAGCAGCTTGTAAAGCTTGAATTTTGGCGATTAAAAAAATGCGAGCATTATTTATGGATTGATTCGGATGCATATTTTTTAAGGCCGTTTTCATACAAAAGACTTTTTTCCATGATGAGAATACACCCTTTGCTTGTAATGCATAAAGCGAAAGACTTAAGAGAATTTTCAAAAAAGCACGATCCCAGGATAGCCGAAAGGCTGGATAATCGTATTGAAAAAATACAGCAGTTATTTGGAAGAAAAGGAGAATCCTTCGATTTTGGAGATCCGCCCCTTGTCTGGAGCTGCTTCGGTCCTTGAAGCCCTGTTCACTGAATTTTTGCAACCAAAAGGGATGACCATATATGAGCTTCTTTATTCATATCCCTGTGAAATGCAGCTTTATGGGGAATTTTTACTGGCATCCAACATTCAAAAAATTGTCCCCAAAGACCCATTTTTTAAATTTTTTCATTATTCAGAACAATTCTTTAAAGCACAGAGAGAGGGAGAAGCTGAATTCACCCTTGCAAAAAAATATATGGGAATCGTTATGCAGTCCAACTGGACCGATCCCAAAGAAAAGAAAAAGAACAATATGGCAAGATTTAAAAAATTTTTAAGAGAACAGCAAAGAAAACTTGGGTTAATGGGATCTCAAAAATTTTAACTATTCGTTTTTTAGACAATTCCATCATCGACAAGGCCGTTGACACACCGATAGTTTCCAGAGTCCATGACTGCTTTTAAAAGTTGGTCGTTTTTTTCAAGGTTGGTTCGGTCATGTTCTTCATGCCAGAGATGAAAACAAACAGCCATAAAGGGATGTTCCCTGCGTTTTATGCCATAGTTATAGAGTCTTGCCACAAGTTCCGAGTCCTCTCTGCCCCAGCCCTGAAACGCCTGATTAAATCCGTTAACTGCAAAAAGATCTTTCCTGAAAAATCCCATATTGCAACTTCGGATACCTGACATTTTATTGGTTGTTACCGCCGGTAAAAAAGGGAGTCTGACCAGATGATGGGCGTTGGAGAGCTGTCCTTTAAGGGCGTTGGTAATAAGCCATAGTGGTTTCCGAGTATGGGCAAAATTAAACGCGCCTTGAAGCGCCTTTTCCACAAGCACCCGCTTCCCCTGGAAAAAATATCCGGGCTTGGCGAGTTGGAGGTGATCCTGAATAAAATGCCGCTCAGGAATACAATCTCCGTCAAGGGATATAATATAGTCTCCCGAAGATTTCAAAATTGCCTTATTCCTTATCTCGGCCGCACGAAAACCAAGGTCCTCATGCCAGACATGCCGCACAGGACAATCCGGAGATGACAGGGCAATTTCATTAACAAGACGTGAGGTCTCTTCCGAGGAACCGTCGTCTGCAACAATAATCTCCCGGGGTAATCGGGTTTGGTTCAACAAACCGTCAAGAACCTTCTCCAGACTGTCCGGCCGGTTAAAGGTGGTGACAATGACGGAAATGTTCATGGCATCAACCCCGTCTGTTTTTTTACTGCAGACATGACCTGATCCACGGAGATGTCATGCGTGCATGATTTATGCTCACATTCTCTTTTAAAGCAGGGGGAACATCCTATGGCTGAACGTACCACCACATGGTCTGGGCCATACGGCCCGGTCCGCCACGGTGCGGTAGATCCGAAAATGGCAACCACTCGTGTGCCGGCAGCTGCCCCAAGATGCATGGGGCCGGTATCTGTTGTGACAAGAACATCTGCCTGTTCATACAACGCCGCCAGCATTTTCAGGGTGGTCAAACCGGCCAGATTGACACAGGCTCTATTCGTCATAGACATAATGGCATCAATTACCGGCCTGTCCTCAGGCCCCCCTGTGAACACAATCCGGGCGCCGTATTGTTCCTGTATCCGGTCGCTCAACTTTGCAAATTTTTCGTTGTCCCACAATTTGGTTTCCCAGGTTGCCTGTGGATTGATACAGATGATTTTTTCTTTGGAGGTGATCCCATTTTTTTGGAGCAGCGTATGGACTGCACGCCGATCCTCAGGGGTAACCGGCAGTCTGTATTCAACCTTATCCGCCGTAACGCCAAGGGATTGAATCATCATCAGACCTCTTTTCAAGGCATGAATCTCCATGTTTACCGGCGGAATTCGAAGGTTATAGAAAAGATGACTGCATTCGGCATGTTCCATACCTTTATCAAACCCGATCTTTTTCTTCCCCCGGGCAAGCATGACCATAACACCACTTTTAAGCAAGCCCTGAAAATCAATAATCATATCATATTCAGTTTCCCTAAGCGTGCGGATAAATGATAAAATGTTCATAAAGGCACTTGGAAAAGAAGAAGAAAAAAGAGACTTCATCCAGCGCTTACGCTTTGAGACAATGACATTGTCAACAGACGGATGCCCGATAACAAGATCCGCCGCCGCCTCTTCCACAAGCCAAGTGATACGGGCATCCGGAAAATAATCCCTGAGGGCATTTAATGCAGGAAATGTGTGGATAACATCGCCTATGGCACTCATTTTTACGATCAGGATATTCATGAATTTGAACTCCCCATCATGGCGACAGCCTCATTGAAAACCATATCAACGGAAATGTTATCCATGCATTGATGATGTTCGTACCGGCACTCCGGTTTCATGCAGGGGCTGCAGGGGACGGGCACTCTGACAATACGGCTGTTGGTATTGGACGGCGGCGTTGTAATATGGTTGGTGGAGCCGATTATGGCGACTTGGTTTATGCCAAGCGCCGCTGCCGCATGCATCAAACCGGAATCGTTGGTGATGAAGAGAGAACACCGTTCAATCAAAGCAAAGGCTTGGGCAAGGTTTGTTTTTCCCGCGAGGTTAACACAAACATTTCCCGATAATCCGGAAATTTCCTCTCCCAGGGCATTATCGCCGGGACCGCCGAATATCAGCACCTTGACACCAAAATGCTCGGCAAGCTTTGCTGAAAGCTCGGCAAAACGATTGGGAAACCACCGTTTTGCCGTCCCCCCGGTGGCACCTGGATTAATTGCAATAACAGGTTTTAAAATATCAACACCATTATCCTGGAGTGTTTGCTCAGCGTCCCGTCTTTCGCTCTCACTGATAAAAAGGTCAAGGGTTCCACCATCGTCGTACAATCCCCCGCCTTTAAGGATTCCCCGATAATAATCAATAAGATGAACCCGTTTAAGCCCGGGATTGAGTTTTATACATCGGTTCAGCAGCAACGCCCTTGCGTCGGTATCATATCCGAGCCGCTCCGGAATTCCCGCAAGAAAGGTTATCAATGCCGCCTCAAACGCATTTTGCATTAACACCGTAAGGTCAAAATTATACTGCCGTAAATCTTTTGCAAGCCGTATCGTACCCCAGCCCTTTTTGTGACGGCCGCTGTCATCATAGATCAGCACCCTGTCGACAAACGGGTTGTTGTGAAAAACAGGCGCCACCCATGGTTTCACAAGTATCCAAATTTCAGCTTCCGGAAAATTTTTCCTGACAGCCCTTATCACGGGAGTGGTCATGATTGCGTCACCGACCCAGTTTGCCCCTCGTATCAGTATCCGGGCCGGAGCTGATTTTCTTAGTCTAATTTTTATCATTTATTTTAAGATCCCTTGGCCAAGGGCAGAAATTTTTTGTTTTCCATCGGTTATGAATCCAAAAATACTGGTCTGGATATTTCCTGACCACGGACTCAATGACCTTACTGTAATTTTCGGTATTGATTTCAAGATTTTTGATCGGGTCCTCGGTTTCCACTGTTGGTATTTCCGGTAGAAATTCAATGGTGAAATTTCTATCCTTGCGAACCGTATACAGGGGAACTACAGGTGCCCCGCTCTTCAATGCCAGCATGGCAAGCCCCTGGTTGGTACAGGCCGGCCGGCCGAAAAAATTAACAAAAACGCCCTTATGCCAGCTGACATTCGTGTCCAGCAGCGTGGCCACTATGCCGCCTTGGGACAATGCCGCCTCAATTTGCTTAAAAGCCCCTTTGGTCGGAATCACGGTTAACTCGAACCGCCGGCGAATTTTTTGGATCAGCCGGTCCAGAGGTTTAAAGTCCAGGGATCTGTAGATAACATATCCCTTGAGCCCGGTCTCATGAATGGCTGACGTCAGCATTTCAAAATTTCCCATGTGGCAGGTTAACGCAAGGACACCTTTGCCCTTGGCATGGGCCGCCCGGATATGTTCACGCCCCTTAATGGTAAAATGGGATAAAAATGACTCCTTGGAGAATTTTTGACCCCAGGCCACCTCAAAAATTATGGCTGCTATATTTTTGAAAACCTGTTTGCCCATGATTTCAATTTGTTCAGGCCCCATTTCATTGCCAAAGCAATGGGTCAGATTTTCCAGGGTAACCGCTCGGTGGCGTTTATCAATCCTGAACCAAAGCAGTCCCAAAAGATTTGAACAAAAATCGGCAGCCCATACAGGCAGTCTGCCCAAAGCATGTGTCAGAAGTTTCAACAGCCTGTAAATATGATCATCACTCATATAATTAAAAAAAGTTAAGAGGTTATTTGAAGTCTTCGATTAATTTTTATCCGGCGCAACTGGTAAATACGCAAGATACTTTTGCCCATGGCATCAATGGTGTAGTGTTTTTCAACCAAGGCACGGGCCGCCTGGGTTTGGGTCTGGACAGCCTGGGGGGTATTCAGGGTCCATCTGATGATTTTCGGCAGAGATTCAGACAGCCTTGGATCAAAGAGCCTGCCGGTTTTATGATCAATAAGGATATCCCTGATACCAGGCGTATCCGGACCAATCACCGGGCAGAAGCAAGCCATGGCCCTTGTCATTTCCAAAGGCACCCCCTGGTAAAAATGCTGGGTGTTGGGAAAATAAATACAGCAGTCCAGGGCATGGTAATAGGCATTATTTTCTTTTATCCGCGGCAGCATATGCACCCGTGGGGGTAGCTTTTCATCCATGGTATCCTGGTTTTTGGGATTACCGGTAATCACCAGATGATGAGAAGGTAAGTGCGGGCTAAGTTGGTCGGCGGTTTTGCAGAGTTGTTGTTTGCTTTTGGGGTCTATTTTACCGAAAACACCAATAAATCGGGCATCTGTTTTTAACCCAAGGATTTTTGCCAACTTCTGCCGGATTGCAGTTTTTGTTGTATTATTGGGGGCTGCATCAGGCACGGTAATGCCGTCTGGAATAGAGAAGATCTGCATATCTGACAGGGAAAAGGTCTGCTTCAAATGCGCTGTGCTGTCCTTTGAGGTGGTGAAAACATAGTGGCACCGGGTTTTATAAATTTTTTTGTTGGGCCAGGTGTTTTTAACCCGTATACCGTTGTGGCGGGACATGATCCGGCAGGGAACCCCAGTGGTCTGGGCTGCCTTTAAGGCGAGTTTGGCATCGCCGTTGCCGTGGGCATTGACCACAAAAGGTTGTTCCCTGGTAAAGATCTGCTTGAGCCGGCTATACTCACCGATTCCGGCCAAAGCCTTAAAGGACATGGGATAGACCATCAATCCGTTTTTTTTGGCTTTTTTAAACAAAGGACTATCCCCCGGCGCAACAATAGCTACCTGGTGTCCGTTGTTCTTCATCCACAATGATTCAAGAAGAACTCGTTTTTCCCTGTTACCCCAAAGGATTCGGCTTGATGTATGGATAATTTTATAAAATGTCTTCATGAATAATCAGCCGTTTTTACGCAGGCCTGCTTCAACGCGTTCAATATCTTCGGGCAGATCAATCTCAGGTGAATCATATTGGGTGACAGCCACCTTAATGGGATATCCGTATTCCAGCACCCGAAGCTGCTCCAGTTTCTCCACCTGTTCGCAGGTGCCGCTGTCAAGGGTGACAATTTGGTCCAGAAAGGCTTTGGTATAAGCGTAAAATCCTAAATGCTTATAATAGACTACATCGGTCTGACCGTCCCGGGGAAAGGGAATCTGGGCCCGGGAAAAATACATGGCAAAGCCCTGGCGGTTGAACACGACCTTTACGTCCTTGGGATCCGTAATCTCCCGGGGGTCTTTGATCTTATATGCCAGGGTGGACATGGCAAGGCCGGGATTTTCGTTGAAGGGCCGGATTAAATCATCAAGGCTTTTGGGATCAAACACAGGCTGATCCCCCTGGATATTGATGATAATATCTTCGTCAGCCGCACCAAGCATTTTAGCGGTTTCAGCCACCCGGTCCGTACCTGACCGGCAGGTATCCGAAGTCATTACAGCGTCTCCGCCAAATGCGTTTACGGCACGGACAATACGCTCGTCATCCGTGGCAACAATGGTTCTTGTCACCACGGATGATTTTTGGGATTGCTCAAACACCCTCTGGATCATGGGCTTGCCTGCAATATTAACCAGCGGCTTGCCGCCAAGCCGACTGGAACCGAAGCGTGCGGGGATCACGGCAATCGGCATGGCTACATCTTTTCAAAAAGGCTGCGCGCCTTGTCACGGGTCATAATGCTTTTCCAGTCCTTACCCAGGCAGTTCTCCCACAAAGGGTCCAGGCCCAGGGCTACAGTGATCATGGTTTCCATCTGATCCCCGGTAAGGTCTTTTGTCAGCCCTCTGGGAATATCCACTCCTGTTTTTTCCATAATGGCTCGAAATTCTTTTACCCCATCGGGATAGTATTCATCCAGGGTGTCAAAGGTGATGCAGCAGCCTACGCCGTGATGGGTGCCAAGCACATAGGACAGGCCATAGGACAGGGCATGGCAGGCACCCACCTGGGAGTAAGCAATGCTCATGCCGCCGAAAAAGGAGGCCATCATCAGCTTGTCAGCCGAATCCGGGTGGTTATCCACAAACACCTGGCGGCAAAGATCCAAGGATTTTTCCCCATAGGCTTTGGAAAATTCATTGATATAGGTGCCCTGCAAAGATTCAATGCAGTGGATATAGCAGTCCATACCGGTGTAAAAATGCTGGTCCTTGGGCACGCCCGCGGTCAGTTCCGGGTCCAGGACCACCTGGTCAAACACCGTATAATCGGAGTTCAGTCCCAGTTTTTTTTCGGGCCCGGTGAGAACGGCTGTGCGGGATACTTCTGCACCTGTGCCGGACAGGGTGGGTACGGCTGCATGCCAAACCGCTGGGTTTTTGATCAGATCCCAGCCCTGGTACTCAGTGGATGATCCTTCATTGGTGAGCATCAACGAGATGGATTTGGCAAGGTCCATGGCGGAACCGCCCCCAATGCCGATGACTGCGCAGGGAAGGGAAGATTTGAAATGTTTTGCTTCCAGGGTGAGTTTATCCACATAGCCTGTTTTCGGCTCATCCGCTACATTGACCCACAAAAGAAAGTCATTTTCATGCAAGGGGATACGTTTTTCAAGATTTTTGCCTTTAAATACGTCATCCACAACAAAAACAGCCCAGTCTTCATCGGACTTGCGCCGGTCGGCCACCACCTCGTCAAGCTGGGCAAAACAGCCCCGGCCGAAAAGAATTTTGGGAACCAGCTTAAAATTTCTGAACATTGGTGTTTATCCTTACTTTAAGGCGTTCAATACTGCTTGTATACGTTTGTCCATATCATCTGCGGTCCAGGAAAGCATGATCTGCATGGACAGCGTCCGCTTCATGATATCGTCACTTTGTTCCAGGACAAGGCCGGCATAATCCGGCAGGTCGGTACTCAACTCAAAAGGAAGTCTGGCAGCGCGTTTCATTCCCTTGAGGTGATGCCATTTTTTATAATAATGCCAGTTGTTGTTATACCAGTAGGCACAAGGGGCCCCGTTTTCCGCAAGCTTTTTTGCTGCCTGTTCGGCTTGGTCTTGGGTGGGCATAAAAAAGTTCAAGAAGGTGGCGGAATCCCCGTCCGGGTCGGGAAGTTCGCGGAAGGTAACGCCTTCAATATCTTTCATGGCATCTTTGATGGCGGCTTTATTTTTTTTCTGAATTTCAACGATGCGGTCCAGTTTGCCCAACTGGGCAAGCCCCACAGCGGCATTCAGTTCGGATATCCTGTAGTTGGTGCCCATGATGGGATGGTCATCCGCACCCCGGTCCGGCCCGCCCAAGTGGTCATGGCCATGGTCGGCATACTGCCGGCACCGGGTGTAAATATCTTCGTCATTTGTGATAATGCCACCACCTTCACCACAGGTTACGGTTTTCACCGAGTCAAAAGAGAAACACCCGGCGTTGCCGAATGTACCTAAATGTTTACCCTTGAAACTTCCGCCCAAAGACTGGCAAGCATCTTCCAAAAGCATTAGGCCCTTTTTGTCGCAAAAGGTTTTGATCTCATCAATTCTTGCCATGGCTCCGCACATGTGCACCGGCACCACAGCTTTTGTCCGCGGCGTTACTGCCGCTTCCAGGCGGTCCGGGTCCAGGCACAGGGTCTGGTCAATATCCGCAAACACAGGGATTGCGCCTGCCTGGATCACAGCTTCAAATGTGGCCACAAAAGTAAACGGCGGTACAATGACCTCGTCCCCGGCCCCGATGCCGCAGGCCGCAAGGGCCGTGCAAAGGGCCGCTGTTCCGCTGGAACACAGATGGCTGAACCCGGCACCTGTGATTTCGGCCAATTTTTTTTCAAATTCCAGGGCTTTAAAATGACCGTTTCTGGCCCCTTCAAATCCGTACCTGAATAAAACGCCTGTTTCCAGTACATCATTGACCTGTTTACGTTCCTCATCTGAAAATAATTCAAAGCCGGGCATGCGCTCTCCTTATGTTTCACAAATTTTTCCGCCTAAGTGGGGGAATATTGGATAATTAACTATAAAAATTAGAAATAAATAACAAAATTGGGATATGTCAGTCAAGACTGATCCAAATATTGACTTTCATTTTTCTAATGCTTATAACCCTTTTATTGGAAAGGTTCAATATAAGGAAAAAACCACAGCTTTTTTACCATGGCAGACGATAAACAGACACAAACATACCAGGGATATGAACAGGGACCCATTTGTCCGACGAATGATGCGTACAGCCTGCTGCTGCGTCTGATCCGGAACTGTCCGTGGAACCGCTGTTCCTTTTGTCCGATATATAAAAAGAAAAAGCAGAAATTTTCCATACGCCCTGTGGAAGACATTATTAAAGATATTGATCTGGTTCGCACATATATTGACAGGCTGCTTCAGGAAAATGCCCTGCCCATTGCCTTTGACCAGGAACGGATTCATACTATTTATACCGGTTTTGAGGTCCGGGACCGGGTTGCATTCAACAATGCCGTCAAATGGTATGCCGCAGGTATGGCTTCCATTTTCCTTCAGGATGCTGATCCCCTGGTTATGAAGCCCAAGGATCTGATTTTTATTCTCAAGCATATCAAGGACTGTTTTCCTCAAACCGAAACCATTGCCACCTATGCCAGAAGCAACACCATCCTTCAATTGCCCGAGGGCACCCTGGAACAGTTGCATAAACTTGGTCTTAACCGAATTCACGTGGGGGTTGAAAGCGGATCTAATTTAGTGCTTAACCGTATGCGCAAAGGGGTAGACCGATTTGGCCACATAGAGGCGGGTAAACGAATCCGGCAGGCAGGCATTGAGTTGTATGCGTATGTGATACCGGGATTAGGTGGTGTTGATCTCTCCATTGAGCATGCCCTTGAGACCGCTGAAACCCTGAATGTAATTAATCCGGATGTTATCAATATTCGGACCCTTGGCATTTCCCCTTCCACGGAGCTTGCCCACTGGCAGGCTCGGGGCATGTTTGAAAAACCGGGTGATGCCATGATTGCCACGGAAGTGCGACTGATGCTTGAGACCCTGGATAATATCCAGTCCCGTATAAAAAGTGATCATATTCTGAATCTGTTTGAAACTGTTACCGGTAAGATGCCCCACGACAAGGAAAAAATGATCGGAATCATTGACCGTTTTTTTGAGCTGGACCCAAAAGATCGCATCCTTTATCAGATCGGTCGACGCATGGGTTTTTTCAAAGGGCTTGGAGACATGGATACAAGCTCCAAGATGGACCAGGTACGGCTTGCCTGTGAAAATTACGGGGTTACCCCGAAAAACGTGGATCAGATACTTGACCGGTTAATGATGCGGTTTGTTTGACTTGGTTGAGTCTGAACATCTTTATATTCACGTCCCCTTCTGTATAAAAAAATGCAGGTATTGTGATTTTTATTCCAAAACCGACCTATCCCTGATTCCTGATTATGTCACAGCCCTTGTCCAGGAGATTCGGCTGCGTTCAAAATCCATCGTATCACAACCCAAAGGCAACGTTGCAACCGTGTACTTTGGGGGCGGTACACCGTCTCTGCTTGGACCACGGCACCTTGAAGCCATTCTGAAGGCCCTGGACAATGCTTTTAAGCTTTGCCGCCAGACTGAAATCACGTTTGAAGCCAATCCCGGTACTCTGAACGACATCCAGTTGAAATCGCTCCAAGGTATGGGGATCAATCGTGTCAGCCTTGGTGTCCAGTCATTTGACCCGGCACAGCTTGCCCTGTTAGGACGTATTCATTCAGCAGATGATGCGGTGTATGCCGTGGAAAAGGTCCGTGCTGCCGGTATTGAAAACATCAGTCTGGATTTGATTTATGGCCTTCCCGGTCAGACCGGCGACCACCTGATCCGGGAGCTTGACGCTGCCTTGGATTTAAGGCCTGCACATCTTTCCTGTTACATGCTCACCCTGGAACCGGGCACAACCCTGCATGCCATGCATGGACGGGGTAAATTTTTACCTATGTCTCAATCGGATCAGGTCGATCTGTTCTGTGCGGTTGCCGAATATCTGAAAGCCCGTGGATGGGATCATTACGAAGTATCCAATTTTGCAACGCATACATCCCTTCGTTCCCGGCACAACTGTGCATACTGGCAGATGGTTCCCTACCATGGATTTGGGCCGGCCGCTCATTCCTATGCCGTAAAATCCGACACGGAAGGATCGACCTCATATAAACGATTCTGGAATGCACCGGACCTGAACGGATATATCAATGCCTTGAAAACAGGAAATCTTCCCGCATCTGACAGTGAAACCCTTACCCTGGAACAGCGTCGGATGGAATATGTCATGGTGGGGCTGCGGACATCCATGGGCCTTGATATTAAAACCGGGCAAACCCTATGGCAGGACAGGTTTTTAACCGTGTTTCAAAGTCTTATGGGAAATCTTGAAAACAATGGATTTGCCCGACTCCGAGATGCCGGGCAAAGGTTTGTTTTGACCCTTGAAGGCTGGATGCGTCTGGACAGTATTATTACCTCTTTTATTGAAAGAATCTGATGCTCAGCAGGGTGTCAGGATAATTTTTTCCTTAACTGCCGGTGGTCCTCAACCCGTATGGTGAGGTGTATGGCATCAAAGTACTCAATCAGGGGAATGACATATTTTCTGGAAATGCCGGTCATATCCTTAAATTGTGGTGTGGTAATTTTTTCATTGGCTTTAAGGAATTCGATGAGTTTTGTTTCCAGATCACCGACGGCAGCAGCATCAAAAAACAGGTCATCCTTGGTCTTAACTACCTGTTTTTCATCAATTAGCATCTGCATCACATCCTTGCCTGTTTTCTGATCCAGTTTAAGATCCTGGCATATGGTGCGGTAAAAGGGCGGGGTCAGACCGGAATTTTTGTAAATGCCGACAATTTTCTCCTTGATTTCATGCTGGTCCACCTGGAGAGCTACCTTGAATCCAGAAAGTTTCACAAGGTTTTTGTCCTGAACAATGAGGTTTTCCTTTTCCAGGCGGTGGAATAGGATGTTGAAAAAACGGGCATCATCCACATATTGAAATTTGGATTTCAGTTCCTGGGCCGGCATGCCTTCCTTTAAGGGGTTTTCCTTATGATAGGCCGTCAACCGTTCCAGTACTTTTTCCTTAAATTCATCAAAAATAGAGCCATGGACATAGATCTGCTTCTCCTTGTCCGTGAGCACCGCTTCCTGTTTTGCAAGCATTTTTTGTAAAGCAGCAGCTAATTTTTTATCCGGCACATTGGTCATGACCCTTAACTCATTAAAGGTCAGCCCGGAATATCCCTTGATGGACAAAAAAAAGGCAATGGTTTTTTCATCATCCTGGGCAGCAAGATGGGACAGTTCTTCAATCATGGCCATATCTTTAAGCTTATATTTCTGGGACACAGGGTTGAGGATAGTACCACCCCCGATGGTTTTGACAGGGGAGTAGGATCGGATAACGTATCTGTCATCCTTGATGCAGCAGACCGGGGATTCCAGGCGGAACTGAACCGGTGCCGTATCCCCGGGTAAAAGTGATTCCCTGTCCAGCAGGACCATATAGCCCAGTATTTCACTTGTGCCCGAATGAAACCGTACCCTTGTCCGGGCCTTGGCGGGCTTGGCATTGCTTTTCAGGTAATGGAATTCGGCGTCCACCATATAACTTTCAATTAACGCTCCCGGGGTGGATAGTACATCGCCTCTGAATACGGCTTCCCGGTCAAGACCCTGGAAATTAATGGCAGTACGGGTGCCGGCCATGGCTGTTTCCACGGAACTGGAATGCACCTGAAGCCCCCGGACCTTTGATGTGATTTTTCTTGGATATACCATGATGTCCTGGCCTACACTCACCTGGCCTGAAATCAAGGTTCCGGTGATGACCGTGCCGAATCCTTTCATGGAAAATACCCGGTCAACGGGAAGTCGGAAAATGGAAGAAAATTTGCGGGGCGGGATTTGTGTGCATATTTCTTCAAGGGTGGTTAAAAATTCCGTAAGGCCCTGGCCTGTGGCAGAGGACACCGGTACAATGGGTTTGTCTTCAAGAAAGGTGTCTAAGATAAAATCATGAATGTCGTCCATGGCCAGTTCCAGCAGGTCTTCATCCACAAGGTCCGTTTTAGTCAGGGCAATCATTCCGTGGCTGATGCCCATGAGATTACAGATCTCCATGTGTTCCCGGGTCTGGGGCATGACGCCTTCATCTGCCGCGATGACCATGACCACCACATCAATACCCGAAGATCCGGCCACCATATTTTTTACAAATTTTTCATGACCGGGCATGTCAACAATACCAATGTGCCGGCCATTGGGAAGATCCAGGGAGGCAAACCCGAGTTCTATGGTGATGCCGCGTTCTTTTTCCTCCTTGAGACGGTCTGTTTCAATGCCCGTCAAGGCTTTTACCAGACTGGTTTTTCCATGATCAATGTGTCCTGCGGTTCCCAGAATTATATTGTCCACAAATGCCTGCCTGTTACTTTTTGAATTTTCTATAATAGCTCATGCCATAAGCCAGGGCCACAAGAATGATTCCTGTGACAACACCATGGTAGATCCCCCAGTCCGGTTTGAACAACCGGGTCAGGATGATTCCGAATGTCAGGCCTATAATTAGACGTACGATAAAAATAATCAGCGTATTCATATTCATTGTATAAGCTATCCTTTATGCGTGTTTTAGGGACTCGGCACAAAATTTGTGGCATTTATTTTTTTTGGACCCCAATATTTAAATATATAAGAATAATAGTCAAAGGGGTAAGGCAGGTCAATCCCAATGTGTAACTTGTGTTTGAACGAAAACTTATCCATCTGTTGCGTTGCAAAAAAAAATGTAATCCTCACATAGAATTAGAACGCTTCGGGTACAAATTTGGGCTTGATTCTATTGTCGGTCATTTTTCGTAGGGGCAATCCCTCTGTGGTTGCCCTCGTTAGGGCAGGCACGGTGGCCTGCCCCTACAGCGGCCGACGTTAGAACCAATCCCACAAATTTTTTTGGGCCTTGCATATGGGCAACTTTGCGTCCAAGCAGGGATTCCCGTTCAGATGATAATTTAAATTTAATCAATATGGCAAAAAAAATTAAAAAATACTTGAAAAAGAAAAGTGGTTCTGATAATTATGCAGAGTTTTTGATGGTGGGTGTAGCTCAGTTGGTAGAGCACCAGGTTGTGGCCCTGGTTGCCGCCGGTTCAATCCCGGTCACTCACCCCATTAAGATTTTAAAAGCAGCCGTTAGGCTGCTTTTTTTATTGGTAAAATGATTTTCCCCGGCCGAGTCCCTCATATATTGTGGAAAGGATTGACTGCATGATGGTCATCGGTTCTTTTGTGTATACCCATAATAACCTCTTTAACCCCGTCAACATTTTCCGCAATGCCTTTTATTTCATTAAAAGCATCCTTTTTCATGTCCAACGGAGCTTCCGGATCACCGATACTTACAACACCGTCATCGGCTGTGACGATTATTTTCGGAGATATTTTCACCAGAGCCGCATGAACTTTTGCGGCAAGAAGGGCATCATCAAGGATTTTTTCCGATTCGGGTGTGGTTTTAAAATTGGGTTTTCGAACCGTCCGACAGATCAGGTCTGCGGCATCCTCAACTGAAAGGTTTTTTATATTGATGACCATATCATAAAGTTTGCTGTCCCATGTATCAATACCGTATAATCTCAGTCCCCATTTCCTCCGTTCATCATCATCTTTTTTTAGAATATAACGCGCTTTTTCTTCGGAAATATTTTCCCGCCTGACTTCTTCTTTTACGCGTTCTTCTATATCCGATATAATTCTGATTTTCAGGACATTGGGGATATTCAGTAAAAAATAGTGCCCCGCCAGTCCATGATAAACAATATTGTCTTGCCGGATATGCTGTAACAGCGCCTTACGGATATAACTTACATAGCGTTCCCTGCCGTGGGTGAATCTTTCAAGAGCGGATGGCGCATCATGAAGCGCCCTGACCAGCTTGATCTCCGGGATATTGAATTCTTCCGATGCCTCCAGCAGAATATCACGGGAAATACATGCATACCCCAGTTCTGAGGCTACCTTTTCAGCAACTTCCTTTCCGCGACTGTAAGAACCTCTTGAGATAGTGATAATGGACATTGTAACCTCCTTATTTGTAAGATTATTTTTATATGAAAATTAAAACAACTTATTGAATTGATTGCATTTTTTGCTTGTGGGTTGCGTCTGGGTGTTAATAGACCAGGTCAGCCCATGATTATTATATTGATGAACACAGGATGTTTTTCAATATCAGCCATACAATCTCATGTAAAGAGAAAGCTTGCATGGCGCACGTCTTTATCCCCGACAAGCGTGCCCGTCATAGTATGATTGAACACTTTTCCGAGTTTCTAACATTTCAAATTTATAAAGAAAGCCTGTGTTGAAAAATCCTATTACTTTCATTGCAGCTAGTTGCCAATTCCAGCACACGTTTATGGTGTGTAAAAAGCAGTACTTGAATATGTGTTGATAATTGAGCCAGTACTTCCAGGCAGACACGGGTTCGATCATCATCAAACCCGATAAGAATATCATCTATAACAAAGGGCATGGGCTCCTCCTTTTTTATATGCTGCTCTATTGTAGCCAGGCGCAGGGCAAGATAGAGTTGATCCCGGGACCCGTCACTCATGCCGGCTATGGCTACCTCGTGATCGTCCGGTCGCACACCAAGCAGTATTGGCTTTCCGGAAGCATCTAGTTCGTCTCTCAGACCTGCGTAAGAACCCAATGTGAGCTTTGAGAATAATTCTCCTGCTCTGCCTAAAACAGGGGCCTGATTTTTTTTTCTGTAGTCTTCTATTTGCTGTTCAAGAATGAGTGCGCCGATCTGGAAACGCAGATAATGTTCCGCGTGCCGGGCTATGTCGGCCAGGTGTGCTTCTGCTTGTGCTGATGCGTTGGCTGCCAGAGCCCCCCCATCTTTTTCTTCGATTTCATTTTGAATGGTCCGCCGTTGATCGCGTAAGTTGTCTCTTTGGGATTGAAGTTCTTTTAACTCAAGGGATATTTTTTCAATCTCTGCTTCGATGGCGTCAATTTCACAGTTGTTTAACTCGTTCTCCAACGCATCAATGCTTAGGCCGTCACCATTGCGATTAAGTTCCTGTTCAAGCGTTTCAATATGTTTTAACAATTCCCTTTTATTATCTGACTTTTCAGCGGAACTAATGAGTGCTTCATCGGTTTCAACACCGGCTTGTTTTTTTAATTCGATAATTTTTTTTTGTGAATGGCGGATCGTAATATTGACCTCTTTGATCTCCTGCTTTTTTTCATCAAGTTGTTCTTTGAGTTTGATGGAACTTGCCCGGACTTCACGAGCGACATTCAGATCACGATGCAGTTGCGCCGCAATTGTCACTGCATCTTGAGCGTTTGTTTTCAATTCAATACGCTCGGCAAATTCGTAAACTTTAAGGTGGAAATCTTTTTCAACTTTGTCCATGCCGTAAATTCTTTTGCGCAGTTCTTCAGACTGATCGAATTTTTGGAAGAACACCACCAGGTTGTCGAATGTTTCTGTGGCTGTTTCCGGATGCACATCGGGTTTCAGGCTTAAGCCCTCTATTGCTTTTTTCCACTCATCGGACCAGGCAGTCAAATCATTTTTAACCGTTTTAAGTTCATCCTGGGTTCGCTTTAAGCGAATATGAGCATCCTTCAGAGACCGCTCTATTTCATTGCGTTTGTCACGCTCTTTTTGCTCTTGTTCAATTCGCTGTTCGCACAATGAAATCAAAGCCTCAAGGCGTTTTCCTTTTGTCTTCTGCAAAGGATCAAATTGGTAGATCTGAGTTGAAACCAATTCCCTTAACTGATCGCACGCGTCAGACAGTTTTTCTTTGTTGGTTGAAACGGCCTGTGCGGTTTGTATTTTCTCGATCAGCCTTTCTGCTCTCAGTAACCACTGCTTCATTTCCCGGGGGGTACCGGCAATAATATTCAAAGGCGTCCAAATGTCCGTCCATCTGACATCAAAATCAGTTTGATCCTTTTTTGTTTTTTTGAGAATAGCCGATAGATCCGCGAGTCGAGACGCCATGCTATCAATTTTGGCTTCCAGTTCTGCCCGTTTAACCACCTGGTCGGCATCCAATCTCAAGCGGTCTGATATATTGTCCGCCTGTTTGACTTTTTTTTCATAAACCGTCGGCAAATCAGATGCGTGTGTATACGCTAAAAGACGAACGTTGATATCCGGATTATTGTTATCCAGTTGCTGGATATATTTTTGTTTTATCAGTTCCCATCCATGGTCACGATCTTTACGGGATGCCTCTAAATCAGTGATTTTGGGCACGTCTTCTTTCAATAATAACGCGTTTAACTCCTGTTCAGCCTGTTTTTTTTCATCTTCAACTTCTTGTTTTTTCCGGGAGGCGGTTTTGGATTTTTCTATGAGTGCATCGTTTTCTTTTTCAAACCGGTCTATGGTTTCAGGAACCGGAAGAATCATCGATAACAACGCATCTGCAGTGCCATGGTAGTGCCCCAGTCTTGCAAATTCATTTGCCCAGGCTGCGTTTTCCTGTGCGGCCTGGATGTTAATGTCATCCAGGCGTTGTTCAATGTCCCCTGCTTTGCGAGCTGAAGCAATTGACGCTTTTAACTGCGGTAAATCAATATTGCTTTGTGATATATCTTCTAATTTACTTTTAAGTGATTTTTGTTCGTCCTGAAGTTCTTTTAATTCGGCTTTGCACCCCGCTTCTTTTTGCGTCAATAAACTGTGTTTCCGGACCAACCCCGAAATCCATTTTTTATTGTTTAGAAGGGGCCTGAGTTGATCGGCTTCATCTAATGCCATGTCAGGCCGGATGCTTTTTAACAGCGTTTGGGCATCATTGCGCAACAAACGTCTTTTTCCATCCTGGCCGGGTCGATCCGCGATTGTTTTTTCAACCGCACCAAGATCTTTGTACAGCCTTAAAATAGCATCTTCATTTTTAAGCAGGTCCTCACGAATACTTAGGGAGCCGAATTCTTTATTTAAGGCGTCAAGTTTGGCTTCCAGGCGTTCTTTTGAATTTAATGCATCTTGAAGCGTTTCATTGGCTGTTTTTTGTTGATCTGCAAAATCTTGGGGAAGCAGCAGCACAGTGCCTAATGTTTCAATTTTTGCCAGATAGTTTCGACGTTGGGCCAGGGCGCCTTTGACACGGTTGATTCTTTCCAACCGGTTTTTTTGTTTGTTTTTTTCATTGATCTGTTGTTCAACCCCACTGATATCTGCATTTATTTTTAATAAATTTTTTTGCAGGGCTTTCCAGTTAGAAACGGGCAGGGTGGCATCACGCATTCTTTTTTGCGCATCTTTATAATCTGAGATGGCCTTATTTAATACGGCGTTGGAACCCCGGGGTTTGAAGATCCCCACCGCGCTGTTTTGCATGTCCTCTAAAATTTTTCTAAGATTCGCTGTTCCCACTGCGGCACTGAATAAGGCCTGGCCAAGATCCCCGGATTGTTCTAATAGTTCATGGCCCCCGGCAATTAATCGGCCATGGTCAATACCCCATAGTTTCGTAAAAAGGGTTTGATCAATGCCGGCAGGGAGAAACCGTGTGAACCGGCTTTCATCAAAGGGTGCATTGCTTCCATATTTAAGCAGGGTGTCTTTGTTTCCTTTTCTTCGGATGAATTCAATTTTTTCGCCACCTAAAAGCTGTAATTCTCCGCCTACCCGAAGTTTTGGATTTGAATGAAGAAAGTTGTCTTTTGTCCTGGTGTCAATACCAAACAGCCAACCAATAAGCGCTCTTAATGATGTACTTTTCCCGGCTTCGTTATCACCGTAAATAATATGTAATCCTAGATTACCATCAGACAGGTCTAACGATTTTTCCGTGAAGTGACCGAAAGCCATGAGGTCGAGGCGGTTAATTCTCATTTTCACCCCTGGTTGAAAGCATCCTGCCGATCAGCATTTTTTTGGCTTCTTGGGTTATTCGTTTGATGGTTTGCCCATCGTTCAGGTCTAACATAGTATCGGCCCCAAATGCTTGTGGGGGAACCTTTTGCCGAAGTTCAGCTAGTTTGTCAGCCAAACCATCTATCTGATCAATATCATCCGGTGTTGAGATAATCGACTTGAGTAATTTTCCCAGTGCATTGTCATCGGCCAGGGCTGTTTCTAAATCATATTTTCCTTGGGTTTTGTTTTCAACCCGCTCAATCCAGAGGGTGTCCCCTGCGATTTCAGCCCCAAGCGCTTTAATCTGCTGTTCCAATTTTTCGGGAAAAGCGGCCAGTTGATCAGACAGCTTTGTCGCACCGACCAGTTTTATTCTCATTGCAAGCGGCCTGTCCTCTGCCGATGTTTGTTTTTTTTCAATGGTTTCCCTGATCTTTTCCAGGACATCCCGGCGTTCTTCAATATCGGTCAGGTCAATTTCTATTTGCGTCCAGCGCAGAACATCAAGGGGAATGGCTTCAATTTTTTTTACGGTTTCGTCCTCAACCGTGACAACAACACAGCCTTTTGGGCCACATTCTCGAATATGACGACCTTGTATGCACCCGGAAAACACAATAAAGGGGTTTTCAAAAACGATTTCCTGCTTGTGGATATGGCCTAATGCCCAGTATTGATACCCCTTTGAAATGAGATCATCCAGGGAACACGGCGCATAGTTTGCATGTCCTTCCCGGCCGTCAAGGCTGGTATGCAAAAGCCCTATATTGAACACGCCTTTTTCAGCTTCACAAAATCCCGCTGCCAGGTTCTCGTCAACATGCCGGGTTTTAAAACTGCGCCCATGAATGGCAGCGGGCAATTCTTTTAATTTTACCGTTTCCACTTTTCCGGCAGAAAAAATTTTCATGTTTGAGGGCGTATCCAAGGCTTTGGTCATCCGATTTGCGGCATCATGGTTTCCTGCGACACAAAAGACTTGTATATCATGCTGATTTAACCGTCCCATTTGCCGGCTTAGGAAAATACCTGTGCTGTAGTCCTTCCAATCTCCGTCATAGAGATCTCCGGCTAAAAGTACGAAAGCCACTTTTTTTTCTATTGCCAGATCCACCAGATTTTTAAAGGCTCTTCTGCACGCGTCCCTAATGGCATTAACAGGCGCGGATTCATATCTTGAGAGCCCGCGCAATGGACTGTCTAAATGAATATCAGCTGCGTGAATAAATTTAAACATTTTAGCTCTTTTAAGGATTGGTTCCAACGTCGGCCGCTGTAGGGGCCGGCCACCGTGCCTGCCCTAACAAGGGCAACCACAGAGGGATTGCCCCTACGAAAAATGGTCTGCAATAGAATCAAGCCCCTCTTTTATTAACGAAAGTTGTAAAATCTTTGTAGGTTACACAGATTTTTTTATAAAAAGTCAACAATATTAATTTAGATGATGTGATACTGGTACAAAGATTAATACTGGTAATACGATAATGTTTGTGATAATTTTTGATTCAGCTCATTTTTATTCCTTCTTTAAGTTGTCGGACAACTCAATTAATTTAGGATAACAATGGGCAGTTCAAACGGCAAAGCCGTTATACTCTGATCTGACTTAAGAAAACCGGGGTTTGTATGTTAAAATAAAATTTCAAATATTAAGCCAGGATACAAAATGACTGAAACAGAACTTGTCAGCAGTGAACAAATTACAGAAAAAATTTATATTATCCGGGGCGTTAAAGTCATGTTAGACTGGGATCTCGCAGCCCTTTATAGAGTTGAACCAAAATACTTAAAACAGTCTGTCAGACGGAATATAAACCGTTTCCCTGATGATTTTATGTTTGAATTATCAAAGGAGGAGTTTGAAAATTTAAGGTCACAAATTGAAACCTCCGAGTCTGATAAAAGAACTTTAAGATATGTGCCTATGGCCTTCACCGAACAAGGTGTTGCCATGCTTTCCAGTGTATTGCGCAGTGACCGGGCCATTCAAGTAAACATCAAGATCATGCGGACCTTTACCAAAATGCGCAACATGATCGCCGAAAATGAACAATTACGCAAAGCCTTGGAGGAATTGAAGCAACAGACAGATGAACGGTTTTAACGGTGAAGGATTTTTATCCGTATCCAAGCCGCATCAATGGGCACATATTTCGTGCCCATTGATGCACCAAAGAAGACGGATACTTTTTAAACAGGCCATTAGTTAAATTTTAAACTGATCGACAATTTCTCCTAATTTTGAAGCCATATCCTTCAATGAATCAGCGTTTCTTTGGACGTGATTGCTTTTTTCAGAAATTTTCCCGCCGGCATCACTGACACCGGTAATGCTCTCGGAAATATCAGAGGCAACATGAGAACTTTGTGCAACATTGTTGTTTACTTCCTGAATGCCGGCCGCCAGTTGTTCAACATTTCCGGCAATTTCATTGGTGGCGGACGACTGTTCTTCAACCGCCGCAGCTATCGTGGCGACAACTTCGTTGACCTCTGTTATGACTTGGGAAATTCCCTTGATTCCTTCTAAAGCACCAGAAGATCCTGTTTGAATATTCTCAATTTTTTCCTTTATTTCCTTAGAAGCCTCTGCAGTTTGGTTAGCTAACTCTTTTATTTCACTGGCAACCACGGCAAATCCTTTACCTGCTTCGCCGGCTCTAGCCGCCTCGATGGTGGCGTTTAAAGACAGTAAGTTTACCTGCTCAGAAATATCTGTTATCAGTTCAACAACTTCACTGATGGATTTGGCAGATTCGGTTAGCTCATTCATTGTATTGTTGGAATCTCCTACAATCTTAACCGCACTGTTGGAGATCTCTCGTGCTTTTTCAGCATTTTTAGCAATCTCTTCGATGGTAGAAGTCATCTCCTGGACAGCCGTAGCCACTCCGTCCGTATTGGTTGACGCCTGTTCCATAGATGCCGCAACACTTTGCATGCTGGAACTCATTTCTTCAGAAGCCGTTGCTACATTCGCTGATTTATTGGCTGTTTCGATAACAAGTTCGCCCGTTTCATTTGATATACCAATCAGTTCTTGTGATGCTTTTTGGATATTGCCGGTTTCGTGGGAAAGTTCTCCCACAATTTTTTGGAGTTTTTCAATAAAGATGTTAAACCATTGAGCCAACTGCCCAACTTCGTCCTGAGAATTAATTGGTAATCTCTGGGTCAGGTCTCCTTCTCCCTGGGCAATGTCTTTGATACCATTAACGACGCCATTGACAGGCTTAATGATAGCCCCAACCAGAAACCACATAATTGCCGCAACAATAGCTATTGTCAATAACGCCAGTAAAATTAAAGTGTTTTTGAGCTTGTTCACACCGGCAAGTATCTCTTCTATTGGAGCAACGGCAACAAATGAGTAGTCGCCGATACGGGTTGGCGCAAAGAACAACATGGACTTTTTACCGGTTACGGGATCGACAAACTCAAAACTACCGGTTTTTCCGTTCTTTATGTCATCCAAAAGGCGTGAAGTTTGATCTCCTGCGAATCTAATATCGCTTAGCTTTTTTACGCCAATCAGTGCTTTGTCTTGGGGATGAGACATGAATATGCCAGTGTTGCTGACCAGCATTCCATAACCGGATTGAAATACGTTTACTTGGTTAATGTAATCATTTAAATACCCCAGTCCTACATCACATCCGGCAACGCCAATACTTTTGTTGTTTACAATGATGGGATTTACGAAACTAACCATCAAAACGCCTTCATATACAAAAGGCTCGAAAACGGTAAATTCTTGATTTTTGAAAGGAACTTGATACCAATCATCTGTGTCCATGCCAACCAAAGGACTCACGGAAATTGATCCATTGGACCTAGCCCAGTACGGCACAAATCTACCTTTTTCGTCGCTTCCATTTTTAGATATGAAATCATAATCTTTACCGTCAAAGGCGTCTGGTTCATAAGCAACATAAGTAGCCAAAATCCCTTGTTTTTCTTTCAGAATTGTTTTAAGCGTAGCGTTAATAATCTCCCTGCTTGGATTCTTGTAATCATATTCCCACATGGTGTAGGTAATAATTTGTGACACAGTTAAAAAATCAGTTAATTGAGAATTGACTTCATTGGCATACCGTTGAGTCAGCTGTTCCATCTTTTCAAAAGTTAACTGTTCTTCTTGTTTTGTGGCCATACTAATGGAAACGATAATAATGGCACTGAAAGCGACTATCACCGCTATGCCAACACCAAAAGTTAATTTGTTTCTAATTGAAGAAAAACCAATTTTCATTTATCCCCCTTATGGGTAAACGTATTGCGCTATATTTTCACTATTTGATTTGAAAACGATTAAAGCAGTAATTTATAGATTTTGGATCAAGAGAATACATGAAGCTGAAATAAACGTCAATGGAGTCAACGTATTTAAAAATGATCTTATGTGTGTGGGGAAGGGGGAGGGATGGTGAGGGGCTGAAAATATTGGCGTGTAAGAAATAGGGCTTTTGGCAAAACACCAAAAGCCCTTGAATTACTTAACTAACCAAATACTTTTTCCAGATCGGGGATGATCTGTTTTTTACGGCTCATGATGCCGGGCAGCCAGCATTTGCCGTCAACGGGTTTTTCACCAAAGGCTTTTTCAACAACAGATTCGTCATCAGAAGCCACGAGAAGCTCGGTGCCTTCTTTCATGATGTCGGTGAGCATCAACAGTACAGTGTGATGGCCTTTTTCCGCTTTCAGATCACGGATGTCTTTTTCAAGATCAGCCTTGATGCCGTCAACGATGGACAGGTCAACCAGTTCAAGCTGGCCGCAGCCAATGCCGGAACCACTCATGTTAAAGTCTTTGTAATCGCGCAGAACCAGTTCACGGATCGGAGTGCCTTCAACAGCAGATTTTACCTTGAACATTTCAATGCCCAGGGCATCAAGATCGGATTCGCCGCAGATTTCAGCCAGTTTTGCACATACTTCTTTATCTTTGTCTGTACAGGTAGCGGACTTGAAAATTACGGTGTCGGACAGGATGGCGCACAGCATGGCACCGGCAATGCCCTTGGGGATCTCAACATTGAAGTAGTCGTACATGCAAGTGATTACGGTGCAGGTGCAGCCTACAGGCCAGATCCAGCATTCCAGAGGCTGTCCGGTGGTTACATCACCGAGTTTGTGATGGTCTACAATACCCAGAATATTGGCGTCGCCAAGGTCGTCAGGGCTTTGGGCCAGGTCGGAATGATCCACCAGGTAAACATCTTTGCCTGCATAGCTGGTAACCACTTCAGGGGCAGCCAGGCTGAATTTGTCCAGGACAAATTTGGATTCGGGATTCAGGTCGCCCTGCATAGCCGGTGCGATGTCTTCACCAAGGCTTTTTTTCAGATCGGCCAGCGCGATGGCTGCGACTACAGAGTCGGTATCCGGATTTTTGTGACCAAATACGAGAGTTGACATAAAACCTCCTAAAAATTTAGTGTTGTCATCAGGTTATAACCTTCTAGGATGACCCCCATAACCGGCAGCCATCCAATTAAGTTCTTAACTTTAATACCACCTGGTCTTATAGAATTAATCGCACTTAACCTCAAGCAAAATTTGAAAAAAGATATGCCGAGCCTGGAATTGAATGGTATCTGCAAAGACGGGATTACTCGGAATGGGCGTCCCGCAGTTCCCTGCGCAGCACTTTGCCGATGTTGGAAACCGGAAGATCATCTTTGAATTCAATGATCCTGGGACGTTTGTAGCCTGCCATGTTTTCCTTGCAGAATGCCATAAGTTCCTCCTGGGTGGCAGTTTCACCTTGCTTGAGTTTTATAACCGCTTTTACGGTTTCATTACCGTGTTCATTTGCTACGCCGATCACTGCGCACAATTCAACTTTGGGATGGGTATATATAATATCCTCTACATCCCTGGGGTATACATTAAATCCGCCCACGATGATCATATCCTTTTTTCTGTCCGTGATCAGGATATACCCATCCTCGTCAATGTGACCGATGTCTCCGGTGAGAAAATAACGCTTACCTTCGATGGTTACAAAAACTTCAGCATTGGCATCGGGTTTGTTCCAGTATCCCTTCATGACCTGGGGGCCGCAGGCGGCGACTTCGCCATCTTCACCCCTGGGCAGTTCCTTTGTGGGATCATCAATATCCAAAATTTTTATGTCTGTGTCGGATAATGGAAATCCAACGGAACCTATTTTTCTGGTTGCCTGGTTGGTGGGATTGGCCGACAGTACAGGCGCGGTTTCCGTTAGCCCGTATCCCTCAAAGATAACAGCACCGGTTTTTTTCTCAAACTGACGGCAGACATCCGGCGGCATGGGGGCGCCCCCTGAAAAACAGCCCATCAGGGAAGACAGGTCATACTGATCAAGCTTGGCATGGTTTGTAAAGGCCACAAAAATTGTGGGTACGGCCGGCATGAGCGTGGGGCGGTATTTCTGGACGGCCTTGAGGACATCAGTGAATGGGGGCTTGCCGGTTCTGGGGTCCGGGATGCATATCAGGCTGCTGCCGGAACCTGCGGCGCTGAGCATGGCCACGGAGATGCCGAAACTGTGATACCAGGGCAAAATACCTAAAAACCGATGGTATCCCCCATAGTATGCTTTTTCCAAAGGTTTGTCTTCACCGTGGGAAAGCCTCAGATATTCCATAATAGCAGTCACTTGGTAGGTGAAGTTGGTATGCACAAGTTCCGCACCCTTGGGAATGCCCGTGGTGCCGCCGGTGTAGAGCATGACAGCCGTATCGTTGATCGGGTCAATGGTGATATCAGGCGGTTCGGGTTTGGACTGGGCCACCATGTCGTCAAACATGATATGTCCGGGTTCATGGTGGTCGGCTTTGGGGATTTTGCCTAACAAGCTGCCTAAAAAGCCCTGCAATTTGGGCAGGTAGCTTTTAATGTTGCAGACCACCACGGTTTCGACACCTGTGTCTTTAACGGCCTTGACCACGTTGGGGTAAAAGGTGGGGTGGTCCATACAGAACACCATTTTTGCAGTGGAGTTGTCAAGCTGCTGTCTTAATTCCGTGGGGGTATAAATGGGGTTGCAGGTTACTGCCACGGCCCCGGCCTTCATGATACCGAAAAAAATTTCAGGAAAATGGGGCAGATTGGGTAATACAATCGCCACCTTGTCCCCTTTTCTGATGCCTTTTTTTGACAGAAAATAGGCGATCCGGTCTGCTGTGTCCTTAACCTGGGAAAAGGTCTTTTTGGCCCCGTTGAATATGGTGAACGTCTGATTGGGATAACAGGCTGCCGAGTCGTCAAGCAGTTTGAAAACGGGATAGTGGTAGTCGGTAACGTTGTGTGCAACACCTTCGGGCCAAAGCGGGGTGTTCCAGGGACCGGCTGCGGTGTTTGCCTGGTTTGTCTGATCTGCCATGGGGTTAATTATCAAATATTATAAATAAATAATGTGCATTGCTGATCCGTTTTATTATGTAAAAATCCCATGCCTGGGAACTTTCACCTTCTGCCAGGCCGGAGCAAGATCCAAGCTGACTGAGTGTCCTTATAGCTTGGATACCCAGAAGATGCCAAATGGTTTTTTAAAAATTTTTTATTTATTTTGTAACCCTTTTTGCCGTTGAGAGCCTGTTTAAAAATTAGGGGATCGAAGCGAAATTTCATGAAAATGAGAACCAATTTTCATAAATTTTCTGTTAATAGCCGGACTATTGACATAAAATTTGGGGGAATTGGGGCCATTTTCATGAGATTGCAGCCGATTCATCTATTTTTAAGCTGAGGCTTTGGTGCTAGAATAGGGCCATATGGTAACTTTTAAAAGGTTTATGGCCCTAAATTTATACGAACCATAAGTGATGAAGGAAGCTGGGGTGGAATAGGGCCATATGGTAACTTTTAAAAGGTTTATGGCCCTAAATTTATACGAACCATAAGTGATGAAGGAAGGGGGTGGGTGGGTGCCCTTGCAACGAAAATTTCTGGAGCGGCAGGAATGTTTTTTCATAAAGGCGGTTAAGCTATTGATTTTCATCTGCGACGGCGTTAAAAAGTAGGGTTGGATATTAGATTGCCTTGAATTGTGAGGCAATAGAACATATACGCACAGTGCTAACAAAGATAACCCTAACAGAAAGGTAAAAAATGACAGACCAAAGAATTTTTAATTTCAATGCCGGACCTGCGGCTCTGCCTTTGCCGGTCCTTGAAGAAATTCAGGCCTCTTTCCTGAATTTCGGCAATTCAGGCATGTCCATCACAGAAATCAGCCACAGATCTTCTTATTTTGACGATGTTATCAATGATGCCGTGGAACGGGCCAAACGTCTTTTAGGTCTGGATGACCAATACCATGTTCTTTTTCTCCAGGGCGGGGCATCTTTACAGTTTGCCATGATTCCCATGAATTTTCTTTCCGGAGATCAAAGTGCCGACTATGTCAATACCGGGACCTGGTCCACCAAAGCCATTAAAGAGGCACAAATCCAGAATAAAAAGCATGTGGTCGTGGCCTCTTCCGAGGACAAGGACTTTTCATATATCCCTGAAGATATTCCCTTCAGCAAAGATGCAAAATACGTCCACATCACCTCTAATAACACCATTAAGGGAACCCAGTTTGCCAAGTTTCCCGATACCGGCTCAATTCCTCTTATTGCCGATATGTCATCCGATATTTTTTCACGCCCCCTTCCCATGGAAAAATTCAGCATGATCTATGCCGGAGCCCAGAAAAATTTAGGACCGTCCGGTACCTGCATTGTGATTTTGCGCAAGGACCTTCTGGAAACAGCCAATCCGGACCTGCCTTCCATGCTCAAATATGCCACCTATGCAGAGAAGAACTCCATGTACAATACCCCGCCCTGTTTCGGTATATATACCATTGATCTGGTACTCAAATGGATCGAAGAGGAGATGGGCGGCCTTGAAAAGATGGAAGCCTATAATAAGGAAAAAGCAGGCCTTTTGTACGATTTTATGGAAGCAAGTAATTTTTACCGGGCCACAGCAAGACAGGATTCCAGATCCCTGATGAACGTGACCTTCCGTTTGCCCAGTGAGGAACTTGAACAAAAATTTATAAAAGAGGCAACAGCCAAAGGACTTGGCGGTCTTAAAGGCCATAGATCCGTGGGCGGATGCAGGGCATCCATTTATAATGCCGCCACCATGGAGGGTATCAAAGCCCTGGTGGCATTCATGGAATCTTTTCAAAAGGAGGCCAAATAATGAAGGTACTGATCAGTGATAAAATGGATGAAGCCGGCATTGATATTTTCAGGAACCAGGAAGGTATTGATGTCGATGTTAATACCGGGCTTTCCCCCGAAGAACTCAAAGAAATCATCGGACAATACGATGGCCTCGCCATCCGGAGTTCCACCAACGTGACCGCGGACCTGCTTGAAGCGGCGAGTAATCTCAAGGTTGTTGCCCGGGCCGGTATCGGCCTGGATAATGTGGACATTGATGCGGCCACTAAAAAAGGGGTCGCCGTCATGAACACCCCCGGCGGTAACACCATAACCACAGCCGAGCATGCCATTGCCATGATGATGGCCTTAACCCGGAATATTCCCAGGGGCACAGCCTCCCTGAAAGCCGGGCGCTGGGATAAAAAATTGCTCCAGGGCCGGGAACTTTTTAATAAGACCTTGGGCGTTGTGGGTTTCGGAAATATCGGCTCCATTGCTGCAGGACTTGCCAAAGGGTTGCGCATGAACGTTATTGTGTTCGATCCTAATATCTCTTCGGAACATATTGAAAAGGCAGGATTTGAATATGTAACGTTGGATGAACTCTATGCCCGGTCGGATTATATCACTATCCATGTGCCTAAACTGGATGCCACCATTGATTTACTGGACGCCCAGGCTTTTGAAAAAATGAAGACGGGCGTCATGGTCGTCAACTGTGCCAGGGGCGGCATTGTCAATGAAGCGGCCCTGCATGACGCCATCCAGTCAGGAAAAGTGGCCGGGGCAGCCCTGGATGTATTCGCAACTGAGCCCCCGGGCGCAGACCATCCGTTGCTCCTGCTGGACCAGGTGATTGCCACCCCCCATTTAGGCGCATCCACCAAGGAGGCCCAGACCAATGTTTCCGTGGCGGCAGCCAACCAGATTATTGCCTATCTGTTAAACGATACCGTGATCAATGCCGTGAATGTACCGTCGGTGACCGGGGATGTTTTAAAGCAGCTTAAACCGTTTCTTTACCTGGTGGAGAAAATGGGGAAAATGCAGGCCCAAATTTCCAAGGGCGGTGTGCGTGAGGTTAACATCGAATACATCGGAAAATTTCCGGATCTTGATCTCAAACCCTTGACCATTAACGGAATCAAGGGTATTCTTAATGAATATGTCAGGGACGAAGTCAATTCGGTAAATGCCATTTCCCTAGCCAATGAGATGGGGATAAAAATCAGCGAATCCACCTCCAAAGAAGCCGGCAATTTTCTGAACCTGATCCGTGTGACCGTAATCACGGAAACCCGGACTAATGTTCTGGAAGGCACGATC
This sequence comes from uncultured Desulfobacter sp., assembly GCF_963666695.1. Taxonomy (GTDB): domain Bacteria; phylum Desulfobacterota; class Desulfobacteria; order Desulfobacterales; family Desulfobacteraceae; genus Desulfobacter. The sequence goes on from NZ_OY762947.1 coordinate 1,278,391, forward strand.
TTTGGAAAGGATGATGCCCGGATTGTAAGAATAAATAAATTCCGCTTAGAGGTTATTCCCGAGGGCCACCTGGCTATAATCCACAATGTGGACAAACCCGGCTCCATCGGTTCCATCGGACTGAAATTAGGCGAGCACAACATCAACATTTCCAGAATGATGGTGGGCCGTGAGGATGACGGGGATAGAAATATTATATTCTTGAGAACCGAGACCCCGGTACCGGCTGATGTGGTCAAGGAAATTGAAGACCTTGAGCTTGTGGTTAGTATGACCACGTTTGAGCTTTAGATAACTAAGTTATTAGTGGGACTGCTATCGGGATCGAAAATAATGGATATTTCGATTCCGATAGCGATGCTGAAAATGAATTTCTATAGGTAAAGAAAATCCTTTTAAATTTGAAAACCAATTAAAAGATGCGAACGATAGGACTATGCTACTCCGACTCCGCCGGGTTCAGCCACCCTCCCAGGGTTGCCAGATATCTGGATTTAACCTGCTTCCCGGCAAGGACCTGCTTGATCGGAGGCAGCCTGAGAATAACCCCGAGCACCGCAGCCAGGGCTCGGTGACTGAACAAGACCTGATTATCGAAGATCAGGTTCTGGAGCTTTCCCCGCTCTACGGCCATGACCACAGCCTTGTGAGTCCCATTCAAGGGGGTGATCACTCGCTTGCCCAAGGAAACCAGTTCCAGGGCTCCCTGAGCGCAGTTTCTGACACAGATCCCGCAGCCAAGACAGATTTCAGGATTAATGCGAACGGTCTTTCTTTTGGGCTGATGCGGATCATCTGCCGATACCATTGAGATGGCCTCAACCGGACAGATAGTCACGCATCTGCCGCACCCAATGCAGGACTGGGCATCCAGCCTGGGCATAAACCCGGAGGTGTGGATCGGATTGAGAAAGGCAAATTTTCTGGCGGCAATCATGGCCTCGCAGCAGCATTTACAGCAGTTGCAGATAAAATTTACTCCCCGCTGCACATTTTCCCCAAATTGGACCAGATTGGCCTCATAGGCCTGATCCAGCAGCGCAAGCCCTTCCTTAACATCCACGGCCCGGGCATGGCCGTGCCGGATCAGAGAAGATGCTGCCATATTAAAGGTCATGCAGATCTCCTGGGGTGCCCGGCAGGCCTTTCCTATATGGGACATTTTGTGACGGCAGTAGCAGGTGGACACCCCCATGGCCGAGGCGGTCCGGATCACATGGGAAGCCTTCTCATAATCCAGGACATGGACGGCATTTTCGTTGGTCAGTACCGGTTCGTGAACAAAAACTCGGCCCACCTGGGTATCTCCATGGGTAAACAGGTCACGGATAAAGTCTTCTTCCACGTTCAGGTACTGGAAAAACAGTTCACTGAGCACTTTCTGATTCAGATCCCTTCTCACCCGCATCATGGAAAATTCAAAAAAACCGGCCATGGGCGGAGGCAATACATAATAGGTCTGGTCATTGCATTCCATATCCACCAGGATAGCCCGGGAGGCAAGGCGGTCCAGGATTTTTTTGGTCTGGGATAAACGCATCTTCCAGATCCGGGCAGCCTTTTGAGCGGTAAAGGGCTTGATGGGAAGGACAGAGACCAGGCCGGCCTCCTCTTCGGAAAAGAGCATAGCAAGAATTTTATTCAGAAGTTCTGAGGGCGGCGCCCCTTGGGGAAACCGGTTCAACCGGTCCACAAGACGGGCAAACCCCTGCCGGTTTGAATGATGCGCCATAGCCGACTCCTTAGCAAGTGATAACGGGCATAAGTCCATTATATGTGCACACCTATTTTCTGCGCAAGAAAAAAGCCGGAATAAAATTTTACTGGAATTTTTCCACACTCACGCCAGTGACGCTGTATCCAAAAATGCTGTGAAAAACCCTGATGGTCATCTTGGCTCACCTGCCTATTGTTCATTGCCTCATTCTTCTATATCTTTCCACGTCGCCGGGGTGGTCGCCGGCAACTGTCAGTTCATCCCCGCTTACAAAAACGTTTAGAATCACTATCTCCACGGAAGCGTCACTATGCAGGATCTCGAACTTCACGCGTCCATTCTTTAAGCGCGTGTACTTTCCCCTCACGGCCATTCCCTCATTGTCCACCGCACTGAATGATCCATCTTTTTTGCTTTTCTTGAATAGATCAAGAAACATCATAAGTGTGTGTGACAGGGTGCCTGTAATCTGTAACGGGCTGTCGATTGTGTTAGATTAAAATTAGAATTACCGAGAGAAATTGACATACGCATTATAATACCATTAAAAAGGAAACTCATTTGGTATCCTGTATTTTGTATCCTGTTTTTAAAAGGAAGGCAGGGTGCTGAAGATTCAGGCAGTAATAAATTTTAAAAGGACAAAAAGATGAAAAAAATTATTGTAGCTGTTGCAGCACTTGCTCTGATGGCAGGCTCTGCGTATGCAGCCGATTGGAACTTTTATGGTTCTGCTCGTGTTTCTACGTTCTGGTATGATGTTGATGTTGATGGCGGACCTGACCCTGACACTCAGTTTGATGAAGCGCTTCAAGGCAACGCCCGTATTGGGGCCAAGGTTAAAGTTTCCGATGAATTGACCGGCGCTTTTGAATACGGCGCTAAGAATGGGACTGCCAATATCCGTAAGCTTTACGGCGAATGGAACTTTGGCGCAGGTAAACTGCTTGTTGGTCAGGATTATGTGCCTATGTATCTGCCTGGTTCAAATCAGGTAGTTGATGATGATGCCGCACTTTCGGGATGGGGCGAGGTTGACGGTAGCCGTCAGGCTCAGATTAAGCTGACTTTCGGCGATTTCCAGATTGCTTTTGTTGAAAACAACACTGATTATTTTGATCATGGCCTTGGCGACACAACCGATGATAATGTTGAAGTTGTTATTCCTATGATTCAGGTTCAGTATGCTCTCACTTTCGACAACTTTGTGATTACCATGGCTGGTGGTTATCAGACTTTTGATGTTGATAACGGAGCCGTTGATGATGATGTAACTTCTTGGGGTCTTGGTCTTGATGTTGCTGCGACCTTCGGTGCTTTCAGCATTACCGGTCAGGTTAACGGTGGTACCAACGTTGGCAATATTTACAATATTGATGTAAGTGATCTTGCTGTTGGCGCAGGTTACGCTGTTGTTATTGGTGATGAGATTGTTGATAACGACGCCATGGGTTTCCGTGTAGCCGTTGGTTATACCTTTAATGAAATGTTTGGTGTAGAAGTTGGTTATGGTTACCAGCAGACTGAATTTGATACTTCTGGATCTGAAGAAGACGAAGTCCAATCTTATTATATTCAGTTCCCTATCACCCTGGCTCCAGGCGTCCATATAATTCCTGAAGTCGGTGTTGTTGATTACGAGGACGACTTTGCTGGTAGTGGTGAGGACGAAATCACCTACTTCGGCGCCAAATGGCAGATCAACTTCTAATTTAGTTTTACCAAATTTAATTTAGCTAATACTGCCTGATTTTATAAAGCGGGCCGGTGAAATCCGGCCCGCTTTTTGTTTGCCCGGCATGCCGGGCAAACAAAAAGCCGAAATAAAAAGTTTCTTCCGGCTTTTTTACCTGTACCGACCAGACAACGGCTTTTCTATCGTAAATTCTATCTATTGGGATGCGGCGGACAAGTAGAATGCAAAATAAAATTAAAAGATATTCATCCGGACATGTTGACCGATTAACTTGGATGAATTAAAATTTTCCTGCGTGTAAAATTCCAATGAATAAGGCAACCGTTTGCTAATTTGATGCTCCGGCAAAAAGTTGAAAATGATAAAATCACTATTCATAATTTCGGTGTGTTACGCATGAAAAAAACGAAAAGGCTCATGAAATATATCCTACATATCAAGCTAATAGCTATTTTTATCACCGTTGCATCGGCATATGCTCAACCTCTTAAGTTGACGATGGCATACGAAAATACCGCCTTACCGCCATTTTATTTAGGGGAAGGCAAAGAGGTGCCGGCAAAACCGGGCATCGCCATTGAACTTTTGAAGCAGGTTGATGAGCGCCTTCATGAAATTACGATCAATTTTCGGAGAATCCCTTGGGACAGATGTCAAAAAGAGCTCAAAGAGGGGTTGGTAGACGCCATATTTCCAGGCAGTTTCAATGTGTCCAGGATGAAAATCGGTGTGTATCCGTTTAATAATAACGAACCGGATGGCGTTCGATGCCTTGTTTTTCTCTCTTATTATTTCTATGTCATGAAGGGTGACCCATCTATCTTGGATGGGTATCAAGGGGGGCTGAAGGGTACTATTGGCATTCCTACCGGGTATTCCATTATAAGGGACCTTAAAAGAGACGGCTTTGAGGTGGACGACACTGCTCAGACAACGCTGCAGAACCTGATAAAACTCAAAGCCGGCAACGTGCGTGCGGTTGCAGCCCAGGATGTTACGGCCGATCCTATCATTAAAAGCAACCCAGCATTGGAAGATATTGTTAAAATTTTTCCTGCCATAAACACCAAACCCAACTATCTGATATTCAGCCGTCAATTTTATACTGAACACCCTGGCCTGGCCAAACGGATCTGGTCGGAATTAAAACGCGTTCGGGAGAAGAACTTTGAGGCGCTTTCCCTCAAGTATATGTAGGCGGTTATCCGAGGGACTCCAGATGGACTACTTTAGCGTTTTCCGGAGGTATATCGGCTTGAAGGTAGTCTTTTGAAAGATATGCGGTAAATTCCTCAAAAGGCATGGGGCGAGCATAGTAAAATCCCTGGAACATATCACAACCTTCTTTTATGAGAAATTCAATCTGCCCTTTTGTTTCAACGCCCTCTGCAATGGTGCTCATGCCCATGGCCTTGGCCATGGCCAGTGCCGCTTTGACAATGGCTTTTTTAGATTTCTTTTTTTCAATCCCGCTGATAAGAGAACGATCTAATTTCAACGCTGAAAGTGGGAAATTATTAACTGAATTCAAGGAGGAATATCCGGTCCCGAAATCATCGAGTTCTATTTTGAGCCCGATATCACACAGTTGATTTAATATAACCTTAGTCCGGTCAATATCCTGGACAAGGCATGTTTCTGTTAATTCAAATCTAAGGTGTCCTGGATCAACACCGGTTCTATTAATGATGGCCATAACTTTATCGATAAATTTGTCATCCATAAATTGTCGCGCACTGATATTTACAGAGATCGAAAACATGAACGGCAGGCGATACGTATCTAAATTTTTCAGATATTGGCAGGCCTTTTCCAGAACCCATTCGCCCAGGGGGACAATTAATCCGGTGTTTTCTGCAATGGGGATGAAGGATCCGGGGGATATCATTTCCCCCCCATGAGGCAACCAGCGGATCAGTGCTTCAGCCGAACATAGACTACCGTTGTTTAGAAATTGAGGCTGAAGGTAAAGTGAAAATTCCTGGTTGTCAATCGCGCGTTTCAGGGCATGGGCCATCTCCGTCTGGGAATTGACAAGTGCCTGACGTGATTCATTGTAGAAGCAGCATCGATTGCGCCCCAGATCCTTGGCCTCGTACATGGCAACATCAGCTCTTTTCAGCACATCGCTGTCATTTGAATCGGTATCTATAAAAAGGGTTATACCGATTGACGTAGAGCTATGGTGGGTATGCTCTTCTGGGCCGAGTATGTATGCCTGGCCCAGTGCAAGCCTTATTTTTTCTGCGATCTGCATGGTCTTTTGGGCCCCCTTTGCCTCATCCGAACCGAGGAATTCGAGCACAACCACAAATTCATCGCCGCCAAGCCTCCCCACGGTGTCTGTTTCACGGACGCAACCAAGTAGTCTACGAGCAACCTCCACCAACAGGGCATCGCCTACATTATGCCCCCTTGTGTCATTCAGACTTTTGAAGTTATCCAGATCCAGCATCAATACTGCACCGTAATTTTTGTTCCGTCTTGATGTTGTAATGGCATGGGCCAGGCGGTCTTTGATAAGGCGTCTGTTGGCAAGGCCGGTTAAAGAATCATACAATGCCATTCTTTTTATTTTGTTTTCTGAATTTTTCCGCTCAGTGATATCTTGGATCGTGCCGACGAGCTTTTCAACTCCGTTTTCGGTCTTATTTAAAACGGCAATATGCTGAAATACCACTCTCTCCTGGCCATCGGGCCTAACTATACGGTATTCCATGTTAACGGGTTCATCAGATTTACGAAGGGTTTTAAGCGCCTGGTGTATAATCGCCTGGTCTTCTGGATGAACAACCTCCATGGATGATTTCCGGGTAACAACAAAATTTTCCTGGGAAACACCGCATATGTCGTAGACCTGATCCGACCATGTCAATCTGCCGGTTTTTAGATTTAATTCCCAGTCACCGACAAGGGCAAGTTTCTGGGCGGTTAAAAGGCGCTTTTGGAATTTCATCAGTTGGTTTATTGAGGATTCAAGGGATTGGATCGTTTTTTTCATCTGTGACTCAAAGGGCCTGAATATAAACACCAGTTCAATGAGGAGGGTTATAATGGTGGCGAGCCAGACAATCAGCTCAAATTTTTCAATTTTTAAAATCGCCGCATGACTGATATTTTCATATTCTTCAACAGCTGCATCAAAAAGCGGTTCTAAAGCATGAGGGCCGTAGGTTGTCAGAAAAATGTATGCAGCAGAATCAATTGTCAATGTCTCCATATCCGAGTCATAGAGCTGCTGAGCGCGCTCCAGAAAACGGACCAGAGCCATTTCTAACCCAACCCTGGGATCGTCATATATGATCATCAGGTTGGCATTGGTGACCATGGGAATATTTTTATTTGGATTTCCGTTTCGTAGATCATAATGGGCGGATTTCATTTTATAAATGGTTCTTCCCACTTGGGAACGGGCGAGATTGAATTCCGACTCATCTGAAGTGGATGCCATTAAACTTGAAAAATAAGCTATCCTATTGGTCAATCCGGATTGGTGGCTGGCAAGATTAATCAATTTTGCAAAGTCGCGTTGTTTTGATACGACCTTATGCACGGTGATATATGAGGCAGTAACGAGAAGTGCAATGGCGCTGAGCCCGAAAAGATATCGCAACCTTAAGTTTTTTACTGTATCGAGATGCATCATACTGCCTTGTGTCCTTCTATTTTAGATCCCCTCATACTCGGATCGGTTAAATTCTGTACGGCTACTGAAATCTGAAAATAGCAGCAAATTGTTAGAATCTGATTATTTCAAAAAAGCCGGGGGGATAGTTGTGTAACCGATTCCGGGGGGAATACGACGACCCACCTGAAAAAATTTTATGACGGATTTTCCCTAACTGTGCAATGACTCCCAAATTCTCCCATGACAAATATAATAAAAACTTTGAATAAGCTAAGTTTCTATAATTTTTTTTAATAAAAAGGTAACTTCCCACTAATTCCAAACTAATCCTTTTGTAATACCTTCCAGGAAAACATTTAAAGAGGATCAGTTTAAATTGGATCATATCAGTCTGCCACAGATCAGAGTATTAGATGCCGTAGCCAGGGAAAAAAATTTTTCCAGGGCTGCAACCCACCTGGGTATCAGCCAGCCTGCAGTTTCCACCCAGTTAAGGGATCTGCAGAAACGCTACGGTATCAATATTTATTTTCGGCGCGGAAATAAAATCCTGCTGACGGAACTTGGCATGGATCTGGTCAATGCAGGCCGCAAAGTTCTTGGCCTGCTTGACGGAATGGACAATCTGATTAAAGAAACGACCCAGCTTAAAACCGGCAAAATCCATATTGGACTCAGCTGCCATTATTTTGTCCAACAACTGCTGCCGAAATTTATTGAAGCCTATCCAGGGATAAAAATAAAGGCCGGCATCGGCCATTCTGGGAAACTGAAAGATGATGTGCTCTCCTGCAAAGTTGATGTCGCCGGGATTACAGCCGTTGAGCCGGATCCCCGGTTATATAATCTAAAGTTCAGTGAACAGCGTATCTTGTTATTTGTATCAACACGTCATCCCTGGGCCGGCCGGCCGGCCATCAACATAGCACAGCTTAATAACGAAAAAATGGTCGCATTAAGTAATGAGTCGATGACCCGCAGGATATTTGACCGGAATCTTGATGGTAAAGGAATCAAACCGGATATCGTCCTGGAGCTCGACAACTGGGAAACTATGAAGGAGACCGTGGCAGCAGGGGTAGGATTCGGCATTGCCCTTGAAGATGAGTTCGGATCGGATGACCGTCTGGTCAAAATTCCAATACTGGGCGCTTTATTCAACGCCAACCAATATTTTGTGTGTCTTCCTGAATATCGGGATTTAAACGTCATCTCGGCCTTTCTCGATATTGCAGGAAAAGAAGGTGAGAAAAACCGCATATTAAGAGCCTGTTTAAAACATGAACTTCAAGGAGAAAAAAAATGAAAAAACTGGTTAAACTATTTGCACTTTTTACAGCAGCGGCCGGATTGCTTTGTAGCTCTGTTCAGGCAGAAGATCTTCTGGTCTATACTGCTTTGGAAGACGATGAAATTCCAAGATATCTGGCTCTTTTCAAAGAAAGCCATCCAGATATCAACGTTAAAATTGTAAGGGATTCCACAGGCATTGTCACCGCAAAACTGCTGGCGGAAAAAGACAACCCCAGAGCAGATGTTGTTTGGGGTACCGCAGCCACAAGCCTGATGCTGTGTGATCAGGCCGGCATGGTTGAACCCTACGCGCCCAAAGGGATCGAAAAGGTTGTACCTAAAATGAAAGATTTCAATACGGTTCCGCACTGGGTGGGCATCAAAGCCTGGATGACGGGATTCTGTGTCAACACCTATGAAATCGAAGACCTTAACCTGCCTGTGCCCAAAAACTTTGATGACCTTTTAAAACCGGTCTACAAAGGTCATCTGGTCATGCCCAACCCGGCCTCTTCCGGTACGGGTTTTCTTACCGTATCAGCTATCCTCCAGATGAAAGGCGAAAAAGAAGGTTGGGCATATCTGGATAAACTTCATGAAAACATTGCCCGCTATACCCATTCCGGTTCCAAGCCGTGCAAGCTTGCCGGTGCCGGTGAACTGCCCATTGGGATCTCTTTTGCATACCGCGGTTTCATGCAGAAGAAAAAAGGCGAACCGGTTCTTACCGTGTTTCCCGCTGAAGGATCCGGCTGGGATGTGGAAGCCAACTGCCTGATCAAAAAGGCAGCAATCAAACCGGCTGCCAAAACCTTTCTTGACTGGGCGATCAGCGAACCTGTGATGAAAGAATATGCCAAGGTATACCCGGTAACCGCCTATGCAACCGGCGCACCGATCCCGGATGGATTCCCCAAAGATCCTGAAGCACAGCTCATTGAAAATGATTTCCAGTGGGCTGCCAAAAACAGAATGAGAATTCTTAAGGAATGGGCATCCAGATATGACGGTAAAAGTGACGCAAAATAAATTTGAGTAAATAATCCCGCTCCGGCCGGACCGGCATTTCAGGTCCGGCCGGATTCACCATGCAAAATAAGGCACAGAATATGGAAACAAATACGTATTTAACACTTGATAATGTTTCAAAAAAATATGGTACTGTTGATGCGCTGAAGTCTGTTTCTTTCTCAGCCCGCCAGGGCGAATTCCTCTCTATTTTAGGACCGAGCGGATGCGGAAAAACAACGGCATTGAGGGTGATTGCGGGGCTTGAACATCAGGATTCAGGTCATGTTTTCATCAATGGGAATAATGTCTCCGGCATGGGGGTTGCCAAACGTAATGTCGGCATTGTCTTCCAGTCCTATGCCCTTTTCCCGAATCTTAATGCGGAAAAAAACATTGCCTACGGACTTAAAGGTCAGGCAAGCGCAAAAGAAATCAAACAAAAGGTCAGGGAACTGATGGATCTTGTGGGGCTTGCAGGGATGGGGCATAAATATCCGGCTCAATTGTCCGGTGGGCAGCAGCAGAGAGTGGCACTCGCACGTGCCATGGCTCTATCTCCGGATCTTTTGCTTCTTGATGAACCGCTTTCCGCGCTTGACGCCAAGGTCAGAATCAAACTTAGGGCTGAAATCCGGCAGCTCCAGCAAAAGCTGGGCGTTACAACCATCATGGTAACCCATGATCAGGAAGAGGCACTGACCATGGCCGACCGGATACTGGTCATGAACCAGGGCCGGCTTATACAGGAAGGAAAGCCCCATCAGATTTACGAACGGCCGTTAACACCCTTTGTGGCATCGTTCATCGGGTCCATGAATTTTATAAAACAAGCCAAAAAAGTAAGATCCGGTGTTTATGAGCTGGCTGGGAGATCTTTTCATGTGTCCAATGAAAACGGTTCGGCCCACCTTGAAGAAGGCGCGCCTGCCACACTGGCTATCCGACCGGAAGATGTCATGATTGAAAACCGGGAAAAGCAGGGAAAAAACTTTTTCTCCGGCCGTATTAAAAAAATGGAGTACCGGGGGTCTCTTTTCAGGCTCGATCTGAGCCTGTCAGATCATGGACCTGTTGCAGCGTCAACCATCACAGTTGATCTTCCGCCTGAAAAAATCCGGCGATTTTCTCTGGCCCAGGACATGCCGGTAACAGTTTCCATCCCGGCCGACCGACTGCTGGTTTACAGTGAAAACAAGGCAGGGCAATTCAGTGTCTGATACAATGTTACTGCCCGGCCGCAAAACCCTGTCATTGAGACGCCTTTTTGATGGTGAGACGACATTAAAACGGGTGTTGATGCTCTTGATCTGCATCTGGATGACGGTTGTGGTCATTTTGCCGGTGGGCACACTGCTGATGAAAAGCCTAACCAATGTCGACGGGCAATTTGTCGGACTGGCCAATTATATTGAATACTTCTCATCTCCGAATCTGTCCAGGTCAATCGGCAACTCCATCATCGTCGCCGTGTACACCACGTCGATATCGGTCATCCTGGGGTTTGGATTTGCCTATGCATTAACCCGGACCTGTATTCCGGGCAAGGGCATCTTCAGAGGGATAGCCATGATGCCGCTTTTTGCACCGACGCTGCTCAACGGTATTGCCCTGATCTATCTGTTCGGCCGGAAAGGCTTGATCACCAAAGGATTTTTCGGATTAATCCCGGGGCTGAAAATCCCCCTTTATGGTCCGGTGGGAATTATTGTTTCAGAGGTCATGTATACCTTTCCCCAGGCCATGCTTATTCTCTCCATTGCCTTGTCCATCACCGATGCCAGGCTTTATGAGGCGGCACGCTCCCTGGGCGCCGGCAGGCTGCGCATTTTTTTCACCGTGACGCTGCCCAGTATCAAATACGGACTGCTGAGTGCGGTGTTTGTCTGCTTTATCCTTGCATTTACCGATTTTGGCGCGCCTAAGGTCGTTGGCGGTAATTTTAATATCCTGGCCACAGACATCTACAAACAGGTGATTGGCCAGCAGAATTTTATTATGGGAGCGGTTGTGTCTGTGGTCTTGTTGATACCTACTGTGATCGCTTTTCTGGTTGACCGTGTTATCCAGGGCCGTCAGGCAGCCATGATCGCATCAAAATCTGTTCCCTTGGTCCCCAAACCCAACCAGGCATCCGACCTTTTGGCGCTTATTTTCTGTTCAGGCCTGGTCTTTTTAATCCTTTCTTTTTACGCTACGGCACTTTTTGCATCCCTTGTTAAGGTTTGGCCTTACGATCTTTCCATGGGTTTTTGGCACTATCATTTTTCAGGAACAGGCGGGGGCGGATACCCGGCGTTTTTCAATAGTATCAGAATGAGCCTGTATTCAGCTGTACTTGGTACGATTATTACTTTTTCCTCTGCTTATCTCATCGAAAAAATACGGATCATGAAACCGGTCCGGCAGTCTGCTTATTTTTTGTCTATTTTACCGCTGGCGCTTCCGGGCCTGGTCATCGGACTATCCTATATTTTCTTTTTCAATGCGCCGGGATGGACCATTGCAGGTTTTTTTATTCCCAACCCATTTAATTCTCTATACGCCACAATGGGTATCCTGGTCCTATCCAATATCGTCCATTTTTATACGGTCAGCTTCTTAAGCGCCACCACGGCGTTAAAGCAGCTGGACATCGAATTTGAGCAGGTCTCCGATTCCATGGCAGTCCCGTTTTACAAAACATTTTTCAGGGTGACCGTACCGGTCTGCCTGCCTGCCGTCCTTGAAGTGTTTATCTATTATTTCGTCAATTCCATGGCAACGGTGTCAGCCGTCATCTTCCTTTATTCGGCAGACCTGCCCCTGGCATCAGTGGCCATTGCAAATATGGATGATGCAGGGGATATTGCACCGGCCTGTGCCATGTCTGTACTCGTGGTGACCACCAATATCGTCACCCGGCTGGTCTTTTCCCTGTTAACCGCAAAAATCAAGCGCCGCAGTACGGCCTGGACCGGACAATAGTAAAAAAAGGTCTATGAACCGTTCAGGTATTTACCCGCAGCAAAAATTAAAATTAAAAACTTAGGTTTATCCGCATAGTTTCTAAAAAAATTTACAAACAGGAGAACATTATGGATATTTTCGTCAGAAATAAAAAATACACAGGACCGGTTCAGTCACTGGTTCTGGATTGGGCCGGAACAGCGGTTGATCACGGATGTATTGGACCTGCCATCGTTTTTGTAGACGTGTTTGCCCAAAAAGGGGTGGATGTATCAATTGCAGATGCAAGACGGTTCATGGGCCTTGCTAAAAAGGATCATATCCGGTCCATGTGTGAACTTCCAGAGGTTGCTCAGGCATGGAAGTCAAAATATGACCGGCTTCCAAATGAAACTGATGTGGATGCGCTTTACGAGAGGACCGCCATACAGATGGTTGACACCATCTTAGACCACAGCAGTCCCATTGACGGTGTCGTTGATACGATCCGCAAGCTTCGGAACATGGGTATAAAAATCGGTTCAAGCACTGGTTATGTCAAAGAAATGATGGATGTTCTGGTGCCTGCGGCAAAAGAAAAAGGCTACCATCCGGATGCAATTGTCTGCTCCTCGGATGTGCCTGCCGGCCGGCCGTACCCGTGGATGTGCTATGCCAATGCCACCTTGCTTGAAACCTATCCCATGGAGGCCATGGTCAAAGTCGGGGATACCATTGCCGATATTGAAGAAGGACTTAACGCCGGGATGTGGACAGTCGGCATCACCCGAACGGGAAATGAACTTGGCTTGACTGAAAAAGAGGTCAGCGCCATGGAGCCGGCCCAACTTGACACAAAACTCAAAGAAATCAAACATCGGTTTCAAGCCGCAGGCGCTCATTATGTTCTGGAGCAGACAGCTGATATCCTCCCGGTCATTGAAGATATCAATTTAAAACTTAAATCCGGTGAACTTCCCCTGAACGGTTAAGTCCATGAATCAAACAACTCGAATCGATCTGTCGGAAGGCGATTCCAACCTGTCGGTTAACCGGACGGGATGGACAGATAAACTTAATCCGGCCACCAGGGAACTGTTAAAAAGGGATGCTGCGGTTTTTCTTCACCAGTCTTTGTCCACACCATGCATTAATGTACTTGAAACGTGCAGCGGCAGTTATCTGACAGATATAAGCGGCAGAAAATTTCTTGATTTTCACGGGAACAGTGTTCATCAGGTCGGCTTCTCAAATCCGGATGTCACAGCCGCCATTACCCGGCAGATTGAAGAACTTTCTTTTTGCACGCGGCGCTACACCAATATAAAAGCCATAGAACTGGCAGAAACGCTGACATCTCTGGCGTCGGGAAACCTTTCCAAGGTCCTGTTTGCTCCCGGTGCCACCTCTTCCATAGGTATGGCCCTAAAGCTTGCCCGGGCAGCCACGGGCCGGCATAAAACCATATCCATGTGGGATTCCTTTCACGGTGCCTCCCTGGATGCGATTTCAATTGGGGGAGAATCGCTGTTCCGTAAAAACATGGGACCCCTTCTTCCCGGGACCGAACATGTGCCGCCGCCTGAACCCTATCGGTGCCTTTTCAATGATTCCGGCGACTGCGGGCAATGTAACCTGAAATGTGCCGGATACATTGATTATGTACTTGAAAAAGAACAGGATGTGGCCGCAGTTATCGCCGAACCCATCCGGTGCACCTATATTACGCCGCCCCCACCTGGATTCTGGGAATCGGTCAGGCGCTCATGCGACCGGTACGGGACGTTGTTGATTTTTGATGAAACAGCGGTCTGCATGGGACGGACCGGTACCATGTTCGCCTTTGAAAATTATAACACCATCCCTGACATGGTCGTCATCGGAAAAGGACTGGGAGGCGGGATTATGCCCATATCCGCCCTGATCGCTAATGCGGATCTGGACATTGCGCCGGATAAGGCTCTGGGGCATTACACCCATGAAAAAAGCCCGGTTGCCTGCGCCGCCGCACTGGCAACCATTGAGTATATTCAAACCCACGACCTTTTGAACAAAAGCAGGACGTTGGGAAAACAGGCCTTGAAGCGTCTTAGGGATCTGAAGTCCCGGTACAGGATCATCGGTGATGTCCGCGGCCAGGGCTTGATGTTTGGTATAGAACTGGTCAAAGATCATCAGACAAAAACACCGGCATGTACGGCAGCCGATAAGGTAATGTACCAATGTCTTGAACTGGGATTGAGCTTTAAGGTATCAAAAGGCAATTTTCTGACACTCACCCCGCCTTTGACTATTTCTGAAAAAGAATTGGAACATGCATTTAACATCCTTGACCAGGCGTTGTCTGATATTTAAAAAATTTTTTTGAGGTCATTATGAATAAAATAAACATTCCCGAAAACCCCTATCTTCTTTTAACCCCGGGGCCGCTGACCACAACCCCCACCGTAAAATCAGCCATGCTTCGTGACTGGTGCACCTGGGATGATGATTACAAGCTGATTGTTGAAAAAATTCGATCTGATCTGACACGGCTTGCCGGAACCGGCCCAGGCTTTACCGCTGTCCTGATGCAGGGCAGCGGCACGTTCAGCGTGGAAGCCTGCCTGACAACGGCCGTTCCTGACAACGGTATACTGCTTGTGCTGGCAAATGGGGCATACGGCCGACGGATTTCCCAGATTGCCCAAAAGCAGTCCATTCAACATATCATACACGACAGCGGTGATCTGGAACCGCCGGATCTTGAATTACTCGAAAAAACACTTGGTTCAAATCCGGATATTACCCATGTGGCTGTGGTCCACTGTGAAACCACAACCGGCATGCTCAATCCCATTGAAGCCATTGGGAATATCGTCAAAAAATTTGGAAAAATTTTCATCGTCGATGCCATGAGCAGCTTTGGCGGCGTTCCCATAAATATGAATCAACTGGATATTGATTATCTGATTTCAAGTGCCAATAAATGCATCCAGGGGGTTCCGGGATTCGGATTTGTTATTGCCAGGACATCGGTGCTGGGCAAAACTGCCGGCAATGCAAAATCTTTAAGCTTAGATCTTTTTGACCAGTGGCAGACCATGGAAAAAGGAAAAGGCAAATGGCGGTTCACCTCTCCCACTCATGTAGTACGTGCCTTTGCCAGAGCCCTTGAGGAACTTGATCTGGAAGGCGGTGTCGAAGAGCGGTTCAAAAGATATGATCAAAACAACCGGTATCTGATTTCTCAAATGAAAGAAATGGGGTTTACACCGCTGTTGGCGGAAGAGTTTCAATCTCCGGTCATAACGGCATTTTTAAATCCAAAACATCCTGATTTTGATTTCAAAAAATTTTACAACAGCCTTAAAAGAAAAGGTTTTGTCATTTATCCCGGTAAAGTGACTGAAATGGACACGTTCAGGATAGGCAATATCGGTGATATTTACTTAAAGGATATGGAGCGTTTGGTTGGTGCGATCCGGTCATCCCAATATTGGTCTTAACTAATGTTTGGACGAAAAGTCACCCACCTGCGGCGTTGCAGAAAAGTTTGCAATCCTCACAACCATGAGGTTGCTCCGGTTACAAATTTTTCTGCGCCTTGCATCTGGGCAACTTTTCATCCAAACAGAGGTTTGGGTGCCGGCAAATTGTTGGGCTTTTTGCAACGCCAGTTTTTCCCAGCCCGGCAACCCGGCACGGGAAAGCGCGCCTGCTACCGGATTCATTACCGTTACTTTTTATCACTACAAAAATAGACAAATATGCTCATTTATACAATTAACGGATACGCCTTCCAGTTTTTCATTTTAACAATGAAAGGGGCAACATTCAGACATTTTTTCCATCCGTTAAGCCATCCGTCTATCTTACTCAAAAATTCCCCAGCGGTAACAGCGGCGCTGGCAGTTTTTGATATATAACCAAAACCTGTTGAACTTTTAAGCGAAATTTGAAAAAATTTTCGTGCAATATTCTGCGTTGCTATGTAATCTCTGTTTCCTGAATACCCGCAATGCGAGCAGGTGAACTCACCGTAATGTTTATGATTTCCACGATCACCGCATTTGGGGCAGAATTGAGAGGTCCAGGCAGGAAATACTGTCTTTACTATTTTTCCAATGAGGTCTGCCTTGTATGTCAGCTTTTCAAAAATACCGGCCCTGATTGTTCTGTAAATCCTTCGGTTAAGCCTGCCGGCAAATTTTTTGCCGTTAAGCCCTCTGAGATCTTCGATAACTATGGTTGAACAATTATAAATTTTTGCAATTTCAATAATTATATTTGAGGCCAGGTGTTCAAGTTCTTTTGAAAGCTTTTTCAGTTTTTTTCATCTGAGTTTGATTTCCCGCTTTAAAATTTTTATTTTCTTTTTATCTGTGGTTTTTGACAATTTTGATTTCAGCCGGTCAATATCCTTATGGATCAGTTCTATTTTGTTTTGTACGCCTTTTATATCTATGAAAAAAGGGCGCGACAATTGGACAGGCAGTCCATCATCAGTCATTTCAAAACAGGTTATTGTCAAAAGTTTTCTCAAGCCGTAGTCGATACTTACTATTCTGTTATTATTTTCTTGTTTCCGGTTTGATATTTTGGTTTTATAGTCAATAATAACCTGGCCCTCAGCATTGATCCTTATGTCGGGACGTTTAACCTTTTCCTGCTTATCAGCAATAAAGCCGGGCATTGAAATCTGAAATTCTTCCCATTTCCAGCTTTTAGGACTGACTGAAGATTCTTCTGTCAGGATTTTAATTTTGCCTGTCAGATAACGCTTTTTCTTAAATTCAGATGTGCCCTTTATTTTGATGAACTGTCCGTCATCCGGGGCCATGGTTATGAATTCTCCAACGCGAAGGTTTGGAACCAGTTCATGATAGGATGCAGGTAATCTCTTGTGTTCATCAATAAATTTTTGAGTCTGACGGCGAATATTCTTTACATAATTGTATTTTGAAACAAAATCATGCTTTTTAAGGAAATCATAAGTCCATTCGATAGGATTCGAGGTTAATCCACAAAGGTTATTATATAAAGCTCTGCGTTCAAGCTGAGACTTTAATATCCTTCCCATTGTCTCAAGCATACACCGCTTTACCCTTGAAGGCAGGTACGTATTAAAATCCACAATGGGTTCCAGTATTTTGTAAACCTTTAATCCTCTTCGGCCTGAAATCAACTCCCCGAGTACGCGTTCATCATTCCACATATGATTGATTTTTTCACACATCACAGGTGAAAGGCTTTTTAAGGTGTGCCTGAAACTATCTATAAATTTGAGTGGATATGACAACGTTGTGGTACTCATGGTTCCTTTATCGCCTATAGAACCGGTTAAAAATGTTGTATTATATCAGAATTAACATGATACATGTTAATTTTTTTAAGTTTTGGTATAAAATAATGATAAAAAATTGAGAAATTTGTCATTTTAAGACGATATTTGACTATATTTTTGCTAACAGTTGAAAACCCCTTCCTGAGCTTTGTTCGTAGCAATATAGAGTGCACCGTCCAGTCGTAATTCGCAATCAATGCGGTGTGTGCGGACAAAATCATGGATAGCGGTCACCGCATTTTCAGATGCCCTGACAATCTTTTTAGCCTCGGCTTCCCCATAAAGCTTCGCTAATGTCATATATTTCGCCGACAACGTGAGAAGGCAGCCTCCATTGCTTCCGGATGCGCCGTATCCGCAACATTTCTGTTCAATCACAGCGACCTGCATTTCAGGTGCGGACTCCTTCACCATAAGAGCGGTCCACAAACCGGTATAACCGCCTCCGACAATGCACACATCAACTGCAATATCGGAAGACAGCCGGTCAACATTTCATTTGCTTCAAAAGAGCCGCACACAATTGACTTTGCCCTCAAATCAATGCTGAGGCTGCAACAGTGAATCCCTGAGGCTGTCCACATCATTTTCTGTCGATTTACCCCAGAGAATGTCAGCACTTTTTATTAATTTCTTTGCAATTTGGCTTGTATATGTACCATCGTTAAGCAATGAAGACGCCATGGACTCGGTAATTTTTCCCTCTCTTAACAGAACACTCAGCCTTTTTGCAGCAATAATATCCAGGCCTTTATTTTGCTTTTTTGCTGTTTTCAGATCGGTTACTCTTTCCAGATCTCCCGGATGTGCTCTCAGACCGGCAATAATACGAAGCAGTTGCGCTATACCCTTGCGTAGAAAATTGTATTCGTTTTTTATATTTTCATTGCCTCTTACCATATACCCTGCAATATTTTTCTGTAACTCTCTGATATCCTTAATGGCCTCTATCATGTCCCTGCTGGCAAGTTGTATTTTGTAGACCTTGTGGCGCTGCTCCTTATTCATGTTTTTTTCAGCCAATATGGAATACTTTAAAATATCGCTATAGAGGAACTTGATTCTTTTCTCATAAATATCATCAATGTCTATATCAGTCTCTTTGACTGTTTTCAGGGCTTCATCAATATCACAATCAGAAAACACCTCATGACGATGCAGTCGCAGGGCTTGAATAATGACCTCCGATGTTCCATCAAACATATGCTCTGCCTCCTTATATAGGGCGGCAATAGCGGGTCCCGGCGTTTTAATCACTTCCTCATCAAGATAGCGTGGTCTCCAGCGTCTGTCATCTTGCACAATAAATAATTTTTCTAGAAAATTAACCAGTTGGTGTACAAATGGCGCTAATACAAGGACACCGAGACTGTTAAAAATGGTATGAAATAATGACAATTTCATAGCAATATCCTGATCGTTTATACCGACATATCGACTGATCAGATCAGTGCTTTGCATTAAATATTTCATAAAAACCACAGCAATGAATGCAGTAATCATGTTAAATATGAGATGAGCCACGGCCAAACGCTTGCCGTTTTCATTTGAGGTCACAGCACCCAAGGTCGCAGTCACAGTAGTTCCAAGATTTGCCCCAATGGCAAGAGAAATTGAACTTACGTAGTCGATCTGGCCGGTCGCCACAGCTGTAACAATCAGGGCCATCGTTGCACTGCTCGACTGAATAATAATTGTCGCTACGGCTCCGACAAAAATATATGTCAATATTCCCGGAAATCCTTCAATACTATATTGCGACAGTTCAATACCGCTTTTCAGGGTTTCAAACCCCTCTTTCATAAAAGAGATACCCAGGAAAATAAATCCAAGGCCAAGCAAAATATTACCGATACCTTTATAGGTTCTGCTGTTAAAAAAAGTGAACAGAACACCGAAGATAATCATTGGCAGGGCAAAGGCTGAAATTTTTATTTTCATACCAAAAACCGCGACAATCCATGCCGTTGCAGTGGTGCCGATATTTGCGCCAAAGATAATACCTATAGCAGGCCCCAACGCTATAAGCTCAGCAGACAAGAAAGATATTGCAATGACGGATATAAGAGATGAACTCTGGATAATTGCGGTGGCAAGAAACCCGCTGAAAATCGCTTTTGGGAGCGTATTCGTTGTTTTACTCAGTATTTTTGAGAGGATGCCTCCGGTGAACCACTTAAAACCCTCCTCCATAAAAAACATACCGACAATAAAAATGGCAATGCCGGAAGCAATTGTGGCAAAATCTCCACTTTGAAAGATTCCATAGCCAATAAAAAATATTATAGGTAAAATAAGAAATCGTTTTAACATCTATCCTCTCTAAAAATTTTGACTATAGCTGAAACTCTCAGCATATCGGATTAAAATGTAACCCCAATTATCTATTTACAGTACGTTATTGTCAATCCAACTATTTTAGTTTTATTGGATTTTTGTTTCCTTAGGATCATACTGATACGCATCAACAGGAACGCCGGTTCCCAGTAGTTCTTTGCGGTATAATATAATTTTTTATAGACAAAAGTTCACACCGGGAATTTCAAACCTATTACTTATAATATCATAATATTAAGGGGTAAACTAGTATAAAAGTCGCGGTGATATATTACCGGGAGTCCACCAACGTGATTAACCTGTTTGGAATTCCCAACCGTGAAAATTACGGACTGAAGTCCATACAAAGAATCCTGAACGCCCTGAAGAAAGGGGGACATCAGGCCGTGGCCATTAAGGGGACAAAGATCTGATTGATCGATTAGAAGAGTTCATGCCCCGCGTAATCAAGGGAGAACGTCCGGGCATGGCGCTGAACCTGTCTTCCGGCATCCAGGGACAGGCGCGGTATACCCACGTACCGGGGATCCTTGAGATGGTTGGACTGCCGTATGTGGGCTCCAATCCCCTGGCCATTTTTAAAGAGTTCGGGGGGCTTCATTCATATCTCAAATATCAGGAATCTGTCTTCATCAGATCCTTGATCTGGGCTGCATCCATCTTTTCGTTTTTGAGAAGAATTTCAGCGGCCTGTTGCAAAGTTTTTTGCTGTTTTGAAAGAATCCCCAGTGCCCGCTCATACTGCTGTGCAATGATCAGCTTAACCTCTTCATCAATTTTCTGGGCAGTCTGTTCACTGTATTCGGCAGCCCCGTCCGGCATGATGTCAAGGAACTGGGCCTTTCTCTTACGGGCATAGTAAACATTTCCCAGTGATTCACCCATCCCGTACTCCTTGACCATGCTCTGGGCAATATCCGTGGCCCTGGCCAGGTCGTTCATGGCCCCTGTGGAAACCTCCTTAAAGATAATCTGTTCTGCGGCCCGCCCGCCTAAAAGCGTGACTATTTTGGCCAGAAGCTCGCTGCGGCTCATCAGGAAACGATCCTCGGTGGGGACCTGGAGGGTATAGCCCAGGGCACCTATCCCCCTGGGTATGATGGAAATTTTTTGAACCGGGTCCGCACCGGGCACAGTCATGGCCACCAGGGCATGCCCCAGTTCATGGAATGCCACGATCCGGCGCTCCTTGGGGTTAATCAGGCGGTTTTTCTTTTCAAGCCCTGCAATTACACGCTCGACAGCATCCTGAAATTCGGGCATCCCAACCGAATTCTTATTTTTACGGACTGCCAGCAAGGTCGCCTCATTGACCAGATTGGCCAGGTCCGCACCCACCATGCCCGGGGTCATGGCCGCAATGGCCGAAACGTCAAGGGGTTCCTCAACCTTAATATTTTTCAAGTGGACATTGAGGATATCCTCTCTGCCTTTTTTATCCGGCCGGTCCACAAGGATCTGCCGGTCAAACCGACCGGGTCGCAGAAGTGCGGGATCAAGAATTTCAGGCCGGTTGGTGGCGGCCAGCAAAATCACTCCCAGGGTGGAGTCAAATCCGTCCATCTCCACTAAAAGCTGATTCAAGGTCTGCTCACGCTCGTCGTTTCCACCGGCAAACCCTGCACCCCTGGCTTTTCCCAGGGCATCAAGTTCATCAATGAAAATGATGCAAGGTGCCTTGAGTTTCGCCTGTTCAAACAGTTCCCGAACCCTTGCCGCCCCCAGGCCCACAAACATTTCGACAAATTCCGCCCCGCTGATGGAAAAAAAGGGAACGCCGCTTTCTCCGGCTACGGCTTTGGCCAGAAGTGTTTTCCCGGTTCCCGGAGGTCCCACCAGCATCACGCCCTTGGGCAGTTTGCCACCAATCTCACTGAATTTACCCGGGCTCTTTAGAAAATCCACCACCTCCACCAGTTCCTGGCGTGCCTCATCCACACCGGCCACATCATTAAAACTGATGTTGAGTTCGTTCTGGACATAAATTTTTGCCTTGTTTCCCCCAAGACGCATGAATCCAGTCTGCTGTTTTCCCATATAACGCATAAGGTAAAACCAGATCCCGAAAAAAAGGGCTGTGGGCACGATCCAGGACATCAAGGATGCCATGAAATTGGATTCAATCTCTCCTTTGAAGACTGCATCGCTGGATTTAAGCAGATCAGACATGCCCGGATCCACCCGGATGGTGCGAAACTGTTTTTCTTTGCCGTCGGCATCTTTTTTAAGCGTTCCTTGGATCTGATTGAGCGATACGGCCACCTCAGCCACCTTGTTTTCATGGATCAGTTCCAGAAAGCGGCTGTAGGGAATGACTTCAACGACAAACATGGACGCAATATACTGCTGGAGAAGCAGGACCATCCATATCCCGAGAATAACGTACCAGATTGAGACCTTTTGCTTTTTTTCCATAATTTTCCTTAGCTTTCAACTGGCTGTTGACCACAACCGAAACAGCAAACAACGCAGAACCAAAACTCCGAAGGGAGGCTTTCACCGAGTGCTGGACAGCCTTCCGTAAATGCAAACACACGGTTAACATATAGATGTTGAAAAAATCACGAAGAATATACTCTATTTCAAAGCGTTGAGAAACAAAAAAAGCCATGGACATGGAACCGGTTTTAACGAGAGACGATGACATATAAAAAATAAAAGGGCTTGAATAACAACCCAAATTTAATATATTTTTTTTGATAAAGGACAGATTTTAGTTCACTTAGGCGGCGCCGATAATTTTTCACGCCCTTGAACCTTTCCATCAGCGATCAGCTATAGTGGCTGTCCACGGGCGCATATATTAGTAGCTACAGCGCCACTGAGTTTAACGGATTTCCGCCTCTGAAGACATATTTCATATAGGAACGCCTTCTTTTTTTTAACGGAAATGATTGATAAGGTAATTCTGACATGCATAAGCGAACAAAAAAAAGTATCAAGCAAGGTGTCCTCGACTGGCTTGATGAGGAACTTCAGGACACCTTTGATGAAGATTATGAACTTGAACTCTCTGGATCGGAACTTTCAATTGAATTAAAAAAGATCTACAGGGAACAACATCCTCCAACCCTTGAGGGAAGCAAATATTTCGAGTCTCTGTTAAGGCTCCAGGCAGAACTGATCAAGATGATGAACTGGGTCGAACACACCGGTGAAAAAATTGCCGTTATTTTCGAAGGACGCGATTCAGCCGGAAAGGGAGGCGTGATCAAACGTATCACCCAGCGGCTGAATCCCAGAATTTGCAGGGTAGTCGCGCTGAACAAACCAACAAACAAAGAGAAATCACAATGGTACTTTCAAAGGTATGTCCCGCATCTGCCTTCCGCCGGAGAAATCGTACTGTTTGACAGATCCTGGTATAACCGGTCCGGCGTGGACCGGGTCATGGGATTTGCGAGCCCGGAACAGGTTGAACAATTTCTCAAGGATGTGCCTGAATTTGAACGAATGCTGGTTCGCTCCGGTATCCGCCTGATTAAATACTGGTTTTCCATCACAGACGAAGAACAACACTTACGCTTTCTCATGCGTATTCATGATCCTCTTAAACAGTGGAAATTAAGCGACATGGATATACAGTCTCGAATCCGCTGGGAGGATTACACCAAAGCCAAGGAAGAGACCTTCGCCCGTACCAATATACCGCAGGCTCCCTGGTATATCGTCGAAGGCAATGATAAAAAGCGGGCCCGCCTCAACTGCATTCATCACTTTCTGGATCAGATTCCCTATGAGGAAGTCCCCTATGAACCCCTCACCCTGCCGGATCGAAAACATAATCCTGACTATGAGCGCGCTGTGCTTCCAGCTGAGCTATATGTACCCAAACGATACTAAGCAGTACAAATTTTTATATGAGAGTTGTGAGTTTTGAGTGGTGAGAATTTTCAGTAAGTGCCTGTATTCTTAATTACTTTGTTGTGGGCTGTGCCTGGTAGCTGATATGTCAGACACAGCCCATAGCTGTTATATTTAATTTTCCGTACCGGTTTTTTTAATCTTCCGGAATACGTCATCTCTGGAAAGTTTTTTTTCTTTTTTCTTTTTACGCTTTTCTTTCAGGGTCAGTTGCTCGATTTTCCGGCCCCCGCGTTTGTTTCTGTTCTGTTCCTCTTTTTCCGCCATAATCCCTCCTCGTCAGTTTTACCTGACAATAGAACTTTGTAGTTGTTACAACCGGATATTGACTATCCGAAGCTTTTATCCGCTCTGAATCTGAAAAAATAATCTTATTCCCGGACGGATAGTAAGACTCCCCTGCAGAGCAGGGGGATTCACTGTTGATAGCCAAGCCTGCCTGTTATCGGTTTTATTCACTTTATCAGACCCGGCTTACAGCATTTATACTAAAGCCATAGCAATTGGCATGCCATATGTCTTTGCGCCGGAGCCAAGAGGAACGGGACGCACAGAATCGTTATTGTTTGAGAAAAAACAGGACATAAAATGTCCCGAGGACATGCAATCGGACGGTTTCTGTCCTTTTTGTGTGCCGGCTTGCCCTGTAATTACAATCAGTAAAACAATTTTACATCAATCTGCGTACCGTGTAAAAGAGTAGAGGAGCGGCATCAATAAAAACAGCATTCAAAAAAAAGGAATAAAACAGTGCAAACTATATTTAAAAAATTGAAACAGGACATGGCACAGCTTAAAGATGAAATTAAGCTTAAGGCCCATCTTGGAAAGGCCGAAGCAGGAGATGAGTTTGAAAAGCTTGAAAAAAAGTTTGATAAGCTGGCTGCAAAAGTAAAGCCCTTTGCCGACGAGGCGGAAAAGACCGCAGAAAATACGGGCGCAGCCTTGAAAGTTGCGGCCGAGGAGGTGATGGCCGGAATCAACAGAATACGTAAACTTATCAAGTAGAAAACCTGATTGCAAAACAATAATTTGAACAGGACATGCCGGATAAAACCGTCTGCATCCAGAACCGTAAGGGGTATATTTGTTTCATCGGTGAGGATGGCCCATTTCTTCTTTATGACCCGGTCGTTTTTACCAATGTAACGAGAAAGAGGAAGGGATAAAAAAAACCATTGCTTTCAGGGCATTCGAAGTCCGATTTTTCTCCCAAATCTGTGTTGGTATAAACTTTGTAGATGCATATCAATCAAGGTTCGATCGTAAAATCCGAAAGGAGTATTCAGGGTTCTTAAGCGAAATTCGGACAAAAGCTGCATAATGCTGACCTTTTAGTTCTAATAAAGCCAAATTTCAGAGCTGTCAATGCAGCATTTGCAATCATCTCCCAATCTAAATCCGTCAATTATTCCATTAACATCAACGGATATTTTGCGGGGAGCATACGTATTATTTCCCTTAGATGAAACCGTCATCATACTGCTCAATGTTACCCACCTGCCATTCAAGTGTGCATCAAACTTTACTTTGCTTTGGCAGTTGAGTTTTCTACCGGTGTCGAATTTTACGATTATTTTACCCACTTTACCTTTAGTAAAATGGTATGTATGTGATCCGGTAAAACAGCAACAGCCATTTTCATCATTGTGCTTTTCTTTACATGACAAATGAAAACCTGTATTCCTGTAATCTTTATAAATTTCAGTTTCTTGTTTCGTATTTTTTTTAATAAAATCTATGCGAGATTCATTCTGGGAAAGTTGTTTTAAAGCTGTATTTATTTCATCATTTCTTGGTTCTCTGTTTTTGGTAGTTTGATAAAAATCACGAATGAATTCTCGATTATTTTTTCCACGACTTTTATATTCACTCGAAACAAAAAATTTTTCCATAACCCATTGACGTGATTTTCCCTTTTTCAGCCATCCAATCCAATGACGAACACCAGCTTCATCCGGCTCTCGATCTAATATGTTTCTGTATAAAGAAGTTATAAATGAACGGTTATTATCTTCTTGCCCTATTTGCCGATTGCTTGATTGGGGAAAAATCCCATACCCATTAGGATCTGCCGGTTGATTACAGTATCCATTCCGACGGCCGACCAGAGAAAAATCCCAGTTATTATGTTCTGAGCGCGGCCCTTGTCTTGTTTTATGCCCGTCCGTATAAAATACAGGTTTGTATTGAACCATGCATCCTTTAAAAAGTTCCTCAGAATCATTTAGCCTTCTGGTATAAGGCCTTACACGAATTGCATTGCAGCCAAGCGTATCTATAAAGTCACCAACCCTGGGTTGGCCGGCCCAAATAACGGCATTGAAACCGCTGTCTAAACATTCAACCGTTAAAAGGAAAACCTGTCTGTGCACCTTAGTAATACATATTCCGGCGTCATTTAGATAACCTTCCTGACCACCGGAAGTATAATCTGTAAACGCGCATTCTGCGCTCACGGAAGAATTAAAAATTAGAAAAAAAAATAAAGATCCAAAAAAAATTTTAAAATTCATGGTTTCACCTTTAATTTTGAATTGCCGGCAGGATTAAGATAAACTGATATACAAAATTAACCATAATAATTATTCTTAGCTAATGTTATATGCCACGTCAAGAAATGAAGAAGTATAAACGAATCAAATAAAATATTGTCAAATCGATATTTTTCTTATGCCATCAAAAAAAATACCAGGATCAAACAGGCGCTAAAATACCATAGGTCTTTTTTAAAATTTGATGTAATAATGATGTTGACGAATTCTTTACGGCCCTATTACCTATAATATCATAACATTAAGGGGTGAACTAGTATGAAAGTCGCGGTGATATATAACCGGGAATCCACCAACGTGATTAACCTGTTTGGGATTCCCAACCGTGAAAAGTACGGACTGCAGTCCATACAAAGAATCCTGAACGCCTTGAAAAAAGGAGGGCATCAGGCCGTGGCCATTGAAGGGGACAAAGATCTGATTGATCGATTAGAAGAGTTCATGCCCCGCGTAATAAAGGGAGAACTTCCGGGTATGGCGCTGAACCTGTCTTACGGCATCCAGGGACAGGCGCGGTATACTCACGTACCGGGTATCCTTGAGATGGTCGGACTGCCGTATGTGGGCTCCAATCCCCTGGCCCATTCCCTGGCTCTGGATAAAGTTGTGGCCAAAATGCTGTTTGTTCAGAACGGTGTTCCCACTCCGGAATTCGCGGTGATTCCCACACCGGATTCCCCGTTGCCGGACCTTGAGTTCCCCTTAATTGTCAAACCCAAAAATGAAGCGGTATCTTTCGGTATCCAGGTGGTTAACAACATGGAAGACTTGAAGAAAGCCGCCCTGGCCATTTTTAAAGAATTCGGGCAAGCCGTGCTGGTGGAACAGTATATTGAAGGACGTGAAATCAATGTCGGGCTTTTAGGGAACGGTCCCAATGTGGAAACCTTTTTTCCGGCCGAGCTGATATTCGGGAATACCGGTCCTAAGATTTATACACTGGAGGATAAAAAACGGACTTCCGGCAGAGAGGTCGGCGTTCAATGCCCGGCCGATCTGGATGACAAAACTATTCGAACTGCCCAGGATATAGCCAAGAGAGCATTCGAAGTCCTCGGGTGCTATGACTGTGCCCGCGTAGATATGCGCCTGGATAAGAACGGCAATCTGTATATACTGGAAATCAACTCTCTTCCCAGCCTGGGCGCGCGTGGTTCTTATGTGGCGGCAGCCGAAGCCATGGGCATGAATTTCACAGATTTGATCAACCGTTTAATTCAAACCGCCTCATCCCGGTATTTCGGAACGCCTGACCCCCCCAGTCTTCAAACCCAAAAGCCGGAAGCCAAAGATGTCGTGTTCGGTTTTCTGACCAAAAACCGGGATCTGATGGAAAAAAAGATTGAATCCTGGGTAAGCATCAGTTCCCGCACAGATGACCTTGCCGGCATCCGAACGGCAGCGGAAAAACTGGATAAAACACTCAAGGAGATCGGCATGAAACCGGTGGCCGATTTTACTGATCACCGCGACATCTGGACCTGGGAAAGCCCCAAAGGATTCCGCGACGGTACCTTGTTCATTTCGCAGTTGGATGTTCCCAGGGGCCTGAATTCCGGATATGAATATTTCAGGCGGACACCGGAGTGGCTCTTTGGCGAAGGCATCGGTTCATCCAGGGCCCAGTTGGTCCAGTTTGAATTCATGCTCCGGGCCATGAAAAGTGTCCGGCGATTTTCAAGAACCCGCGTGGGATTTGCCTGCTATGCAGATGAAGGCCGCTATTGCGATGAAAGCGCAGAAATTCTCACCCAGGCTGCCGCAAGCGCCTCCCGGGTGGTGGTTCTCAAACCCGGTAATGTTGGGGATTTCATGATTGTTTCCCGGCGGGGTCAGCAGCAGTATCGGTTGATTGTTGACGGAAAATCCGTCAAGCTCGGACAGAGCGGGCGGTACACCGATATCATGAAAACCCTGTATATGAAACTTCTGGAAATCAGCAAACTGAACAATAAAAAGGCCCGAATCGGTATTTCAGCAGTAGAATTTAAAACAGAAGCGTTTCCCGAACGGCTGCCCCACCGGGTTCAGGTTCTGATCCAGGCCTCTTATCCAACAGCAACCAAGGGCCGTGAACTGCACTCGGCCCTGAAAAAAATCTTCAAAGGGGAGGGGCTCAAGTGGAATTTGGTCTCCATTTCCGAACGTCCGCCCATGCGGGAAAGGGAGGTGAACCTGCAATTGATCAAGACCATCCAGGCCATTGCCGAGCAATGGGACATTCCATTGATGACGGAATCCTCCTTGTGGCCGTCACCCGCCGGCATGGTGCCGGACACGGTACCGGTGGCCTGCGGCCTGGGACCTGTTGCCAAGGATCTGTATACATCAAGGGAAGCGGTTTCAAGAATCAGCATAGTTCAGCGGACCCTGATGATGGCCCAGTTTCTTTTGAACACCGCCGAGGAATAAATTATGGTGACCCCAATTTCCAGACGACCCCTTGACGCAGATCTCCTGGATCCCAGTGACCGGCGCGTGGTTTATCCCCAGAAAGTCGGGGTGTCCGCCCAGGGCATGGTGTCGACGCAGCATTATCTGGCCACCCAGGCAGGAAATGATATTCTTGAGCAAGGCGGCAACGCCATTGATGCCGCTATTGCCGCAGCATTTGCCCTGGGTGTGGTTGAACCGGCCGCCTCAGGCCTTGGCGGCCAGACCATGATGGTGATTCATCTGGCCGAGCAGGACCGGACCTTCTGCCTGGACGGTGGAACAAGGGCCCCCAACCGTACGCCGCCCGGCGCTTTGGAGCGCGCGGATCAGCTCCGCGGGTACCGGGCCACCACCGTTCCTTCCACACCAGCGGTTCTCGGCCATGCTCTACGGCATTACGGCACCAAAAGCCTGGAAGAGGTTCTGGTACCGGCCATTCACAATGCCAGATATGGCTACCGGATCTCTCCTTTACAGTACTATCTGTCCAAGCGGGAACTGAAGTACCTGAAACTGTTTCCCAGCCGAAAATTCTTTTTAAAAAACGGAGAGCGGCTGTATCCCATTGGATCGTTTTTTAAGCAGGACGTCCTGGCCCAAACATTGGAGACCTTGGCAAAAGAAGGAGTTGAAGATTTCTATCAGGGCAGCATCGCCAAATTGATTCATGATGATATGGTGGCAAATGACGGCCTCATCCGGGATGATGATCTCGCCCAGATTCCCTGGCCCGTGGAACGACAATCCCTGGTAACGGATATATTTGAAAAGAGCGTACATACCTTTGGACCACCCGGAGCCGGACGGACCCTGATTCAGGCGTTAAATATGCTGGAGCAGTTCGACAAAGATCTCCTGGATCCGGATATGCCGCAGGGTGTCCTGCTTCTGGCATATGTCATCCGCAAATCAAATCTCGACCGGTCGGACCGGCCGACAGATCCGGCCCTGTTTGCCCAGGAACTGGAACTGGCTGAAGATATTACCGATCTTGACTATGCCAAACGGGTATCCAAACGGATCAAGCAACGAATGTTCGGCAAGGGCGATACCACCCACCTGTCGGTGATGGACAAATTCGGCAATGCCGTGGCCCTGACCCAGTCCATAGAGCGGGTATACGGTTCGTTTACCGCGTCAGAAAAGTTAGGATTCCTCTACAATAATTACATGAGTGCCTTTGAATACCAGGATATCACCCATCCATACTATCTAAGACCCAATGCCGTACCCTGGGCTTCAGTGAGCCCCACCATTATTTTTGACAATAAAAAACCCTGGCTGGCCATAGGATCTCCCGGTTCCCAAAGAATCGTATCGGCCATATTGCAAGTATTGCTGAGACTGGAGCGCGGGGCGACCCCGTTTGGCGCAGTGGAAGCCCCGAGGATGCACTGTTCAATAACAGGGAAAGTTTCCATTGAAGCGACCCGGATGCGAAATGATATTCCTGAACTGCTGAAAAGCCACGGTTTTTCCATAGATATCCGGGATCCATACTCATTCTATCTGGGTTCGGTCCAGTTGGTGTTGAATCAAAACGGTGAGTTCATTGGTGTGGCCGATCCCCGGCGGGACGGATCTGCCCAGGGACCGTTATGACCCGGCTGCCGTTTTTAATATCCGTTCCCCATTCAGGGTTGACCATCCCTGAGGAGGTACGGCCCCTCTGTCGACTAAATCGGGATGAAATCCGGAACGATAGTGACGGCGGTGCCGGTGTTATCTATTCTATGCTCAAAGATCATGTTCAATGCTTTGTAATCGCTGATATCGCCCGGGCAGTGGTGGACCTGAATCGTCCGGAAGATGATTTCTCCAAAGATGGTGTCATTAAGACGCATACCTGCTGGGACGTGCCTATATGGTCATCGCCGTTGCCTAAAATATTGTGTGATACACTTCTTGAAAAATACTACTTTCCCTATCATCAAAAATTAGCATCACTTGCCGGCGATCCTTCCCTGGTGTTGGGTATTGACTGCCATACCATGGCGGCAACCGGTCCGCCGGTTGGTCCGGATCCCGGGGAGGAGCGGCCTTTTATCAACCTGGGCAATGTGGGCAACAAATCATGCCCGGAAAAATGGGCTATGTATATGGTGTATTGCTTTAAAGAATGCTTTGGGGATAATGTTACGTTGAACCATCCGTTTAAAGGTGGATGGATCACACGCCACTACAGTCGTTTGATGCCATGGATCCAGATTGAAATATCAAGGGCACCATTCTTGACTGATTCGGAAAAGAGCCTGAACGTATTGTCTGCTCTGAAAATGTGGGCTGAGAAGTTTCATAATAAGGCAGATTCAATATAGCTTTAATAAGTTGTTGAATAACATGGAAAGCCAAGAACTGTCGTGATCTGTCTTCGACAGGCACGCAGGAATTCAGAGCATCAGAAAATGCACAATAAATCTTGCCTCTTGTAAAAACAGCACAAATTATTTTTCCGGTTAACGTTTAAGTTGCTTTCTTCTGAGACTTTTGCCACCTAAGATCCTGAAATGTAACATGAGCCAACGTTTAAACTTCTGTATGGATATAAAAAGGGCACACTCAAATGTGGCCTTGATAGGTCTATGCATCAGCAAAGTTTATACCAACAAAGGTTTGGGAAAAAAATCGGACTTCGAATGTCCTTAAAGCAATAATACTGTATGCTTTATTCGGACATCAGGCGTCTTTTGGGGGTTTGAATTGTTTTTTATCCAGCTTGTGTCGGGTCAGCAGACGATTGAGCTGCCGGGGAGTAATGCCGGCTTTCTGTGCTGTTTCATTAATTCGGCCGTTGGTTTGCGCCAGCAGGCTGGTCAGATAGGAAACTTCACAGGCATTGACCGCATACCGGCGCGCCTGGGCCAGGGTCTGGCCGGTGCTGGGGGCTGGTATATCCCGGATCACAGCCGTCCGGGTTTCGATGGGTAAATTATCGGGCGTTACCATAGTGGAAGTTTCGAGAATATAGGCGCGTTCAAGGATATTCTCAAGCTCCCGGATATTACCGGGCCATTCATAGTCTCGGAATCCTTCCAGAACAGACGGATGAACCGTTTGAATATTTTTCCCGTACTTGACGTTTAATTTTTTTAAAAATATATCCACCAGATATTCCAGGTCTTCCATCCGTTCCTTAAGGGGCGGAATTTCAATGGGAAACACGTTGAGACGGTAAAACAGGTCTTTTCGAAATATTCTTTTGCTGACAGCGTCTTCCAGGTCTGAATTGGTAGCCGCGATGATGCGTACATTGGCTTTGAGAACGGCATCGCCTCCGATCCGACTGAAGGTACCGTCCTGGAGTACCTGGAGCAACTTAACCTGGGCGGACGGGGATATTGTTCCAATCTCATCTAAAAAAATTGTGCCGCCCTCTGCCATTTCAAACCGACCGGGTTTTTTGCGTTCAGCACCGGTAAATGCGCCCTTTTCATGGCCGAACAATTCGCTTTCAATGAGGGTATCCGGGATCGCACCGCAATGGATGGAAATAAAGGGCTTTTCAAATCGCCGGCTGTGCCAGTGGATCAGCCGGGCCAGGGTGCCTTTCCCTGTGCCGGTTTCGCCCAGCAGCAGGACGGTGGCAATGGTGGGGGCAACAGATCGGACATTCTCAAAAATCTTTTTCATGCCCGCATTTTTGGACCGGATGATGTCCAGCCATTCGGTCTTCCAGAAGCGGTCCCGCAGGTAATCCAGTTCAAAGTCCTTGGAACGGGAGTGGTTTAAGGTGGGAAGCAGCAGATGGATATCCCGTTCCCTTACCGGAGACAGCAGGTATCCCACAGCACCGGCTTTCACCGCCTCAATGGCTTGGCGGGTGTTGGACCGTGTGCACAGTACAATAAACTGAACAAATGGATTGACCGAACTGAAGGCCGGCATACCCGGATGGGCCGCCAGCAGTTCGATGTCGGCCAGGATCAGATCAAATGGGGACTGGGTATGCATTGCCAGCGCCGCATTGAGATCAGGTGCCCGGCGGATGTTGCCGATATCGGACAGGGCGTTTGAAATCAGGTGCCATTCATCTTCCGCATGGGTCAGAACCAGTATGTCTTTCATCTAAAACCCCACAAAGGATTTCTGTCTCTCTGCCGTACGATAGATGTGGAACCGTCAGAGGTGGTATTTATTAACAACAGCCAGGGGTTATGTCAACATTGCAAAAGCAAAATCTGTACATGCAGGCTTCGCGTTTTTGGCTTTGGTATTTTTATTGCATATCTTTGCGTGAACTATTTGGGTACTGGATATCCAAGTTTTAAAGGAGGCCTGATGAGCACAGAAATTAAAGACCATTACCATGAGACGCCGCTGATGACACCCCAGAACCTTGCCTGTTTTGAAAAGTTGTTGGATGATGCACTCAATGACCTGCAGCGCCAAGTCGGCTATGTCGTATCGGAATTGACCCAGGAACAGTCCAGAGAGACAGAACTCATTGATTCGACTATGGTACACATTAACCAAAGCCTGAATTTCAGGCTTCATACCCGGAAAAGTTACTTGATTAAAAAAATCAAGGATGCCCTCAAGCGGATTGAAGACGGAAGCTATGGGTCTTGTGAAATCTGCGGGGAACCCATTTCACTCAAGCGGCTTTTCGCAAGGCCCGTAACATCCAAGTGCCTGGCTTGCAAAGAAGCGGAAGAACGACTGGAATCCCTGGTGTCCTGAACCCAACCTATGGCCGGCACTATAAAAAAATTTTTCGGGGGGAAGGGTAATCATCTTTCTCAATAAAAACCCGTCGTCTTTGATTGGGATTCTATCTGCTCTTCCCCCCTTCCTTTTTCACAGGTCCAGGAGACCATGTTTTCCACCAGACGAGCTATGGGAACGCCCTGTTGTTCAAATTTTTATTGTTCTTAACACACAAACGGGCTTGCCTATTCGATTATCCATTAATTTCAGCAATATTCATGCCGTACGTCTTGTCTAACGATATCAGGAAGAACCGACACACAAATTAATATTTTTTGAAAACAGGACTCCAAATGTCCCAAAAATGAAGAAACGGACAATTCCCGTCTGCTTTTGGCCGCTGTTATCCATGCATCCGGCCTGTCCGGACCGGCTGCAAAATTGATATTTGCTTGCGCATTCAGGTGGCACCAAAGTTGCTAACGGCAAGCCATCGGAGTCGAAAATAAAACTGCCGAACCTGGGAACCGCCTGTACACAGCAATACTGTGAATACACGCCGGACCGGAAACAAAGTATTCCGTTCCGGGCAGTCTATGTTCCGGCAGTATTTGAAATCATTATCCGGAAAATTACTATGTGGAGAAACTAAAATGAAAATCCAACCATTGAGCAACAGAGTTATCGGGTTCCCCCTTGGTCACCAAGGACGGCGTTACCGTGGCCAAGGAGATTGAATTATCTGATAAATTTCAAAACATGGGTGCGCAAATGGTCAAGGAAGTGGCCAGTAAAACCAGCGACACCGCCGGTGACGGCACCACGACGGCAACGGTTCTGGCCCAGGCCATCTATAACGAAGGTCACAAACGGGTTTCCGCAGGTGTGAGCCCCATGGCACTGAAACGTGGTATCGACAAAGGCGTCGACGCGGTTGTCGCCAATCTTAAAAAATTATCCAAACCCACCCAGGATAAAAAGGGTAAAGGTATTTTTATTTTTTCAAGGAGTTTGACGGAATGCGTGCTGTTCTTGTTTTCCCACCGAAAGCAGGTGCCACATACGTGCCATTAGGTATCGCATCGCTTGCACCCTATATTAAGGCCCGGGTGCCTGATGCCGACGTTCGATTAATTGATTTAAACATTGCACTTTGGCATCTCCTGGCAATAGGAGACCCTGAAGGTCATGATCTTCTTGCATTTACCCAAGGAAAGGCCGGGCAATTTCTCGACCACGGACAAACCCGATACTATAAACAAGTATGGGACAGGCTTCGGCGTCGGATGACCCATTTGGGTGAGCAGGCCGGATTATATCTTGAGACCGGTGAAGCAGATCAAGAATTTTTGTCCATACTTGGGAGTCAGGTAGATCAGATTCTCTCATTAGAGGCCGGATTCGTGGGAATTTCAGTTCTTTTCCCGGAACAAGTCTCGTTTGCTGCCGCACTTGCCAGAGCACTCAGACATACGCTGAATATCAAAGGGCTTTCCCGGGTCAGGATTGTTTTAGGCGGGGCTATGATGTCGGCGATGCCGGTAACCGAGTTGCTAGAAGCGGTGCCCGAAATTGATGCCGTGGTCTGCGGTGAAGGAGAAGAAGCTGCTGCGGCGCTCTGTGAGGGTCGTCCATTACATGGAATCTCCGGCCTGATTTACCGGGAAGGCGATCATATCCGTGTCAATAAGAAAGCCCAAACCCTTTCATTGAAAGGATTGCCGGCCCCTGATTTTTCAGAACTTTCTCTTGACAGGTATTTTAATCCGGTTCCGGTGCTCCCGGTTCTTTTCTCAAGGGGATGTGCCTGGCGGCGGTGCCGTTTCTGTTCACACAATTTTTCCTTTGGCGGACATCGAAAAAAAGAGATTCATGAATTTGTGGCCGAGATGGCCATTTATACGAGATCGTTTGGCGTTCGCCATTTTTATTTTGCCGATGAGTATGTTACGCCCGATGATATGGACGCCATCTGCCAGGAAATCATGGTGCAGAAACTCAATATCAATTTTCATATACTGGGCAAGCCGACTGCCGATTGTACCCAGGCGCGCCTTGCTCTCTGGTTGGCCGCCGGTTGCCGCTGGATCGGCTGGGGGATTGAAACCGGGTCCCAGAGACTGCTTGATCTCATCAATAAAGGCACCCGCGTTGAGGAGATAGAATCCGTGATCAACCATTCAGCGTCTGTCGGTATTTCAAACCTCGGTTTGATGATCTTCGGCCTGCCGACCGCAACAGATGAAGACCTGGAACTGACCCTGGATTTTCTGTCCCGGACCTACCCAAGTTTCAGCGGGTTGACCGCCAGTGCTTTTGTTCTGTTTGAAAAAACCTATTTCGCGCGAAATGCCGGGCGTTTCGGTATACACATTGAAGGCAGAATGCCCCTGATTAACAGCAACGGAAGGGGTGTCCGCAGTTTTCGGCTTAAATTCAAAGAAATCGCTTCGGACAGCTCATTAAGGACACCGCGAGGAGCGTTTGAGGTGGCCCGGTGGCAGCGATTCAGGAAATGGCTGGGAGATCTGCCGTTGCTTGAACAGCTTCCCACAGAGCATTATCTGATCCATGTGTCGGCATCCGGATCTCCTCTGAAAGATCCCTCACAGGATGAAGCTGATGCCTAGCCCATCTGATCCAAGATAGGAGATCTCAGGTATTCGAGTGTTGCGGAGGTCTCTGGACGCCAGGGAAAAAATCCAATGTATGTTCTGAAGGTTGAAGTCTTCTGCGGAAAACCGGAAGCGGACTTTTTTGAACCCGTGATGTTCAGACCACATAGTCTTCAGTGAAAAATTTGAAATAACGTCCACCCCACAATGCTTTTGTTATTAAATACTGCTTTCAAATAGGCTTGGGCGAGCCTGTATAAACAGAATGCTCTCCTCTTTGGAAGTCAATATTTTTATTACCCTATCAAATGCCCTCAGGTGTTCTATTAAGATTTCATTCGACTTTGTGATCCCCGGTGCTTAAAGATTCTCATCCCAGTGGAAAACTGCAGACGCTCCCTTCGGGCTGTCCGATACGCCGTTCATTCAGCTTCTTTTATCAAAGAACTTCATTTTGTGCTTTTTAACGTACAGCCGATGATATCCCTCTATCTTGAGGATGAGGCCCAAAAGGACATCAAAGTGAGGGCGGAGCTTAACAATGTAAAAAAGGCAAACCAGGCCAATGCCCTATCCATTCTGGAAAGCTACCGAGATGAAATGACCGGGATGGGGATTCCAGCAGATCGCATAGAATTCAAGACCCAGGTCAGGCAGCTGGGGCTGGCCCAGGATATTATCGAATATGCCCAAGAGAAATTGTTTGACGCAGTGCTTATGGGTCGCAGGCGCCTGGCAGGCATTCAGAAAGCTTTTACCTTCAGTGCAAGTTCCTCTGTCCTGGAACGCTCCCAGATTATTCCCGTATGGCTGGTGGATGGGACGCCGGCATCCAAAAATCTTCTTGTGGCAGTGGATGGTTCCGCATCTGCACTCAGGGCAGTGGATCATGCAGCCTTCATGGTTTCCGGGAATACCGATATTCAGGTGACGCTGCTTCATGTGATGAATTCCGCCAGAAATTATTGTACCATTGATCCGGATGCCCCTGAGGATACGGAGTTCGAAAAGATCGTATCTTCAGGCAACCGGGCCTGTATTGACCAGTTTTATCCTTTGGCCATGAAAAAGTTTGAGCAGATGGGTCTCTCCCGTGACCAGGTCAGGTTTGAAACCATAAAGGGGTCAAGGCGTATAGGCAACAGCATTGTCTCCTATGCTAAGGACAAAGGGTTTGACACCCTGGTAATGGGCCGGACCGGAATCGACCGGGCTTTTTTTATGGGATCGACTTCTAAACAGATACTCAACCATGCTTCAAAGTCGGCCCTTTGGGTTGTGGGATAGGGCGGCCTTTTTTTGCCGTGGCTATTGAGAGATATTGAAAAGGCAGAATGTTTATGAAAAAAAAAGATGGCTTAAAACAACCGTTCTGGAAAACCAAAGCCCTTCACCAAATGACCGAAGAAGAATGGGAATCGCTGTGTGACGGATGCGGTAGATGCTGCCTGCACAAACTCGAAGATGAAGACACCGGCGAAATCAGCTACACCAATGTGGCCTGCCGTTTGCTGAACATTGATGAATGCCGGTGCGTTGACTACGAAAACCGCTCCCGGCTCGTGCCGGAGTGCATCCAGCTTACGGTGGATTTAATATCACAATACCAATGGCTGCCCGACACCTGTGCTTACCGGCGGGTGGCTGAAGGCCGGACGCTTCCGTCATTTCATTTTTTGGTTTCAGGCAACCCCGAAGCGGTTCATGAGGCCGGCGCATCCGTCCGGCATAAAGCCATATCTGAAAACGATGTCGATACCAGTAATCTGGAACCTTATGTGATGGATTAGGATTTAAATAGGAACTCAGATCCGTTTTCCACCAGTAACCACACCGTGGCAACGGCAGGCCGTGACCACGGCGTTAAGTCCTTGGCAACCCATAATCCTGTCCAGAAGATCAAAAAGGGTCTTGGGTTGATATCCGCCAACCCCCGGCCCCAGTTGTAGACTCTGGATTACAAAAAAAGGCAGATCTTTCTGTCCCATTTGAGCAAGGAGTCGATACATATCCTTTTTTCTTGGTTCCCCGGTTCTGGTGCAAAACTGATCCGGCTCGCTGCAATTGGGAGGACAGATAAAGTCAGCATGGCTGACATAGATATCTCCTGAATCACCGGTAATAGCGTTGGGAAGAGAAGAAACCAAGATTTCCGGCAAAGGAGAGCGTACCAGACGGTTTTGTCCCAACTCCAATAAAACCCACTCCCAGGCCAAGTGGATCGGCAGGGCCGGGACTATCCAGTCCGGTCTCTCACTCTCCGAAAGATTTTGGTGTAAAAAGGCCGCCCCCTCTTCGCAAACTTTATTGATACCTATAACTGTTGCTTGATCCAATGCCTGGGCGCTGGGGTCCACAAGGGTGATGCTGTCGGCGCCATAGATGCCGCTTAACTGTCTAACCGCTCTAATACCAAAAGAGCCGCTACCCAGAACCCAGATCTTTTTTGCCATGGACACTCCTTTTCTTCTAATATCATGAATATGATGTATATCGATCGATAAAGGCGTTTTGTAAAAGAAACTCTGTTGAAGATCAAGCACTACGAAAATCACCTAAATAAACATCCCGCTGATATCGATGGCGAGGTCACTCATGGTGTCAGAGCCCCATGAAAATTATCAGTCTGATATTTGGCAGCGTCGGTATAAAAAGGACGACCAACCCTACTTCTGTTATTGAACGCTTTTCTCTGGGAGACCTTTATGAAAAATTATACCATTAATGCTTAGCACTACAGCGACACTTCAGAAATTCCACCCTCTCAGGTGGGAATTTATAGCTGTAAATTAATACAAATGCAGTGATTGACAGCCCCATTTTCTATGAAAAAAACAAAGGGTCGCTGTAGTGTTAGTCATTTTTTTGTTCTATTTAGATTGATTTTTTATGTATAATGTATTTGTTTACAATTGAGTTCAGAAACAACCGGCAAAGGGAAGGGGACTTGGGAGGAAAGCAAAGCACCCCTCCAAACTGTCCGTTAAATGATGGTTGGGTGTCTCATTTTTTGCATTGAATCTTGTTTTTAGGTGGTTATGGAAAGCATTCTTTCATTCATTGTCGATGAAACAAAAATTTTCGGTCTCCAAATTATCTTCGGGTTTATATTTTTACTATTCTCATTGTTATTATTTTTTTTGTACAAAAATCATGGAGAAGTGCCACTATTTAACAAGAATGAAAAAAAATGGAAAAGGATTAAAAATTTTTATTATTATTCGGGCATGGAATTTATACTACGAAAATTTGTTCCCAATAAAGATAACAAAAATGTTCTTCCAACCGGTTTCATTTGGTTGCTTGGTTTATATTTTGCTGCATTTGCATTTGCATCTCAGCGATATGAAGATAAATTAAATGAAATAGAATATAAATATAATATTTTTACGGCCCAAATTGCTGGCAAAGGCCGCTTTGTAAATAGTGAACTATCTTTAATACTCGACTCTCAACTTCCCTACAAACCAAACTTCTGGCTACCTCCAACCGTAATAAATTCTTTCTGTTTCCCATTTATACAACAAAGATTTTATGAAACCGGATACATAGCCTATTCTTATCGAACCGCTCCCGAATTAATGTATTCGGGGCTTAAGATTAGTCAGCGTGATAAAGTAAATTATTCGATATTACAACGATGGAAGCACTCTCTCGATAATTGCTATTTAGTCAAGTCGAAGTTTCCTGAAATATATTTGGACTATGCAAGCCTGCAAAAAGCACAGCTGTGTGAAACTAATTTCCAGGGAGCATTTCTTACCCAAGTCAATTTTCGCGGGGCAATATTATGCAAAGCAAAGTTGCAAGACGCGACATTGAACCATGCTAATTTTGAGGAGGCAAGTCTTCAAGGGGCCAATCTGCAAGATGCGACATTGAAATATGCTAATTTTAAGGAGGCAAGTCTTAACGGTGCCAATCTGCAAAGTGCATATCTACGAGGTGTTAAAAATCTGACAGCTGAGCAATTGATTAAAGCAGATAATATTTATAATATTCACGACTGTCCCGAAAAAATTAGAGATAAAATCAGAAAATACAATTGTTCCCAAATGTTTAAAAAAAAACCTGCTGAATGGTCATGGCGTTTAAAATCAAAGCGAAATTCTTTGATAGTGAAGTGGGCTAATGAGCCGAACGGCTTTTGAGATTATATTGCATAAAATCCAATTTTAAATATATGTAACCACATTCGATTGTGCGGGCATATTATTCAAGAGAAAATCAAGGGTTGTATGGGATGTATCCCACCTGGTTCCCTCTTCTCTAAAAAGGCGAGCCTTATGTCTATTTATGAACTCCCAAGCCTTTATTAGATCAGTGTTGACTACTTTCGTTATTTCTGCCTGCTTGGGGATCAGCGTCGGTCAACTTTGATACCGTTATGTTGACCTTGGCATTATTCATTTCCCTTGTCTCGATCATCCGAATACATAAATTTTTGGAAATCCAGATTGATGCAATAGGATACTTGAACTGGGTCTATTTAATTATGTATAAGCTGAATAAAAATCTTTACGGATTATTTCGGACGGTGGTATGAAATTTCCAGTTATCACAACTATTGGAGCATGAAGACGCGGAATGAAGCGAAGTGCATTAGGTCGTTACGAGCGGGACCATGAAGGGAATATTATCATTGACGTGTCCGCCACACGGGTTGAAGACGTATATAACGACTTCGACAAGAGCGCGCCGTATATTCAACGCGATCTGGACCAGGACTTTGCTGACTACCTTATTGATTGCGCTCGGGAACTTAATCGCGCTCCATTCATTATCCGACTCACCCTGGCTAATCCCCCTGATGAACCGAAATTGTCCCGTATTCGGCGCAGCCTTAATACCTATTTTTTGTATGTTGCGGAAACCGAAGTTCGGAAAATTTTCCAGATGTTCCGCCGCTCAATTGTTCTCTTCGTGATTGGACTCGGCATCCTCTTTACCTCTGTGTGGCTGGACCGATTACTTGGACCCGAACGGTCTTTGATCGCCAAGGTACTCGCCGAGGGTCTCATGGTAGCTGCATGGGTGTCGTTGTGGGAGGCCCTGGCAGTCTTCTTGATAGGGTGGTTCCCACATCGCAAGAACGTCGTGCTGTACCGACGCTTGGCACATGCCGGACTGGTCTTCCGCTCGAGGGCAGATACAGAAAAGAAGCCAGACGGAGGAAGCTCCAGCCAGGCAGATGCCGGCTGATCATAAAGCCATAGAAAAAATAAGCTCCGGGATGACGATTGATCACAAGCTCCGCCCATATATTTTGACAGGTGGGAGTTTGACTCGGTACTCCAGCGCTCATGGACTGGCTCGACAATAATCCTTTGGTTGAATTTCAATCTATTTAAGTGGTTATACCTCCACAACGATCTTACCCATTGCCTGCCCGCTTGAAAAACGGTCATGGGCTTTACCGACCTCCTCAAGAGAAAAACGTTGCTCATCCAGAACCGGTTGCAAACCTCCGGCATCCACGATATCTGCCAATCTACCCAGGATTTCAGCATGGGCTTCCCGTTGATAGTTGTGAATCATCGGGATCAACATGAAAACGACGTGCAGGGACAGTCCCTTGAAATGCGCTAATGACAAATCCAGTTCAACCATGGCCACTGTAGAAGCAACCTGGCCGTTGAGGGCAGCCGCTTCAAAGGAGTTTGCCATCGTTGTGAGTACTTTCTGCCGGGTCACCGGGTGTGTGGCAATGGCATTTTCTATCTTTTTCAGAAAGGCCTGACGGTTATCAGGTAACCTCCCCCGGGATGAGACGATATTATTACTGTGGTCTCCCCAATAGAACGTGTTGAAGTTGCTCAGGTTTTTCAGGAGGTGTTTTTCCTCTTCCAAAATCTGGAGGGGCGTTGCCTGGATGAGCTTATGATA
The DNA here is from genome assembly GCF_963666695.1 of uncultured Desulfobacter sp. Lineage (GTDB taxonomy): Bacteria > Desulfobacterota > Desulfobacteria > Desulfobacterales > Desulfobacteraceae > Desulfobacter. The sequence continues at coordinate 1,320,327 of NZ_OY762947.1, forward strand.
TGATTATGATCAGCCCAAATGTTGCAGAAGAATTGCCTCCTGGGAGCAATCACGCTGAATACGGAAAAGAATTCGGTATTATTCATTTTGATGAGGTTGGTGGATTTGGTCACCAGCCTGGGGCAGAAAACTTGGAGCACAATCCGTTGAAAAAGGCATACTCGGATCACTGGCCATTGTGGATGCGGTTTAGAACCAATGGCGAGCATTATGATGGAACCTGGGATTAAAAATCTGTTTACTTCGAATAGCATTGGTCGCCGCATATAGCAGGCCTTTTATCCCACAATCATACCATTATTGCGTGGTCAAATTTATATAAACTGAATCCAGCAGCTAAGTCTTATACTATAATTCTAATATAGCTTTACACGATACTGTGATCCTGATATGTCGTTGAGTATATAAAGGAATTAGCCAGATCTGGATATCCTTCATATCTGCGTATTATTGAATTATCGCCCTTCGGGCGGGCTGATAGCTGTTAGGAAATGGAAATTCCTATACTATCCAGTTAGCTATTTAGACATGTAGGTTATCCAGATCTAAACATCATAATTGTTATGCGTGATAGAGCAAGTATTGCCCTTGCTGACATAAAAATGAAATGAGTGAACGATCTTGAAGAATACAATCTTAATCTTTTTTTCTCAATATCGTTTTTTTTGGCAACTTCAAATGCTCACCCAGAAATTTATATTCTGGATTAGAGCAAAGGCATTTCGTTCTCGATTCTTTGCAAGAGAGAAAAAATATAGCTTTACTGGCTTGATCAACGACAATTATTTTTTCCCCTCAACGACAATTAAAATTCCCGTCCCTCATCCCTTATAACATTCTGATTTTGTATTATTTTTTTCATTATTGTCTTGCTATTTTTTTTAACATTGATAATATCCCCTACGCCAGCCCGGAGGATAGGGCAACTGCTGGGAAGCACCCCGAGCGCCGTGACTGGTGACGAAGACATGGGGGGCAGTATGCACTCTACTGTATGCTGTCCTTTCCCCCATGTTTTTGTCCTTAATGCGTAAAATCCTCGCGCCTTAGCGCGAAACAAATACTCCGTAGGGCCGCCGGAGGCATTAGGCCTTTCTTCATTTTTTTGGTTGGTACTTAAAACCCGCTTCAATCAGTATATATTCCAAAACTATCCCAACCTCACCTCTTCTTTTGAGTTCATCAAGCATCCACTGCTGGATTCGGGCATTTACAGGAACCCGCTTTAGATGAGCCGGCAATTTGGGTTTTGGTTTTCCTCTATATCCGCCACGCATACTGTCTCCTTTTCTAACAAAAAACACCTGAAAGCCTTGAAGTTAAACGGTTATAGATAACCGTAGTACAATTATCAAAAAACCCAGGTGATTTTTGTATTCAAAAATGACCGTTAGTCTCCACTTTTTTTTTAAAGGGGATCTTCCAAAAAACCGGTTCTGCCATGTGTTAAACCATGACGTGATAATATACGCCCAATCGTACTTACAGACGGTGTTGGCCGGATATTCCCATCCTCCATTTGCTTTCTAATGACCCAGGCACCACAATGAAGGCCCCTGTTATATAAATGCAACCGTATCATTTTAACAATTTCTACGATCTCTTCCCGGGTATATGGTGTACCCCATTCATGCGCCGGCATCATTTTGACTCCTTTTGGGCCTGTTCCATGCGATAACTTTCAACATTCAATTCGAAGATAATGCTGTGGTGAACAAGCCGGTCAATAGCCGCAGCAGTTGTCATAGGGTCCTTAAAAATCTGTTCCCACTTAGAAAAGGGAAGATTGCTGGTGATCATCAGGCTGCCTTGCTCATACCGGTCTGCCAGGAAGGTGAACAATACTTCCATCTCTTCCCGGCTTTGCTGGACATATCCGATATCATCAATAATCACGGCATCAAACCTGGAAAGGCTTTTGAGCTTTTTTGTCAACTCAAGTTCCCTTTTGGCGATCAGCAGATCCTGGACAAGACTGCTGCAAGGAATGAAAAGGACCTGTTTCCCTTGTGCAATCAATTCATGACCAATGGCACATAACAGATGGGTTTTCCCGCTTCCGGGATTCCCAAAGGCCAAAATGTTTTCAGATTGATTTAAAAAAGAGCCGTCGATCAGTACATTCAAATGATTAGCGACCTTTATAGGAAGACGCTTTTTATCAAAATTCTCAAAGGTCTTTGAGGGCGGCAGCTTGGATGCCCTCAGGTTTCTGGCTATCCGGTTTTGCCAACGCACTTCACATTCAAGATTCAGCAACTGCAAAAGATAGTGCTCATACCCCCATGACTCCGCCCGGGCCTGATCTGCCGTTTCTTCATAGCTGCGGCGCATGGTCGGCATGTGCAGACTTTTAAGATGGTTTACAATCTGGTCTCTGTCGCTCATCATGCCTCCACCATTTTGAGAAGTTTGTCATAACTGCTTAAATCAATGGCCGGGATATGGATATCATCCGGCCCGGCAACAGGGGTATTAGATGTCATAAGACGCTGGACCGCATCTTTGCTGATCTCATGGCCTTCATTAATTAAAATCGTCAAGGCATTGTCCACAGCCACTTCACTGTCTTTTGCGGCAAGGTATAAAATTTTCAGATATCTTGACGCAGCGCTTTGAACGGTATAGCGCTCTTTTAAGGAATCATAAGCGATCCGAAAACGACTGGTGGGGAACATGGCATCACGATATCGATAATTTTCAAACGCCCCCGGTTTTCTGACCAAGCTGTCAATGATATGCCGGTAATTGACTTTGTACTTCCCCTCGCCCCGTAACCGTGGCACGGTATCGATTTTTTTTTGCCCGTACCAGATTTCCAGGTATTCCATGTAAAGGCGGACCTGTATTTTTTCTCCTATAAGTCTGCTGTTCACTGAGTATACGTTGTGATTAACCCGTATTGTACAACCGGGACCGACTTTCAGATCCAGTTTTTTACATGAGTCGATTCGGGTTTTGGGCAGCCGACGCAAAACTTCAAGTTCTTTTGCAAGGCGGTCTTTTCGGCCGGCATTCAGTTGTCCAAACAGTTTGGACAGAAAACGCTCGTATTCCTCCCGGTCTCTAAAATTCCGGTTGTTTCTTAGCAAAAGGGCCTGGTCAACAGCCTTTTTGAATCGGTAATTGCGCTGCTCCACGTCACCATTTTCATTGGGACTGTATGGGTTCGTTTTGCAAGGTGTCAGGCCGTAATGGTCCATAAGATCCTGATACCTGCGGGTGAACTCTTCCGGGTGGGTCTCCTTGTTAACAGCGGTCGCCAAACGATCTGTACGGTGACGATGGGGAACACCGCCCAGGTTCCATAAGGCATTTTGCAGGCCATGGCTCAGGCTTTCAAAACTTTCAGAAAAACATATGCTCCCGGTTTCCCAGTTAGAATAGGTTAAAACAAAATGATAGATCATGTGATCAAAGGGAACGCCGCCTATGGTGACACCCACCTTATCCATATGCGTGAAGTCAGACTGGCATAGTTCGCCTGGTTTATGTATTTGTGCAAAGAATATTTCTTTGCAGGGACCTTCTGTTGCCCGCCAATGCTTGATCCGTCGTTGCAGGGTCCTTAACTGACCATCGGCAAATCGGCCGGGCTGTTTGCGCTGAAGATCCTCAAAAATGGTTTTGGCTTCCAACCCCGAATTTATTGATAACATTGCTTTGATACTATCCCATACGTCTTCAAACGGGTTTTTACGTGTCCGCCAGTCGTGTTCCTGTTTAAGCTCGCTTGGTAATTTACCAATTTCACGGTACTTTCGAGCCGTCTTTTCATCCATACCTGCTTTCATTGCTGCGATCCCGAAATCCTTCTCAGATTGAATCAACTTGAACAACCTCCTCACTTGTTGGTTTGTTACCATCCAAATCACTCCTTCAGTAAGATTTGGAGGCTTTTACCATTTTTTTTGATTCTTTAAATTTCGGGAATTTTAATTGTCGTTCGGCGGGAATTATAATTGACGTTCATCACAAATTCACATTTTTCAAAATCCCAGATGATAGTGATTATGTCACTTTCTTAGTAAGCATCAGCGGAATTGGTGGTGTATTTATTGGTTTGTATTATGCTGCGATCAGCACGATAGCTGGTTCTATATATGCAAAAGTACCAAACAATATACGCGACCTTCTCGCGCAGGAGCGAGTAGGTAATGTATATATGCACTTTTTGTCCTTTACTACTTTCTTAGGGATATCATTAGTATCATTCCGTGTGTTGGGTTTCGAACGTGTCGTGCTTGCAATACCAGTAATGCTAATGGCTGCAGGGATTGGAATAATCGCTTTCGTCAAATTGGGCCAGCGAGTATTTTATTTATTTGACCCTACTGCACTTAGCTACCATTTGTTTGGACAACTAAGACAATTTACAAAAATGGTAATGGCAGGAGGATATCGTTGGAATGACTTAGCTTTTCAACGTCATGCAAATAAATTGGCTTCTTCCAGCCTGGATACGCTGGAAACTTTATCGGATATAACAAAGAACGAGGTTCATTTACATGGTGTGCCTTTCATTGACCTATGTAAGTATATAATTTCATTTCTCATTTTTTATGAAAAATCAAAAAATAAAATACCATCAGATAGTCAATGGTATGAACAAAAATACATACATAGAGACTGGTATCGGACTGACGATTCCAGAGTATCCATAGCCCATCAAACTGGCACAACACTACAACCAGACATAACTAACGATAAAGAATGGGTTGAGGATAGAGTTTTAGTGATAATTAAGCAATGTTTGGAAATTAATTTAAAGGAGGAGAGATATAACGAAGTATTAGAGTTAGCAGGGCATATCGATGCTTATTTGAAGATATTGGCAAAAAGTGGTTATGCTAATCGTGCTTTAGAAATTATTGAGGAGATTGGCGACTGTGTTTTGCAAGTGATTTCTCAAGTGTCAGAAAACGAAATGGTAATCAATGAGGTTCTTGAAAAGCTCGCAATAATAGAACGATTCGCATCTATACCAATAACAATTGCATTAACATGTAGAGAGTATATCGAGGCATTAGATTCAGGAGAAATAGAAAGAAAATTGTCTAAAGTAACTTGGAGCAGTGATTCAAATATCTATACACATGGATTCCCTTCCTACTGTCTGCCACGACTTGAATGGTTTAAGCCAAGATTGGGATTTGAAGTTTTGACAGAAGGTAGAAAAGTAACACCAGAATGGTATCAAAAAGAACTGTTGCTACAAATTGAAACTGACACTTTTGTTGAGAATACGCGAGCCCTTATTAATAAAGGCGCAAGTTTATATAAATCCTGGATTGCTAAAACCACGGACACTAAACATCCTTGGTTAGTCGGTGCTGTGATGAGTAGAGAATGGGAGTATTGGCACAAAGTAGACCATCAAATGGAAATATGGCCAAACAAATGGTCAAACTTAAGCGATGAAAAGAAAATAGAAGGATTGCCTTGGTCTGATTTTGAATTCGATAAATTGGGACAGGATAGCAAAGAAAGGCAATCAGAGTTATTGAGGTTGATGTCAGCCCAGAACTTAATGTTAGCGTTTCTAAAGAGACCTGATGGTTTTCCAGATTATGCTGGTCAGTTTTTGCATATTTCTGGCGAAGTCTTATTTGAAGCACTGCTAAATAATGACCAAAATTTATTAAGCAATGTATTCAAGATGTATTTGTTTGGATGCATCATGCGCTTCGATAGTTTGCGGCCGAAGTCAGCTTTATTGGATTGGAGAGCACAGCAGGAATTCAAAATCGCCGCAGCACCGTTACTAGATTTAATGGAGCTTTCTGGTTATGCAAAATTAATGGCGGATTATCATAATAATGATCAATTATGGCATATAGTCGTTGATGCTTGGAATGAATATTTTGCGGAAAGAGGAGAAGAATCACCTTTACCATTATTGGCTGGTTCTATCGCTTTCACAAAAGGAGCTTTCGAAATACCGCATAGAGGTCTATTGCGTACAAACTGGAAAATGCGTATCAGCCATAGATTGTCGGATGTTTCTCGCCATGAGGTCTTTTCAGGGCATTTCATTAGATCTCACACAGAAATAGACCATCACAGTGCTTTGATTCGTATATTTGCACGAAAACCACATGGTAGTTTTCACGATGGCATAGATATATTCATTACTTTCTACCTACGGACTAAAGAAGGGGCAGATCAGCTTAATTTCGAATGGAAAAGGCGGGATTTACAAGATTCTTTGGATAGAGAAGAAAGAAAAACAGCAAAAGCAGAAGGCAAGGAAGGTGTAGAGTGAGAAGACACAGAGCACAGCGAGGTGTTAAGCCATCTCTGGCTACACACTTTCCAAGCCTATCAAAAGGGCCGGATATTAATCCAGAGGTTCATATGTTCACTGAAGATATTCATTTGGCAATTATGCCAATAGGCGGGAGAACAGACAAACAGAAAGAGTTCGCTGTTGAATTTCAGGGAGATGCATCAGATTGTGAAAGAGCGAAAGAAATAGTTGGTGAGCTATGTGAATTTGATAGATATGATACTGCTGAAATGGTGTGTGATGCTGTAGAGAATATTGCCAGACAACTGGCTTGGGAAGGTCAAGTGGCTTTTGAAATTATGTATGATGAAGAGCAGATATATCTTAATGGCTTAACAACGAAGAATCTCTTTAAGTTATTTAATTGGTATCTGCAATTAATTCCACATAGCGACTGGGATTTGTGGAAAAGAAAATTTTCATTCGTTACTAAGAAGAAAATTTGGAAATTAGAAATTCCACATGAGCTTGGAGGGGTGTGGGGTTATAAAAAAGTCTTGAGAAAGCTACGTAAGTATAACCACATAGGTCCCGATTTTTATAGAAAAGATCTTGAGCGTGGAATAACGGCAAAAAGTTTTGATTTCTTGAAATATGTAAGACGTAGCGAGATATATTTCAACAGAGTTACCCATACTTGGGGCTGGAACAGAAGAGATTGGAGTCAGGATAAATGCACTGAATTCTACTCATTCTATAAGATGATCAGTTTTAGGCATGCACAGGCAATACTACGCGAGTATATAATTGAAGAAATAAATCGTCTTTTAAACAGATTGTCTATCAAATGTAACTTAATAGTTACAGGGCTTCCAACTGCAAAAGAGATTTTACGAATAAAAAACGATATGCAAAAAGGCGAACTTTCCTTTACTGCGGTGTCGGATAAAATTGCAATGTAATTTTGGCTAAATATATATCGCATAACAAGGCAAACTCATGCAGACGCAAAAAAGTGCCGCTGCGTTCTACTTTTTGTTTCTGATGATTTGCATCGACGCACTCAGACAAGCTTGTGAGCTAAACATTAGAGTGTTGACTATGTCTATGAAAAGACTCTATTGTTCCGAAAAAAAACATGAGCACTGGCGTTTCTATTGTACCGGATGGGGATTGGGATCACCCAACCCCCTTCGATTTTTACCGGTAAATATTCTCAATCCAATACATGGCCTCGGTGTCGCTGATTTTTCCAAGATACCTCTGGGTGGTGGCCAGATTGGAGTGCCGGAGGATGATTTTTGAAACGATTTCAATAGGAACGCCTGATCGGCTGGCATAAGTGGCTGCGTGCCGCCTGAGATCATGTGGCTTTACATCAATTCCGATTTTATTGCCGGATCACCCAACCCCCTTCGATTTTTACCGGTAAATATTCTCAATCCAATACATGGCCTCGGTGTCGCTGATTTTTCCAAGATACCTCTGGGTGGTGGCCAGATTGGAGTGCCGGAGGATGATTTTTGAAACGATTTCAATAGGAACGCCTGATCGGCTGGCATAAGTGGCTGCGTGCCGCCTGAGATCATGTGGCTTTACATCAATTCCGATTTTATTGCCGGCGCTTTTAACGATCTCCCTGGCCCGGGTATATCTCATAGGGAAAATACGCTTATCATCCAGAATATTTTCAGCGGCAATATAATCACGCAGCCTGTCTGCCACCTTTTGGGGAATAAAAACGACTTCGGATGTACGGCCACTCTTGGGATTGGGCAAATGAAGTTTCCGATCCTGGACATCCTGAGGCTTCAATTTCAAAACTTCACCGATCCTCATTCCACCCCTTGCCATCAGTTCAAGCATCAACCGGTTTCTGGGGCTCTCCGTTTTGAAAATGAATTCATCAACGGCATCTCGCTCCAAGATTGTCCACGGCGGCAATTTGGAAACTCGAAATGTTTTTGATAGAACAGCAGAGTCACATGGATTGGAGAGATCAGGCACGGCAGTGTTTTTGACAAAATTGAAGAGGCTTTTCAGAAGGGAATATTTGAGTTTCTTTGTTGAGGGTTTCAGGCCTTCAGTGATTTTGACCAGAAATTCCATGATTTCATCCGGCGTTACTTCCGATACATCCCGTCTGCCGAATTGCTTTTGGAAGACCGCCAGGAAGTACCGATAGTTTTGGATGGTGTTTTTTTTGAATTGAGTTCTTGATACGCCAGAAAATTCTTGATTGCCTGTGACATTTTCATGATGATGCCCTCCTTTAAAAATATTGGAATCATCCTGATGGATCAGGACAAAGACAGTATACAAAATTTCCGGGGTAAACTGGGCTTTTTTCAGAAATGCTCGGGAAAAAGCCTGAACCGAGGACATGTGTACTTGATCTGTTATTGGTCAGGAGCTTTGAGCTTCAGATAATCCGGTTATATACCATTATTGATGACTTTGAAATCACTCCTATCTTTTATTAAATTCGAGTTTGTGCGAGTTGTTAAAAACTAAAAGATAGGCATAGATGAAACTTCGTGGTGCAATTTTGCGACCCGTCTTTGTTTTTTTTATCTTGAATATATTTTACGATACATTCGCCATTTTTTTATGGATTTGTCTGAAATACCTTTTAATTTTCTATCTTGTACCATTTCTGACCCAATGTTACTTGAATCTGTAGGGTATATGATAGCTTTGGACTATATTTTGCAAATAGCTCTTTAATTCATCAGAGACAGGCGTTTAATCTTGTTTTTTTGTCGGAGATGTTAAACGTTTGATTCTCGTTTATCGGTGTTCTTAATTTCTAAAGGAATTTTTTATGCAATATAATCGACGTTCTTTATTCATCAAAAAAATATTTATCATCTCACTGTCTTCTTTTCTATTTTATGGAGGAATAGCATTTGCTGGTGTTCGTTGCGGCAATGACATTATATCAATCGGTGATACAAAAACAACTGTTGTTAGTAAACTTCGGGAATGCGGGGACATTCTCAATAAGGACACCTACACCAAAGAAATAAAGACGCAACTTAATAAAAAAAAAGGTGGGGAAAAAATTACAATTCAAAAAAGGATTGATCTTTGGTCCATTCGCATTCGTGAAAGAGGAGGCCATTATTGCTATCCACTGACTTTTGAAGACGATATTTTGACAGAAATTGGGCAGTGGAGCAGATGTGATTAGCTTGAGATTTGGAGTTTTGGCCACCCGTCCTTCAAATAAGCTGTCCCGAACCATACTTGAGTTGACACTTGCCTGATTTGGTACTCGACTTTATTTGACAACTTTACCGCATCTGGCAGGTATTCCGCTGTTCACCGGTTCGAGAGAAATATCGTTATATACCTAACAATAATTAACTATTTCCAGAGGAGAGCCATGTTACAATGTCATAAATGCCTTGCTATTCTAATTTGTTTTTCTATATTTGTATCGTCCCTATCCTCTTATGCTGAGGAAGAAATAGAAAATTTAATTGATATATTCGTTTCGAATAGCAAAATTGTCGCTATAATAGAGGGGGAAAACACAATTACCTCTAATCTTCGCTCAAAAGAAAGTGTGCTGTGGCGTGGTTCAAGCGGCTATTTAGGTGCATTTTTAACAAATCATAGATTTTTCGTAATATCAACTTCCTCAGATGCTTGGCAAGCATTATCCTTGAGAAAAGACGAATCAGAAAAAGGGGTTGTGTCCTTATCGCCATATATTGCCCTACTGGTAACAGGAGATCGTGCTATAGGTTTTGATGCAGCGTCTAATCAATTTATCGAAACCCGACTTCCAATTCACGATGAGCTAATTAGTATCTGCTGATTTTCTATTTTATCGGCTTTAAAGCACCCATTGAATGCTATCCTATTCTGTTGTACAAAAACTTGAATAGAATGCTCTTATGCTCCTAAACTGTAAATAGAGGATTGAAAATGATCGAAAAAAAACACTGAAGCTTTTAGTGAAGAATGGGTAAAAAACAACATTAATGACCCAACCAATGAATTCGTTATTCTACGCCAAATTATCCCTTGGCAAAGAATCACCGACAAATTGGCTTATTATTATAATGACAGCAAGGGGCGTATGGGTACTCCCATCCGGACGATCGTAGGGATTTTCATTGTTTTAAAATTCCGGTTACTCAGTGATCGGACGGTCGTTAATCAGGTCAAGGAAAACCGGTATATTCAATACTTTTGCAATGTCTCAGATGAAGATTTGTTTACTTTCATGCATCACAGCAACCTGAGCAAATTGCGAAAACGTTTTGGTATCAAGGGGCTTGAAACCATAGATGCCGTCATTTTCAATCTGTTGAGGATTACAAAAGTAATCGATAACGACAGTATGCTGATTGATTCCACTGTACTGCTCAACAATATTGTTTATCCAACAGATATCGGATTGATTTTCAAGGCGTTTAAAAAAATGGCGCAGGTTGCCAAACACTATCATATTCCCTTCTGGTGGGATGACCGGGAACTCAAACAACTATGGCGCGAATACAATTTAAATCGAAAAAAGAGTGAAATTATACCTCTATTTTTTGAAATTCTCTTAATATTTTCCAGTGGGTTGCGGACATTTGAAAAAATCGTTCAAACCCTTGAAGGTTCTGACAAGGACAAAGAAAAAGCTCTGCAACTTTTGGAACTCCTGATATTGTTTCAGCGCCAGAATGAACAGAAGCTTGCAGGAGAAAGACATATTCCAAACCGGATTGTATCCTTTGATGAACCGGATGCCCGACCGATCAAAAAAGGCAAAAAGCATCCAGACTGTGAATTTGGGAGTACGCTTCAGCTTTCATTCAACCGCCAAGGCTTTATGGTTACAACGGAAAATTTTATTGGCAAACCCAATGATAAAACCCTGTGGCCGGAGACAGTCCGATTGTTTGAACAAAAAATGAAAGGTGCTCCTGAATATGCCATCGGTGATCAAGGCTACCGCAGTCGGGTAAACCAAAAAATCCCCCAAGGCACCCCAAATATCTTCCTCGGCAAAAGTTCGGACGTTAACGAAGAAGAACAGGATTATTGCCGAAAAGCCCGGTCTGCAACGGAAGGCTTTATCGCAGTTGCAAAGAAACTTCGCGGCTTTGGCCTCAGTCTCTATCGGGGAATTGACGGGGACCGCATCTGGTCTCTTTTATGTCAGATTGCGTACAATTTGAAAAAGTTTCTTCAGCTCTACAATGATGAAAAAATCAGTGAAGAAAGTTTGATGAAACTCGGCTTACTGGGCTAATCGACATTTTTTCAGATTGATTTGGGCACTGGCAGTTTACCAGATGGATTGGTGCGGCCAAAATATGATGAAATTGCTTTTAGAAAGCCGTCAGAGTCCATGGTAGCCTTTTTTAAGGCGTTATTTTAAACGAAGGTGCACAATAGCCGATAATCATATTTTATCCATATGAGAGAAAATCAGCAGATACTAATTAAAGCCAAAGCGGAAAAATATGTTGCTGTAGTTATAACATCCAGTCTTGTGTTTGGTTTGGCAGCAGAAACTTCGGCTTTTGCTGAAGTTCGCCTTCGAGTTCGAGAAACTATAGAGGAGGTAAAAGTAACATCAAGGAAAGTAATAGTTCGCACCTCTGATCGCTTATTAACCTTTGACGCCTCATATTCTACCTGGAATGAACACAGACTTTGATGTAAATTTTTGGGACACGATCTATATTCTGACGAGCTAATTCCATAAAAATCTCAAATTTGGTTGCCGCGTTGACGATTGCTAACATTGATTCGGGTGAAGCCGGGTAATTATTCCGGTCTCATCCTTCCCCTGGTGTAACGCTAACCCGAGCTCAATGCTTCTGGTTGGGGTTTTGTCTTACTGGAATCGTTTAACCAACAGTATTAACTGGAGTGCCTTCGCCCGTATCAGCAAGGGGTAATACAATAAAAAAGCCGTACCCCTAATTTAAGCGTTAGAATCGCAAAGAATAAGAATTTTTGAGGAATAGCAGAGCGACAGATATGTCTATTATCAACCACTCAAAGCCTGTATCGAAGGGGCGTTGACTATTTTTGTTATTGGTGATGCCAGTTGAATGTTCGTGGTACCCTTATAATCTGCTTTGCCCCTCACGACAAGCTCGCTTCCACTGGGCCAAATGGTAATTTGATGTTACAAAATCTGGCATATCATGTGACAGAAATTGACATTAACAAATGATACTGAAATTGCATTCATAGATAAATAGGCTGCGGTATGTATCTTGCTTATCGAAAATATATTTACTTAAATTTTGTATTATGGGTGCAATTAAACATATAGGGGGCTCACTCAATAGGCCGAAGGCTATTGAAAGTGCGCGGTAAGGTGTTGGTGAATGCATGATGCTGGACAGGGACAATGTCAGAATTTTATTCCCTTAGCGTACATAAACGCACCAATCTCGCTGGTACCTTTAACCCGGTTTCCTGTTCCATTACTGCCCAATCCCCTACCACTGTTATGCCTGAAAGGATATTAAATGTACTTTTGTAAAATTGAAAATAACGAGAGGGATTGCCAATATGGAATACGATGAAATTGTAAAACATTGTGAAGCGTTAGTTTACAGAGATAAATTCCGTCTTTCACAGCTTCTCATTCAATTGGCAAGAAAAGAAGAAGAAATTCAAAACCCACAAAAAAGAAACTACATCAGTGAAAAGAAAGATGCCGACGCAATAACGCAAGAACCAACTACCGATGTCAATTCAATACAATACGTTACTGAACGGCTGGACAAGTTGCGACCATCCAAAAAGAAAACCCTTATAAACTCTATAAGGGCTATGTACCAGTTTCAAGGTGCAATTTCGGAAGAGGATCAAAAAAGAATTATTGATAAGCTCAAGAAAAAGAAGTTCTTGAAAATTGAAAGCAATAATCGGGTAACTTATTTATAAAAATTTACATAATCAGTTATTCCACCGGAAACCGTAAAGAGCGCGGTTTCCAGTGAATTCCGCGATGTGCCGAAACCATGAATCAACAATAAAAAAAAAGGACCTATGGATATTTCACCAATAATTAATCAGATGTTTCATGTCTTTTGGTATTTAATTCCGCTGATAGTTATATGCGGAATCATTAAATCACCATGGTTTAAAGGTATGATTGGTGAATTCATGATCAATCTTTCAGCGAAGTTCCTTTTAGACAAAAATAAATATCATCTCATTAAAAACGTTTTGCTACCAACCGAAGACGGGACAACCCAAATTGATCATATTCTTGTTTCCGTGTACGGAGTGTTCGTGGTTGAGACCAAAAATATGAAAGGATGGATATTTGGGAATCCTAATCAACCATATTGGACACAAAAAATTTATAAGCATACAAATAAATTCCAAAATCCATTACGGCAGAATTATAAGCATGTAAAAACATTGGAGTCACTATTAAACATAGGTGGCGAGCAAATTCATTCGGTTATAGTTTTTGTGGGGGATAGTACATTCAAAACTGAAATGCCTGAAAATGTCACGTACGGTGGTGGCTATGCAAGGTACATAAAATCAAAAAAAGAACGTGTTCTAACGGAATTTCAAGCAACAGAAATCATAGAAAAAATAGACTCTGGAAAATTGCAATCTTCTTTTAAAGCAAGTCGTGAACATGTTAATCATGTGAAAACAATCATTAAAAAAAAGGAAACTACTCCGAGTTGCCCCAAATGTGGCAGCACAATGATATTACGAGAAAGCAAGAAGGGGAAAAACGCTGGTAGGAAATTCTGGGGTTGTTCAAAATTTCCTCGATGCAAAGGGATACAAAATATCATAAAAACGATAGAGAATGCCCAGGCCTACTTGAGCGGTCCTTTCGGAAGTCCATGGTTCAGAAAAATTGAACTTTTTATCGAAGCTTTTGGGGTTTAAAAAGCCTGACTCCTCAGCTTCCCGTTTACAAATACCAATTTCCAAAAATTTTGAGGAATCGCAGGCTCCACAATATGTCTATTTATGTGGAGTGCAACCCTTGCCAGTAAATGCGTTGACTACTTTTGTTATTGGTGACCTGAAATATAAAATTGGACAGATCAAACCGGGGTGTTTGAGGCGAGGGCTACTCATCTGATAATCTCAGTTTTTCAGGCGAATGAATATCCAGACTACCCCTGTTAAACCTGTTGTGAAATCCTTAGGATATCAAAAATATACATTACCGAAATTTTGTTTAAAAATAGTTTTATAGTCATCCAACTTAGGTCTTTCTTGGCACATATATTGTTATGCAGCATTTTGCCTGAATATTGTACTTAAATTTTGGTATGCTTCAGAACAACATTCTGTATACGAAGCTATTATTAAACCAAGCAAAATGCATATCTGGAAAAACCAAAGTTGGAGTACTATAACAAAAAAAGAATCAGTGAAATCTTTTCCCACACCTCATTAAATCTTCATGAATACCATGTCCATTATTTCTCTGTTATGTTATGGAATAGTAGTTCTATAAAGACTAATTTTCAAATTATTGAAACCCTGAACTCGTTGCAATATTAATTAAATAAAAAGATTCTATAAATGTCAAAAAAGAAAAGAATTACAAACCGGCAAGCTAAAATCGGTCGAAAGAAACAAAAAGTTAAAAAGCAGCTTTCGCAGAATTATTCACCAAAAACAAGACAGAAACTAAGTAAAGATAGTTTCAGAAACCCTCTTATATCACAAAGTGCCAAATTAACTGAGCCTCCTGATGGTATTAAAATGTCTGCTGTGATTTTGAAACTTGCTGAACCATTATTAAAAAAATATGGAGATAATGAGAAAAGGGCTAAGACAATAATTTCATTGACTATGATTGAATGGAACAAACTACTTTTACCGAAGGAAGAACAAGATAACTTAGAAGCTTCGATAATCAACTCACTTGTGCCCTTTGATGGAGATGCTGAAGATATTGGTTCCCTTCTTTATATTAAAGATCTAATTGCAGAAAGAAAAAACAAATACTTTCCAGATTTAAAAAAAATTATTGTAGGCTATGACTTGAATGTCGCAGAGGGGAATATTACTTTAAATATATCTTCTATGCCAATCACCTAAGATTCTAGTAGGGCTGCAGAAAATAGCTTTAAATGATGCTATCCAATTGCCGGAATTTCTCAGAAGACAGAAGCTATTAGAAATGGAGATCAAACACAATGTCACAAGCTCTTTGGACGAAACAAGGAGAAACATTAAGCCATAAAAATGCATGTAAAGAATTTGGCCTTGAAGAAAATGAAGTAATTGAGGCTATGAAAGCAGGCAAACTGCAGTACAAGAAAAATTATGCTCATGGGAATCGGTATTTCAGATTGCTCCGAAGAGAAGTCAAGGCTTTAGCAATTGAATTGCGTGGAGAGAACTATTTAGAAAAACAAGAAATCGAGTTTAAAATAAAAAAAGCCACCAGAGAAATTAATAGTTGCAAAAGAAAACTCAAAGCATTTGAGAAAGAAAAGGCACTACTAATCAAAAAACTGACTCAAATCGAATAACAGTCCCCCCCCTATATATAAACGCCAGAAGATGCTCAAGATATCAATGATACCCGATCAAATCTTGATGAAATTTCTGAAGTTTTGGCAGATCAAACAGGAGGTAAATTAAGGCGAGGACTACCTGCAGGATAAGATCCGTTTTTTAGGCAGATGAGAACCTAAGACTTTCCCTGTCAGTCCCCACCTTTTCTCAAGTTTCTAAAATTATAATTCAGAGGTTGAAATAAGACGCTTAATCAACGAATATGCCTTAAGCAGACAAGATAATTGTCGCAGAATAGGGACAGCATGTTGTGCCCTTGTCCGATTGGAACCACGTTGGCCGGCCATTCTAATGCGTTAAAATGTCCCGGATTTCCCTCGCTGAATAATCCCCATAATTGAATACACCAACTGAGCTGCAGTAAAATCAGACGCATGATCGAGTGGTGAAGGGGACAGCTCGACCACGTCAAAGCCGATGGTGGTCCGGTTTTTCGTGCATCTTTCAAGCAGCTGGATGCTCTGGTACCATCCCAGTCCGCCGGGGACCGGTGTGCCGGTCGCCCGGATTACGGATGGATCCAGGCCGTCAACATCAAAACTGATATATATCTTTTCCGGAAAGTCCCCGGGCAGCGGGTTGCGTGGAACGCCACTTTCATGGACAGTCCTTGCATCCAGAAAACCGATCCCTGCCTCTGTTCTGAAAAGGTGCTCTTTATGGCATAATGCCCTGACCCCGATCTGGAACAGCGGGAGATCCAGTTCTTCGACCGCACGGCGCATGACACAGGCATGGCTGAACCGGTTGCCCTCGTACTCATCCCTGAGGTCGGCATGGGCATCAAACTGTACAATACCGAAAGGACCCGTTTGTTTCAGGGCCCTGAGCAGGCCGAGGGTCAGACTGTGTTCGCCCCCTAATCCAACCGGCAGGGCGCCTGCTGATATCGTTTTTCCGGCTGCACTTGTGATCCTCTCAAGTACGACTCCGGTGTCGGCTGAACAGTCAACCGGTGCTGTGGTATGGATACCCATCTGCAGGGGAAACGACTGTCCGTCCCAGGCCTCAAGCTGCTGGGAGGCATGAAGGATGGCATCGGGCCCTTTAACGGTCCCGCTGCCATAGGAAACGGAATGTTCCATGGGGATGGGAATCACATGAAAAAAGCAGTCTTCAGGTTTTTGGGAATCGATCTCTGACGCGAGAAATCCGGGAACCGGGTTCATGCGGCCTCCATCACAAACGGTTGTAAAAATCAGAATAGCCGAAGGTCCGGACCGTTTCAACCCGGCCGTCCGGTTCACGGCACAGGTTAATGTCCGGCAGACAGATACCGTTGAAGGTATTGGTCTTGACCATGGAATAGATGGCCATATCCTTGAACACCAGGCGGTCCCCCACTTTAAGGGGGGTGTCAAACGAGTATTCTCCGGCTACATCCCCGGCCAGACAGGACGGCCCGCCTATCCGGCAGGTATAGGCCTTTTTTCCTGCCGGGCCGGACCCGGCAATATCAGGTCTGTAAGGCATTTCAATCACATCAGGCATGTGGGCCGGTACGGACGCGTCCATAATCACAATATCCATGTCACCCGGCAGGATATCCAGCACCTGGGCAACCAGAAAACCGGCATTCAGTGCAACAGCTTCTCCCGGCTCAAGGTACACCTGGACATCCCAGCGGTCCTGGAACGTCAGGATTGTTTCGACCAGGAGATCAAGATTGTATCCCCGGCGCGTGATATGGTGGCCGCCGCCGAAATTCACATAGTTCATTTTCTTAAAAAAATCGCCGAATCCGGCTTCGGCAGCACGGACGGTTCGTTCAAGGCAGTCTGCGTCCTGTTCGCACAGATTGTGCCAGTGCAGACCTGTAATGCCGGCCAGCAGATCCGGTCTGAAATCCTTCCTTTTAATTCCCAGCCGGGAACCCGGCGCACATGGATCGTAGATCGGCACGGTCCCTTCAGAGTGTTCCGGGTTGATCCTGAGGCCGAATTCGATGGACCTTCCCAGGGCGGCAGCTGTATCTTTTACAAGGGAAGCAAACCGGGTGTACTGGTTAAAGGAATTGAATACCAGGTGATCCGTGGTCCGGCAAAGATCCAGAATATCGTCCCTGGAATAGGCAGCACCAAAGGTGTGCACCTCTTTTTTAAACACGTCGTAGCCAAGCCGGGCCTCATGGGGTGATGAGGCGCATACCCCGTCGAGCACTCCGGCAATCCGGGGAAGGACTCTGGGCATGGCAAAACACTTCAACGCCAGGAGGATTTTGCACCCGGTCCGGTCTTTCACCCCTTTTAAAATATTCAGGTTTGCGTCCAGCAGTTTCTCATCCACTACAAAACAGGGCGTGGACAAGGTATTTGGGTCAAACCGGTATTCGGGTTGTCCGGTCATCAAAGTTCTACGGCTTTCCAGGGCAGGCCAAATTGGTTTAGATCATCCATAAAAGGATCCGGATCAAACTGCTCCATGTTCCAGACGCCTTTTTCATGCCATTTGCCTTCCAGCATCATTTTTGCGCCGATCATTGCGGGTACGCCGGTGGTATAGGAGATCGCCTGGGATCCCACTTCGTTAAAGGCATCCTCATGACTGCAGATATTGAAAACATAAAGCGTTTTTTCCCTGCCGTCCTTGATCCCTTTCATCAGACATCCGATGCAGGTTCTTCCCTTGGTCAGCGGTCCCAGTGAGGACGGCTCGGGCAGAACCGCCTTGAGAAATTGAAGCGGAACAATCTTTTGTCCCTGGTATTCCACCGGATCGATACGTGTCATGCCTACATTTTCAAGCACTTTGAGATGGGTGAGATATTGATCGGAAAAGGTCATCCAGAACCGGGCCCGTTTAATGCCTTTAAGGTTCAGGACCAGTGATTCCAGTTCCTCATGATACATCAGATAGCATTTTTTGGAACCGATGCCTTCGGGGAAATCATAGGTCATTGACCAGGACAGCGGATCGGTTTCCACCCATTCGCCGCGCTCCCAGTACCGTCCCCGCTGGGTAATCTCCCGGATATTGATTTCAGGGTTGAAATTGGTGGCAAAGGCCTGGCCGTGATCACCGGCATTACAGTCAATGATATCCAGCTGGTGAATTTCATCAAAGTGGTGTTTTTGGGCCCAGGCACAGAATACATTCGTGACACCGGGATCAAAACCGGAACCCAGCAGGGCCATGATATTTTTTTCTTTAAACCGGTCCTGATACGCCCACTGCCATTTATATTCAAATTTGGCCTCGTCAATGGGCTCGTAGTTGGCTGTGTCCAAGTAATCCACGCCGGTTGCCAGACAGGCGTCCATAATCGGCAGATCCTGGTAAGGCAGCGCAACATTCAATACGAGGTCCGGACCAACATTTTTAATCAACTTAATCGTTTCATTCACATTATCGGCGTCCACTGAAAATGTTTCTACAGGTCTTCCCCACCGCTGCCTGACATCTTCTGCAATGGCATCACATTTTGATTTTGTCCGGCTGGCCAGAACAATTCGTGAAAACACCTTTTCCACCTGTGCGCACTTGTGTGTGACCACGCTGCCGACACCGCCTGCACCGATGATTAGAATGGTTGACATGATTTGTCTCCTTGTTTTTGAAATTAGTGCCCGAACGAAAACTAGGGCTTGATTCTATTGTCGGTCATTTTTTTGTAGGGGCAATCCCCCTGTGGTTGCCCTCATTTGGGCAGGCACAGGGGCCTGCCCCTACAGCGGCCGACGTTGGAACCACTCCCGAAAACGATGATGCTATCTTTCAAAATAAGTATAGCCCCGCATGCCTTTCTCGTAGGCCTGTTTGATTATCCGGCGTTCAGAGGCTGTAACAAGGCCATTGCGGACTGCGGCTTCGGCGGTTTCCCTGAACCGGACCATCAGCCGTTTGGGGTCATATGCCACATATGAGAGCATGTCGGCGACCGTATCCCCTTCCTGCTCGTACACATATTCATATTGTCCGTTCCCTGTGATTTTTACGGTAACCACATTGGTGTCTCCCAACAGGTTATGAAGATCACCCAGGGTTTCCTGGTAGGCACCGACCAGAAAAGCGCCGAGAAAATATTCTTCATTTTCCTTCAGGTCATGGAGCGGCAGATACCGGTTAATCCCATGCGTATCAATGAAGCGGTCGATTTTACCGTCACAGTCACAGGTGATATCGGCCAGAATTGCATTCCGGTCCGGTTCTTCATCCAGCCGGTGAATCGGCATAATCGGAAAGAGCTGCTCAATGGCCCAGGAATCCGGCAGAGACTGAAATACACTGAAATTACAATAATAAATATCGGCAAGCGCCCTGTCAAGCATTTCAATTTCAGGGGTAGTATTCTTGATCTCTTTGGAAATTTTGCTGATCTGCGTCATGGTGGCCCAGAAAATCCGCTCTGCAAGGGATCTTTCCCGGAGGGATATTTTACCGTGGTTGAACAGGCTTCTGAGTTCATCCCTATAGAACAGGGCGTCATTAAAGCATTCCTGAACATTCCGGACACTCAGAGTGGTCATGGCTTCATGGATATTACGAATCTGGGGATGGCAATCCTCCGGCAGGCTATCAGCCATCTGGTCGGTCCTGAACCGGGTGACGTCAAGAACATTGAACAAAAGCATGGAATAGTAGGCCACCAGAGAACGGCCGGATTCCGTGATGATGTTGGGATGGGGTATTTTCTGCTCGTCAAGGGAGGTCATGACACCTTCGATGATATCGATGCAGTATTCATTCAAGGAATAATTTTTTGAACTCAGGTAGTTGGACTGCGATCCGTCGTAATCAACTGCCAGGCCGCCGCCCAGATCAAGGTAACGAACATCTGCTCCTTCTTTGAAGATTTCGGCAAATACCCTGCAGGCTTCGTTGACTGCGATACGTATATCCCGGATATTGGAGATCTGTGATCCCAGGTGGTAATGAACCAGCTGGAGGCAGCCGAGCATGTCCTCTTTTTTGAGCAGATCGAGCATTTCCACAAGCTGTGTGGTGTTCAGGCCAAAGATACTCCTGTCACCGCCGGAATCCGACCAGTATCCGCCGGCCTGGGATGTCAGTTTGATCCGGACCCCCAGAACCGGCTTTGCATTCAGCGCTTTGGCCCGTTCAATAATCAGAGGAATTTCACTGGGCATTTCCACAACCAGGATACAGAATAATCCAAGTTTGGATGCATAGAGTCCAAGATCAATGAACTCTTCATCCTTATATCCGTTACAAATCAAAGGGGCTTTTTTATCTTTCAGCATGGCCATGGCTGCAATCAGCTCGGCTTTTGAACCGGCCTCAAGCCCGTGATGGTACCTGGCGCCAAACTGGGTGACCCGTTCCACAACCTGTTTTTGCTGATTCACTTTGATCGGGTAGGCACCGATGTATGACCCTTTATAGTCCAGATTAGAGATAGCGGATAAAAAGCTGTCATTCAGGTCGGATATTCTTGAATTCAGAATGTTTTCAATCCTGAGAAGAATCGGCATGTCCAGACCGCGTTCCTTCAGCCCTGAGACAATATCCGGTATGCAGACGGCATTGGCCGTATCTCCCGGAGACGGCATGACGCAAAGATTTCCCCGGTCATCCACGGTGAAGTAGCCGGCGCCCCAGTCATTCACGCCGTAGAATTCAGCTGATTTGGCTGAATTCCATCTTTCAAAAGTCAGATTCATCTTTGGTGTTCATCCTTTGTTACGGCATCATCCGGAGTAGCCCTGTTAAAATAAACGGCCTTCTATATCACGAAAAAGATAATTTTTCTTTATCTTTTTTTATGCACTAATTTGATCACTAATGACAGTAGTAATCCTACTTTTTCCAAAGTTGTTAGGCCATTTGCTCTTTGTTTTCGGATACAGCGCTATCAATACAAAGGGGCGAGGCCCTGGTCAAAAAATTCAAACCGGGAAGCGGCCCGTTCCTGTTCCGGCGAAAGCCCGGCCGGATCGGCCCCGGCACCATAGGGGGTGAGAAACCGCCGGGCAAAGGCCGGTATCTCATTTCCTTTGAGCCGTATGCCTGGATGCCGGTCATCTCTTTCAATGACCACGGCCTTGTCTTGGTTCAGCCGAATCTTGGTAAAGGGGTACCGGAGAGAGGCTGCGGGTCTGAGGGCTGTGGCATTATACCGGACCTTGAGTTCAAGCCCGGTAAAATCTACCAGCGGCCATAGCATTGAATGAAAAGAGATCCGATCTTGCTTGGTCGAAACCTCCCATTTTCCGTCTTCTTGGGACCGGAACCGTTCCAGGACCGGGCCGAGCCGTTCAGGCGGGCCTGTAATGCTCATGGTGCGGATAAAACCTGTAGATGTGATCTCTTCCCAGTCTTTTTTCACCAGACTGGCGTTCCTGTGCCGGGCTGCTGCTTTCTGGAACTGGTTGCGAAAGGTAAAAGAACAATAATTGACCGGCAGGGGAATGTTCCGGTCCAGGGTATGCCGGATCAGTTCCAGTGCCGCAAGTTCGGTCTCAAGAACGGCCACGCCCGGGCCGTGGATGAAGGTATACCCGCGCCGGGTCAGCTTGGGACGGTTGAATTGGGTGCACCGGATCTGGTGAAGATTCAGATAGTTTACCCCCATTGAACTCAAGGCAGCGGTCAGGGGTTTTGTGATGTCAAGGTCTTCGGGCACGGCCGGAATTTCAACCGTGACAACCGGAATAATTCCCACGGCTTTTTCCAGGCCGGAAAGATTGTAATTGTCCGCGGACAGATCAAAACGGATCTCCTTGAGCCCGCTGTCCCGAAGCGCTTTGAATTTATCCTCGCTTGCCAGGATGCCGTTGGTGTACATCCAGGTATAGATGGGACGGCAAGCATGATGTTCAACAGCATTGAGGTAGTCCAGCACCCTGTCAAGGGTCATCAGGGGCTCGCCCCCACTGAATCCGACCCCCTCTATGCCGAAGCGGTTCACATAAAGGGCATAGTCCAGAGCCTTTTCAAAGGTTACCGTGCTGGTCATGGGCAATCCCTTTTCGTTCTGCTCTGAGGGGCAGTAAAAACAGCCGGCATTGCAGATATTATTGATAAAGAGGCAGGACCATTTTCCCTGGCCGCAGAGGGCGCATCCGGGCGAAATCCCATGTGTGTAAGGCTTGGTGCCGGCAAATTCCCATGCTGCAGGGGAACCGGGTCTGCCGAATATAGCTGAAATCAATTCTTCTCTGGCCTTAGTCGCCGTTTCCACCGCTCCGGGGGAACTTAGCCAGTTCATGGTTTTATGCACACCGGCATAGTCCTTTTGTATTTGCTTCACGTAGGACGACTGTCCATTCAGGGTTATCAATATTTCTGTCTCCAAAAGGTTTAAAAAAGCACCGGAAGGTATGCAGGATGGGTGCCATATGTTGACATAAATCAGGCAGACCATTGAAAATAGCCCCTGGCAGGGAACGCTGTGCAGAAGAACGGCCGAAATCACTATCCGGAAAACAACTAAAAAGAATTAGAAAGTCTTGTTATTAATAATGCGGAATATAAAATTCCGATTATAGGGCCGGTGCTCCTTTCGTCAGTCGGTTATCGACCGAATTAATCCGGGCACAAAAATTGCTGAGTAACCTGCACAAAAATTTGAGGCTCAATGACCGGAAAAGGTAACTTATAAAGGAGCAGTGGATCATGGATACGATTGTGGCGGAACGATTCAAGGAACTGTTAAACCAACAGCTTGACCAACTCTTGAACCAGGCCAAGGTCAGTAAATCGGAAATGGCCCAGGAGAATACCCAGGCCATTGACTATCTGGACCGGGCATCGGTTCAGACCCATCAGACCATGACGCTCCGCTTCCGCACCCGGGAGAGCAGGCTTATCAAAAAGGTGCTCCTGGCCCTGGACCGAATTGCAAAAGGTACCTACGGGGAATGTGAAATCTGCGGGGAGCCCATTTCCCTTAAGCGGCTTGAGGCCAGGCCCGTGACCACCAAGTGCATCAGCTGCAAAGAGGCGGAAGAGCGGGAAGAGGCCCTTGCCCAATAGGTTAAGCTGTGGCCGTAAGATCTCATAATGTTTTAAAAAAAAGAACTTATTGTTCTTAATCTATAGATGATCAGCGTCAGTTATAAGGACGACAATTCTCGGATCTTTGTGGTTCTGGTACAAAGGGATTCCATCACGCACAGCAATTCTAAATTTGAGTCGGTACGCTATCTTGCTCTTAATCTTGCTCGTGCTCTTGCTCAAAATAATACTTCGAGCAAGAGCACGATTAAGAGCAAGAGCAAGAAAAAAGCAAGCAGGAAAGATAATACTTTATTAAATTTAGAATTGCTACATCACGCACCCCGACATTTGCCGGAATTTAATTATGTGATAAGATGAGTTGTTGCTGAGAACGTATCTCCCGCCGGAGGTGAAATGCTGATCATAGAGTTTGAAAAATCATTTGAATTTTTTCTTTCCAGTAAAGTGAGGCATGGCCGGGTGCGCTGTCCCTTGGACCGGAAGGCCGGCGTTAAAGATATTGTGGAATCCTATGGTGTGCCCCACACCGAAATCGGCAGTCTGGTGTTTGACCGTCGGCCCGTTGATTTTTCTTTTGTCTGCCGGACCGGCGGCCTACTGTCGGTCGGCGCAATTCAGCCGCCGTTTGATGTGTGCTCACCGTCTTTTTTAAGACCGCATCCAGTACGCGCCATTCGGTTTATTGCTGATGTGAATGTCATGCGTTTGGGGCGCCTGATGATTCTGGCCGGTTTTGATGTTTGCTGTTCCTCCTCTTATGAGGATGCACAAATTGCCGACATCGCCGAGCAGGAAAGCCGTATTGTGCTGACCCGGGATACCCGGCTGCTCATGAGAAAAAAAATTACATTTGCCCGGCGGATACGTTCGGAAGACCCTTATGCACAGCTAATGGAAACCCTGTCTTTTTTCGGTCTTAAGAATGCGGTCTCTTTTTTTACGCGCTGCACCCGGTGCAACACTCTGCTGCAGCCTGTGACCAAGGCAGCCGTGCTGCCGCTTCTTGAACCCAAGACCCGGCGGTATTACAATGATTTTTTTCAATGCCCCCGGTGCGGTCAGGTGTACTGGCCGGGGTCTCATCGGAATCATATTCTGGAAAAAATGAGGGCCGCCGGTCTGGTAACGGATATAATCTGACCGTCCAGGTGGTCCCCTCCTGAATCTATTGATCCAGGAGGGGAGCCGGCACACTATATCATTTCTGCAATTTCTTTTCCGTAGGCCTGGGCTGTGTCTACGCCGTCCTCAACCCAGGACGCTTTGATCATCAAAGGGCCGGATGCCATTTTCATCTTAAAAATATAGGTCATTGTGTCAAATATTCTTCTATTCGCCTGTCCGTCCCATCCATACGCACCAAAGGCACCACCCGGCTTGCCTTCAAGCTGTGCGTGTTCCGCCATGAATAAAAATTGTTTCATGGAAGACAGCATTTCTCCGTGATAGGTGGGGGAACCGAATATATACGCATCGAATCCTGCTAAATCTTCTGCAGTTTCTACCTGTTTAGCGGTTTTAATCTGCACCTGGTGCCCTGACTGGCGAACACCCTCTGCAATTAATTCTGCTATCCCCTTTGTTTCGTTTTTTCTGGATGAATAAACAATCAGTATGGTTCCCATTTTTGTATCCCTGTTTTTTTTTATGATTTGAAATTATTTAATTTAATTGCTTAACTTTTGTCTAAATTAACGACATTGATTATTGCATTGGGATGTACAATCAAAATTTAATAACAAAATAATATAAAATCATGACAGAGCCAAGAAAAATAGCTGTTTTTTAATTTGGGACTTGATAAAAACTAAAAAGTTTGGAAACCTATAATATTTTTTTATGGACTTTTTTAGATATTGTCTAGTTAGATTCAGAAATAAGGTGTACAGGAATTTATGGGTTTATTAAAATTAAAGGGATTTCCGGGAACCGGCAGTTTCCCCCATGGGGTTCACCCACCGGATAATAAAGCGTTGTCCGCCAACATGGCTGTCGAGGTAATGGAAACACCCCGGACGGTGACGCTGCCCCTGCTTCAGCATCTCGGGGTGCCCAGCAAGCAGATTGTGAAGTCCGGTGAAACGGTCAGTTACGGGCAGATGGTTGGTAAGGGAGAGGCCTTTGTTTCCGCGTCACTCCACGCACCAATTGCCGGAAAAGTTAAAAGAAATGCAATGGTGACCCTGCCCAACGGCAGGCGTGTTGAAGCCATCACTATCCAGGCGGACGGGGAGCAGATCCCCCCGGAAAGAATCTGGGAAGAGGTAAAATTTACACAATGGCCCAAGGACGGTTTTTCCGACTATGCGTCCATGGACATTGTGAATAAGATTCAGGAATCCGGTATCGTGGGTTTAGGCGGCGCAGCGTTCCCTACCCATGTCAAGGTGATGCCCAATGATACCCGGGTGATTGATACCTTCGTGGTGAACGGATGTGAGTGCGAGCCGTATCTGACCTGTGATTACCGGTTGATGGTTGAGGCGCCTGATATTATCGTAACCGGGGCACTTCTGGCGGCCCGGGCTGTCTCAGCCAGGGAAATTGTCATCTGTGTTGAGGACAATAAACCCGAGGCCATAAAACGGCTTCAGGATGCCGCCCGCCAGACCGTGGTGCAGGTTGCCGTGGTGAAAACAAAATATCCCCAGGGCAGTGAAAAGCAGCTTGTACAAGCCGTCGTCGGTCTTGATATCCCGTTAGGTGGCTTGCCGGCGGATGTGGGCGTTGCCGTAAGTAACGTGCAAACCATTGCCACAGTGGCCCGCAGCATTGTTAAGGACGTGCCGCTCACCCACAGGGTGATCACTGTTTCCGGGCGTGGTATCTGCAATCCAAAAAATATTTTTGTACCCATCGGGGTCTCTTTGGCCGAGGTGGTTGACTTCTGCGGCGGTCTGACGCCGAATGCGGCCCGGATTATTTCCGGCGGCCCCATGATGGGATTTGCATTCTCAGATTTGTCTGCCCCCGTAACCAAGGGCACATCAGGGCTGACAATTCTTACCCATGACGATGTCCGCAAGGCAGATGAGACCAATTGCGTGCGCTGCGGGCGCTGTGTGGACGCCTGTCCCATGAATCTTGTGCCCACAAAGCTGGCGTTGGCGGCCCGGTACAAGAATCCCGAGGTTGCCGACCGATACAATATTCGTGCCTGTGTTGAATGCGGGAGCTGTTCCTATGTATGTCCGGCAAAGCTGAACTTGGTCCAGTTGATTCGTGAGGGCAAGGTCCAGCTAAACGCTTGGGAACGTCGCTGATTTTATGCCTGAAATCGGCTTTAAACAGTTGCGTCATGCTCCTCAGGCACTTGAAGGGCTTGATTCTATTGTCGGCCATTTTCCGTAGGGGCAATCCCTCTGTGGTTGCCCTTTTAGGGCAGGCACGGGGGCCTGCCCCTACAGTGGCCGACGTCAGAACCAAGCCCCACTTGAAGGATAGAAGAACGAAATAAAAGATTAATTAATTGATACAAGGAACAAAACGTGTCAAACACAAATAGACTGATAGATTCAGCCATGTCGCCTGAAAACAGGCCCGGGCGAAAGCCGCCCTTCATAAACGTGGCCCCGTCCCCGCATATTTCAGACAGCAGGGCCGGCACACGCAGGATGATGGTCGATGTGATCCTTGGGTTGTCACCGGCCATTGTCGTATCCCTTTATTTATTCCGGTTCTATGCCCTTAAACAGCTTATTGTCTGTGTGGCTGCCTGCCTTGCGGCGGAATATCTCTTTGGCCGCATGAGGGGAAAGTCTTTTACGTTAAAAGATTGCTCCGCCATAGTTACCGGTGTCATCTTAGGCCTTTCCATGCCGGGGTCAGCCCCCTGGTTTGTGGGGGCTTTGGCCTCGGTGGTCGGCATCGGGATCGGCAAGATCGTATTCGGCGGTGTTGGGATGAACATATTCAACCCTGCCATGGTGGGAAGGGCGTTTGTCATGATTGCCTTTGCCCAGCTCATGGGGGCCGGTGCCTATGAAAATGTGACAGGGTTGGTAGATGCCGTGTCCGGGGCAACACCGTTGAGTGCATTGAAGTTCAATGGCGTTCATACCGGTATTGCACCATTGTTTTTGGGTGTTACCAACGGGTCCGTCGGTGAGGTAAGTGCCATTGCCTGTCTTGTAGGCGGGCTTTATCTGATCTACAGAAAAACCGCTTCCTGGCAGATCCCTGCAAGCATTTTGATTACCGTTGCCCTGATCGCCGGAATTACGGATATAACCGGGGGATATAAAGGTCTGTTTCTGCTGCACCATCTGTTTGCTGGCGCACTGATGTTCGGTGCGTTTTTCATTGCCACGGATCCGGTGACATCTCCGTTAACTGCTAAAGGGAAAGTGATCTTCGGTGTGGGTACCGGCTGCCTGATTATGGTGATCCGTCTGTTTTCCGGTTATCCGGAAGGTGTGATGTTCGCCGTGCTGATAATGAATGCCATGACCCCGCTGATTAATACCTGGACTATCCCAAAGCCCATGGGACAAAAGGAGGCCTGATATCATGTCATTGAAAAACAGTAACCTGGCCCAGGCCTGGCTGGTACTTCTTCTTGCCACCCTGTTCGGCACCGCTCTTGCGGGCATCCAGGCAAAACTTGGGCCCGTGATTGAGGCGAACAAAGTCAAAGAGACCATGGTAAAAATACCCGTACTGGTGCTTGGAGAGGATCTGGCTGCCGAGCTTGCCGCCGACAACCAGACGCTTACCATCAAATCACGGGTGGTAGAAGTAAAGAAAAACGGAACCACCAAATACTACACCGTGTATGATGCCTGGCTGCCGGAAGGAAAAATGGTCGGCCATGTGGTTAAAGCTGCCGGCCAGGGATATGCGGATAAGATTGAGCTGCTGGTGGGACTTGATGCCCAGGGCAAGCGCATCACAGGACTTTTTGTTCTGGAACAAAAAGAGACGCCCGGCCTGGGCGCCAAAATCCTGGAAGATGCCTGGCGAGGCCAGTTCAAAGAAAAATCCACGGAAAAAACCCTTTCTGTTGTTAAAGGGGGAGAGGTTAAAGAAGATGAGATCGACGCCATTTCCGGCGCGACCATTTCCTCAAACAGTGTAACCGGCATTGTCAATACGACGGTTGCCGATGTGTTATCCACGCTTCAGATCACTGACAGCCCTGACAAAAATAAAACTCCGGCGGTTCAAAACGAAGAACCCGGTAAAAATAAGGAGCGTTCCTGATGGCAGATCAACCCACTGCGTTAGAGAGATTTGTACAGGGAATTCTGCCCGAGAATCCGGTGTACCGGCAGCTTCTTGGGCTGTGTCCCACCCTGGCTGTTACCAACGGCATGAAGCCGGCGCTGACCATGGCCGTTTCCGTGGCCTTTGTTCTGGTGTGCGCCAATGTCGTGATCAGCCTGATCCGAAACCTGTTAAAACCCCATCTGCGGATCGTGATCTTTACCCTGACCATTGCAACCTTTGTAACGGTGGCGGACAGGGTACTGGCCGCATACATGTTCCAGATGAGTAAAACCCTTGGCCCCTATATCCCGTTGATCATTGTTAACTGCCTGATCATCTGCCGGTGTGAGGTGTGTGCGTCCAAGCAGAATGTGATTACCGCGGCGGCGGACGGCCTGGGCCAGGCCATTGGATTTGGTCTGGCGCTGGCAAGTATTGCTGCGGTCAGGGAAATTCTGGGAACAGGTATGCTTATGGGATTCAGGATTTTGCCGGCCTTCTGGCCGGACTGGGTCGTCATGGTACTGCCCCCAGGTGCATTCATTACTCTGGGGTTGCTACTGGGACTGGTGAACTATATTGATTATAAACGGGAAGAAGCCCGTAAATAAATTTACAAAGATTGAGGCGAGTCTATGGACTATTTTGTAGATATCCTGCTGATTGCCCTGTCAGCTTCGATAATTAACAACTTTATATTTTATTATTTTGTAGGCATCTGTCCGTTTGTGGGGGTGTCTAAAAAGGTCGAAATGGCCTTTGGCATGGGATGTGCCGTAACCTTTGTCATGAGTATTGCCGCGTTTCTCTCCTGGAGCATCACGGTTTTTATCCTGATTCCAGGCGCGCCGGTGTCAGCCTTTATTGCCGGTTTCTTTACAACGCCTGAAGCAGCCGCGCAAATTGATCTGACAGTGCTCAGTTACATTGTGTATATTTTTGCCATTTCCTCTTCGGTTCAATTTGTGGAGATGTATGTCAGAAAATTTTTTCCGCCGCTGTACCGGTCCTTCGGGGTGTTTTTGCCCTTGATTACGACCAATTGCGCCATCCTTTTTGCCTGCCTGACCATCATGAGCCATGTGGCGGGCGTTGACAATCCCAAAGAGATGTGGGATTTGGGCAGAGCCATGACTTTGGCTCTTTTTGGCGGACTGGGATTCACCATTGCCATCGTGATTATGGCCGGTATCCGGGAAGAATTGGAACTTTGCGATATTCCCAAGCCCTTTGAAGGGGCGGCCATTACCCTGGTCATCGGGGGGATTCTGGCCATTGCCTTCATGGGATTCACCGGGGTGGATTCAGGTATCAAAAATGCACTGAAACCGGCTCCCACTGTCCAGGAACAAAGTTCTGAAGCAAGTTGCACTACGTTGACGGATTCCTTAGCCAACATAACCTCTAAGGGCCATAACGGCCAGGAGATCCTGCCATGATGATTTCACTGGGTATAGCCGGCGCAAGCATGCTGGTCATGGCCATGATTTTTTCCTATATCCTGGGATGGGCCAATAAAAAATTTAAAGTTGAAGTGGATCCTAAAATTGAAGAACTCACAGAGGCGCTTCCCGGTGCTAACTGTGGTGGATGCGGGTATTTAGGGTGTTCCGACTATGCCATGGCTATTGTTACAGACAATGATCCTGTCAATAAATGCACGGTGGGTGGGCAGGCCTGCGCCAAAGCGCTTGCCGATATTATGGGCGTTGAGGTGGGTGACATGGTGCCCTTGCATGCAATTGTTCATTGCAACGCGCCGTTATCCAATCGTTTAGGACTTACCCAATACATGGGGGAAAAGCGCTGCGCATCAGCCCATCAGGTGGCCGGCGTCCAGGGCTGCACCTTTGGATGCCTTGGGTATGGTGATTGTGTTGAGGCCTGCAATTATGACGCGATCCATATCGTAGACGGTCTTGCCCGGGTGGACTATGAAAAATGTATTGGCTGCGGTGCCTGTGCCAAAGTCTGCCCCAGAGGTATCCTCTCCATTGAAGGGTTCAGGGAAGAGGCTATACCTGTGGTGGCCTGCTCCAATAAAGATAAGGCAAAGGATGCCAAAGCGGTGTGTAAAAATGCCTGCATAGGATGCAAAGCCTGTGCAAAAGCATCTGATCTCTTCGCTATTTCGGATAACCTGGCGAAATGTAATTATGATGCGTATTCAGCTCAAAATTATGAAGAAGCCATGAAAGCCGTTGAAAAATGCCCCAACGGATGCATTCATTTTGTTGGAACCTGATAAAAACAGAACTTGTGGTTGTGGGGTCCATGCATGAAAGAAAATCCATGATGGCCGAACTGTCGGACGGATTCATTGCACTTCCCGGCGGTATCGGCACCATGGAAGAACTTTTTGAAATACTGACCTGGTCCCATCTTGGAATTCATAAGAAACCATGTGCATTACTTAACGTGGTCGGGTATTAGGCCCATAATCAAAATAAAACCTCCCATATGGTTTGACTTTTTCATGCCGTCTTCTTCGTTGTGACCATGGAGCACATATTTCAATATGCTCCCATTGTCACGCCTTGAATACGAATGAAAATTCTAAACCATATTTTGGAAGGTTTTATTCCGATCATGGGCCTTACGACCACCTGAATGCGTTTACGCAGCATGGCGTCAACCAGGGGTTCATTAGAAAAGAGACGGAAGCAAAGCTGATTATCAAAGAAGACCCCAAGGCGCTGCTGGATTTGTTTTTGGAAAGTTAGGGGCTTGAAAAAAAGGACAACCGTATGACCGTTTACAAGGTCACTTGAACAATTCCCGGGATATTGTTGAAATGGGCGTCAAATGTGAGCAGTTTTTTTTGTCAAATTGAGCTGTATTTTTTTTAAACTCTTCTGATTCTCTGTCACTCCAGGTACCGGCTAATTGGGAAAGATTTCTTTTTTTACTAGAATCCCGTGAAACGCCAAGCGCCTTTTCCAGCAATTCAATAATTGTTTTATTGATGCTTTTCTTCTGTTCCTTTGATAGTTGACGAATAAGTGCATCTACATTTTCCGGTATTTGCCGCAAGGTTATTTGATTCATTGATATGCCTCCAAGATATCTTTTTATGATGTCATTATTATAGGGCGATGGCATTGAAAGATCAAGTTTCACATACATCTTAACACTACACGACACTTCAGAATTCCCGCTCTTTCAGGAGGGGATTTATAGCTGTAAATCAACAAAAAATACGGTGAGTTACAGCCCCATTTTCTATAAAAAAAACAAAGTGTCGCTGTAGTGTTAAAGGCTTTTTGTTTTTTCTTTGAGCCATTGCCGGACCGGTGCGTCCAGTCCCGGAGCCAGCCGATCATAAACCACCTGGTGGTAATCATTGACCCAGTTGATTTCCCAGGAGTTGAGCATGGCTTTATCCACAAGATTGCGCTCAAAATGGCAGAAGGTCATGTTTTCAAACTTTAAAAAACTGCCGAACTGCGTGTCCCTGTCCTTGATGACAAGAACCATATTTTCAAGCCGGATTCCGTATTGGCCTTCCCGGTAAAGGCCCGGTTCGTTGGTCAAAAGCATGCCCGGCTTAAGCGTGACATCCACGGGAAGTGTGCTTAGGCGTGCCGGGCCTTCGTGCACACAAAGGAAAAAACCGACTCCATGGCCTGTACCGTGGCCGAAGTCTAATCCTTGCTGCCATAAGTGCCGGCGGGCCATGGCATCAATCTGATACCCCCTGGCAGTGGCGGGAAAAAGCGCTGTTGCAACGGCAATATGGGCTTTAAGCACCAGGGTGTAATCACGGATTTCCTGACTTGACGGCACTCCTAAGTGCACGGTGCGTGTGATGTCCGTGGTACCGGTCAGGTAATTGCCTCCGGAATCGGTCAGAAACATGGCATCAGGACTTAAGGGCAGATCCGTATCAGGGCCGGCACTGTAATGGCAGATGGCTGAATGTTCCTTAAACGCCATAATAGAGTCAAAAGAGGGATGGATAAAGGCGTCCTGCGCTTTGCGAAAATTCAAAAGCTGTTCTGCGGCTAAAATTTCAGTTTTGGGTGCATCGTTCGTGTCAAGCCAGTGAAGGAAATTGACCACGGCCCGGCCGTCTTTGACCGCAGTCTCACGGATATGGGAGATCTCAACTTCATTTTTCAGGCATTTAAACATGAGCGAAGGGTTTGACGCCTCGATGATATCCGAGCACTTCCCTATGGCCTGGTAAATAAAATCTGAAACCCTCTCGGGATCAAGCAGTACTTTGGATTTTTTATCCAGCTCCTGGATTTTTTCGTAAAAAGCGTCGTAGTCAAACAATGCAACACCGTCCGCTTCAAGGGCTGTCCCAAGTGCCGGACTGACCTTGGCAGGATCAATGAACAGATATATTTTATCCATGTTAATTATGGCAAAAGCCAGGTTCACCGGATTGGCGTGAATATCTTCGCCCCTCAGATTAAAGGTCCAGGCAATGTCATCCAAAGCGGCCATCACATGGCAGTCAGCATTGTTATCTGCCATTTTTTTGCGTATGCGAGAAAATTTTTCTTTTCGGGTTTCGCCGGCATAGACGGTATCCAACTCAAAGGCCTGGGTCCGGGGCATGGGCGGCCTGTCCAGCCACAGATCGGAAATCAGGTCCATGGCGGTGTCCACAACGATGCCCTTTTGTGCAAAATCTTTTTTCAGACTGCCCGCCTGGGCAGCAGACACCATTTTGCCGTCCAGGGCAATGCGGTCATTGGCGGACAGCGTGTTGATCAGCCATCTGTCAAATGAAGGGACATCCGTATCGCCCTGCCTGAAAAGTTCAAAGCTGTCCAACTGGTCTGCGGCCTGGATCCAATAGCGAAAATCCGTCCACAGCCCGGCCACCTTTTGGGTAACCACAGCTGTGCCTGCAGAGCCTGAAAATCCGGTCAACCATTTCAGTGCCTGCCAGTATTCGGCCAGGTATTCGCTTTGATGAGGATCTGCATTGGGAATGATCACGGCATTGACCCCGGTTTCATCCATTTTCCGGCGCAAGACGCAAAGTTTGTCTTGTGTATTCAATTGGTTTAATGACTCCTTGATCATAGAGTTTTACATGCCAAGATATGCTTTTTTAACCTCTTCGTTGGCCAGAAGTGTTTCTCCTGTATCGCTCATGGTGATGGTGCCGGTCTCCATGACATATCCACGATCCGCTACTTTTAGTGCCAGGTTGGCGTTTTGCTCCACCAGGAATATGGTGGTTTTAAGTTCCTGATTGATTTTTTTTATAATGTTGAAAATCTGTTTGATGATGATGGGTGCAAGCCCCAAAGAAGGTTCATCGAGCAGCAGCAGTTTAGGCTTGCTCATGATGGCCCGGGAAATAGCAAGCATCTGTTGTTCGCCGCCGCTTAAGGTGCCGCCCTGCTGATTTTTTCGTTCGGCCAGGATGGGAAACATCTCAAAGACATTGTTTAGGTCCTTTTTAATTTGCTCTTTATCTTTTCTAAGAAAGGTGCCCATGTCCAGATTTTCCATGACCGTGAGATAGGGAAAAATTCTGCGGCCTTCCGGTACCTGGCTGATGCCTAACGCAGCAATCTGATCAGCCGGCATGCCGGTGATATCCCGGCCCTGGAATTCAATGGTACCGCTGGTGGCAGGCACTACCCCGCACAGCGTCATCAAGGTTGTGGATTTTCCGGCACCGTTGGCACCGATCAGGGTGATGATTTCACCTTCCTGGACATCCATGCTGATATTTTTCAAGGCCTGGATATTGCCGTAATAGGTTTCTACATTTTTGATTTTAAGCATCTATCTCTTCTCCCAGGTACGCCTTGATCACCACCGGATTATTCAGTATTTGGTCAGGAGTGCCTTCTCCGATTTTTTTACCGTAATCCACCACAAAGATGGTTTCAGACAGGGACATGACCAGTTTCATATCATGCTCAATTAACAGGATGGAGATCCGTTCTTCGTCTCTTAATTTCAGAATCAATTCATCCAGGGCCTGGGTCTCTTTGGGGTTCATGCCGGCCGCAGGTTCATCCAGAAGAAGCAGGAATGGATCCGTGGCCATGGCCCTGGCGATTTCCAGACGCCGCTGGGCGCCGTAAGGCAGGTTCAACGCCAATTCATCCACATATGCTTCAAGACCGATTTTTTTTAAGATCTCGTAGCTTTTATCGACGACAAACTGCTCCTCGGCCCGGGTTGCGGGGCCTCTGAAAATAGCCCCAAGGATACCGGCCTTTGTGACGGGGTAGCATCCGATCATTACATTTTCCAGAACCGTCATGGACTCAAACAGGCGGATGTTCTGAAATGTCCGGGCCAGGCCCTTGCGGGTCACCAGGTTGGGTTTAAGCCCGTTGATTCGTTCTTTGGTGGCATCATCCCCGTTGGGCCGGATAAAAACATCTCCCTCGGTGGGGGTGTAAATTCCTGTAATGCAGTTAAAAAAAGTGGTTTTCCCTGCACCGTTGGGACCGATCAGCGCGGCAATTTCCCCCTGGTTGATGCTCAGGTCCAGGCCGTTGATGGCCCGCAGCCCCCCGAAATTCATGGTCAGTTTTTTTACTTCCAAAATGGGTTTGTTCATAACTATTGCCCAGTAGTGTGTCCGTGTTCTTTATAGTGATACGTTTTTCTGACGTTTTCTATCAGTCCGCCGGGTTTAAAGACCATCATCAGTACCAGGACAGCGCCGAAAACAATCATCCGGTATTCAGATACGGCCCGAAGATATTCAGGCAGAAGAATGAGCATCAAGGCACCGCAAATAACGCCGGCAATGGACCCCATGCCGCCCAGCACGACAGTACATAGAATAATGACCGATTCCCAGATGGTGAAACTGGCCGGATTTACAAATGTGGTTTTGGCGGCAAAAACCACGCCGGCCATACCGGCCCAGGTGGCACCCAACGCAAAGGCGCGCAGTTTGGTTCCGGCTTTATCAATCCCCATGGCCTGACAGGCAATTTCATCATCTTTCAATGCGATCCAGGCCCGCCCGATCCGGGAGTCCTGGAGACGGTTGATCACAAAGATGGTAAAAATAACCAGGGCCACAATAATATAATACAGGTAGACCGAATGCTGCTGGAGTGTCAGATCAAACCCGAATAAGCCGGGTTTGGGGATATTGGCAATGCCGCTGGGACCCTTGGAAAATGCATTCCAGTTTTCAAGCACCAGACGGATGATTTCTCCAAACCCCAGGGTAACAATGGCCAGATAGTCGCCTCTCAGACGAAGCACGGGATAGCCCAGAATAACGCCCATAATGGCACCCAGAAGGCCTCCCAGGGGAAGCACCATCCAGAACGTCATGCCGAAATGCAGATTTAAAAGGGCATAGGCATAGGCACCCGAGGCAAAAAAGGCCACATAGCCTAGATCCAGAAGACCTGCAAGCCCAATAACAATGTTAAGCCCCAGCCCCAGCATCACATAAATCAGTGCTGAAATCATGATGTTGGTCTGGTACATGGAAAAGGCGTGGGGAAACACCAGGGTGGCAATTGTTAACAAAACCATGATGGGGATAAAAAAACGTTTTTCTGCCACAAGCCTTCTGACAGTAGACGTTTTTTTGCCCTGTGAACGTTTTCCTGTATTTTTTTCTTTGCGCTTAAGCATGTAACGCCACAGGGCGGACAGGAAAAAAAAGGCAATGCCGATAAAGGCCATATTCCACCAGCGCCACTCAATGGTCTTGGTCACGGTATTGACCTTGATCACCATGAGGGGAAAGGTTAGGAACATAAACCAGACCGCTGCAATGGTGGATTGTTTGAGTTCTTGTAATAGATTCATTTTAATTAAACTTTTTTGGTTTCCGCACGGCCCAGAATTCCGGACGGTCTGAAAATTAGGATCAGAACCAGGAATAAAAAGGCAAATACATCTTCATAATCACTTGAAATATAACCGGTGAAAAAACTTTCAGTCCATCCCAGGACCAGGGAACCTAACACAGCACCGGGAATGTTGCCGATGCCTCCTAAAACGGCTGCCACAAAGGCCTTAATGCCGGCAATGAATCCCATGTAAAAATTAATTTGGCCGATGTGCGAAGCAATGAGCATGCCGCCGATGGCAGCAGTGGCGGACCCTATGATAAAGGTAAAGGATATGACCCGGTTGACATTGATCCCAAGGAGCATGGCCATGGTTTTGTCCTGGGATGTGGCGCGCATGGCCTTGCCGATCTGGGTAAACTTGATCAGAAAGGTCAGCCCGATCATAACAAAGACCGTGGTAACAATAATGGCAAACTCCGGTGCGGACATGATATGTGCATAGGGTTCCCAGAATTCAAAATCAGGGATCAGGCTGGGAAACGGCAAAAAATCTGATGTCTGGGCAAGCAACACATAATTTTGAAGAAACAAAGACATGCCGATGGCGCTGATCAGAGCGGACAGACGAGGGGCGGTGCGCAGGGGTTTATAGGCGATTTTTTCCATGGTATACCCATAACAGCAGGCATAAAAAACAGCCGCTGCCGCTGCAATCAGCGTCACAGCCAAAGCAGGGAAGCCTAACATGGTCAAAACCGTGGAGATGATAAGCGCGGTAAAGGCCCCGATCATATATATTTCACCATGGGCAAAGTTAATCAGTTCAATAATGCCGTACACCATGGTGTAACCCAGGGCAATCAAGGCATAGATACTGCCCCGGGTCAATCCGCCCAGGAACAGTTTAAAAAAAAATTCAAAATCCATTGAGTAACCTGTTTTATCGGTGAAATAATTAGTTCTCTTCAACAAACTGACCATTGGTCACTTTGTATACGGAAAATCCGATACCTGTAGCGTCACCATTTTCGTCAAACCGAATTTTTCCCAAGGGGGTTTCAACATATTCGGTTCTCAGCGCCTGAACCACTTTGTCATAATCGGTGGAACCGGCTTTCTCAATAGCGTTGAGCAGGGCCTGGGTCGCCGCATATGCCGCGTCGAAAAAAGCACCTGGATCAGAACCGAATTCTTTCTGATGTTCTTCCTTTGCCAGTTTGGCCATGGGGTTTCCGGAAATATCTTTGGGGCCTGTGGCATAGACGCCTTCAGCATATTCCCCGGCAACCTTAATAAACGTATCATCCTTTACACCGTCAGCACCCATGAACAGGGTATCCATTCTCTGTTTTCTCATCAGCGTCACAATTTTGGAGGCTTCAGGATGATAACCGCCCCAGACGATCAGGTCAGGCTGCTGTTTTTCTATTTTGGTAACAATGGCGGAATAGTCCACAGCACCCGGGGTAACTCCTTCAAACAGCAGAACATTCACACCGGCTTCCTCAAAGTATTTTTTTGCAAGTACCGCCTGGCCCTTACCGTAATCCCCTTTGTCATGCAGGATAACGATATTTTTAACCTTAAGGGTTTGGGTGGCAAACTTAACCTGGAGCTGGGCCTGTTT
Source organism: uncultured Desulfobacter sp. (assembly GCF_963666695.1). GTDB lineage: Bacteria > Desulfobacterota > Desulfobacteria > Desulfobacterales > Desulfobacteraceae > Desulfobacter. The sequence goes on from NZ_OY762947.1 coordinate 1,358,608, forward strand.
GGCGTCGTGGGGTATGGTTCTGAAAAAGTTGGGATAATCACCGGACAACGTCAGGTCCGGATTGGTGGCAGATGGAGACATGGCAACAAGTTTTGATTCTCTGTAAATGCCCAGGGCTGCCTTGGTTGCCCCGGAGCAGATATGACCCATGACAACGTCGACGCCGTCTGAGACCAGTTTAGTTGCTGTGTTTCCCGCAACTTCAGGTTTACAGACATCGTCTTCAGCCAGCAGTTCCACCTGTTTGCCTAAAACACCACCGTTGGCATTGATTTTTTTGACGACCAGCTTGGCAGCATTCACCGACGGGAGTCCATAGGATGCAAGGTCACCTGAATGTGCTCCGGCAACCCCCAGTTTAATTGTCTGCTCTGCGTCTTCTTTTTTGCCACAGGAAAAAATAAGGCAAACAGCCAATAGGCAACCCATTGCAAATAATAGTTTTTTCATTTCTTCTTTCCTTTTTCTGTTTGGTTAAGGTTCTTTCCCAATTTCCTTATTATAACGATACCATTAGTACTGTCAATCGGGCGATGAGGGCAAATTATTTTTAAAAAAAAGCCCCGGTGCCTTTTAAAAAGGAACTTTTTAAAAGGCACCGGGGTATTAGAAAGAAGAATATAGGAAGAGAGAATAGAAAATTAGGCTTTGCCTTTGATCTCCGTTTCGGACAGAATAACGGAATCTAACTGATGGATACTATGCAAGCTGAATTTCGCGCCTGAAGCGATCTCGTCAGGCTCGTTAAGTCTTAGAATTTCATCATCGATGGTTCTAAGAAAATCAAAGATATCACTTTGTAAATGGGTTTCAGTTGCTTCTATCATTCGCCTTCCTCCCTGTGTCAATCTTAAAGATTTTGTTTAGAGGAAATTGATTCTTTCTTTGTATCTTTTCCTCTTTCACCTACATGCGAGATATAATACCTGACATTTTTTTTTGCTAAGGAACGGAATTTAAATAACATGCGAGATATAATACCAACGGTAGATAGGGCAAAATCAATCAGGGAATACTATGCCTGAATTTTGAAGCGATTCGTATCGTTAACTTTCGATTTTTGCTTTGAAAAGGAACGGAATTTATTCTTTCTTTTAATAATGCTAATGCAAATCAATCAGGGAATCCCTGATTTTTTATGACTTTTTTTTGCTAAGGAACGGAATTTAAATAACTTGAGAGTATAGGAATTTCCATTTTAGCCCCTGGTATCACCACCAATCGTGGTGATATTGATCAAAATGTGTTTAAATCATGTCATGACTTGGATATCGGATAGGAAATCAATTTATTCAGATGTTGATGTTTTTAAGACAATCTTCACCGATCATTGGGGAGGTTTTATTAAAGCCCATCCGCAATATAACATTGATCAATACAATGATCCGGTTCAGAAAATGCTTGGGTGCAAAGATGTTTCCAACGGTTACAGCGAGTACATCTGCATGCATTGTGGCCGGGACAGGAGACGAATCCCCTTCAGTTGTAAAAGTTGTTTTTGTCTTTCATGTTCCAAACAATATGTCGACAATTTTGTCAGCCAAGTAAGTGCAATGCTGCACACTGGTGTGATATACAGACACATCGTATTAACGCTACCGGAACAATTGAGATCCATATTTTTCAAAGAGCGTTTCAACAAAGATTTGCTGTCAGGGTTTATGAAGTGTGGATCTGAATGCTTGGAAGACGTTGTCAGTACTGTGAAAAGAGAAACGTTGAAGATAGGGAGCATAGTTGTTGTTCAGACTCATGGTCGGTCAGGACGATATAATCCACACTTGCACATTATAATGACAAGCGGTGGAATCTGTGCTGAACGTGAACGCTGGTATGATCTAAGCTATCTTAAATACGAGATAATCCATAAGAAATGGCAATATCATTTGTTTACTTGGTTGAAAGGATACTTTGATTCATCGGAAATGAATTGGCTTGTGGATATGCTATGGAAGAAATATCCTAATGGGCTCGTTGCAAATGTCAGTAAAGGGAGCGTACCTGATGCCTGCCGGGGGTTAGCCGGGTATTTAGCCAAATATGTAGCATCTCCTCCGATAGCAGTTAGACGGATAGTCAGTTACGATGGGCATAGCGTCGGGTACTGGTATAAAGACCACAAAACCAAATCAAAAAAATTTGAGAAAGTTCCTGTGTATACGTTTATTGGGCGGATGGTTCAGCACATTATGCCGAAAGGTTTTCAAAGAGTACGATATTACGGTTTGGAGGCAACCAAAACGTACAAAAAATGGTCTGAAGTGATTCAGAAAGGCATAAGGCGAATAGGCCGGATAGTCAAAGGCGCGTATCAAATAGTAAAACGAAAAAAATATCGAGAAAGATATCAGGAGATCGGCGGAATAGATCCCATGAAATGTCAATATTGTGAAACAGAAATGGAGTTGATGGAGATATGGCATCCCAAGTATGGTGTTCTGTATGATATTTTTTTAACTTTAGAGGAAATGAAAATTGAGCAAGAAAAAGTTGATAGAGGGAGTGGATATTCCGTTTGGCCCCCCGCCGGAGGAGTACAACTACCGTTGTTCACAATGCCATCATGAAATGAAAGTTAATGAAGCCATTATAGATGTTGAAATAGGAATAGCCGAATTTGAAGGCAGGTATTATGATGGATTTATGCCGGTTTTGGGATGTCCTGGTTGTAATCAAGACACTATGGAATTTGTTCGAGATTAGAAAGTCCGCGCGTTAGCGCGCTAAGTTCCCCATTTTGATATATCCGGAGCGCAGGCGTCCCGCCTGCAGTAAAAATGCAGGCGGGACGCCTGCGCTCCCAGGTCAAATTATTTCGGCCTCATTCCTAAAGCAATCTAATATTTTGCGATAATCAGGTTTTTTTCTTGACCCTATGCAAAGACGACCCTATGGTGAAGTTATGATACTCGATGATCAAGTTTTTGTTAATTTGCCCAACTTCGGCGTTGGAAAAAATTTTGAATCCTCAAAATATATTGTATATTAACCTCCGGTTAAAAATTTTTTCCGCCTTGAATTTGAACAAATTCCCTAAAAACTTGATCATCGAGTGTAAGATTGTCGCTCGACATAACTTGTGCAGCAAAGGATTTAAAATTTTTTTAATCTGGGAGCAAAAAAATAGATATGGGATTTACAATTGATCATTTTAATATCAACGTATTGAATCTGGAAAAAAGTTTGGCTTTTTATGAAAAAGCACTCGGCCTAACAGAGCTGAGAAGAAAAACTGCCACAGACGGTTCCTATATTATTGTATATTTAACGGATAATCAGTCTGCCAATAAACTGGAACTCACCTGGCTCAAAGACAGGAAAGCGCCTTACGATCTCGGCGACGAAGAGTTTCACATCGCATTCAAAACAGATGATTTTGAGGCAGCCCATGCCCTGCATGAAAAGATGGGGTGTATCTGCTATGAAAATAGGGAGATGGGCATCTATTTTATCAATGATCCGGATGGGTATTGGCTTGAGGTTGTGCCTCTAAAATAGGGCTACTTGTTGTCGAGAATCTGCCGTACCATCCGGGCCATATCGGATTTGACAACCGGCTTCATTAAAAATCCTTTGATTCCGAGATGCTTCGCCTTCTGTCTGTCAATCTTTTCACTGAAGCCCGTACAGAGAAGAATCGGGATATCAGGCCTTATTGCCAGGACTTCCTGTGCCAACCTGTCTCCAGTGAGCCCCGGCATTGTCCCATCAGTCAATAATAGGTCAAATGCTTCTGGATTTTCACGAAAGCATTCCAGCGCGTCCAGACTGCTGGTATGCATAGTAACCCTATACCCCAGCCGATTGAGCATCTGTTTTTCTATATGAGCTACTTGTTTTTCATCGTCAACAAGAAGAATATGTTCCGATCCGGTTTGAAATGAATTTGTCTTGTCCACTGCCTCTGTTTCCGGCAGTTGCTCAGGTAATGGCAGGTATATTGAAAAAACCGTTCCTTCCCCTACGTTACTGTCCACCAGGATATCTCCCCCGTAATCCTGAACAATCCCGTAAACAACAGCAAGACCAAGGCCTGTGCCTTTGTCCTTATCTTTGGTAGTGAAATAAGGATCGAAAATTTTATTTTTAATTGCCGCTTTAATACCACACCCATTGTCTGAAATTCTGAGCATCACGTATTTACTATCTGAATTGAGTTTCGCCGACGGATTGTCTTTTGTGACGGATATTTCCTTTAACTGGACATTGATTTTGCCTTCCGACTGATCCACGGCATGATATGCATTGGTGATCAGATTGATCACAATCTGGTGAAGTTGTATGGGATCGGCCATCACCCACCCGCAATTTTCCTGAATATCCTGATTGATTTGTATGGAAGACGGTATTGTGGACCGGCTTAATTTCAATGCTTCCTTCAAAATTTGCTGCAGGCGGACAGGGATATTTTTCTTCTCGGTCTGGCGGCTGAAGGACAGGATCTGCTGGACAAGATCGCGGCCTCTTTTGCCGGCATCCAGAATCACCTGGACATTTTTGAACTCAAGGCTGTTTTCAGGAAGATCTTCTAAAAGCAGTTCCGACATACCAATGATCGGAAATAAAAGATTATTGAAGTCGTGTGCGATACCTCCGGCCAGATTGCCGATGGATTCCATTTTTTGAACCTGGCGCAGATATTCGTCCGCCTTTTTTTCTTTTTCCTGAAGCTTTTTAAGCCGGGTGACATCGGTGGCAATCTGCAGATGAGCAACACGACCGTCGATCCATTTAATCGCCTTGTCATACGTTAGATACCATGACTTTGTTACAGGGTCCTGAAGCTCCCGGAAGACCACATCTTTTAAGTTGCCGTCGTTGTCTACCAGGTCCAAAGCCGGACAGTGCTCACACACGTCATTTGCGTTTCTAAATATCTTGTAACAAGCGTCTCCTAAAAAATTTCCTCCGCATTTGTCCACCAGATATTTATTCATGAACAAAATTTCATAGGTCTTTATATCTGTGACGTAAATCGCCGCATCAAGGCTGTTGAGAACTGTCAATAAGGTATCGTGGGCCTCTTGGTGTTTGTTTTGATCTTCCTGCCGTTTTTTTATAAATTCGATGATAATAAAACCGATAATAACGAATAAAAACAGAACCATGAGCCGGGAGACAATCTGATAGGGAGGGACTTTCAACAAAAAGGTGTCCACATAGGACCCCGGTTCTCTAAAAATTAAATTTTTTAAATTGTATTCAAAAGACATATATGACCAGATACTATCGAGTATCCAATAAAAAAAGCAGATGACCGCGATGATCACGTATCCTATTCGACGCTGCACTGTTTATTCTCCATAAACTTCGGTGGCTATTCTTAAAATGCTTTTGGGTATGGGAAAACCGATGGCTTTTGCGGTTGACATATTAATTGCGATGTCCAGAGGGTCCTCAAATATCTGGTTGAGATCTCTTGGTTTTGTGCCGTTTAAAATTTTACCAAATTTATCTGCATTATACCGGCTCAGTGCGGCATATCCTGAATCACTGGAAATACTCAGCAAAATTCCGTCTTTCACCCATTTTGACCCGGCCATTGAAAACGAAGGGATCCGAGCATTCTTAAAAATATCTGCGAGTTGTTTCGTCCTTGTGTCTGCACACACCAAAGCCGTTAAATATACGGCATCGGCTTTTTTCGAGAGTTCATGGTAACATTTAAAACAGGAACTGTCAGCTTTCTCTTTGTCCGGTATCAAGTCCAGAACATTGCAGGTAATCAACTCAAAGCCCCTTTCCTTTGCAATCTGCCGTGCTTCATTGATGGCAGCATAACTCCGGCCGTCTTCGGTGTCTTCAACGGCAATGCCCAGGGTATTAAATCCAACGATCCTGTGGAACATCCGCAACTGCCTTAAGTAGCGATTAGGATCGACCCTGGCGGTCACATGATCAAACCCGGAATCTGTTGGACTTTTGATGATGCCGGCCTTTATCGGGTCGGATGTGGACAAAATCATCACCGGAACAGTATGCTCGTTGTTGGCCATATCCAAACCGGCCCAGGTGCCCATTGCAAGAACAATATCAATACCGCCGTGTTTTAGTTTTTTCAGCAATTCTTTTCGCACCTTAACTCTTTTTTGATCATCCCAGCCTGCCGAATAACAATCTTCCGGTTTAAACGACAAATACGGGCTGCCGTGTTTTGTCAGCCAGTCGATATAAGGTCTGGGAATTTCTTGTGGGACATCGGGCGGATTTTTAGCTGTTATCCAGCCTGTTTTGATCAAACCGTGAACAAGCGTCCTCATGGTATCGGTATAATCCGAATACGGTCCGCCCTCGTAATAGGCGACCCGCCATTTTTTACCGTTGTTCAACCTTGGTGCATTTCCTGACCCTGCATAAAGATACGGGACGAGTAATACGGAAAGAAAAAATAATAATATTGCACCCGTTGTTACCCTGATTGTCATCATATTTATCATTTCTCAACTGATTGATTTTTTTAAGCGATACAAGCAATATATACTTTCCAAAGGCGTATAAATTCAGCAGGTTGCCGGGTTTCCTTCAGAGCAAATATTTTTCGTCTGATTTTAGTTCTCTTTTGGTTTCGATCTGAAAGTTAATGATCGTCTTTTCCTGCCGGATTAAAAATATGTTACCTAAACCGGTTTAAAAAAGCAATATTCTCTTTGTGACGCCCAGGCCTGAGTCAATGGGCAATCAAGGCGAATTACCATTGGGGACTATGGTAATTTACCTCCAAGCAGGTCTTTGATCAGGCCTAAAAAGAACTTACGGAAATGCTACTCGGGGAAAAAAAGAAGTGCGAAGATAGAAAAGGCCTCACTGGGACATGTCGAAAAATCGTATATCAAAGCCAAGGAATTAAGAGTTTAATTTATCATGCGCCATGTTTTTCTTGCATAAGTTGACCGGGTAAGGATATTCTTCAACTTATTTAGAATTATAGCTAACCTGTCACCGGTACGAACACAGAAAGCCGTACCGCACAGCTCAATCGTTTCATGATGAGCCTATTGGAGGTAATCATGCCCAAATTGAATCATTTGAAAAGTACAGTGAGGAGTATGACCAATGGTTTGATAAACACCCTGATTTCTATGCAGCTGAAATAGAAATAGCAGCAATCCGCCGGCTTATCCCTGACGCTGGAGCGGAGGGTATGGAAATAGGCGTTGGCTCGGGGAAATTCGCTGTTCCTCTGGGGATCAAGGTCGGCGTTGAGCCTTCAGAAAAAATGGCAAACATAGCAAGATTACAAGGCATTGAGGTCCATTCCGGTGTTGCAGAAGATTTGCCCTTTTCTGATGGCCGGTTTGATTTTGTTTTGATGGTAACGACCATCTGCTTTGTTGATGATATCGTTAAATCTTTTAAGGAAGCGTTCCGGGTATTAAAGAACGATGGATTCATTATTGTAGGATTTGTAGACAAAGAGAGCGAGCTTGGCAAACAGTATTCTGAAAAGAAAGAAAACAGCAGATTTTACAAAGATGCCACATTTTTTTCAGTGCCGGAGGTACTAAGCCATCTTAATGCATCGGATTTTGTGATATCGAGTGTTTTACAAACCCTTATCCCTGGAGAAAAATTTAATACCATTCAGGAAGGCTTTGGGAGAGGCTCTTTTGCTGTAATCAAGGGCATAAAAAAAACAAATAATTAAGTGTCTATTTTGAACATGGTCCTGTCTGAAATGACCAGATCAATTTTCAGGTTTCCAGTCATTCAGCGTTGCTGTTTTTTTGTGGGTCGGGGTTTTTTTGATTTGATATTCCAGCTGGTAGGCCTCACGTTTGGTCAAATATCCTTTGACGGCAGCTAATTTTACCGGCAGGCGCGATCTTGTATATTTTGAGGCAACCCCTTCGTTATGCTTTATCAGTCGATTTCTCATATTTTTAGTGACGCCGCAGTACAGCGAACCATCTGAACATTTCAGGAGATATGTGGACCAGTTTCTGTCAGATTTATCTGGGATGACAGGTTGCATTATTTTTTTGAAATGATTTCAATTCCATTGTTTGAAAGAAACTTTGTTGATTTGCTGCAAACAGGCGCTGTCGTTTCCAGGGAGATTGTGGCACCTGGGACAGCCTTCATTATTTTGTCGGCTTTTCCAAGGATCACAGCGGCATCCTTCATGATGACCCGGCTTTTTCTGTCGATACAAAGGACAAAGTTATCGTGATCACCTTTCAGCAAAACTGTTCGCGCCGGCAGTCCATATAATTTAGGGTCCATTTTATCCATTAATTCCGTCCCTTTTTCGTTTTTTTCGTTAACCTGAAAGGGCTTGATTCTATTATGGGCCATTTTTCGTAGGGGCAATCCCCCTGTGGTTGCCCTTGTCAGGGCAGGCACGGTGGCTTGCCCCTACAGCGGCCGACGTTAAAACCAATCCCACCTGAAATTTTCCGAACCCGCTAATCATAAGATTTTCACCTGACGCAAGGGTCGATTTCATAATTTCAAGAAGCTTCTTTAAAACGCCTTTCATACCTTTTGAACGAGGTTGGGTCAATCGACAATTTAAAATAAGCATCTTGGAGGAGCGTTTGAGGAATGTATAATATATTTTGAGGATTAAAATTTTTTCCAACGCCGAAGTTGGGCAAATTAACAAAAATTTGATCATTGAGTTTTAGCATCTATCGTGTATGATAAAAGAAGTTTAGCATCAATTCCAAAACATCAAAAACAGGATTTCCGACATGATAGAAATGATAGATATTGGTATAGCTGATGCCATCGCTTATCGAATAGAAGGTAAGATCACAGAAGAAGACATGAAAATGATTCTTGCGATTTTTAAAGAAAAAATCGAGAAAAATCAAAAACTAATAGTTTATCAGGAAGTGGTGAGCGTCGGCGGCGCCGAGTTCGATGCAATGATAGAAAAATTAAAGTTCTTTCTTGAGTTTGGGCTTTCCCATTTCAGCAGGATTGCCGTTATTACGCATAAAAAATGGCTTCATAAACTTGTAGATTTGGAAGGTAAACTTTTTAAGGGCATAGAAATGAAAGGGTTTCCAAAGGAAGAAAAAGACCAAGCGATTAAATTTTTGAAGCATGCTTAGACCCTTATTGTCAGAGAACCAATTTCTCAAAATATTCATCCTATCCCGTTAGATAAGTGGATATGTAAGATAAACGAAAATCACAGATTAACTTGAATTAAAGTGATTTTCCAGAAATCAACTGTATTTTTTTGATTAAGCTGTGGTTCTTAAAGTGTTCCGGAAAAGAAAGCTTATGGAAATAAGCGAAAGATCCCTGTCACAAGCAGACCAGGCATTCAGGGTCGTTGAACAAGCCAGGATTGCAAGCGCTGATAATGTTATTCCTATGGCCAATAGAAAAAAGGCTTAAACGATGAATGAAAGCGGGCAGATTGAAATTTATCAGGCAGAGGACGGTCAAACAGAAATACAGGTCCGCCTTGAAAATGATACTATATGGTTATCCCAGGCCCAAATGGTTGAACTGTTTGGAGTGGATAAATCAGGTATAAGCCGACATTTAAGGAATATTTTTAAAACCGGCGAACTTGTTCGGGATTCAGTTGTTGCAAAATTTGCAACAACTGCCGCCGATAAAAAGACGTATCAGGTGGAATACTTTAATCTGGACGCGATTATTTCTGTGGGCTATCGGGTGAACTCCATTAAAGGAACAAAGTTTAGAATATGGGCCACCCAACGGTTAAAAGAATATTTGGTTCAAGGGTACTCAGTCAACCAGAAACGATTTCAACAAAATGCCGCTGAGCTTCAACAGGCGCTTGCCCTTATACGGCAGGCAGCGCATGCTCCGTCTCTGGCATCGGATATGGGCCGGGGGCTCGTAGATATCATGGGCCGGTACACTCAAACCTTTCTCTGGCTCCAGCAGTATGATGAAGGGCTTTTAAAAGATCCTAAAGGGCATACAGGGGGGGATCTGCCAAGCCCGATGGATGCCATGGGCGCTTTGGGGGAATTGAAAACACAGTTGATCGCCCGGGGAGAGGCAACAAATTTTTTTGCAAAATCTTCCAGGGTTGACAGTCTTGCCGGAATATTTGGTAACCTGGATCAAACCGTATTTGGAGAGCCTGCCTATCCAACTGTTGAAAGCAAGGCTGCACACCTTCTATATTTTGTCGTTAAAAATCATCCGTTCATTGACGGCAATAAGCGCAGCGGGGCTTTTTTGTTTGTGGATTTCCTTCACCGGAACGGACGCTTACTGGATATTGCCGGGCAACCGGTGATCAATGATACCGGACTGGCCGCCTTAACATTGCTGGTGGCAGAATCTGCCCCAAATCAAAAAGATACGATAATAAAACTGATCATGAATTTATTGTGTGATTCTGAATCAAAAGAGACATAACCTTTTCCTCGGGATAGGAAGCGGCTGATCACCGGTTTTGACGGGTGGGTTTCCTGAACCGTTTTTCCGGGATACAAAAAAAACGCCTCATTATTGGGGTGGTTGGCTGTCAGGGAGGTCTCCCCATTTTTGGGTTGAGAGGATGCAGAAAAGGCAGAAATCAAAGCATTCAGCCAAGAAACAAAAAAATTTACTGCTTGCAATACGCTTACTTTTTTGTTCATAAAAATAAAAAGGGCTTCGACTAAAAGCCAAAACCCTTGATATGCGTGGTACCGGAGGCGAGACTTGAACTCGCAAGGCCCGAAGGCCGGAGGATTTTGAGTCCTCTGCGTCTACCAATTCCACCACTCCGGCTTGGAGTCCTTTTCTTAATGGAATTATGCCTGCTTGTCAATCCTAAATTTACCTTCAAAATTTAATACAAATATCCAATACCGACTTTTACGGGTGCTTTCGATTATCGGCCCCTAAAAAAAAGAGACAGGGAAGTGGCAGGCACGGTATATGCTGTCTTGCATTCAGTTTATGTGAACAATTTGCCGGGTTCGGCAAAACGTAATTTAAATCAAAGGAGATGAAATATGCCTGTATTACCTGAAGAAACCAGCAACGCCTGGGACAGTCACAAAGGTCCTATTATATTATCCACCGTGAACAAAGACGGGGTACCCAATGCCATTTATGCGACCTGTGTGAGCAAATATGATGAGCAGACCCTGGTTGTGGCCAATAATTATTTTTCCAAAACCATAGAAAATATCAAAGCCGGATCAAAGGCTTGTATTTTATTCATCACTTCGGATAACACATCCTATCAGGTCAAAGGAACCCTTGAGTACCATACCCAGGGGCCTGTGTTTGACGATATGAAAAAGTGGAATCCTGAAAAACATCCGGGCCATGGCGCTGCCGCACTAAAGGTCGAAGAGGTTTATAAAGGCGCAGAAAAATTATTATAGCAATTTAAAGGTGTCCGAGTCGTTGGACACTGCCAACAGGGCCGAACAAATGCAGTTTCAACGCCTGTGCGCTTAAACTGCATTTGTTCGGCCCTGTTTTTTGTCTTTTACAGATTAATAAGTAAATAAACTGAATTACGGCCTGAACGGAAATTCGTGTTTGGACGAAAATTTATATAGATGCAAGGCGCAAAAAGATGTAGAATTGGTCTTTTCAAATATAAAAACCTTATGCGCAGGACCGTTGCAAAATCGGGCCTGGGTTGATATTATGTAAGCTCATGAATATTGAACCTTGTGACAATTTTTCTTTTTCGAAGGGTTCTGCCCTGGTGCCCTTTTTTATCCTGATAGTATTTGCCGTGCTGATGACAGCGGCCCCGATCCGGGCTGCACAGACCTATTCCCGTCCGGAACTTGTCCGTTTCCAGAATCGCATCGTGGATTATCGTTCCCGGATCAATCCGCGATTTAGAAAAAAGGTGCGTCCCAAAACCCGGTTGATCATCGTTCATACTTCCGAATTGGGGCTGAAAAGTACGTTAAGGGTGGTTTCCAGGGGAAAACGCTTTAAGAACGGTCGTACCACTCCCGGCGGGCATGCCAATTATGTTGTTGCCAGAAATGGAACAGTTTACCGGATTCTGGATAAAAAATACAGGGCTGACCATGCCGGTCTGTCCATGTGGAACGGGGTGTCTAATGTAAGCGACATCTCAGTGGGCATTGAGTTTGTCGGTTATCATTACGCTTCCCTAACTACCAGTCAGTATAAGTCTGCGGGCATGCTGCTGGATATCCTTAAAAGGGTTTATGGCCTTGAGGATAAAGACGTTCTGACCCACAGTCAGATTTCATACGGAAAACCCAATCGATGGTTCTCCAACAATCATAGAGGGCGTAAACGATGTGCGAAAAATTTTGACAGAACCCGGGCAGGGCTCGGACCAACCTGGCCGTTTGATCCTGATGTCAGGGCTGGTAGCCTTGCACCGGACCCCATGCTGGCCCAGGTTTTTTATCCTGCTCCCGGAACTGTCGCTTCTATCGGTAAAAAAGCGTCCCAAATCCAGGAATCCGATGTGATTTCAAAGCAGAATTCCGCCTGGGCCATTGCCGGGGAAGATTATGACGCTCCCAATACGGTCTACATCCTGCCCGGCGGAAAAACCCTGCCCGGTGACAGGGTCGCCTCAAATTGGGGTTGGGACCGTCTGCCCGAGGGCACAAAGGTAATGCTCAACCAGAAAACGCAACAAGTCCGCGAGCAGGCGAAAAGCATCATAAAAACCATTTCCGGGCGGATGACGGCCTGGTCCCATGCCGGCGGGGCGTACCATGCGCCCTCCACCATTTATTTTCTTCCATCGGGTCGGATTTTGAACGGATATACGATTTCGGATTGGGATGACTTGCCGTCAGGCACTCGTCTGGTGGTGGGGTATAAAGGTCCCATTGTCATTACACAAAATAAAACTGCCTATGCAATAGCCGGCGCAAAGTTCAAACATCCGGGAACCATTTACCATATTCCGGGCCGGGGACCGGTCCAAGGCAACAGAATTCCGGATTTTAGCGATTTGCCTAAAGGGACGGGTGTTTACCTGCCGATTGCCGGCTAATGGCAGGGACGTTGAAATCGCAAATCCCGCTAAGGCAAGTAGTTGTGTCTAATCGATAACGCAAAATATTTCAACTGCCTGGAATCCCGGATTAGGTTATGATATAAACTGTGCGACTGTGATAGGTAATGCCCGACCGAAAATCGTAAATTTTGCCGATTACTTCGTTGGTCGCAAATTTTAATCCTCGAAACCCAGGAAAGTATTATTTAGCGTGGAAAATAAGAATTACAGTTTAGAAAAAAATCTTTTGTGTTTGAGAACCGAATGCGGAGAATATAAATTTCAGATCAGTGGGGAGACCGGGCAGGGTGATGCCGAACGTATTGCAAAGGTGATGACCGGTGAAATGGAAAAAGCGGACAATGCCTTTAGCCGACAAAGTAAACCCAATCCATATGTCAAACTGCTACTGGCCAATCTGAATTTGGCAGACAAGTATGTCAAACTTCAAAACAGATATGATGAATTGCTTAAAGCCCATGAGGCGTCCAAAATACGTCGCGACAATCCTGTTGATGCGCTTGCTTCTCCAGAGCCAACACCTCTAAAATCCGATGAAAAAAAGCCGCTGACCGGTCAAGATGCCAATCAAGATGATGATAGTCCCGGTGTGACCCTTGAGTTTGAATCCTGCGCTCCTGATTTGCCCACTCCGGAAATAAGCGATACCCCCCCAATGGAATCTGACCGGGAGGAATCCGGTGAAAATAAAGCGCAGGCACCAGCCTCCCCAGGGCCTTTGGTGACACAGGTCCTTGATACCCTGAAAAAGGCCAAAGAGATCGAGTCAGAGCCTTTAGAAGAACCGGAAACAGAACCTTTGGAAACACCGGAAAGCATACCGGAAAGCAAGGTGAAAAAGACAGATTCCGTCCAGCCGGATTCAACTAATCAGACAGACGAGCCCTTAGCCCGGGCAAATGTTCAGGACAATGGTGATGGAACGTTTCGCCTGCCTTCCCTGGATTTTCTTGAAAAAGGTGGCCAGGAAACCGTGGTGGACCATGAGGCCATCAGACGGGATGCCGAACTGCTGGAGCAGAAACTGGGGTACTTCGGCATCAAGGGCGAAGTCATGGAGGTGCTGCCGGGTCCTGTAATCACCACCTTTGAGTATAAGCCCGCTCCGGGGATAAAGATCAGCAAGATCGTTAATCTGGCCGATGACCTGGCCTTGGCTTTAAGTGCTTTGAGCATCCGTATCGTGGCCCCCATTCCGGGTAAAGATGTCATTGGCATTGAGATTCCTAACCCCGCCATGTGTGTTGTTCCTTTCAGAGATATCGTGGGGGCCCCCGCTTTTCCTGAAATAAACTCCCCTGCGCCCATCTGCCTGGGCAAGGATATCATTGGTAAACCCGTGGTGGTAGGACTTGAAAGAATGCCGCATCTGCTCATTGCCGGGGCCACCGGAACCGGCAAAAGCGTGGCGCTAAACGCCATGATCTGCAGTATTTTGTATAAATCAAGCCCTGAACGGGTTAAGTTCATTATGATTGATCCCAAGCGCATTGAACTCTCATTGTTCAACGACATTCCGCATCTGATTACGCCTGTGATCACAGACATGAAAAAGGCCAACATTGCCCTTCAATGGGTAGTCAGGGAAATGGAGCAGCGGTATGAGAAGCTGGCCCAGCTGCATGTGCGAAATATAGAGCAGTATAACAAAAAAGTCCGGACCACGGACTTGTCGGATATGGAAGATGACTTTCAAACCTTTCCCTATATTGTTGTGATTATTGACGAGTTGGCGGATTTGATGATGACCGCCAGCAAGGATATTGAATTTTCTTTGACCCGCATTGCCCAGATGGCCAGGGCGGCAGGCATCCACATGATTCTGGCCACCCAGCGACCCTCCGTGGATGTGCTTACCGGCATTATTAAGGCCAATTTTCCCACACGAATTTCCTTTCAGGTCTCTTCCAAGACCGACTCCAGGACCATCATTGATGCGAATGGTGCAGAAACCCTTCTGGGCCGGGGCGACATGCTTTTTGTTCCCCCGGGCACGGCTCGACTCAAACGGGTCCACGGCACATATTTGTCCGAGAGGGAATTAGGCGCCATCACAAAGTTTGTCAAAGCCAGGGAAAACCCGAATACATTTCAGACGTTACCACGGAAAAAGAAGAAGTTCAGCACGCTGTGGCGTTTGACGATGATGAGTATGATGAAAAGTACCAGCAGGCCCTGGATTTTGTCATGTCCACACGCCAGGCATCCATATCCGGGGTGCAACGGGCCCTGAGGATTGGTTACAACCGGGCCGCGCGCATCATTGATCTTATGGAAAAACAGGGTATTGTCGCCCCTTCCGACGGTGTCAGGCCCCGTCAGGTAATTGGAAGCCCTTGTTAATGAAGCATATGACATTACAGCGAATGCGGGCGTTGCCCAATCTTGTTATTGTCCGGTATTTTTTTCTGACGCTGCTGTTTTTAGTATTGTTATGCGGTTCATCGGTAAGGGCGGCGGATAAAAAAACGTCAAAAAACACATTGCCTTTCTCCCCGGAAGAACAGCTTGTATATCAGATTCGCTGGGAGATGATTGAGGCAGGCGTTGCGTCCTTTGATGTTCTTCCTGTGAAGGAAGTCGATCAACAACCGTGCCGGCACTTTTCATTGAAGGTGGAAACCTCTCCATTGGTGGATGTCTTTTATAAAGTTCGCGATAAGCTTGACTCTTATACGGACCTTGCCCTTGGCCGTTCAATTCGGTATGGCAAAAAACAGAAAGGGAGCGAACAACGGGATATCCTGGTGCAGTTTAACTGGGAGAAACGTATAGCCAGGTATTCAAATTTTAATGCCGACAGAAAGCCCATAACGATTCCACCCGGCACATTTGATCCGCTTGCGGCATTTTATAAATTACGTTCTATGGATTTAGGCGACAAAAAGGGGATTGAATTTCCCATAACTGACGGGAAAAAATGTTTTATGGGCAGGGCAGAGGTTGTGGGGCAGGAAACCATAACATGTTTTAACACCACCTATGATACCTATGTGATTGAGCCTGAGCTTGTCCATTTTGGCGGGGTCTTTAAAAAAAGTGACAAGCCTACGTTGCGTTTATGGATTACCACGGATGAAAGGCGTCTTCCGGTTCGGATCCGGTCTAAAGTGATTGTCGGTTCAATCATTGGTGAGCTTGTTTCTGTAGGCCACAGGAGCAAATAGTTAAATGGGGCAAAGCCAAAAACTGAAATCACAGGATAACGATTTTCGGACTGCCCAATTCTGGGCGCTTGTTGGGTTTGCAGGGAATTTTGTTTTGGCGGTTCTGAAGGGTTGGGCCGGCATTGTGTCAAACTCCAGCGCCATGATTGCGGATGCCGTGCATTCCGCCTCGGACATTTTTGCATCCCTGTTTGTTTATATCAGCCTGAAAATCGCCCAGAAACCCCCGGACGAAGAACACCCTTACGGCCACGGCAGGGCAGAGGTTATTTCGACCCTTGTGGTGATGGGTATGCTGGCCGCGGCAGGAGTCGAGATTATCAGAACTGCCATAGCAACAATCCAGCATGGACATCTCAACGCTCCGGGAAATGCGGCCGTATATGCGGCAATCGTTTCGGTTCTCATCAACGAGCTGATGTTTCAGTTCACCTACAGGGCCGGGGTGAGGACCAACAGCCCGTCAACCATTGCCAACGCCATGGATAACAGGTCAGACGCCTTTTCTTCCATTGCCGCCCTGATTGGTATTCTTGGTGCTAAGTTAAAATATCCTGTGCTTGATCCTGTGGCTGGTATTGTGGTGGCCCTGTTCATATTCAAGATGAGTTATGATATTGCCATGGATGCGGTGGCACAGATCATGGATGAATCTGTGGGGGAGAGCAAAATTCAGGAAGTAGCGACGCTTGCGCTTACCGTTAACGGGGTGAAAAACGTGCATGGCGTAAGGGTACGTCGAAGCGGCGCTGCTTATCTTGTGGATCTGGATATTGTGGTGGATCCAAAGATTACTGTGGAAATGGCCCATGACATAGGCGAGTCGGTCCGGCAGATGATCCGGCTACATATGGATAAAGTCACTCAGGTCCGGGTGCATATTGACCCTTCGGATCAGCACTGACGCGATTTACCCTGCCGGGCATTTATTCTTTTTTGTCCAGCACATTATGAATAACGCCTGCAAGTTCTGATAAAACAAAAGGCTTCATTAAAAGGCCTTTTACTCCAAGTTTCAGTGTTTTTTCTTCGGTCATTACCGAACTGAATCCTGTACTGATGATGATGGGAATCTCTTTACGGATTGAAATGATTTCCCTGGCCAATTTTTCTCCCGTCATCTGGGGCATTGTCATATCCGTCAGCACAAGATCAAATTTATCCGGGTTGGATTTAAATGCTTCCAGAGCTTCAATTCCACCGGTTCTTGTCGTTACATGATAACCCAATTTTGTCAGCATTAATTTTCCAATGTCGACTATAGCCGGCTCATCGTCAACAAAAAGAATATGACCGCAACCTTTGGCAAAATTGTCTTCCTTGGGCACATCCGTTTCCGCCATATCTTGAATAATAGGAAGGTAGACACTAAAGGAACTTCCCTTTCCCAAAAAACTTTCAACTACAATTTCTCCTTTCATGCTTTTCACGATACCGTGGACAACCGCCAATCCCATACCTGTTCCTTCACCCGGACCCTTTGTTGTAAAAAACGGTTCAAACAAACGTTCAATCAATTCAGGTGGAATGCCGTGGCCTGTGTCTTTTACAATTATTTTTACATAATCATTAATGGATAAATCAGGGTCGTTCGAAGTAAAATTAGGACCAAGCCTTTCATTCGTTAACCCGACATATAATGTTCCGCCATTCTCTTGCATGGCGTGACCGGCATTGGTGCAAAGATTCAAAACAACCTGGTGAATCTGGGTCCAATCCCCCATGATGAGTGACTCGTTATTGATATCGCTTTTGATATCTATGGTCGAAGGTAATGATGCTCTGAGCAGTTGAAGTACTTCTTTTATAATCAGTTTCAGCTTTAACGGTCTGACTTCATGTTCTGTCTGCCGGCTGAATGTAAGTATCTGCTGAATAAGCTCTTTTGCGCGGTTTGCAGCCGTTAACACCTTATTGAGATGCTTCTCTTTCTTCTCATTGTCAACCTTGTCCATTTTTGCAAGTTCGGTGTACCCTATGATCGCACCAAGGATATTGTTAAAATCATGGGCAATCCCACCTGCCAGAGAACCTATGGCCTCCATTTTTTGTGACTGTCCTAATTTTTTATGCAGTTTTTCATTCTCTGTCTCTGCCAGCTTTCGTTCAGTAATATCCATCAGTGAAACGATTCGTTCCTTTCCTATTAAACTAACATTGGTGATCACTGTTTTAACCTCACCCGCTTTGTTAACTATACGACTTTCATATTGTGAAGGGGGAAAACCGGTTCTTTTTGAACGTTGATCATGGTATCTCTGCATTTTTTCAATATCTTCTTTTGCAACAAAATCCGACCATTTCATTTTATTGATGATATCGGTTTTTAAATATCCGCTAAGTTTTTCAAATGTCTGATTACACTCTCTAATGATTCCGTCTTCATTAAAAAGAAATGTTGCTGTCCCTTTATTGTCAAATATGCTTTTAAATTTTGATTCACTCTCCCTTAAGGCTGTCTCTGCCTCTTTACGGGCCGAGATGTCCTGTAAGGTCTCCACTGCACCAATCGTATTTCCGGAACTGTTGCGTAAAGGTGCTGCCGTGAAAAAGAGCCATCGCCCATGTTCGTCCATATCAGGAAAAAAATCTTCTGCCTCGTATGCATTCTCAACGGTTTTCGACTTTTTATATATACCTCTGTAATAGTTTGACATTTTTTCTTCAGGTACTTTGTCGACGATCAGGTCCGCCATTACCGGCCTTTTTTTTGAATAGAAAGGCATCCACTGATTTTTTGTTCCGACAATTTGACTTCCCGAAATTCCGCTAACCTTTTCAAGCGCCGTATTCCAATGCGTTATGATATGGTCATTATCAATAACAAACGTAGGTACCGGACTTCCCATAATGATGTGTGAAAGTCGTGTTTCACTTTCACTAAGGGCGATTTCTGTTTGTCGATGTTCTGTAATAGTTTTCTCCAATTGCGCTGCTGTTCGTTTTCGCTCCTTTATCTCCTCTTCAAGGTGGCGGGTTTGTTGTTTTATCTTTTCATTTAATTCATCTGAGTGTAGCAGCAGCCTGTTTGTCATAGGTCTCATTAAAAAACAAAACCCCGCAATAAATACAATATACGCAACAATACCGATAAGCCCCCAGTAAATCAGTCTGGTATTCAAGATTCTGTACAATTCTGTCTTGTTCTTCAAAATAACAAGTCCAAAGTTTTCGATATCCAGACCATGATATGCTGCGACGAAAACAGGTGATTCGTCATTCATTCCTTCCTGGCCTTGAAACGCCTTTTTCAGCAAATCGTTGATCACATCATTTTTTATATGTCTGATTTCAGGAAAGATTTTAAGAACCGTTCCGTCTAATGTATATCCTAAAATCGTTTCATAGTTTTTTTCCAGCGCCGTTTTGCTGTTGATAATATTTTTTAATGGATAAAGGTCGATCAGCACGAAATCCGCACCTATATGTTTTTTTAGCCGATTTATAATGGGGGCACTGACAACCACAACCTGACGCCCGTTTTGGATGACAGGTGTCGATACCGACGTATCAAATGGGATGGAATAATCTATTGCGCGTGTTAACGATGGTAGGCTTTCGCCACATTGGGCAACGACTTTTCCTGAACTGTCTAACCGGGTGATGCCTATAATTTCTTCCGACATATTCATGGCATCTGACAGTTTAGGTTCAGTAAATGTTTTGAGCTGTGTTAAGGATATTATTTTATTGTTATATTTTTCAAGTTCCTGCCTGATTCGTGTTCGGCTTGTTATTTGAATGGCTATGTCCATGACACGTCTGCTCCACTCATTCACAGACATGGCTGTGAGCTCTACATCGTGATAAACATTGTCGTTTTCTGATTTTTTTAAATGCTTGTAGATAGGATTTGCGATTGTCAGAATTAATAATAGTGAAAAAAGGAACAAGCTTGTTGCCAAATAAAAAGACAGAGCCCTTCGCAAATTATCCGATGATATTGGGTTGTAAGCTTTTTTCAAAGCGCCTCCTTCCTTCAAAACATTATTACTGATTGGATTAAAGCTAACTGAGTCTATCTTAACTTGATGGAAATATCAAAATTGCTTCAGGATAATTTTTATAGTTTTTTGGCAGCAATTCTCAGTGAATTTCAGACTCCTTGATTTTAAAGGGCCTCAACCATTTTTTAAACTTTGATTATCGCAATCTTTTACTACCAAAACCATTAAAATTTTGACCTTGATCATCCCTCAGGGCGCTCTTTTTCACAAAAGATGCGGGATACCTGCTGGATGTTTTTTTCCTGTACGTAATTAAAGGAACACCTGCATAAAAATCCTTAAAAAAACATCACAACCTATTGAAATTACAGTAAATAAAAATCTAGATTTTTTACATATTTTGTGATAGTCTTCTTGTGATACATACAACATATAGGGGCTATCGACTTGGGCATTGAAAAAAAACTCAGTTTTGGAAATCTCAGAAAGACTGTTTCAAAAAGAAGCATTGAGATTGCCGAGTCCCGTCAGATTGGAAAAGTAAAATATTCTGTGCATGATGCCTGTTTAAGCTCTTTAGGCATGATGTTTTTTCAAGACCCCTCAATGCTTGAATTTCAAAGACGTCTTCAAAATAGGGTGCAGCGAAATAATCTGCAAACAATGTTTAAAGTTTCGGATATTCCCAAAGACAACCAGCTACGGGATATTATCGATAATGTTTCTCCTGAAGAACTATACCCAATTTTTACAGACTTTTTCCGTTTGCTTCAACGCGGCAACCACCTCCAGTCTTATCGTGTTCTGAATGAGTGGTATCTGATCCCTATAGATGGGACGCAATATTTCAGGTCGGAAAAAATAAGTTGTCCCTCCTGCCTGACAAAAAAACATCGAAATGGGACGGTCAGCTATTCCCACCAGGCGCTATGCGCGGCCATTGTCCATCCTGATAAACGCCAGGTTATTCCATTGGCGCCGGAACCAATCAAAAACACCGATGGTTCTAAAAAACAGGACTGTGAAACCAATGCTGGAAAACGAATCCTTGAGCGGATTCGAAACGAACACCCAAAACTGAAAATTATTATTACCGCAGATGACCTATATTCAAAGGCCCCCTTCATTGAGGCGCTCAGGCAGCAGCGAATGTCGTTTATTCTTATTGCAAAGCCAGCCGATCACAAAATTCTTTTTCAGCAGATCCTTAATAAAGAGGACATGGAGCAAGCCAACATAATAGAATGGGAAGACAAAAAAGGGCGATGCCATAAATATGAATGGATAAATCATTTGCGGTTAAACGGAAGTAAAACCTCCCCAACCGTTAACTTTTTTGAATATACCATTTTTAAGGATGAAGACACCGTCAGTTATACCAACAGCTGGGTGACCGATATTCATGTAACTCATCATAATGTAAAAGAGCTTGTCAAGGCGGGCAGAGCCAAATGGAAAATTGAAAACGAAAATTTCAACACCTTGAAAAATCACGGGTATAACATTGAACATAATTTTGGTCATGGACAAAAGAACCTGTCATTCAATTTTCTTATATTTATATTCGTTGCATTTTTCATGCACAACATTCTCGAGTTGACTGATCAACTTTTCAAGAAAGCCAGGGCCAAATTCAGTGCACGTAAAGAATTCTGGAACCAATTACGCTGTACTATTCGAGTCATCATATTTCGTAACTGGGAATCATTATTGCATCTTCTTATTAAAGATTCTTCTGAAATCAGGGCTCCCTGATTCATCTTCCAGTCTTACTCTACTTTTGGTACATTCGGCATGCCAATTTGTTAAAATCGGCATTCGGATTCTTGTTGCCTTTGGCAATCAGGTCGTTTACAAATATTCTGATTTTGATAAAATTTATCAGAAAAACAAACTGCCGTACTTGAAATAGTACGCTAACAACGATCAAAATCTATTAAACTGAGAACATTCAAAAAATTACTAACGTTCACTGAGAATTGCTGTATGGCTGCGGCTTCCATAACCCTGGTCTTTGTGTTTTTTCCTTTTTTAAAGACCTTTTCCAGTAACAGTTGCATTTGCGTTTCACACAGCTCCTTGTTGTCGGTCAAACTCCGAAGCTGATCGATCACTTTTTTTCCAACTCTGAAATCCGCCATTAGACAAAATGCCATCTGATCAAAACGATATGTTCTTTCCCTACCACACAACAACAAATCCAGTATCGTGAGACGATCTTTGCGTGGGACGGTGAAAAATGCTGTATAATATGGATTACAGAAAATCTGTGAATAGTGGTTTTGGCCGTTAACCCTTACCGTGGTGTCGTCGATTTGGTGATAAGGAGTATGCTCCAGTGCAGAAAGAAAAATGTCTATTTTCTCCTGGTTGAACCCGGTTTCATCCTTCGTAAGGATTCGTGAAATAGTCGATTGTGAAATGTTAATGCCACAGTTCTCAAGCAACTCCCGGATTTTTGGCTGAGACATGTTTGCCACATATTTCAGTGTGCAAACTAAAGATCGTATACCGGGACCGAACTCCCCAACTATACCTGCTGGTAATTCTCCCACGTAAGTGCGGTTCTCGGAAGGGGAATAAAAGATTTCTTTTCTATATTCGACGTTATCCGTTGTGATCAGAATTTCTTGCACAAGGACAGGTTCATACCCTCTGTATTCGGCATCAGCGGGTAATATGGAGGGATCGACTTTACATATTTCGGTCCGATCAATGGTGGTATCTTTCTTTTTGATTTCCTGCTTTTTTTCCTTTTTTCCTTCTCGTTCCTTTCTGTCTTTTTCCGAGGATACGTTTTTGCCTTTGCCACGTCCTTTTTTGCCACGGATTTTCGGTTTGCCCTGTTCTCCTTTAAGTTGGTTGTTTTCATCGCGAAGTTTTTGGATTTCTATCTTCAATTGTTCGTTTTCTTCGCTCAATTTTTCGACAAGATTTATTAGGATTGGAAGTCCTTTGGAGAACGGTTCTTGAAGGGAACTGTCTGCTTGGAAATCAATATTATGAAGTATTTTTTTTATCTCTTGGCGGCTCATATTCTGGCCATAGCATCATCCTTTTGGTTTGTCTTGCAAAAAATGAGTTTTACCAATTTTTTCCATTTTCGTGCCGTTTCATGCCTTCTCGCGCTGAATCTACTAGGGGTGAATAGGATACCTTTTGGCCTTAAAAAAATGGATTTTTTCTTCATCCAGCCTGAAACCGGCTGCACCACAGATCCGTCCTTTTTCTTTGATCAAATGGGTAATGACGATTCTCTCCAGAACAGGGATGTTTCTCTTTTTGACCGGGTTGTTAAAACTCTTGTTATATAAGGGAGAATCAAAACCTACATTTCGCCCTTCAACTCATAACCACCTGGATTTATTAATAGATAAGTTAAGGTTGAATGAGGGTTCACTGTTTTATTCCTTATAAATTAGGATACTTACAGAGACAAGCGAAATGTAGGATCAAAAAAGCCCCATTCCTTGAGTTCATTAACACGGGCCAGGGAATGCTCGGCCATTTGCCGGGTATATACCGGATTATTGGTGCCCAATGCAGACCGGGAAACAGTATCCACAAATTCATCAAGGCTGAATTTTTCAGAATCAGGATCAAATGCGAATATACCCTTTGCAAAAGGTGTCTGCCCTGAAGAACCCAGACGGCCTTTGGAGACAAGCATTACTTTAGAACCTGCATCGTGTGCCTTAACAGCAGCAAATAATCCTGCCATTCCACCGCCGATAACCAGAACATCCGTTTCGTTTTCGATATTTGTTATTTTGTCCATATCAATCTCAGGGACATTGGTGCTGCACACGCCCTGTTCTGGAAACAACCCAAACGCAGCCATCGTCGCAAGCCCTGCGGCCCCACCTGCAAGGGTCATGAATCTGCGGCGTGACACGCCTTTTGATTTTTGTGAAGATGTCATTTATACCTCCGTTATTTCTTTGATTTTTTAAACGTATATATTTTCAGAAGAAGCAGTATTCCACCTGCAGTCAGCATGCTGATTAAAATTGACATGAATAGGTTCGCATGCCGGCCAAGATTAATGGTGTGCCATGCGGCAGTAGAAATAAACAGCATTGCCATAATACCGTGAAAAAGCCGCCAGGTCTTGTATTTCATGGGCAGCTTGTTCCGTAAAAAAGAAGTAATACCCAATAGCAGTATCAGGCACCATGCAATGATACCCATCACAACTCCCTGGTTCAGGGTTGTGATGATGGTAAAAAACGCATCAACAGGGGTAACCCCTGCTTCAAAACAACGCGGGATAACAAGGTAAAGCGGATGTAAAGATAAAATGGTAATAAATATATACCCAATGACTTTATGATAGTTTACCACACGGCTCATCTTAAGATTTGTCAGAACGGATCTGCTGGTGCGTGTCCAAAAAAACTGTCCGATCATCTGCCAAAAGGCCAGAATGGTTATAATGGAAAGATATTCTTTCAATAGAGAACGCTCCGGAAAATTACCCGTTGCCCAGATAAGCAGGGGCATGTCGATGAATACCAGTATGGATTGTCTAAAAAATTTATTTTTTATATAAGTGCTCATTTCACCCCCATGAAACAATAACCGGTATAGATTTCTCCGGCGAAATGGTGATTGCGTCAACAGGACAATACATCCTGCACAAATGGCATATCTGGCAATCCGCCGGATATGCGATAAATGCTTTTTGGGTTTTTGGGTCTTTGCGGATGACGTCGGTGGGGCATGTTTTTATACATGTTCCACAACCAATACATCCTTGGATCTTTTCTATACTCATCAATTCCCTCCAATATTGTTAGTGTGATAAATATTAGATAGCTAATTTGTAAGCCCCAATAATTTAAATCTACTATTTGTCATTCATTTACTTGATATTATATACCTGGATCAGCGCCACCAAGGGTGTTTCGAACTCTTTCAAGGGGATTTCGCAATATATCAATTTCATTTTGGCCTAATTCCGAACGGATCTCCTTTTCAATCTGCTCCATCACGGTTAGGGCAAATTCTGCAGCCTCTTTTCCTTTCGAAGTCAGCGTGACGATAATCATTCTGTCATCATTGACATCCCGTCGACGGTCAATCAGCCCGGATGACTCCATTTTTTTTACCATGTTTGTAACCGTTGCAGGTTTGATATCTAACCCATCGCCAATCATCCTCTGTGTCAATTCACCATGATACATCAGCGAAGCTAAAATCCGTGCCTGCCCAAAATGAATACCGCCCTCACCCAGTGCGCTTCTTAACCTGTCATTCAGCAATTTTCCTATGTGCATAAAAAGATGCATCAAAGGTTTGTCTGAATTTTCATTTTTCATAATCACCTCACTTTTGATTTGCAAACTAAACATTAGCTATCTAACCGTCAAGTGCTTTTCTATCTTTCACTAAAAATTTTTAGGGTATGGTTTCGGACAACCGAAACCGGAAATCCACAAATTATTCTCATCTTTTTCACAATGAATGCACACAGTGTAATAGTATATGGAGGCATAAGGCCCATGGTCAGAATTAAATCTGCCACAGATGCGCCGGATTTTAAGTCGCCATCAAGGCACGCCAATGGAAGCATATTTGAGATATGTGTCCATTGGCGTAACGCCGAGGGCGGCTTAAAAGACAAGCAGATGGGCGATTTTATTTTGACCATGGGCCTAAAGTAAGAGATACGGTATGGACAAATTACAAAGGGGAACAGATCATGTCCAAACAGAAAATACTCACCTACTGGATAATATTGGCCTGCCTTGTGGCCTGCACCATCTTCTTTGCTGCCGGTTGTGCAGGCAAAAATACAACCCCGGTCCATAGCCTGTGGCCTATGGCCGCCATCACGGCAGACGGGCACGAGGCAGACTGGCCTGAAATCCCGCCTCTGTACCATGATGCGGAGAGCCGACTGTCCATACGAGCGATGAACAACAACCAGGCTCTCTATGTGGCGGCATCCATAGGCAGTCAGCCTCTGCAGGCAAGCCTTATTCAGGGCGGAGTCAGCCTTTCACTGATCCCGGAACAGGATCCGGAACACCTTTTTTCCATCCAGGTGACGGGGGTGGGACGGCCCCGAAGACCGGGGGCAAACCGGCAAAAAAAAAATGAATAAAACCGGTGGTCCAGAGCAGATGTCTGGATTTGCCATGGCCGACACTCTGACAATCACCTATCCCCATGGATCAAATCCCATGGATATGAGTCTTGAAGAGGCGAAAAAATCCGGGATCAGTATTGCGCTTAAGGAAAATGCCGGCCGCATGGTCATTGAGGCGGTAATCCGGTTCGATGCCATCTCCTCTTTGGAGGAATTTGCCCCGGACAGGCGGGGCTCTCTGGTACTTGCCTCTGGCCGGAACCGCAAAAACAAGCCCTCTGACAACAGGCATTCGGGTATGGGGGGCGGAAGCGGCAGAATGGGCGGAGGGGGTGTTCGTGAAGGCGGCGGGGGCGGTAAGGGCATGAAAGAAACAACCTCAGCCTTTGAGGCACGGCTGAACTTGATTCTGGCGAGTGGACCAGCTTTTTGAACCTTACCAGGCTGTAAGATTTGCTCCCCGGGCATGGGGGGGGGCAGTTTCACCCCGAAGCTGATGACGCCGTTGCAAAATGCTATCTTTTTCATTTAGCCGACGATATCAGAAAAAGCGGTCAAAGTTTGAATCAACTTACTGCCCAGTTGGAGGAAACCCCTTATGCCGCCGCTGTTCTTGAGCGATTCGGCCGCATACTCTCAGCCATGGAATAAGGGGGCACTCTAATGCGTTTCAACAATGACCATTCTCCCCAAGCCATTGCTTGTTAACGGGCAAAGGGTACAGCATGATACCTTTGCCCGACCGGCGGCATATTTCATGAATCAATAATTTTACGGCATCAGACAATGGTATTGGTAAAAGCCCCCCTCGCCTGGGAAAGATCAACGCCGAATGCCTCTAAACTGCTATCAACGTAGGCTTTTATGTCCTCATTCGTGGCTCCATCGTTTTCCATGGCCTCAATTCCGGACAGAATTTCCTCCTGCTGCTCCTCGGAAAGAGATGCGCCCAGTTGGGATACGGCATCTTCGTGACCAGGAGGCTTGACTCCCGGGCCTGAGGGCTGGGAATTGGTAGCACCCCTGACCTGGGAAAGATCGACGCCGAATGCCTCTAAACTGCTATCAACGTATGCTTTTATGTCCTCATTTGTGGCCCCATCGTTTTCCATGACCTCAATTCCGGACAGAATTTCCTCCTGCTGCTCTTCGGAAAGAGATGCGCCCAGTTGGGATACGGCATCTTCGTGGCTCGGAGGCTTGACTCCTGGGCCTGAGGACTGGGAATTTGAAAAGTTAATTTGCAAGCTTGAAAAATTATTAATTTGCATGACTTGTTCCTTTCTTTTAAATTTTGTTAAATTATCAGGGGCTTCAATTTTTTGACCATGAAAGAAGTATCGACAGGCGCAATATATTCTATACCTCTCCAGCCCAATCCTCACAATTTCCCCACATTTCCAATATTGCCGAGCTGAGCGGGAATCGCGCAAGATGGGCAAATCAGATTCGGCTACTAAGGAATGAGACCGAAATAACTTAACCTGGGAGCGCAGGCGTCCCGCCTGCATCGTTACTGCGGGCGGGACGCCCGCGCTCCCGGTATAGAAAAATGGGCAAGTTATTTAAGACCCATTCCTAAAAACAATCACGGTGATTTTAAAATATCGTGTCACCTTCAATATAAGTAGGTGGACAGAAATTAATCCTGTCTTAACTTGTTTTGCAATAAATCATTGTTGTTTTTTAATTTGCATAGCAAGGATATCAGATGGGACGAACGGGTAGAAAATTTGTTTCTCCAATTGAGCCGTTGGCATTAAAATGGTTGTCACTTATTGAATTTTCGGATGAAGAATCAAAGCGTACTAAACTCAGAGCTCAAGCAATCCGATTGAGCAACTCGAGGTATAGTATCAATCAGATTTCACAAATATGTTTGACTACTCAGGAAACAGTTTCGAAGTGGATAGATGGATGGGAAAAATGTCAATTTGACTCTTTAATTGATAAACCACGTCCTGGAAGGACACCACTGATCCCAGTTGAGAAGCATGATGAAATCATTGATATTGTAAAGAAAAATCCAAGGCAACTTAAAAGTGCAATTACTGAAATAGAGGAAAAATTTGGTGAAAAAATTAGCGTAAAAACCCTGAAGCGGATTATAAAAAAAAACTGCGTTGGTGCCGGGGACGGAAATCTCTCAAAAGCAAGCGCGATGAGGATGAATTCAGGGAGGCGCAAAAAGAGATCGAAATTTTGAAACACGAAGATGATGCAGATGTCATTGATTTGCATTATTTTGATGAATCCGGCTTTATCGGGGTGCCTGATGTTCCATATGCCTGGCAGGATGGAGATGAGCAGCTTTTGCTTCCGACTGGAAAAACTTCAAGAATCAATGTATTGGGATTCTTGAGTAGACAGAATAACTTCTTTCCTTGTGTTTTTGATTGCCCGGTCACTTCAGATATTGTAGTGGCTTGCTTTGATGCTTTTTCACTTTCCATAGAAAAAAGAACCATCGTTGTTCTGGATAACGCTCCAATACATCATAGCGCCATTTTTAAGGATCAAATTGAAAAATGGGAAGAAAGAGGACTTTTTCTCTATTTTATCCCCAAATATTCACCAGAATTGAATTTGATTGAAATTTTATGGAAACATATCAAGTATTTTTGGTTATCGCCCTCAGCTTATAAAGGATTCAACTTTTTGAAGGCAGAATTGGACAATATATTGGCAAATGTCGGCAAGGAATTTAGGATCTCATTTTCTTAATATGGATTTATTTTTGTCCACATGCTTAATTGCACCATTACCCAAGTGGCCTTCAATGATCTGTCCGCTGAATAAAGGCTGCGGCGCAAAGCTGGGGTTGATTCCGAAAAAGGCTGCATAATCAGCGAGCAGAATCAAAATCAGGAACATAAGCATGATGGTGTTTATGTTTAAAATTGCGCGTATCATGGTGCCTCCTCTTTTTTTTCGTTTTTGACCGGAAAAAGTGTTTCAAAAAACTGTGTGAGATAAGGGGGCACTTTATGTGAACAAATAGAGGATTAAAGAGATCGGCTTGAAACAGAACGGTTTTCAACATAATAATAAGCCCGTTGGCAAAAGATATTTAAAAAAAAGACAAAAGATGAAACTGAAATACAAACTTTTTATTGCACTGGTGTCCAGTTCCTGTCTGATCCTGCTGCTTGTGGTCGGAGTGATGCAGTTCTCCATCCGTAATAATTTCATTGGATTTTTAAATGAAGTGGAATTTCGCAAACAGACTGGAATGATAGATCTGCTAATGGACAGCTACACCCGGCATTCCGGCTGGGACATATTCAAAGGAAATCCCAGGGCATGGCACGACCTTCTGGGCCTGGCCCGGTCGGTGCAGGGCGTCACTGGGATGATTCCCCCCGGCCACTTTTTATTCCTCGGGGACAACCGCGCGGTGGTCTAAAACCGGGACCAGGGCCGCGTGGTCCTCAAGCCTTTGATCCTGCGGTTCGCCCCAATGACCCAACTTCTTTGCACCGACGGCTTTGCCTGTTTGATGAACAGAAAAACTATGTGGCCGGAGAGTGCCGTCAGGACAGTGAATTTGATTATTACCCCATTGTGCTGTCAAACAGGACCATCGGATATCTGGGCCTGGAGAACATGTCCGATATGAGAGAGCCGTTGGAGCTTGCTTTTTTAAAAAAACAAACCCAGATTGTTTATATTATCGGCTTGGGTATTCTTGTAATTTCCCTGCTGGTATCCTATGTCATTTCCAGGCAGGTGTTGGATCCGGTAAACGCCCTTGCCGGGGGAACCCGGCAGATGCGAAAGTTTAACTTTGAAACACGGGTAAATGTGAGATCAAATGATGAATTGGGTGATCTTGCCCGGGATTTCAACCGGATGGCCAGTACGCTGCAGCAGTATGAAACCATGAGAAAAAATTGGATCTCAGACATTTCACATGAACTGCGGACACCTGTTGCCGTAATCAGGAGCAAGCTTGAAGCCATCCAGGACGGTATCCGGGAGATGACGCCTGAATTTCTTGATTCGCTTCATAAAGATATCCTTGGCCTTGGCAGATTAATCAGTGATCTGCACCAGATAGCCCTGATGGACTCCGGGAATCTGTCCGTCAACCTGAAACCGGTTTCCATTGAAGCACTGCTGGATAAAAGTATTGAGGCGTTTGCCATTCGCTATGAGCAAAAGGGCATCGACATCCAAAAGGCTTGGAAGCCGGGGGCACAGTCCTTGGTTTCAGGGGATGCGGCCCTGTTGAAACGGGTATTTGCCAATCTTTTTGAAAATACATTAAAATACACGGATGCCCCAGGGGTGTTGAGACTGGACCACCGGGTCAGCGGGCCGCATATAGTCATTGAAATGGAAGACTCGGCACCGCCTGTACCGGCAGCATGCCTTGAGTCCATATTCGAGCGGCTTTACCGTTTGGAACAGTCCCGAAACAGAAGCTTAGGTGGAAGCGGACTGGGCTTAAGCATGAGCCGGGAGATCATCTCCTTGCACCAGGGGACGATTACGGCACTGTCGTCATCTTTGGGAGGGCTTAAAATCGTCATTGAACTGCCTGTAATCACAGAATCCAAAAACATCATTGAAGGATAAAAACTGCCCATGGCTGGTAAACACATATTAATCGTGGAAGACGAACCTGATATTGCAGGAATATTGAGGGACTACTTTATCAAAGAAGGATATACCGTAACCCTGATGGATCGTGGTGAGAAGGTGGTTGCCTTTGTAAAAAACGAAAACGTTTCTATTATTTTACTAGATATCATGCTGCCCGGTGTGGACGGAAAGACCATCTGCAGGGAGATCAGAAAATTTTCCGAAGTGCCTGTTCTCATGATTACGGCAAAAGTAGAGGAGATGGACCGGATTATCGGTTTCGAGCTGGGTGCCGATGATTATGTCTGCAAGCCGTTCAGTCCCAGGGAAGTCGTGGTCAGGGTCAAGGCCATATTGCGCAGGACGTTGGGACAAACCAATGATGATAAAATCCTGTCCCGGGGCCCTGTGGCGTTAAACCGCTCATCCCGGGTGGTCATAGTCAACAGTTGTGAGCTCAATCTGACACCCAGTGAATTTGACATATTTTCAATTCTGATGGAGAGTCCTAACCGGGTGTTTACCCGCACCCAACTCATAGAAACGGTGCAAGGGTACAACTACGACGGTTATGAACGGACCATTGACTTTCATATCAAAAATTTAAGAAAAAAAATTGCGGTACACCTCCCGGACCGCAAAATTATTCAGTCCTCCTATGGACTGGGGTATAAGCTGGTACTGTAAATTTTTATAATTTTTTCATTATGTTAATGAAGGTATCAATTTCTTTATCATCCAAAACACTGGCAATAATATCGACCACCCTTTGTTCCGCAAGAAAGGGCAGCCGGGCAATGTTGCGGCCTTTTTCGGTAAGTTTGATATAAAATATACGTTTGTCCCAGGCGCATTGTTTTTTTTCAACAACATTCAGCTTAATCAATTTATTTACGATTTCAGTAACTGACGGTTTGGTAACCTTTAAAATTTCAGCAAATTTTCCAAAGGTTATATCATTGGTTCTGTCAATTATTTTCAGATAGTGAAGTTGATTTAACTGAAGTTCAGACATGCCTAATTTGTCTGAGATTTCAAGATTACACTCATGTCCCAGGCTGTTGAACTTTTTTACAGCCTCATAGATAAGTTCTCTTTTCACAAGATACCCACTTTTCCAAAAATAGTTTGTTCATTGTTTACTAATTTACCGATGGGTAATTGTCAACGTTTTCGTTTTTATTCAGGCTCGGCAAATAATACCGGAATAATATCAAAATCACATTATTAATTCGCTTGTCGATATAGAAGTAATAAAAACGTTAGTTTCTATTGAACTAAATTAAATCATGCCTATTATAAAATTTTATCCGACAGGATTAATCTATGAAAGGAACATTAAATGGATTCTAATAGTTTAAATAAAGAAATGATAGTCATCCCCATAACGCAAACCGTATTATTCCCTGAATCAAATGCCCAAATTCGGGTCAGCCCTGATCTGGGCAGACAATTAAAACAGCGGATTGAAAGAGGGGAGACCATGGCTGTGGCCCTTTCTGCTAAAGAAGGGTTTGATGCAAATCATGTTGATACGGATAGATTGTTTTCCATGGGAACCTTGATTTTTTTTGATTCCCTTACCTCCCGGCGGGGACATGATATCCTGTATGCAAAAGTCCATTCAAGAGTCGCCGTTGAATCCGTCCGGACCGACCGTCAAACAACCGAAGACTCAATTATTGCAAGGGTGGTTCCGGCAAAAGACAATATTGATATAGACCCCGGTGACCAGGATCGCATGCTCCAGTATATCAAGGAAATCGCCTATGAAATAAGCGCTCACTTCAAAGGTTCTGAACTTTATATAAAAGACATTGAAAAAATTGATTCCATCCAGGGAATATTAGGCTATCTGATGCCCAATATTCCTGTTTCCGTAAAGGAAAAACAGCATCTTCTTGAAATGGATTCATTAAAGCAGAAAGGAATTGCCTTTATGGATATGCTTCTGCAGCATAAAGAATCCATAACCCTGCAAATTGAGATGGCGCAGAAATTTTCTGATCAGGCCAATAAAAATTACAGGAAAGCTTTTTTAAAGGAACAGCTTAAAAATATCCAGGAAGAACTCAATGAAGACTCTCCCGATCAAAAACCTAAAGGCAAAGCCAAAAAGGATTATGCTCATTTGATTAAAGCTGCCAATATGCCCGAAGATGTTGAACAGGCCGCACTTGACGAACTTGAAAAACTCAATGAACAAGGGCAGGGCAGTCATGAAATAAATATCATTAAAAATTATCTGGACCTTCTCGTGGCATTGCCATGGGCCGCTACTGAAGAGAAGGATATCGATATCAAGGAGGCATCCAGACTGCTTGATGCCCATCATTATGGGCAGGAAAAAATTAAAGAGCGCATTATTCAGCACTTGTCTGTGATGAAATTGAAAAAAGAAAAGCAGGGTTCAATTCTGCTGCTTGTCGGCCCTCCAGGTACGGGTAAAACAAGTCTTGGTAAAGGGATTGCAGAGGCCCTGCAAAGAGAATATGTCCGGATCAGCCTTGGCGGCGTAAGGGATGAAGCTGAAATCAGAGGCCATCGAAGGACCTATATCGGTGCCCTTCCGGGACGAATCATCCAGGGAATGAAAAAGGCCGGCAAAAAGAATCCCGTATTTGTCCTGGATGAAGTGGACAAACTGGTTTCAGCCTTTCATGGTGATCCTTCAAGTGCATTGCTTGAGGTTCTTGATCCGGAACAGAACAATACATTTTCCGACCATTATCTTGAGGTGCCCTTTGATTTGTCGGATGTATTTTTTGTGGCAACGGCCAATGATAAAAGCAGCATTCCGGCACCGCTTTTAGACCGTATGGAAGTGATTGAACTTTCAGGGTATACGGCAGATGAAAAATTCCATATCGGGAAAGACTTTCTGATGAAACTTGTTCTTGAAGAGCATGGGATTGAAAAGCACCAGCTTGAAATCGATGATAATGCATTTAAAGCCATCATTGATAAATATACATTGGAAGCCGGTGTCAGGGCCCTTCGGGGACAGCTTGCCAAGGTCGCCAGGGTTGCATCACAGAAGATTGTTTCAGGTGATACGGAACTGCCGTTTCAGCTCACTTGCGACATGCTTGAAGATATTCTGGGCCATCCAATCATCCGGCATGATATGGCGCAGGAAAAAACCCAGCCTGGTATTGTAACCGGGCTTGCATGGACGCCCATGGGCGGAGAAATCCTTTTTATCGAAGCAACCCATATGCCCGGAACAGGCAAGCTGACGTTAACCGGCCGGCTCGGGGATGTGATGAAAGAATCTGCTTCCATATCCTTAAGTCTATTCAGATCCAGGTTGGCATTTACATTGCCTGAGTTTGAATTTGCTAAGAAAGATCTGCATATACATGTTCCGGCAGGGTCCCTGCCCAAGGACGGGCCTTCGGCAGGGGTGGCCATGTTTGCAGCCATCACATCCCTGATCATGGGACGTAAAATTGATCCAAAGCTTGCCATGACCGGTGAAATTACTTTGCGGGGACGCATTCTGCCTGTTGGCGGAATCAAAGAAAAAGTGCTGGCAGCCCGCCGGGCCGGTATTACAAAAATACTGTTACCCCAGGAAAATGAAAAAGACCTAAAAGATATACCTGACAATGTGAAAGAGGAACTCGAATTTAAAACCATAGATACGGTTGAAGACCTGATTAAAGAAACTTTGGGACTTGAGTTGCCAAAACCTGAAGCCCTAATGCTTGGCACACTGCCGGAAGATATGGCTTTTAGCACTGAATCAATGTTGTAAAAAATTCTCACAAAGACACTAAGACACAAAGATTTTATTCCACTTTGTGTCTTTTTGTGCCTTTGAGGCTTTGTAGGGAGAATGAAATTAGAATTGCTGCTTTAGACAATGGTTGATACCATGTTGACAGAAAGTTGTTTGTACTTGCTGCCAAGGAGCTAATATGTTTCAAAGCATTTTGGGACTGTTTGTGTTTTCAGGTATTGCTGTTTTATTAAGCGAGAATAGAAAAAAGATATCTGCCAGGCTGATTATTTCAGCCATATCATTGCAACTTGTCCTTGGCGTGGTGACGTTGAAATTTGCATGGATACGCCAGGGCTTTTTTTACTTAAACAGTTTAGTGACAGCTATCTCAAAGGCAACCGGGGAGGGCACGGCCATGGTGTTTGGATACATTGGCGGCGGAGCCCTTCCTTTCCAGGAATCCTATCCCGGGGCGTCGTTTATTCTTGCGTTTCAATCGTTGCCCTTGATTTTAGTGATGAGCGCACTGTCTGCGTTGTTGTTTTATTGGAAAATTATCCCTGCCATGGTGCGTTTTTTCAGTGTGATTCTCAATAAAACATTGGGTACCGGCGGGGCTGAAGGCATTGGGATTTCAGCTAATATTTTTGTGGGCATGGTGGAGGCGCCTTTGCTGGTCAAACCGTATTTATCCACCATGAGCCGCAGTGAGTTATTCACATTAATGACTTGCGGCATGGCCACCATTGCAGGCACTGTCATGGTGCTTTACGCCACGATTCTTAAGCCGGTGATACCCGGTATTTTAGGTCATATTCTTACCGCCTCCATTATCAGTGCACCGGCTGCGATTTTGATTTCAAAAAGCATGATTCCTGAAACCAACGATGTGACGGAAGGGCATTTGTCTGCGCCAACAGTTTATAAAAGCGTCATGGATGCCGTTACCAAGGGCACGGTGTCCGGCATTGATCTTATGATCAATATTGTGGCCATGATCATCGTTCTTGTGGCCTTGGTGAGTCTGGTCAACATGACACTTGAATTAATGCCGTTGTTCAAAGGGCAGCCGTTCACCCTGCAGCGCATTTTAGGCTGGATCATGGCACCGGCAACATGGCTGATGGGCATCCCCTGGTCAGAAGCTCCTGCCACCGGCGCTTTGATGGGAACCAAAACAATTCTTAACGAATTCATCGCATACCTTGATTTGACCCGTATGCCGGCAGGCGAAATAAGCGAACGCAGCCGCGTCATTATTTCATATGCCATGTGCGGTTTTGCAAATCCGGGCAGCCTGGGTATTATGATTGGCGGCATGGGCGCCATGGTGCCGGAAAGAAGGGATGAAATCGTGTCTTTAGGGTTTCGTTCCATCGTTGCGGGTACTTTAGCCACATGTATGACCGGCGCCGTTGCCGGGATATGTTTATAGTGTTTGAGCCAACCGTCACCTATCTGCAGCGTTGTAGAAAATTTTAGGTTCCTTAAGGTTACAACTTTTTTACTCTCATGTTTGTTGTGCCCGCAAATATTTTTTGACCATTAATAAATCTTCATGTATACTTTTTATATTCTTGAATTCCCTTATTAATCTGGTTCATTTTTTACGTTCCAGGCTGATGATCCATAGGTTTCATTGTATTTTTCGCCGACGGTAACGGCATCAACGAGAATACGTTTTACAAAAAAGGCAATCAGGCTGACGGATAAGCAAAAGATTAACACACTTTTTAGTACTGAACTTGAACACCTAAAAAATGGCAAGCCGCTAAAACCTAACGACTATTAAACGCTAAATTAACGGCAAAGGAGTAGGTATGAAAGAGCAGCAATCCCAGATTTTTTTGCAACGAGCCCGGTTTTTCACCATAATGAGAAGACTCGCAATTTTACTGATCAGTCTTACCCTGATTTATTCTTTGGCCGCTGTGGTTTATTCCACCCAGGTGATCTACAAGGTCAAATTCAACTATGCTGTTATTCTTGAACAATTTGGAGGAAAAAGACAGGCCGTCACCGATGTGGGCTGGCACTTCAGGCTTCCTTTCTTTACCCGGCTGGAAAAAGAGGTTCCCTTGATGAATCAGAACATCTACATCGGCGGTGCCAGTGAACCCATTAAAATTATTTCCCGGGAAAACGTGGCCCTGTGGACATCTGCCTTGATGACGTTCAGGATAAAAGACTTGAAAATTTGGGGCATTGAAAATTTGTCCCCTGAAATCCTGCTTCAGGGGGATTACGACGGAATTGCCAAGGATATTCTACAGGGCAAAGAGGTCAACAAGTTGATCTCGGAAAGGGAAAGCATAAAAGAAGAGATTTTTCATGCATTGAAAAACCGGCCCATCAATAAAAACGGCCTTACTCTTGAAGGAAAGTACGGTATTGAGGTGGTCAGTTTTGTTCTCAACGAAACAAGGTTCGGCGACACGCTGGTAAAGGCCACGGAAGAGAAAAAACGACGCCAGCTCATCGCAGAGGCAGACAACTATGCCGCCGACCAGGAAGCCCAGCGGATTACAAAACTTTACAAGGCCTATCTTGACAGCATTAAGTCTTTCCATCTTGCATTAGGCGGCCGGGAAGGCCAACGGGTCAACCCTGACCTGCTTGAATTTCTTTCCCAGCAAAAATGGGCCACAGCCTATGAAAAGAACGAATCAAACCAAAAAACCTTTGTGCTCCACGGCGGCGGAAAAGCCCCTGCAATCACCCTGCCTTACCAGGCGGGCAGTAAAAGTAAAGGTTCTTCTTCGTACAACGGAAGATAAGCCAAGATTTCAGATTAGACCGATATCCTGCAAAGGGGAACAAATGAAGTATCCAGGACAGTTCCCCAAGAATAATCATTGGCTGACCTGGTCTATCGACTTCCAGGCTCAGTCTGCAACGAAGTTACGATATTTGTATAGGTTACACATGCTTTCTACTTAAAAATACCTAACCCATGCATAAGGATGAACAAATGGCCAAACGATATACAAAAGAAAAAAAATATATTGCCCTGCCTGAAGAGGCCATTAATAAAATTGAATCCATGGTGGAAACCTGGACCTACGACACCAAGGCCTTTGTCAGATCCAGGCTCAACCAGTACACGCCGCCCCACCCCATGGTTTCTTTGGTGAAAAATTTTTTCTTTTTTGTTTTTTTTATGAAAAGAAAACAAAAGCGGATGAATGTCCTTAACAATCCCCAGATTCTCACAGATTGGAAAAAACGATTTTTATATTCAGGGGAAACCAATCCTGCTGCCTCCTGGAACAAGATCATTGAACAAGAACTTTCAAAGGCTGAATACCATTACCTTATTGCAGTTCTGGACAGGGAGCTGACCGACCTTCATGTCCCTGTGGAATTAGAAAAAATTTTTGAAAAAATTTACAGAGTCCATATCAGAAAGGAACACCTGGAAGACCCGGATGTTCCGAAAGCTCCCATCATGCTCATTGAAGGGACTTCAGGGTCCGGTAAAAGCGCTACGGCAAGAGAAGCGCTTGAAAAAGTGGTATTTAGAAACGAGGTGATTCCCACGGTGGACTGGCGAAAAAAGCGGGACGAAATTTTAGGGGGATACAGCCTGTTCACTCAGCTTGAGGATGTGGACCCTGAGTTTGCCATGCAGATCGCAAAAAAGAAGAAAGCCGACTTTTACCTGCGTCTGGCAAAAATCCCCATTCTTAAATGGATTTTTAGAAAACGGATCATGAATACCCTGACGGATTTTGAAGATTTAGGTATTCTAGTGGACATGTCCGTTATCACGCCCAATGATTACCAGACCGCCTTATCAGGAGAACCGGGCAACTATTTTAAGCGGGCCATGGGCCACCCCAGGGTCACGTCAATCCGGCACATTGAAGAGGCCCATTCGGCATTTGGGAAATCCGGTTCCGGGCCCGGAACCGGAGGTGATGGGATGGAAAAACAGCAAAGGACCCTGATTGACACCTCCAACATTATCCTGGATGAAATCATTGATGGACGACGGGACTGCTTTATTATTGCCACCAGTGACCAGGCTCACCGGTTTGACTCTGCCATCTACCGTAGATTTGTTGAAAAAGGCGTGATCATCGACATTTCAAAATACTGGATGAACCCGGAAAACTTGAAAAAAATCATCATTCTTGAGATTCGGCGCTACCGGATTCCCACTAAGTTTAAGCCGGACTCTGAACAGTTGGATCATGCCGTAGATAAAATTTATGCCATTTTCAGGGAGAGAAGCCTGAAAATTACCCCGGCCTACGTTAGAAAGCTCATTGAATCAATGGTCTCCATCCAGGGGGATTTTCTCCTGGAATTTTTAGATGATGCCGTCTTGGTTCGGAAGGCCTTCCAGCTGGTGGCCAAAAATGTGTATGGAGAACTTTACGGCAAGGTGGTTGACCGGATGGACCGGAACCTGGACTGGGAGGCGTATGTGGGTGATATCAAGGATAAGTTCTCTGAAATGGCCAACAACTGTTTTCATTACGGGGTCAGCGAAGACAAGGGCGTGGTCCTCACAGGCCCGCCGGGATCGGGCAAAACCTATTTGGTCAGAACCTGGCTTTCCTCAAATCGCAAGGTCCATGATATTGCAACAAGCCCCTCGGCTCTCCAGGATCCGTCAAGCCCTGTACACGGCGCCGTATCCAACCTTGAAAAAGTGTATGATATTGCAAAAATGATCGCCCCTACGGTGATATTTTTTGACGAGGGCGATGCGCTTGCCCCAAAACGAAGCGCGACCGGAGGCCACCCTTCGGATGCCCTGACCAACAAATTTTTAAATATTATTGATGGTGAAATTCCTTTGAATAAAGTATTTACCGTCTTAACCACCAATCGTCTGGATATCCTCGATCCTGCGCTGATCCGCTCTAAAAGACTTAAAACCCTCGATATATCAGGACATATGCGGCAAAAGGATGTTTTTGATATAATCAAAAAGCAGTTTGAAAATGTGCCACACCAACGTCAGTTCGAGGTTGAAAAAATAATAGAAACAGCCCAGGGGATTTGTAATACCCCGGCAGACTACACATCGTTTACGGAAAAGGCCATTGCCCTTTGCAGCACCGAGTTTAAAGTGTTGCTCAAACTTCGGGATCTCAAATCTTCAACCAGGGATGAAAAATATAACTTTGTCAAACTTAATTTTAAAACCGTTTTAGGTATTCTTGATGCCCTAAAAGCCCCGCCCTTGATAAAATCCAAGATCAAACACGACCTGAAAAATTTTGTGGAGGATTATGATAAGATCCTGGAAAGTGTGGATCATATCACCCGGGAACAGGATTATCCCATTGTTGTGGCCCACCTGGAATCCGCCAGAAGGGAAATTTCCCAAAGCCCGGTGCGAAAAGGGTCCATTCAGCTCAATGAATTTTTAGAGACCGAACTGAGCCAGGAACCCCA
Source organism: uncultured Desulfobacter sp. (assembly GCF_963666695.1). GTDB lineage: Bacteria > Desulfobacterota > Desulfobacteria > Desulfobacterales > Desulfobacteraceae > Desulfobacter. The sequence goes on from NZ_OY762947.1 coordinate 1,398,506, forward strand.
GGTCGGTTTTATTATTGGCGTGGGCGCCAATGAGATGACCGGCATGCTGTTGCCCATTGCCACCAGCCTGACGGGCAGGGTTGAAAACGCTCCGATCATTGTCACCGGGGCTGTGGCCACGCCTTCGGCCGAGACCGCCCAGATGGATATGGCCGTGAAAATGACCAATCAGTCGGCCCAAGAGGCCCTGACCATGGTGAAAAATTATATCCAGGGCCTGTGCCCGGATATCAGCATCCCCTGGCTGTTCGGAGATTTCCTCCAGCGGTATTCCATCCACCACCAGCTGTTATCCGCATCCTACAACGTCGGTGGACCGTCCGCAGGATATGCCCTGGCCCTGAATACGTTGTCGGTCTTGCTTCAGATCCCCCTTTGCATTGACTTCGGCATCACCGGCGCCCCCTGGACCAAAGGGGTCACAAAGGACCAAATCGGCGGTTCGGTGATCATCGGCGGGCACCGGAAAAAAACGGAAAAAGTACTGCTGTATCTTCGGCGGATGTACATGCCGCTGCAGAACTACCAGGATCTTGAGCCTGAATTTCTTATCGGCTACTGGCAGCGTGACAAGGATATTATTGCCGTAACCCATTTTGCCGACCTCATGCCCGAGGTTCTCTTCCTGGATGAAGCTCACAATAAGATGCGCGATGACTTAATTGAAAAGAGAATAAAATACAAGACGGAAAAATACTATGACGCTGAGTACACGCCTAATCTGAAAGAAGATATTGTCCAGGCCAAACAAATTATGAGAAAACGGGCTGAACACGAGATTCTCAAACGGGTCAACGCCATCAGGTTCTATCTCCAGGACCCTGACCGGGAAAAATTTATTTCCCATGAAAAAATATTTAAAACCTATATTGAGACCAATTGACCGGAAGGAATCACAGGCTTATTCAGGTACAGAATGTTATACATACAATGGTGGGCAACGCTTCGCTTTTGCCCACCCTACTTGGCTTTTTAGGATGTTAGATAGGCTTAAATGAACTCATAATCATTTTGGAGGGGTGATTATGCCAATGAGAGGATGGGAAAAACTATAATCGAAAAAGTTAAAAAAGGAGCGGTTATGAGTAAAAAAATTATTTGTTTTATAACTTTAATGTTTATTTTTAGTTGCAGTAATTTATTTGCGGGAAACTCACCTTTTAATGAATTGGATGATCTTGAGTTTCTGGGTAAAAATCTTTATAATGATAAAAATCTTTCGATAAATAATAATCAATCATGTAAATCCTGTCATCACAATAAGGTGGCCTTTGTAGATCCTGCCAACGTAAAAAAATCCTTCAAAAAATGTGGTTTCAAACGGCTCCGTACCAAGCCTTACTGGAGGGTTAAATGCACCCACTGCTGGATATGCAACATATAGTCCCAAAATGTATTGGGATGGCGAATTATACATTGGGGGCCAATTCTGGAATGGGCGTGCCGCCGGCCATAAAGAATTTATGGTATTTGATAGTCAGACAATAGCTGAATATTCACCACTTGCGGAACAGGCTCAAGGCCCTTTTTTAAACCCCGTTGAAATGGGGCTGCCATCAAAAGCCGAAGTTGTTTATAGGGTGTCCATCGCTGATTACGCCTATCTTTTTGCCCGGGCTTTTGGCGCAGCAGATTTTAACGATATTGAACTTACCTATGATCAAATCGGTTATGCAATTGCCGCTTTTGAGTCTACTGAAGAATTTACCAAATTTAATTCCGATTTTGATAATAATGTTATGACAGAGCAAGCGAAAAAAGGTGAGTTGCTTTTTAATGGTAAAGCTCAGTGTTCCGCGTGCCATATTACGGAGCCAGGTGATAGCGGTCATGCCGAGTTTACCGATTACAGCTATGATAACCTGGGGGTACCTCTTAATCCGATTATTGCCGATAAAGGCGTTGATCCTGGTTTAGGCGGTTTTATTTTGACAATTCAAAATGACCCGGATGCTCTGCCAAGTTTAAAAGCAATGGTAGCTACCGCTATCCAGGATGGTGGGGGTTCTCCTGAAAAAAATTATGGATGAAGCATAAGGTATCTACATTGCGAAATATCGCCCAAACACCACCATACGCACATAATGGCTTTTTCCCTAACTTGACGTCTATCGTCCAGTTCTACAACACCAGAGATGTGTATAAGTGTTCAGTAGTTGGTGGAATTCCGGAATTTTGCCATTGGGGTGTCCAAAAACCAGTTTTAGGTCCTATTTTTTTTAGTTTTTGGACCCATCACGAAAAAACAGAATCTTGGTACATTGTTGGGACTGCCATGCAAGGAATAAGCCTCAAACTCATCCCCAACCAGAACCCGGTTCACATTCCTGCCAATGCCTGAATGCCTCCATTGTAATGGAAATAACAGATGCTCTCGTGTTCGGGGATATCTTAGCCTCCACCTTCTATTACAAACGAAGTATCACAGCAACTCCACTGATCACAACATTTTGTTTTTACCAAGGGGGCCTGCCACAAAAAATGTTCACCAGGATTATTTTAGCAGTCTATCATATGTCATTCAATCAAACTTTTCATTCAGATTGGAAACCAGCATACCAAAATGATCCCATTAATGGCAAAAAACAATTTCAGGCTACTACCTGAGTAATATTTCGAAATTAAAAAAAGTAGGACTTTCCTGAAAAATAAAGCTGGTGATCGCAACAAGACCATTCGGTACCAGAAGCTGAAGCGTCAGGGAGGCACGAGAAAAATACAAATCTGAACTTCGGCAAGCTCAAAAGGCATTAAAACAAGAACGTAAAAAAAAATCATCTCCGATCAATTAAGGAAATTTGATTTTTATCTCTTTACGTCTGTTTTTGGTCGGACACGTTGGCAGGGCAATATCCAGAGTTTGAAACATTTTGCAGACCGGTTCTGGGATCACCGAATACCAGCCCCTCTAACAATTATTAATTGGGTTACCAGATACTCATTATCAAAAATCTGGTTAATGGCCTTCCTTCTGTTTGGGTAATAAGCTTGTAAATGCAGCATACCTCCATAGCATTCACTGCTGCCCGGTTTTAAATGTCATGGTTCCGCTGTCCATGGGAAGCTCAAGATACAAAAGATCATCTTCCATAAAAACAAGAGATTGTGCCCCTACCCGGGGAAGGTCTCTCATAAATTGTGGCAATTTCGGTGGCTGGGAATCGTCCGGGCAGGAGAATCTATCGTGGCAAATTCTCAGTCACGGGCTAAAACCAGCTTGCCTATTTGAAAGACGGTGGAAATCTTGTAAAGGTTCAGACCTTGAGAACAGGGGTTTTTCAAGTTGTTGCAGTCGATGATATTTCCCATGTAACTTTGACCCGGTATTCAAAACATCCTTCATATGACGTCGTGTCAAAGCCTCAAAAAAATTTACAGCAGGAACAGTACCTTTCTGGTGAGGCGGCAGTCCAATTGTTTCCTTACAAAAGCTGACGGTTCATGAATACCCATCGAATTGCATGGGCAGATCAACACTGCCCACCACTGAGACCGGGATCCGAAAACCGGGGTCTATCATCACAAAACTTGTGCGGCACATCTTTTGGGGAACAGCCCTGAGTCTAAGACAATCGTTATCAAAGCGATTCCTCCGTGATATCACGTCCGTTTCATTTTAGAATGTCCTTGAAACTTCTAAAAGGTGCCAGGATACATTGCAAAGAAACTTTAAAGACGATGCTTATCCCGAGATCCTGCGTATGGGTTTTATTATCTGGGATTGGAGAAACAATTTTTTTAACCAAAGGGTTACCTACCTCTCAGGATTGGTTAGATAATTTTTTTTCTTTTTTCATATTCGTTCCAATGGGTAAGGCCTGAAACGAAAAACAAAAATTTTTCATTTCATATATGCAGATGCCATCCACACACAGGGTGCCGTCAGCCGTTGCCCTGCAACCTGTTTCATCCATGGTGCATGTGCTTATATGGGCCTGGACAACAATGTTTGAGTTCGAGCGGATGATCTGTCCTCGGTATGTCCATTCATGTTCATGGTTTTCAACAATTGCAGGTGCAAATTGTTCCGGGTCGAGATCGAATTTTTCGATCATGAAAAATCGGATCAATTGGAGAAATGATTCTATGCCTAACGACCCTGGGCAGACCGGGTCTTGATAAAAATGGGCATGGAAGAACCACTCATCAGGGTCTACTTGTTTTTCACCCTGGATCATCCCCTGGCCGTGCAGTCCTGCTTTAAAATCAAGGAACGTAATTTTGTCGATCATCCTCAACGCTTTTCCCGGCATCCCCGTATTGGGGCCGACATTTTGATCTTCCGGGGTTACGGGCGCATGATCTTCAAGCACGATTTCAGATGGCCGGCTATTTTTTTCAAGGGTAAAAAAGGCCTCGGGTTCCCTGATTCCCACCTGTTTGGCTAACGCATCAGCCGTAAAAAATCCAAAATTCGTGGTGCCTGTGTAAACAGATTCTCCCTTATTTTGTACGTCCATATCGAAATTTTGGATGATCATACCACCGGCCATGGAAACATCGGTCATCCTGACACGGATTTTTACCGATCCGGACGTCCGGGTCAGATTTTTGATCAGTTTGGCTTTTCCCCCAAGGTTTCTGAAATGCAGACGGTCTTCGCAGGTCAGGGCTGCGCCGCCATAGGCGGCAAGCCATCCACAGGGTTGAAGGGCCACTTCAAGAAGAATACAAAACGGCATGGTATCGCTATGGTTGGCTGCGAAATACCACGCATCTTTATCAATTTTATAAGTCGTCTCTATCCACCCACCGGGTGCGGTTTGCCAGGCCGGGTGATCTATTTTTGTCACCGCGTCCATAAAAAAGTAGGGCGGTCTTGGCAGCCGTGCAATTTCACGCGCGTTATCAAAAATTTTATAGGGTTCTCCAAACGCCTCGGATGGATTGCCCTGGGCAAAGGCCAAAATTTTGTTCCGGTCAAACAAGGGAGCGGCTTTAAATTTATCAAGCAATCCTGGGTCCATGATGGCTTCAAATCCCATTATGCTTGCAATGACTGTGTTTTTTTCATCAAAGAATGTAAAATATCCTTTGATTTTGTGCTGATCCTGGTGGTTGACCGTAAATGATATACGTACCTTCTGGCCGCTTTGTCTGGGAAATGCGTGAAAAAGTCGCAAATTGGCAAAGCTTGCGGGCAGACAGACCTGCCCACAATTATGGAAGGTCCATAAAATGGCCGCTTGGAAGGCCGCATCCAAAACCATGGGGTCCATGGTCCATTGCCTTGCATGGGGCGTTTTATACCATGCGCTGATGTCTGGGGCTGTGGTTGTCATCACCTCAATTCCTTTGGGCGACACACCGCAGATCTCGGAAATGCATTGGAGTTCGCCTTCATGAAAAAGGATGGTTTCATAGGCCTGATCCATACTGATTTCCCAGGGGGCAAGATTCATGGATGCTGATTTTGGTGAGACCGGTGGTTGTGGCCGTTTCTCTGCCAACAACACCTGAGCCCTGGCATGCTGGATTGTTAAACCGTTTTTTCCCGAAGAGGTAATGCGACCGGGTGTAAAGAGTTGATGATCTATGGTGACGCACTTTCCAATGTCCACATTAACGTCTGTTTTGTCGTTGCCGGGCACAATCCCTTTGAGCAGTTGCACATTTTCCATTCCGGCAAATTGCAGGCCTGGATTGTTTTTTTCGGCACCACAGGCCAGCAGATCCACCATCAAGGCCAGGGGAACAACCGGTGCATTGTCAATTTTATGGTCTTCAATGATACAACTGTCCCGGCTGCTAAATGTTTGGGTCAAGGCTTTATTCATCACAGCAGATGGTTCCGGCACGTCTGCAGATATGGTGCCCCCCACAACGACCTCAACGCAGGATCCGTCGACATTGCCCATTTCCGCCACCATCTGCCGTGCGCCTGCCTGGATGGGGATCAGTTCAATATGACGTTTTTCAAATTCCCGTTTCAAGGTGTCGGTGACCATGCCGCCGTCCCAGGGCCCCCAATTTATGGCTAAAGCCCTGCAATGGGGCAGGGTGGATTGTTTGGCCTGGGCGATTTTATTGAGCACTTCGTTGGCCATGGCGTAGTCGCATTGGCCGGTATTCCCGAATCTTGCCGCAACCGATGAGAACATAACCAGATACTTTAATCTGTCTTGGTCCACTGACGAAAGAAGCGTATAAAGCCCGTTGATTTTGGTTTCAAACACATTTTTAAATTGATCCGGTGTTTTTTCACAGATCAATTTATCTTCAAGGACACCGGCACCATGAATCAGGGCCGTCACAGGACCTAACTGCCGGGTCACCTTTTCCATGGTCGCGTTGACAAGGTCTTTATTCCGGATGTCTACGCAGTAGTAGGCAACCTCATTGCCCCATTTTTGTATACGTTCCAGATTGGTTTTAATATCCCGGTTTGAGGCAAAATGGCGATATTCAGCCTCCACCCGGGCGGGTGTGGGTTTTTCTTTGTCAAAGGCATTGGCAAAAATGGCTTTTTTCATTTGGGCGGGTGTATCCATGCCTTTAAGCCATGCCGGTTCGTCAAAGGGTGGTTTGGATCTGCCCAAAAGTGCTATTTTAGACCCGCATTGCTCGGCAAGGGCAATGGCACACGCCGCAGTAACGCCCCTGGCGCCGCCGGAAATCACCACAACATCGGATTTGTCCAGGTCAATTTCCAAAGGCTCGTCCACAGGTTTGGATACAAGTTCGGGAATGTAACAGTACTCACCGTCAAGCCCCATTTCTACGGCACCCCGGGTCATCATCAGGCTCACGGCGGCTTCGGCGTTCTTTTTTATGGCTTTTGGATCAAATGGCAGGTCAAGGGCCCGGCACAGGACCGGTTTCCATTCAAGGGCGGCTGTTTTGGCAAGGCCTGCCATGCCGCCATAAACAGGGCTGATTTGTGTTTCAAAATGTTTAAACCCAAAGCCGCCGCCAAGAAAGCTGACACAGGTCATGAAGCTGCCGCCTTCCTTGGCATTTGCTGTCAGGTAAGGTCCGTTTTTTGAGGCCATGCTGAACGCGGTTAAAAGAAACTGACTTGCCGCAGTGTCGTCCCCGGGTTCACAAAAGGCGTCCGGTATAAGAACAAGCCCTGCTGCATCGGGCAGATCCGGAATGTTCTCCGGGGTAGCATCAATAATCCGTGCGGCTATGTTAAGCTTTTTAAACTCTTTTTCGAATGCCGTGGCAATGCCGGAACTATCCCTTGTCAGGTAAATGGTTTTACCTGCAGGAATGTGGATTTTTGACCCGTTATAGAAACGGACCTGATCGGTGGGCGAGGCAGTGAGCTCGATCTCCTGCCTGCCAAGCACCTTTAATGTTGTTTTTTCAGCCTGATTTGGGTCGCTTATGGGGTCATGTGAAGTTTTTTTTTAGGGGTTTCTTTGGAAACCGTTGTTTGTTCTGGCGTTAAGTAAGTTATGATGTCAGCTATGGTCTTTAAGCTGCCCATGTCATCCGGCGATAGTGCCTTGGCGTCGGGCTGCTCCTGTTCAAGCCGTGACAAAATTTCAACCCGTTTTATGGAGTCAATGCCAAGATCGGATTCAAGGTTCATCCCGGGTTCGAGCATTTCTTTGGGGAACCCTGTGAGTTCACTTATGATGTTGACCAGAATGCCGAGGGTATCTTGGGCGGGTTCGTCGTTGTTTTTGGGTTCGCTTTGCGCATTGGCAATGGGCGCTGCTGTTTGTTCCGGTGCCGGGGAGGTTTCTTTTCCCTGGTTTGTTTCAACAGCCGTACAGATATCTCCAAGGGTTTTGACGGAACCCAGGCGTTGGGCTGATAGATCCTCACTGTCAGGGAATGCTTTTTCAAGTTCTGAAATGATTTCAACCTTTTTAATAGAATCAACGCCAAGGTCTGATTCAATATTCATTTCAGGCTCCAACATCTCCACCGGGAAGCCTGTTAGGCGGCTGACAATTTCAAACAGGACATGTTTAACTTCCGGGGCCGGGGTCGCTGCAGCCGGCGGGGCAGGTGTCGCGGGCGCCGCTGATGGCTGGGTTTGCGGGGCCGGGGAGGGTGCAGGCGTTGATATAGTCTGCTGAATGGGTGGTGCCGGGGTCGGCTCTAACATCTGGGGCTGCCGGTTAGGCATGGCCTGTGCCGGTGCCTGGGGCTGCATCACAGGAGCGGCCGGAGCCGGGGCATATACCTGTCCACGGGTTTGTGACATCAGTGCGGTTAAGGCCTGGCTCGCCTGGGTCTGGGTTTCCAAAAATTTCTCATGGGCCCGGGCGGTCTGGGCCTGGAGTTGCTGCATGGCATTGAGTCCCTGGATAAGAATGTCCGGGTTTGCCGGAATTTGATTTGCCGTCACATATTCGGTTGAATTTGATGGTATCATGGATTGGGACGCATTAAATTCAGGGTGCGGAAAAGATGTCATGGTATTTCCTTGTGTGATGGATGTCTGTTTGGGTGCAACCGTTGTATAAACAGATGAATCCTGTACAATGTTTTCGTTTTTTTGTTCTTGGGGTACCCGGCTCTCTAAAGGCTGGGATTGTGTTGGCTGGGGGTGTGCCGGCAGGCCAGGGTCATGAATGGGTGCCTGTTCAGTCTGAACTGATTCCGGTTTGGTCATTTCAGGTACCGGGGGTTTTGAATTGGCGCCGCTGATCATGATAACAAGTTTTTTAGACTCAGGCTGTGCCACATCTTCTTCCCAGGCAGAAAGATCCACAGGGTGGCCGACTGCTGCAAGGGCACACAATCCCATCCCCAAATCCTGGATGCCGGAATTTTTTCCAGCTGATTGATCTAGGGCAATGGTCTGTACATCCTGGTCTTTTAAAATGGAATTAATCAGACCGCACAGAACAGACTTGGGTCCAATTTCAACAAAGGTGTCAACGCCTTGTTCATGCATCTGTTTGATGTTGCCAATAAAATTCACCGGGTATATCAACTGTTGCCCTAAAAGATCCTGGGCTTTTGCTGAATCCTCGGGGTAGGGCGATCCGGTCGTATTGGATAATACCTTGATTTGCGTCGGCGTGATGGTTGCGTTCTTAGTCAACGCATTGAACGGGGCTGCGGCATCTGATACCAGGCGGCTGTGAAACGCTGCGGCCACCGGCAGTTTGATGGCCCGCATGTTGCGTTTTTTGCAGATTTTTTCAGCGTTGAGAATGTGTTGGGTCTCCCCGGATAACACGCCCTGAACCGGGCTGTTCTTATTGGCCAGGACAAGGTCAAGTTTTTCCTCTTCAAGGAGGGTTTCGATCTTTTCAATGGGGGCCTGGATCGCGAGCATGCTGCCGGGATCACCTGCACGTTGACCGGCTTTTGCCATGAAGTTGCCCCGGGCAGCCGAAAGCTCAAGACAGGTCTGGGCATCAATCCAGCCGGCGGCATATAATGCGCATAACTCTCCGTAACTGTGGCCGCAGGTCATTTGGGGTGCCACCTTGAACCGGGAAAGAATGTCCAGCATGGACATAGAAACCGCACCAATGGCCGGCTGGGCGATGCGGGTCTGACGCAGGGCGGCCTCGGCCGATTTTTTATCCATGGCATATTCCGGCGGCGGATACATATAGGCGGACAGCAGCCCATCATCTTCTGTATCCGTGTTAGCAACACTGGCCTGGGCCATATCAAGAATGTCAAGGCTTTCGGGAAAAACCGACATAATCTGACCGCCCATTCCGGTGTACTGACTTCCCTGGCCCGGGAAAACAAATCCAAGTTTTCCTGATGGTGTACCTTTGCCGAAAAATATAGGCGGTTTGGCAGGTTGATCTCCATTGATCACACGTTTTGCCTGGGCCATCCGTTCAAACACATCATCCTGGTCAGACAGCAAAATCAATAACCGCACGTCGTGTTTTGATGAAAATGCTTTTCTGGATTGGGCGGCTTGCCAGGCAATGGCTTGGGTAACGGCGGCCTTGTCCCGAATATCATAGCTTTTTATGGTTTCAGAAACGGTATCAAGCTTTTCAATTATGTCTTCTTTATTTTCTCCGGAAAGCGCCAGGATTTGCACCGTACCGTCCCAGGATATATTCTCTTTTTCAGGCACGTACTCTTCAAGCACGGCATGAAAGTTTGATCCGCCGAACCCAAAGGCGGAAACACCGGAACACCGCAAAGCCTTATTCGTAGCGTTGCCGGCCCCATCGCAGATCCAGGGCCTTGCGACCTGGTTGAGATAAAAGGGGGAGTTGTGTATATCCAGATCCGGGTCAGGCGTTTGGGCTTTCAGTGTGGGGGGGATGACCTTGTGGTGCAACGCCAGGGCTGCCTTGATAATGCCTGCAGCGCCTGCTGCCGCTTTGGCGTGCCCGATCATGGATTTCACGGAGCCGATGGCTGTGGATTCGGTTGCTTTGTCTTTGAAAAATTGTTTCAGTGCCGTGAATTCCACCTTGTCGCCCACCCGGGTCCCTGTGCCGTGGGCTTCAATCAGTCCCACGGATTCAGGCAAAATACCTGCATTGCCATATGCGTTTTCCAGTGCCTTGATTTGTCCTTTGGCCTCCGGGGCATATACGGCCGAGGTGCGCCCGTCACTGGACGTGCCCATGCCTTTGATGACTGCATAAATCCGGTCCTGATCACGTTGGGCATCCGACAGCCGCTTAAGCACCAGCAGGCCGACGCCTTCGCTAAGCACCGTCCCATCGGCGTTTTCTGAAAAGGGCCGGGCGTCACTGCTATGGGACAATACACCGGTTTTGGCAAAGCACATGTGCATGAAAATATCATTGAGGGTATCCACCCCGCCGGTGATGGACATATCGCACTGTCCGGTTTCAAGTTCCATTATGGCCGTATGAATGGCGGAAAGGGAGCTTGCACAGGCCGCATCACACACCGTGTTGGTGCCGGACAGATCCAGGCGGTTGGCAATTCTTCCGGCCACCACATTGCCCAAAAGACCTGGAAATGAATTTTCCTGCCAGCTGACATAGGAATCACTGATCAGTTTTAATACGCTTTCCTTTTTATCAGGGGCGATGCCGGCGGCATCCAGGGCGTTTTTCCAGAATGGGTGCCCCAGCCTTGCGCCAAGGGGAATCACCAGTTCCTGGGTGCCGGTTACCCCGAGGATGACATTTACCCGTTTTTCTTTCAGATGGGCATGACCCACAGGGTAGCCTGCATCGGCAAGTGCCATGCGAACCACTTCCAGGCCGAGAAGCTGGGAGGTATCCGTGGCTTCAATGTTTTTGGGGGGCATGCCGTAGGCTAACGGGTCAAAGGCAATGTCCGGTAAAAAACCACCTCTATTACAATAGACATGGTCCGGGCACTCCGGGTCTTCATTAAAATAGTCTTTCAGACGCCAGTGTGAGTCTTCAGGTACATGTGTTATGGCATCAATACCGTTGAATATTAATTTCCAGAATTCTTTAAGGTTTCTGGATTCAGGGAAGATACAGCCCATGCCGATGATGGCAATGGGCGTTTTAGGTGTACAAGGTGTCTGTGTTTTGCTTGGGGCTTTGGGTGTCATATATGAAAACAATTATGGTATGGTTGCTGGTTTAATATATATTTTACAAAACCTATATATATGGTAAATAGGCGCGAATCATCCACCAGCAGGGATATTGACAAAAGTTTTACATAGATTCAGAAGAGATCAGCTTCAATATTTCATCAAGCGGCATGGGAGAAAAAAGTCCTGCACCTGAGGGTAGTTCAAGCCCCTGGGCTCTTGCAAATGCGGCCCTGGTGACAACACAGGCGCCGGTGAGCAGATTCATGGCGATTTCTGCTGCAAACCGGTTGGTATGGGGTTCAAGAAAGCTGCCTTTAACCCATTGGTTGAATGCCCCCATGGCAGGGCCGCACCAGACCTGATAATCCATTTTACGCTGGGGATTCCCCTGGATTGCCCACCTGGAAGACTGCCCAAGATAGGATCTGAAAACCAGAGCCATTTTGTGGGCCGGGCTTTGTTCACCTCGATCCACCTCCTGCTGAATTCCCCGTGACAGGAAAAAATCCCGGGTGGATTGCCATGCTGCATCAAACGACATTAATAAGAATTTATCCTCAATTTCCTTTTGGGCCGCCGGGGGAAGGTCTTCAAAACAGGTATAGTTTTTGTAAAACCGATACAGTTTTTCCGCACGAACAGGAAACAAGGTACCTCGTTTAAGCACCTGAACCCGCGCGCCGATTTCAAACATGTCTGCGGAAGGCGCCATGGCAACGTCGGCCTGTTCAGTCTTGCTGAGCAGTTTTTTAACATCCTCGCAGATGCCGGCCTCCACACATGCCTGGTTAATGGAGCCGGTAAGGATATATGCGGCACCCATGCTGAAAGCCGCCGAGGCGGATTCCGGCGTGGCAATGCCGCCGCCAAGACCGACACATAGCGGGCTTTCAAAATTATATGTTTCCATGGCTTCGTTTTTCAGGGCAATGAATGTCGGTAAAAGGGTCAGGGCAGGGCGGTTATCCGTGTGTCCCCCGGAATCGGCCTCGGCGGTAAGGTCCTGGGCCATGGGAATTTGAGCGGCAAGCATGGCTTCATCTGGAGTGATCATTTTTCGTTCAACCAACTGGTCGAGCAGTTTTTCCGGCGGTGGTGCTAAAAATTGTCGGGCCACTTCAATGCGGGACACTTTTGCAATAATGTGGTTGGGGGTGACAATAGCACCCTGATCGTTTTTATGGATACCTTTGACACGATAATAGACCAAAGGCAGGGTGATGCGCATGAAGGCCGCCGCAGATATCAGGGTTACCCCATGGTCAAGATAGAGTTTTACCGTTGCCATTTCATGGTCCGGGTCTGCCAGATTGTGGATCAGATTGAACCCAAAGGGTTTATCCCCAAGGCCAGCCTTAAGTTCAAGAATGGCTGTTTCAATTTGTGAAAGGCTCAATCCGCCGGCACCAAAAAAACCGACCATTCCGTTTTCGCCCATGGTCTTCACAAGTGCTGTGGACGCGATGCCGTTGGCCATGGCACCGGCCACATAGGCATATTTTAGACCATGGCGACGCTTAAATCCTGAATCCCCAAGACTTTCCGGGCGTATGGCCGGCACATAGGTATGATCTGACAGTGACGCCATATTGCTTTGTGAAGGACGGCTAATATGTATTCCGTCAAAACTTTTTATAAACAGTTGCGGACGGCTGATATCATGAATGGCTTTAACTAAATCAAGTTGCGATGTCATAGTGTTATATTGTCCCTGCCGGATACTGTGCAATATGTTATCGTATATACTGACGCTATTCCCCAAAGTTACGACGCCCGCAGCGCTGGGGTACAAATTTTATGGCTGGAATCTAATAGCATACCCGATGCCTGTAATCAAGATCTGCCGTATCTGGGGTAGGACAATCGTATCAAACTTGCATTGTATTAATTTTTTTTTGAAGATTAGAAAGTTCTTTTCATCACCACCGGATTAGGCGTACACTCCAGATGATAAAATAAAACCACCTTTGTATGGGAGAATATTATAATGTCTGAATCAACAGTTGAAATCTTAGAAGAAAAACTCACACAGCTTCTTGGCGAGTCCGTTCCCGATCAGGCCGTATATAACATTAATGCAGCCATGGAACTTGCCGGAATTCTTGAAACCAAAGGATTTACCTTTCAGTTAAAAGATATGTGCCCCAAAAGTATGACCGAAACCAACTGGCGCGCAACATTTCTAAAGGAAGATGCGGTATTTTCAGCCGAAAATTCCCAATCCTCCGTGGCCGTGTGCATGGCAGCCGTTGATGCGCTTTCCGGCCCTTTGCCCGGGAATAAAAATTAGGCCTCGATCGTCCTTTAGGCCACATATAGGGGTAGGGGCAGATTCCATATCTGCCCTGTTCGGGGGCGGATATGGAATCCGCCCCTACAGTTTGGGTCAAACGATGATTAAGGCCAACAATAAAAAAATTAATCTGGTCTGTATTTCATCTTTTCCATGGCCTTCACCCTGTGATTAACTCCCGGGCCTTGATCGCCAGTTTTTCCCTGAAAATCTTGGAGTTGTGCCGGATATCCACGGGGAATTTGTAATCAATGAAAATATATTCAATACCGGCGGTCAAAGGATTTTTGCCGGCCAGGTCAGATAGTTCCCGGATAAATTGTTTTTCATCGGAAATTTTTTCAAAAGGCTCCACAAACACCACAGGAATTTGACGATTTTTAGGTCCGACACCAGTGAGCGCACTGCGGTAGACCTTTTCATGATTGTTGAATATGGCCTCCACGGGGATGGTGAACAACGTCTCTTTTCCGGTTTCAACCCGGTGGGCCTTTCTGCCGCAGAACCAGATTCTGCCCTTGGAATCCTTCCAGCCCAGATCCCCCATCCGGTGCCATATTTTACCGTCCGTATCCGGTATTTTGGCCAGAAGATCGGCATTGGCATCGTTAAAATAATGCTCGGTAACAAGATCTGCTTTTACCGTTATTTCCCCCACCTGGTTTTCAGGTACCTCCAGGAGATCCTGGATCTGGGTGATGGGTTCGTCGGAAATTTCGATCAATTTAACGTTTGTATTTTCAATGGGCCGCCCCACGCACATGCCAAAGCCCTGTTCCGAAAGTTTTCTGGTTTCCGATAAAATCTCATGGGAACCAATGGATATGATGGGAACCGCTTCCGTGGCCCCGTACGGCGTATGAATCTGGGTTTCATTGGACAGCATGGATGAAAACTGTTCAATATTGGCGGGGCTAACAGGCGCGCCTGCAGACACCACCCGTCGCAAAGACGGCAGCTTGATCCCGTTTTCCCGGCCGTATTTTCCCACCCGGTTCAAAAGGGCCGGGGAGGCAAACATATTGGTCACGCCATGGTTCTCGATGGCTTCGATAATTTTTACGGGATTCACCTGGGCCGGTTTTGTGGGGTCCATATCCGGAATTACCGCAGTCATGCCCAAGGCAGGATCAAACAAAGCAAAGAGCGGAAAGGTGGGCAAGTCAACCTCGTCGGGTGCAATCTTAAAATGGGACTGGATTTGACGAATCTGAGCGTCAAAATTTCCATGGGTGTATATGACGCCCTTGGCAGGCCCTGTGGAACCGGTGGTAAATACAATGGCAGCCGTTTCATTCTCTGTGGTTTGCACCGGTTTGAAAGGTGCCCCCGGGAACCTGTTCATCAGCTGATTCAGGGTGTGTCCGCCCCAGAACCATTTTCTGCCCACGGTCACCCACCGCTTCACCGTTTTAAAAAAACCGGGGCGCAGGGTTCGAAGCACATGGGCCTTTTCAATGCCGATAAAGGCCTTGGGTCGGCTTCGGGCAAGGCATTGCAGCATCCGGTCAATGCCCATGCCGGGATCGACGACCACGGGCACAGCCCCGACCTTAAACATGGCAAACACCGTAAGAAAAAAGTCCATGCCCGGGGGCACCATCAAAATGGTGCGGGTTCCCCGGCCAATACCGATGCTGTCAAGTCCGGCTGCAAGGTTGTCGGACTGCTGATCAAGCTGGCGAAAGGTTAGCTGGCTGTAAAGGACCCGGCCGGAGCGATCCCGTGAGGCAGGGTAGACCACGGCCCGTTTAAACGGATAGTTGTCAGCGGATTTTTTCAGGCTTTTGGCAATATTTGTATAGTGTGTCATAAAAACATCTTTTTTAGTTTATACAGGGTTCCTTTGACCATGCCTTCGGGAACCTTGGGCATGGCTTCCTTTAGCGGGGCGGTCAGTTCCTGGGATTTTTCCAGGGCTTCGTTGGCGGCCTGGATCATCTGTTCAGCAGTCTGATCAATTTTTTCTTGTCCTTGGGCCTGGTTGACCTGGAACAGTACAAAGGTTTCTCGAATGGGTTTTTCCAATTTTTCAAAGGATTTTTTTAAAGACTGCATGCCTTTATCCCATACTTTTTTCTGTGCGTCGGCAATCTTCTTTTGATCCGGGTACTTGGTGGCCACGGCATCAATACGGGCAATTTCAGCCTCGAATAAAGCCATCTCCCCGTTAAATGCCACCAATGCATCGTAAAGTTCGGGCATGCGGGCAAAACAAAAAGCGAGCATTTCATCGGGCAAGGTGACATGGGCAAGGGGTACGGGTTGATAAACCTGTCCGCCTTTGGTCGCGGAATTTGAAAAAAATTTGGTGTACACAAAGAATCCGCCTCCGCCAAGGATACCCAGAATAACAAGAAGAATAATCAGCTTTTTTAACAAAGATTTTTTCTTGGGTTCGGTTGTCTTGGATTCGTCACCGCTCTTACCTTTGGCAGCCGGGTCCTTGGATTCACCCTTTTTTTTCTTTTTCATTAGTCCCATAACATCCCAAATTATCCGGAACTGTTCTGAAAGTCAAAATCCAATTTTAATTTTATTCTCGCACAAAGCCTTAAATACACAAAGGAGCAAAAAATCAAATCAAAGCTTTGTGTCCTGGTGTCTTTGTGCGAGTTTTTCAACTAAAAAAACTCATTTTTAGAATTGCTTACGAAAAATGTCAGGACAAAAATTTTTGAATCAAATCAAGGGTCGGGCCGGGCTTATCTTCGAACAGGTAATGGCCGGCATCCTCAAATACATGGGCACGGGATTGGGGGAATCTGTTTTTAAATTCTTCAAGAAAATGAATGTCAAAAACAAAATCCCGGGTTCCCCATAAAAACATGAGCTGATCCGGGGCAAGGGCGTTAAGGCCCTGATCCACCTTTTGAACCCTGGCATAACTTTTGTCTTTTGGTGTTATTGGTATATCCTGGACAAATTTTAAGGTGGCAATGCGATTTCGCCAACTGTTGTATGGGGCAACAAGACCTTTTTTAACGGATTGGGACAGTCGGGTTTTCGGTGCAAGATACAGGGCGCCCCGGGCAAAAATATTGGCGCCTAAAACAGCAGGCACGGCAAAGGGCGCAAGATATTTAATGGCCCAAAGTGCTGCCGGCAAGCGTTTGGACGCCGGCAGAAAAAAGCCCGAGGTGTTGGTGATTACAATTTTATCCACCCGGTCCCGGTTGTCCAGGGCCCAGGCAAGGCCGATCATCCCGCCCCAGTCATGCACGATCAGCGACATTTTTTCACGAATATCCAGCCGGCGGATAAGAGCATCCAGGTCCGCCACCCTTTGATCCAGCGTGTAAGCATAGTCTTTAGCTGACGGCTTGTCTGAAAATCCGCACCCGATGTGGTCCAATGCAATGGTTCTGAACTCATCGGAAAGGCCCGTGATCAGATGCCGGAAATAAAAGGACCAGGTGGGATTGCCGTGGACCATGAGTACAGGCCTGCCCGTGCCCTGATCCACATAGTGCATTTTATTCCCATTGATCCAGGCATAATGGGGTTCAAAGGGGTAAAGATCCTCAAAACCTGTGGTGGACGTAAGCTGCCCGTTTATTGTTCTTGTTACCATTCAACCCCCATAAAATAGCAGTTAAGTCCGGAACCCACCCCTAAAAAGGCCACAAAATCGCCTGGAACAAAGAATCCGCGTTCATCGGCAATGGCCGCGGAAATCGGCAGAGATACGGAACCCACATTGCCCAGAAAAGGAAACGTGATAAAATCCTTTTTCCGGTCAATCTTCATGGCAGAGTAGAATTTATTGTGATGACCCTCCCCGACCTGATGGGCAACAAATTTATCCGGCTTATCCCCAGGCAACTCCAACTCGTTGCGAAATAATTCATAGGTCTCCATGGCCAGTTCCGTACCGTGGTCAAGCACTTTTTGAGCATTGGTGCGCATGATCACCCTTGAATTCGTGGGCATACCCCTATGTTCAAATCCCCAGGAACAAAGCGCCCAGTGCCGAATTGCATTGTTAATCACCCCGCCTTTGACTTTATGGCGCGGGGTCGAAGATTTGCCCAGGGTCCCGTCGGTGAGCAGAATTGCCGCGGCGCCGGAGCCGCCGGTCATGGTGGCTACGGCTTCTCTATAAAAATCAATGCTTTTATGGGTATTAATCTCTTCAATGGTGGCGTCAACAATCTGCCGGGCCGATTCGCAGGAGACCACAAGTCCGGCTTTAATATGCCCGAGCTGGATTTCATTAGCCACATGAACCATGCCCGTGATCATGCCAAGGCAGGCAGATTTTACGTCATATACATGGGCTCTTGGCCCCACACCGAGCTTGTCTGCCACCGCACAGGATGTGGCCGGTTCAAATCCATCCTGGCACACCCCGCAAAAACATACAGCTCCCAGTTCTTTAGGACTGATACCGGCTTCATCCAGGGCCCGCATGCCGGCCACGGCCGCATGTTCGGCCAGGGTGTGGTCCTCATCCCAGTACCGGCGTTCCCGGATACCAGTCAATGCTTCCAGCTGGCCGGGCACAAATCCCACAGCCTCAAAAAAAGGGGCGAGCTTTTCATCAATTTCCCGGCTGGTCACGATGTGGGGTGCCAGCTCATATCCAAAGGATTCAATAAACACCTTGTCGTACTTCATTTTTTCCTCCAGTAGGCCTCAAGATCCTGGCGGGTCAACCCGGTAAGTTTCATTCCCATATCCTTGTAAAACACAATCTCAAGGTCATCTGAAAACATATGGGCATCCGCCGTCACAAAAGGTTGGGGCGTATATCCGATCGTTTTTATTTCAATGTCGTAAAGAGCTTTTTTCGTGGCGCGGGTCACAGGTCCCCGGCACTTCAGATCACTTTCGTTTTTTTCCAGCACATCATAGCAAATGTCATCATGGGGCAGAACCCAGCCCATGCGCTGGACAAAAACCCGCAGGGTATGGGCACAGCATTCATACATCAGGGTGCCCGGCATCACCATGTCGTCAATAAAATGGCAGGTCAGAAACCAGTCATCGGGATGGATATCCGCCTGGGCAATGATTCGGCCCATGCCGAATCGCCCACCTGTGGGGTCCAGGTCAAGAACCCGGTGGATCAGGCGCATGGGGCCGCCGGGCAACCATTGGCTCCTTCCAGTGCGTTTCCCTTGAAAGTCTGCGCCAAACGCTGTTTCAAGGTCTCCTGTGCGAAGGGCCTCCACCTGTTCATCATTCAAGCTTAGCCGTTTTACCGGGGCAAACCAGGCCGGTGGCGGCCCTTGTACATTCATCTCCTGATCTTCTTTTTTCAGGATAATGCCCCCGGAATTTTCCACCTCCTGTTCGGTGAAAAAGCCTGCGCACCCATCGCGCATGGAGATAAAGGGCAGCTGATTGATGTATCCCTGGTAATGAAAAAAGAAGAGATAGATATCCCCCTGCTTTAAAAAACGGTCTATCTCAATGTGATATTCAATGGTTTCACCAGGCACGGGCAGGCCGCGGTGAAACGTCACCTTGGCATCAAGCAGACGGTATTTGCGTTTTCCTTGAACCACATGGTCTATGCCCAGCCAGGAGCAAAGGAAAAGATCGGCCTGGCCTGCTTCAATGGAAATGGAAACCGGGGCTTTGCCGCCGTCCAGGTACCAGGCATTTTCATGCACATCATGCTGGGTGACCACTTTCCCGGAGGTTAAGGACAGTTTTTCCCCATGCACGGAAATAATCCGGTCCACCAGCATCAAAGGCTCATCCGGCAACCGCACCCGGACCGGGTAGGTGTCAATGATATCGAAATCCGGCCCCAGCACATTTCCGGCTTTTCCCACAGCAAATTCAAGGCATTGGTTCCGGTCCATGAATACGTTGGAAATTTTGGGAATAGTCTGGGGCGGGCAGATCGGTTCCAGATCTGTTGACGCATGTACCCCCGTTGGCGCTGCGCCGGCAATGGCGGCAAGCTGTTCGGCCATGGCCTGGGTGTTCCGGGCGGATAATTCCAGGAAACGTTCATGGGCCCTGGCCGTGACCTCTTGGGTATGGGCCAGAAGTCCCGGGATCGTGTCACTGGGAAAAGGAAGAGTTGCCTCCGGCGGATCGGGACAGAAATTAAAAGTGATTTCCTGCCGAGCCGGTTCAAACGCGTCTTTAGCAATCAATTG
Source organism: uncultured Desulfobacter sp. (assembly GCF_963666695.1). Classification (GTDB taxonomy): domain Bacteria; phylum Desulfobacterota; class Desulfobacteria; order Desulfobacterales; family Desulfobacteraceae; genus Desulfobacter. Next base: position 1,418,361 of record NZ_OY762947.1, read on the forward strand.
CCGGGGAAAAGGCGGCCGGGTCACAGGAATCCGGATGCAGGTGGGTGAGTGTTCGTTTTTCTTCCGGTCCACCGGAAGAGTAGGGGGCTCTTCCCTCTGCACCGAATTATGGTGGCCTGATAACACAACATGCCCTGCAATACCATCCCGAGTCAAGCATCCTGCAACAGCGGTGTTTGGGGCACCGGGATAATCGTGCAAAGGTCCTGGAAATTTTCGGGTATAAAGACACAATGCGGCGGCTGTAACGGTAAACAGGCCTGCGGCAGCCCCAGTATGGCCAGACAACGCAGACGGGCAGAAAATCGGTAACGTGTTGGGTTCAAACCCGGACACTTCCCCCGCACCCAGAAAGTGAGATGCACTGTGCGTCACGGCACCAAGCCCGATATCATTGACGTTCATACCGGCCTGATCCAGGGCCTTTTGTAAAGACTTTTGGACAACCGTTGACCGTAAAATTTGTGCCTGATCACCGGTTTCCCCGGCAAGGGCAGCCCCCCCGGCACGCCCCACACCATTGACCACGGCATAGACTCGGTCATTATCCCTTTGTGCGGCGTCCAGGGGTTTGAGCACCAGGGCCACAGCCCCTTCCGAAGGCAGGGCCAAGGGGTCTGCGCCGGTCAGGACCAGATCCCGGGTAAAGCTTCTGATGTCGGCGGCAAGATCCACGGCCGCACATAAAAAGGTGTCGGTCTCTCCTGTGGACAGGGATTTAACGGCAATATCAATGGCCGTCTGCCCCGAGACTTCATCCGCAGAAAGTGTAAAGCAGGGACCGCCCAGCTTAAACGCCCGGGCCAGACGGGACGCCACAATGCCCCCAAGGGCACCCAGTGTTGACCCAAAAGTTAATGACGGGCCGATGGTGTCCAGCAAATCTGTGGAGACATTGGCGTCCTGCCCCTGGATTTGCCATCTTAAATGGTAGTCCGTTGCTCCGAAATCAAATTCAATGCCCACGGCACAACCCATGTCTACCCGGGGCGGTTGTGACGCATCCGGTTTAGGAGATATACCGGCATCTGTCAGGGCCGCCATGGCTGCTTTGAGCATAATCAGATGCTGGGGCAGAATCTGGTTCATCTGGTTGGGCGGGATATTAAAATCTTTGAGATCAATATTCAGATCATCCATGAACAGAGTTAACGCACTGCGGATTTCAGGGGGCAGATGATCGGCTCTGCGCCATCGGGATTCTCCCGTGCTGCCGACAGTGGCTTTTTGTCCTAAAATAAGCTGGGCAAAATCTCCAAGGCAGTCAGCACCGCCGGATATCAGACCCATACCCACGATGGCACAGGGTACACTTTTTTCGGCCGGTGCTGGTGCAGCACCCACCGCATGGCTGTTGGATTCGGCTGTATACGATTCCACAAGGATCTGGGCGTTGATGCCGCCAAACCCAAAGGCTGATACCGCGGCCCGCAGAGGCCAACCGTCGTCGTCAGGTATCCAGGCAGACGGCTGATTTTGGACTCTGACACCGGTATTTCTAAAAGGGGAATCATCGGGCAGGGCATTGAAATTATTGGATGGGGGCAACAGTCCCTGGTTCATGGCCATGACCGTTTTGATGAATCCGGCCGCACCGGCCCCGGTCAGCAAATGGCCGATGTTGGACTTCACCGAACCAATGGACAAGGCCGTGTCCATGCACCGATATTTTTCGAGCATCTGCATGATACTTTGGACTTCCACCTGATCCCCCTTGGGGGTTCCGGACCCGTGACACTCCATGTACTGGATATCACCAAAGGACCAGCCGGCCATGTCAAAGGCACCGGTCATGGCCCGGATCTGGCCTTCACTGGCCGGGGCCACCAGGTTGCCTTCAATATCGTTGCTCACTCCCCACCCTTTAATCACAGCGTGGATGGTGTCTTGGCAGGCCAAGGCATCGTCCAGGCGTTTTAGCAGGACCAGGCCTACACCTTCCCCCACCACCAGGCCATCGGCATCCCGGTCAAAGGGGGCGCATCGGCCCGTGGGTGACAGGGCCTGGAGTTGGGTAAAGCCCACCTGGGTGTAAAGGGATTGGGGCCGGGATACCCCGCCGGCGACCATGGCGTCCACTTGTCCGGACAGCAGTTGTTCGCAGGCAAGCTTTATGGAGAACAGGGAAGAGGCACAGGCGGCATCCAGGGTGAAACTGCCAGCGTTCAACCCCAATACCCTTGCCAGAATTGACGCAGGGGCCGACAGCATACCGGCACCCCAGGCCTGTTGCCGGGAGGGCATTGCAGGGTTGGGTGCCAAAAAAAGATCGTGAGTCAGCCGTGATGCCCCCGGCGTAGGCAGGGCAATGGCAGCAAGTACAACCCCTGTACGCTCCCGGTTTTCGTTGGAAAGCCGGGCATTGGTCATCAGATCAATGCCGGCGGCAAGGGTTAAATGGTGTACCGGGTCCAGGGCGTGGAAAAAATCACTATCCAGACCATGCCCGGCCATGCCCGCCTTGCAAAAGTCCAAATTGGAAGGATTAAATACGGATTGGGAAATCAGCCCTGCAAACCGGCTGCAGGCCCGGTCCGGCAACGGGGCGCCTGGGCGGTTGTCTACCATGATGTCCGGCGGCAGACCCCACCGGTCTTGGGGTACCGGGACTACACTGGATTCTTTCGCCATGACATTGGCAATGAACTGTTGGGTATCACAGGCGCCGGGAAAAATACCGGACATGCCTACCACGGCAATATCTACGCGTTTCAAATTCATGGAGCCCCATATAGTTGACCCGGAAAAAGATTGCAAGACAGCTTTGTAAAACTTGTGTAAAATACCTGCAAGGTCATTAGCTTAAAGTGCTAATTGCAAGAGACTGGAAACAAGAAACAAGAGGGCGAAGCGCCTTTGGCGCTCATTTATTGCAAAATTAGTTTCATGCCTTGGAAAACCGAACGAAACAGAAGAAAACAGGTAAACACAGACATGCCGGAGCAAACCAGGATATCGATTTTTCCTGATTTGCGGCGTTCCTCATACCCAAAGAGAAATGCCAGGAGAAAGCCTGCGGCAAACCCGCCGCCATGACCCCAGTTGTTGATATTCGGCAAGATCAGTCCAATCAGCACCAGGCTGAAAATCCAGGACTTGGTTTGGTCGAATACCATCTTCCCCCAGCTGCCACCCCGGGACCAGCCAAAATAAAACAGGGCACCGATCAGTCCACAAAGACCCGCAGAGGCCCCAATAGTCACAGGGACACCGCCCAGGCAGGAGAGAAAAAAACCACCGGCACCGGAAAGGATATAGATGGACAGCATCCGGTAAAGCCCGAATTCTTTTGCCGCGAGCGGAGCAAGGGTGTGAAGCGCCATCATATTGAAAAGAATGTGCAACAGGCTGCCGTGCAGCCAGTTTGCGGTGAAGATGCTGCTCCAGTCATGGGAATAGGCCAAAGCCACAGTCCCGGAGGCGCCAAGAAAAATCAAGGCATCAATGGACGGTGCCAGCGCAGTTAAAGGATTCAGGGTAAAATCAAGTCCCCGGGAGAACAGCAGGGACACGGCATACATGATCACGTTGATCCAGATTATGGTCTGTATTGTGAATTTTGTCCGGTCATCTATCATAGCGAAAAAGAGGCCTGGTTTTGAGAATCAGTGAATAGTGATATCTTCTATTTTTACGGCAGCCAGGTACTCTTTAACCGCCCCCAGCGTCAAGGCAAACATCTTGGTGCCTGCAAGGATAACCATGGGGTCATCCGGGGTTCCGCAGGCATCGGCAAACACAGGCCCCATAACACCGGTGGGATCGGCGTCTTTGGTCTGGTTCTCCTGCATCTGCTTGACAAAGGTATCCAGGCGTTCTTTGAGTATGGCAAAATAATCAACCCGGGTGCCTGTGGTGGTTTCCGTCAGAGTTGATACATTGTTGGAAATTTCGCGGATCTGTTCCCAGAATGACTGGGTCAAAGGGGTCTTGTTAACATCTGTTACCGGCATGTAAAAGGCAAGTCCCCACCCTACACTCAGTATTTTAAGAATGGCCAGTTCATATTCCAGACGGTTCAGGTCTATGGGGTGCCCTTCGGGAATTGTGCCTAAAAGCGATTTAATGTCAGCCCTGTCAATGGCAAAGGCTGAAAGGTTTTCGGCCACCTGGTCCACGGTGAGGGTTCCTGCCGGGTTATCTTGCATGTCGGGAGATCGTCCTTTGTCTGCATTCATTTGTGTTTTGATTTACCTTTACGCCATATCAAAATTTAGTTATCTTTAATCATTAAGGAAAATAAAATAACAATCCCTTGGTCAAGTGTAAACCCCGGAAGGTAATGAAGGTAATGATATATCATGAATATTTATCAAGAAGCTGCCAAAAAAATTGTTGATTCACATTATTGTGTAGCCTTTACCGGTGCCGGTATTTCCGTTGAAAGCGGTATCCCGCCGTTCAGGGGTAGAAACGGGCTGTGGAATAAATATGACCCTACAACCTTTGAAATTGATTATTTTCTCCAGAACACGGCCAGATCCTGGGAGGTTATTAGGGATATTTTCTATGACCTGTTTGGTCATGTTCTGCCGAATACCGCCCACTATGCCCTGGCAGAGATGGAGCAGCGGGGCCTGTTAAAATCAGTCATCACCCAGAATATTGACAACCTGCACAAGGATGCCGGCAACAAAGAAGTTTACGAATTCCACGGATCATTAAAACAAATCATCTGCCTGGACTGCGGGCAAAAAGTGAATGTAACCCGAGTCGATATGAATCATCTGCCCCCTACCTGCCTGACCTGCGGTGGTCCGATGAAACCTGATGTGGTCTTTTTCGGGGAAGCCATTCCCGAATATGCGGCGTCCAAGGCCATTTATGCATCCCAGAGAGCGGACTGCATGATACTTATCGGCACCACAGGCACGGTGGCCCCGGCCAATACGCTTCCTTTCCGGGCCAAGGCCGGCGGGACCACCATTATAGAGATCAACCCGGACCCGTCGGAATATACCGACCAGGTAACGGATATATTCATCCAGGATAACGCCACAAGGGCCATGGAACATCTTATGGAAGCCATTGATGAGCTTGTGTGATGCCTGATTGCAAATAAATTTATGCTTATAGTGCTGGCACTATAGTCGTGCTCTTAATCTTGATCCTGCTCTTGCTCCAGACTATGAATTCTACCAGGAGCAAGATTAAGAGCACGAGCAAGAGCAAGAAAAGGAGAAAAATATGCCTGATGACTGTCTTTTCTGTAAAATTGCAAATCATGAACTTCCCAGTGACATGCTGTATGAAGACAGTGACTATGTGGTGTTTAAGGATATCCACCCCCAGGCCCCTGTCCACCTGTTGATAGTGCCCAAAACCCATATCCGCAGCGTTAACGACATTGAGCCTGAGCATACCGAACTTGTGGGGGGGCTGTTCACCCTTGCTGCAAAAATGGCCCTGAAAGAGGGGATAAATAAATCCGGATATAAGCTGCTCTTTAATGTGGAAAAAGGCGGAGGCCAGGAAATTTTCCACCTGCATCTTCATCTGATTGGCGGCTGGGAAAGATAAGCTGTGTTTATAATTCAGACAAGCCTGTAAAGATACGTCGGTAACCTGGTATCCATTAGGATAACGTGTTTACACAAATGCCGTCATCCGCTTCCCCGCTAAAAAGGTGCGATCGGGCACTCTCTTTCCTTCGGTGAATGAGATCTCTGAAGAACCCAAACAATTCTTTGTCTTGATTTTTCCAGGGCATCATCTGACGCGCGGCTAAATCACCATGAGGGCCAACTATCGAATGGGACTGGTTCAGGCCCACTTCGGTACCGTAATAAATGACAGGGGGATGCCTTTGCTGAAATTGCAGCTGCGCACCCAGTCGGAGTCGTTCTTTTTTACTCTTGGCTTCATACAAAAAACGATTCATGTCGTGGTTGTCTAAAAAGGCCGGGAGGACGCAATTTGCTGGGAACTTCGCGTAATGCGCATTGAGCCGAGCTTGGGCGTTTTTAAGAGATGGCTTATGAGTTGGATGGGCCACGTGTGTCTTGACAATGCGCTGAAATTCAAAATCAAGAAGACCGTCCAATATTTGAGCGTATTCCCGCATGACACCGGCGCAGATTGGTATTCTGAGTTGCGATCGGAGCCAATGCCAATGTTTGCGGGGAATTTTAAGTGTCTTTAAATCTTTGTAACGCACACCCATCATCGTGGCTTCTCCCAATAGAAAGGTCGATGGACTATGCCGTTTGACCGCGTCTTGAAACTCACGCCAAAATCCTAAAGAGGGCCCAACTAAGTGGTCCAAACGAAACCCATCAACCCCCAGGTCTATCCAGTGCAGGGCGGTAGTGATCATATATTTACGCGCCTCCGGATGGTCGAGGTTCAGTTTGGGCAACTCCGTGAAATCAAGGAAGCATAGATGGTTCCCGTGTACATCGAATGAAAACCAGTCGCGAAAACGGCTGCGATTTGAGGCTGCCGCTTGCTGAAAAAACGGGTGTGTTCGATGCACGTGGTTAGGCACCCAGTCCAGGACAATCTTGATATCCGGTTTTGCGGCTTTAATCAATGCGTTGAAGGCAGCCATGCCGCCGAATCGCTTGTCGACATCTTCGTAGTTGGTGATGTGGTAACCATGATAGGCGGCAGTGCTGTTGATGGGGGAAAGCCAAAGTGCTGTGATGCCAAGATCGCGGAGATAGTCTAAGCTTTCAACCACTCCGACCAGATCGCCTCCGCAGAAAACCGGATTGGTCGGATCACCCAGTAGCGGCTGGTTCCCACCGCGACGGAAACGGTCGACCAGGATATGGTAAAAGACGGCGTCATACCACCAATCAGGGCTTTGGGTTGTCCATTTGTGTATCTCGGTATTCATCGCGGATCTCATTATTATGCTTGTTCCGGCAAGGCTAACTTTATGTCGGCCTCTTGGATTTTCCTTAATTTCTTCCGCGCTTGCTCCAAGTACGTCACCAAGATTTTGTTATCCAACGGTTCCAGCAGTTCCAGCCCTGCCAGGAATTCAAGACGCCAATGGAATAAATCAAGGCCGACCCCACAGCAAACAGTGAACCGTGATTCGGGTTTAAAGGCCGTGTTTAGCACCGTAAGTACCACGAGCAGTAGACTCAAGTATGGGGTGGCATCATAAATCCATTTGGACAATTGGGGTGCATCCTCCCCTTTGTTCGCTGCTATCGCAAGAAGTGTGCTGAATATTGGAATAGTGATGAGCAAGATATAGCCGCCCACTTTGTACCATTTTATTTTGCGAAGGATTTTTTTCTGATTATATTCATATGAGTCCGCAAGTTCCTTGAGTGATGGGATGTCATGGTCATATCCTCGCCTGTTGAGGACTGTTTTTGCCACAAAGTAAAGGTGTTTGCCATTCCCTGTTTCAGCAGGGCCGTATGTATCGTTACTCATATATCTGCTCCTGTGTTGATATTTCCAGCGAACGTTGCGATTGCGATCAGTTGCCGCAAAAACTTCAACAATACAGCCAAGCGTTTGATGATGAATGAGTTTAAACCGGCTTTGCAAGCCCGCCAGACAGGTTTTCGTGTGGTCAATTGTATTGAATGGTTATGCGTTGTGTTTTTTTAATTTTTAACAATACAGCTTTTTGTTTTGGTAATATCGAAAAGTGTTTCTGAATATTTTGGTATCATAATTTGTGCTTACTTTGAATGAAAAACAAAAATAAATTTAATGTATTTCATCTTGACATGGCCTTGGACCGCTGTTACTGTCGCATTATTCTTTAATGCTTTAAAGGCTAACCGAAAAATGAGAATGATCGAAACAGATAATTGCTTTTTCTTTTTTAACTTTGGACGCTTCTTCTTTTTTAGGAGCGTTCATCCGGTTTAGTCCTATGTAAATTTTACATATACAGGCCCCGGGTGGACGGTAAGACCACCCGGGGCCTTTTTGTTTTCAGGCCCAAAGCCCCGGGAAGATCTTTTCCGGGGTTTTTGTTTTTTTACCAAACATCAGGGCCTCAAACAGCCCCTGGAAAAAGGAGAATTTCAGCGAATGAAACTGATACTTGAATCGACAATAACAAAAGTACAGCAGGCTGCCATTGACGCATCCCTGGCCGCCGACGGATGTATTGTAAACCGGATTACAGATGCCGGCAGACAGGTCATCGGTATCACAGCAGCGCGGGTGAAGCGAAATGCGGATGCTTATGCGGATCTTGACGGCGTGGAAAAGGCAGTTCCCATTTCCACGGCCTACAAACTGGTCAGCCGGGAATTTAAATCCGAAGACTCACTGGTCAAAGCCGGGGAGGTGACCGTGGGCGGAGACCGCATTGTCATCATTGCAGGCCCCTGCGCTGTTGAGAGCCGGGATCAAGCCATGGCCATTGCAAAGGAAGTGAAAAAATACGGGGCGGTCCTGTTCCGGGGTGGTGCGTATAAACCCCGGTCATCACCGTATTCTTTCCAGGGACTTGAAGAAGAGGGCCTAAAAATTCTGGCCCAGGTCCGGGAAGAGACCGGCCTTGGCGTAGTGACGGAAATGACCTCTCCGGCCCAGGCCGAGCTCATGGAAAAATATGTGGATGTGGTCCAGATCGGGGCCCGGAACATGCAGAACTTTGAACTGCTCAAATGTGCCGGTAAAATGAGCAAGCCTGTGGTACTCAAACGCGGTCTTGCAGCCACCATCCAGGAGTGGCTCATGTCTGCTGAATATATTGCCGCCGGAGGCAACACCAATATCATCCTGTGTGAACGGGGCATCAGAACATTTGAGCCTTATACCAGGAACACGTTAGACCTGTCTGCCATCCCGGTGTTAAAACAGCTCACCCACCTGCCCATTGTCATTGACCCCAGTCATGCCACCGGCATCCGTGAAAAGGTGGCGCCCATGGCCCGGGCCGCGGTGGCAGCAGGCGCCGACGCCCTTATGGTGGAAGTTCACAACAATCCGGACAAAGCCCTTTCCGACGGCCCCCAAAGCCTTTATCCTGAACAGTTCGGCAACCTAACCAGGGATATTTATGTAATTGCACCGGTGGTGGGCAAACAATTGGATTTTGATTACCTGAAAAAAAAGGAATTTATCCCCGAAAGCCATACCCAAAATGCGGCGGCCTGCGCCATTATCGGGGAGCCCGGGACCTATTCACACAAGGCCTGCCTCTCCTATTTCGGAGATGATGTCACCCCGGTGGCCATGACGTCATTCAAAGAAATTTTTGCTGCCGTTGAAAACAACACTGCAGCATATGGGGTGGTGCCTGTGGAAAATTCACTGTCCGGATCTGTCCACGAAAACTATGATCTGCTCCAAAGCCATAATTTGAAAATTATCGATGAAATGACCATCCGTATCAAACATGCGTTGATCACCCATCCGGGCGTAGAGGTTTCGGCTGTTAAAACCATCCTTGCCCCGGCCCATGTCATTGCCCAGTGCCAGAACTACCTGGTTCAGATGACTGCGACTGAAATTTTGCCTGTGCGTCCGGGCATCTCTGCGGTAAAACAGGCCAAAGAACTTGACCCGTCAGTGGCCGCCATTGGTCCTGCCATGGCCGCTGAAATTTTTGACATGGCCGTGGCCCATGAATCCATTGAAGACAACCCCATGAATTATACACGGTTTGCCGTGATCGCCAGGGAATTTAGGGGACATAAAAAAGTGGAAAAAACCTCCATCATCTTTTCAACCGGCAACCGCCCGGGCGCCTTGCTTGAAGTGATGCAGGTTTTTTCCAACCACCATATCAATCTGGTCAAGCTCGAATCACGGCCCGTGGCGGGAAAACCCTGGGAATATCTGTTTTATGCCGACCTGGAAGCCGACCTGTATGACACGGTTTCCAATCCGGTCATGGACGCCCTTTCAGAAAAAGTGGAAACCCTCAGGGTGCTGGGGCGATACTGATACTCGATGATCAAGTTTTTGTTAATTTGCCCAACTTCGGCGTTGGAAAAAATTTTTAATTTTCAAAATATGTCGTATATTCCTCCGGTTAAAAATTGTTTCCGCCTTGAATTTGAACAAATTCCCTAAAAACTTGATGATCGAGTGATACTCGATGGTCGAGTGATATCTACGGCATCACATGGATGCCATGCCCCATTTTATAACAGAATCAACAACGGTGATGCACAGGGCAGCTATAAACGTTGTGAGAAAATCTTTAATTTTAAAGTCATCGATCATTTTATCGGTGAGCCAGAGCAGCACAGCATTGATCACCAGTTTGAACAGCCCGAATGTGATGATTATAAAAGGAAGGGATAAAAGAATCAGCAGCCAGCCAAAGAAAAAATTGATCAGGCTGTAGACAATAGCCACCATAATGGCCGTCCCAAAATGTTTAACCTGGATGCCGGGTAAAAAATTGGCCACCAGAAATACTGCAACGCTTAAAATCAGAAGATTGATCAACATTTACATTTTTCCTTTTGTATAATTTGGATTTAAAAGTAACTTTACACCTTATTTAAACTTTCGGGATTGGTTCTAACGTCGGCCGCTGTAGGGGCAGGCCCCCGTGCCTGCCCTAACGAGGGCAACCACAGGGGGATTGCCCCTACAAAAAATGGCTGATAATAAAATCAAGCCCAAACTTTCATATAGCAGCCATGGGCTGAGATGCTTTATCAACACTTTGGTTCAACCCACAACAACACATGAATTGACCTAATAATTTATTGGATTTGTCATATAAAAACAAGAAAACAGGCCCAAATAATTTACCTGTGTCACCAAGGCATTTAAAATCAGTCCACCAAATTTTGATCATTCAATTGAATTCACTATTATTATTTGATATAGTTTTTCACCCATAAAGGGGGTTTTTTTTAAAACAAGTATTATAATTAATATAATAGGAATGTTATAGATATAACCCCGCTAAAGAAATAAGGCGTAAACCATGAGGAAACTGTCTGACATTATCAAGGGAAAAACAGATATCCAGGTGATCATGGGAACCCACAACACCATTAACATGCTGATTGTTCACCTTTAACTGTATTTAAGAAAGGAAACGACATGGCAGAAACTGTCATCAAACTGGGCCGGAAGAAAAAGGCCTCAACTTTTATCGACAAGGTTAAAGAGATTCTGCCCGAGGGCGGAAATCTTAATGCCTGCCTGACATGTGGCGTCTGCGCATCAGGCTGCCCGGCCACCGGGCTGGCAGATATGGACCCCAGAAAATTTTTGCGCATGGCTGCCCTGGGCATGGATGAGGAAATAGCAGCATCAGATTGGCCCTGGATGTGCACCATGTGCATGCGCTGCATCTATGTCTGCCCCATGAAAATTGATATTCCCCAGCTTGTTTATAACGCCAGGGCATTACGCCCCAGAGAAGATCGCCCAGTGGGCATCTTGGGTTCCTGTGACGCGGCCTTGAAGCACGATACCGGTTCAGCCATGGGTACCAACGAAGAAGATTTTGAATTTGTGGTTGAGGATGTTCTGGAAGAGTATCAGGAAGCCCAACCGGAATTTGAAGATATGGAAGCCCCCATTGACAAAGAAGGGGCTGAATTCTTTCTTAACCAGAACTCCAGGGAACCGGTTACCGAACCTGACGAGATGGTCCCCATATGGAAAATTCTTCATACCGCCGGAATTGATTGGACTTACGGCTCCAAGGGATGGGGTGGTGAAAACTATTGTATGTTTCTGGCAGATGACGAATCCTGGAAACATCTGACAGAGACCAGCATTAATCAGGCCAAGCATTTGGGGTGTAAGACGTACCTCAATACCGAGTGAGGGCACGTTACTTTCTCGGTCCGGGCCGGAGCGAAAAAATTTGGTATTGATACTACAGACTTAGAAATCAAAAACATTTACGAATACTATGCAAAATGGATCCGTGAAGGTCGGCTTAAACCCAGTTCCGACTGGAACAAAGACCTGAAGATTAAATTCACGGTACAGGATCCCTGCCAGATTGTCAGAAAGAGTTATGGCGATCCCATTGCTAACGATCTGCGTTTTGTTGTGAAATCCATTGTTGGTGAAGAAAATTTCGTTGACATGCAGCCCAACCGTTCCAACAACTACTGTTGCGGCGGCGGTGGCGGATTTCTCCAATCTGGTTTCAAAGAGGAGCGTTTGACTTACGGGAAGGTGAAAGACCAGCAGATAAAGGCCACCGGTGCTGATTACTGCATTGCTGCCTGCCACAACTGCCATGCACAGATTCATGAGCTCAGCGAACATTACGAAGGGCATTATGGCGTCGTCCATTTATGGACCCTGCTCTGTCTTTCTTTGGGCATTCTCGGACCCAATGAAAGGGAATACTTGCATGATGACCTTAAAGAAGTAGCCGTCTTCCACCCTGAAAGCGCCATGTAGTACGATTCTGTTTTAGCAGATACGGGGCCGGCAGTCAGATTATATACTGCCGGCCCTTTTTTAATTTATAAAAATCAAAACTGATCATTAACAAATCCATCCTCGGGTTGACAAGCTGTTTAATCCGCTATAAAAATTCCCATTTTTTATGTTTATAAAAGGAAGCCGATATCGTGGAAACCCTGTGTCGGGAGCAAACCGCCCCGGAAGAAGAAAAACGGATACTTGCAGACATTGATCGCTGCATTCGGGTGCTGGAAACCCTGGCTGAACGGTCTGCGCTTTTGGCAAAAATTTCCGAAGCGGACCGCATTGCCTTGATTAAGGCCGCCGGCAAAATATCCCGGCCGGACAGAGCTGAAATAAAAAAACGTAACAAAGACAAAAAGCGGCAGATGCGATTAGCTGCTGTGGCCAAAGAGCGGCAGATGAGAGCTGAAACAGGGATCAGAAAGGCCAGGGAAGCATCCGTATTCACGGCTCCGCCCAGGCTGGAAGGTCCGGCTGTTGAAAGCCCTAAAGCCGCAGAGCACCTGGATTCCCCCCGCAACTGCTATGTGTGCAAGGCTGAATTTACGTTGCTTCACCATTTTTATGACAGCATGTGTCCTGAATGTGCGCAATTCAACTACCAAAAGCGGTTTCAGACCGCATCCCTTGAAGGACAGATTGCCGTCATCACAGGCTCCAGGCTCAAAATTGGATACCAGGCCACGTTGATGATGCTTAAAGCCGGGGCCAGGGTGATTGCCACCACACGCTTTCCCAAGGATTCCGCGTTAAGATTTTCCAAAGAACCCGATTTTGACCAATGGGGGCACAGGCTTCATATCTATGGGCTGGATCTGCGTCATATTCCCAGCGTGGAGCTGTTCTGTGATCATGTTAAACAAACATACCCGCGCCTTGATATCTTGATCAATAATGCGGCTCAAACCGTCCGACGTCCCCCCGGATTCTATGCCCACCTGATGGAGACCGAACAAACGAATATTTCATCCCTCTCCCCAGAGGCTGAAATGCTTTTAGGCCGTTACCGGGACTGCGTGGCCCAGGTGGCAACAGGCCACCCCCGTGATGCGGATGAAGAAGACATTTTGCCGGTCTCCTGGAACGGCACAGCCCCCGGCATCGGGTTGCGGGAGTCTGCCCAGCTCTCCCAGATTCCCTATGCCTATGACCATAGTATTGATACACCCCAGGTGTTCCCGGAAAAGATGCTGGATGCCGATCTCCAGCAGGTGGATCTTCGGAAAACCAACTCCTGGCGGCTGAAACTGGGAGAAATTGAAACGGCGGAGATGCTGGAAATTCAGCTCGTCAACAATGTGGCCCCCTTTGTTCTGTGCAACCGCCTGGCCCAGATGATGAAAACAGATTTTACCGGTCAAAAACACATTGTCAATGTCTCGGCCATGGAAGGCAAATTCCTGCGCTTTAAAAAGGGCAGCCGTCATCCCCATACCAATATGGCCAAGGCCGCGTTAAACATGCTCACGCATACGGCAGCCGAGGATCTTGCCAAATACGGTGTTTACATGAATGCCGTGGATACCGGCTGGGTCACGGATGAAGATCCGGCGCGTCTTGCCCAATTAAAACAGGAGCGCCACGATTTCCAGCCTCCTTTGGATATTGTGGACGGGGCGGCCAGGATCTGCGATCCTTTTTTCCACGGCATTTTAACTGGAACGCATTGGTGTGGAAAATTTTTAAAAGATTATTTTCCCATAGACTGGTAGACTTATTGTCTCTTGGAGGTGTCTTTGAGTATAAGTCCCTGGGGCAGGCTTTCTCCAAAAATGGACGCTTCATCGGCGGATTCAATGGGGACCACGGTCTGAATTATATCCAATGACTTTTGAGGTGTCTGCATCTGCTCAAGCCACGGAACCATGATTTGAATAATAGCCTGGGAAACATCACGCGTCCGGTCTCCGGTTTTCCTGAAAATCTGGACCAATGCAGTAACGACGTTGTCCTTGGGCGTCCAACTGATTTTCATTAATCTTTTTGCCCATTTCTCCACCTCTTTTGCCGGAACAACTCTATCCACAGAACCGTAAAGAAGCTCTCTGGCGCCGATTCTAGACAACGCCCAAAACAGTCTGATGCGGTGTTTTGCCCGGTTTCAACTGGGGGATCAGTTTTTTTGACAAAGCGATTTTGTCTTTTATCAACAGGCGCTCCATATTTGCCGCAGCCATCCATACTTCAGTCATCTCTTGTTTGGGCACTTTTTTTCCGGCACCGTTATTCGCCAATAAATAGCCGGAAACATCCTGAAAAAACTGTCGCTGTTGACCGGCAGTTAATCCCCCTGCAATTCGACGGCAAAATATCCACCATTCAACGGCATTTTGCTTGGCTTTAGGGAATAAACTTCTTTGTAAATAAACTTTCCACAATTTGGGAATACGCGCTTCATCAAATGCATCGCCAAATCCAGGTCGAATGCAAAATCCGGTCAAGTTTAACCATCTAATTTCGTGTTCCGGGCTATTTGCCCGCCATCCGACGTTATCAATCAGATGATCTGCGACGGCTCTAAGGAAGGATAGAGGCCATTTATTTCTCTTTGTCTCCACCAGTTTTTCTATATTTTTTACAACGGAAGGCAATTGGGTATTGCCGGCAGATCCGGAAAAGGCGTCCGTCAACAGATTGCGGACATTATTTAGGGTATCATCATCATAAACTTCACTCTCGTTAGCTTCACCGACTTGGGGTTCTCGCAATTGGAACTGAAGCTTCCAACGATGGGACGACACGCTTGAGCGGCACCACATTGCAAGGGTGCCCATCTCGGTATATTCTGCCTCAATTTTAACCGGAATTCGTTTTGACTCCCCTTTTTTTCCAAATTTAATAATGGTTTTTAGGGGGGGCAGTGGTGTCAAGGAGTCATCGACCTGTAAAATATCGCCGCTTTTATCACCGGATCTGAAACTGGAGCTAAACATTGAAAAAATAACCGGTTGGTTGGTTACGACTTCAAATTCCATCTCCGGTAGCTCGATCAACGAACCTTCATCCAATCCACGCTCCACAACGCACATTATTTTTTCACACGTTGCGCCACAGGTTTTACTTTGGGAATTATCCGAAGCAATGCCGATGTAGTAACTTCTGGGGCTGCCGCTGCCGACACGGACCCCAATACCTTGTTTAACAAGACCATAATAAGAAGCGCCCAGGGCAACAGAAAGGTCTGGATCACGATTGTCCAACACCGTTGGCAGCGCCTGATCCTCACAGGAAAACCATTTTCCAATCGCTGACCTGATTTTGTTTTGAAACACAGATGGTTTCAGCGAGCCGCCATTAAACAAAATATGATCAGGTATGGGCTCTTTACCCAGAGTCGCTTTAACACTTTCGCGGTGGCGCTCTAAAAACCATCCAATATGGCGGGTTATCGCAGGTTCTTGCTCATATGGGAGACCAAATTCGGCTATTGCCTTTCCCGATTTTTCAGCATTAACAAGGCTGGGCTCAACTTCCGGAAAAAAACCTTTGCACAAAATATCTTCCAACTCATCTTTTTCCAGATCAGCTGACAATGTATTTGCTATAAGGGAGCGTCCCTCGCCTCTTAATACAATTCTAACCCGGTTTTCATCACCGTTCTTATCGTCACTGTCCAAAAGAAGCTTTTCTTTTGCGGCCCGGCATTTATAGCTCAGTGTTTTCCATTGATCCGGGGTAAGGTGTGCTTTTTGGTTGAATTTTGATGCGACATAACGCGCCAGGGTAAGATCAATATTGTCTCCGCCTAGGATGAGGTGATCCCCGACAGCCACCCGCTCAAACCGCGGGCTTCCTTCCGCCTCTTTCAATGAGATCAAGGTGAAGTCCGTTGTTCCCCCGCCCACATCGCAAACAAGGATTAGATCATCGACTTTTACATGGGACTGCCAGTCATGCTCATGGCGTGTCACCCATGCATAAAACGCGGCAAGCGGCTCTTCAAGCAGCGTGACATTTTTACTGAATCCGGCTTCTCTTGCTGCCTTTAGCGTATATTCACGAGCTGCTTCATCAAATGAGGCAGGAACGGTTATGACTGTAATTTGATTTTCAAGAAACAAATCCTCATCTTTAATAAAGTGATTCCACGCCTTTCGAATATGTCTCAAATATTCACTGGTCGCTTGGACCGGGGAGATTTTATCCACATTCTGCGATCCCCATGGCAGAATCGGGGCTTCACGGTCGGCCCGGGAGTGGCACAGCCAGCTTTTTGCAGATGAAACCAGCCGGGATGGAACTTGTGCGCCGTGTTCCCTTGCAAACACGCCTGCAAACAGATCATTTTCCTTTTTCCATGGATGCGTTAGTGCTTTTTTGGAAACATCGTACTCTCCGGGAATATATAAGAAAGAAGGCAGCACCGGAGCAAGGGAAAATTCACCCGGCCCCGTTAATTGAGGCACCTTGAAGACTTTTATTTCATTGCCGATGCCCGCACCAGCGCTCTTTGTGTCTATGTGAGTCAGATCCGCGTATGATACCGCCGAATTGGTAGTCCCCAGATCAATTCCGACTACGTATCGTTTATCTTGAAAATCCACAATAATCTATTTATATCTCCTACTGGTCATTCACCTTGGGCCTAACATTCAGCTCCAAACGCCATTTGCGATCATCATCCCGTGAGCAGGCCCAAAATTCGAGTGTGCCGATCTCGGTCACCTTGACTTCAAAGGTGACGGGTATAAACCCTCCATCCGTTCCTTCCAACTCAGTTTCAATAGAGGTTAACCCCGTGATCCCCATATCCTCCCAATCATCTATCACGTCTCCCAGCTGGTCGTCAGGGCGATTGGGAGAGCTCATAATATCAAACGTGACTTTCTCTCCGACAACCAAATTAAACAGACGATCCTTACTTTCAGCCTGGCTTCCATCTTCCATGCCAAAAGGTGCAATGCAAAGGGCTCTGGTCGGCATGGCAAGCCCTGGAACAGCCGGCATGGCAGCTTCAATAGCCATATAGTAGGACATTCCCAGCCCACCTCGTATTTTGATGCCGTCCCCACGAGCGGCCTGACCATAATAAGAGGCCCCCCACGCCACGGAAAGATCATAATCAACCGCATTGATTTGGCGTATTTTTCCACTTTCAGATGCACTGTGCCACTGCTTTAGTACATCCAGAATCCGTTCTCTGATCAAAGGGGACTTCATAACTCCGCCGTTAAATACAACCGCTGTCGGCAGTCTTGGATTGCCTTGATCGTCTGTATGAGAAGATATAAATTGGGCCAAATGCCGTGTGATGGCGGGATCGGATTCATAGGAAAGTCCAAATTCTTTCATGCCTGCTGCACTGCTTCCCGCAGGTTTGTCATCCAGACTGCATGCCGGAAAAAACCCGTCCAACACGACCTGCTGTACATCCTCAAGTTTCAAGCTTAGTTTGATCGTTCCTTTAATCAGGCTCGATCCTCTTCCCAAAACCGTTACAGGATATTCATCAGGACCTTCAGATGAAAACAATGCCTCTTTTGCTTTTCTGCAGGAGTGAACAAGCCCTCTCATCTGCCAGGCATCCAGGTTCTGTTTTTTTTCTCGAAGCTTTGCCGCAAGAAAGTAAGAGAGTGTTAAATCTAGATTATCTCCCCCAACAAGCAGATGATTGCCCACAGCCACCCGTTCAAGATTTAAGAGGCCATCTTCTCCTTCATTCACCTCAATAAGACTGAAATCGCTGGTACCGCCGCCAATATCACAGACCAGAACAAGATCGCCTTTTTCCACTTGATCTCTCCAGTCATCACCTGCTTTGTCAATCCAGGCATAAAAGGCGGATTGCGGCTCTTCGATGAGGACAATATCTTTCAAGCCGGCCATTTTGGCAGACTTCACCGTCAATTCTCTGGCCACGGCATCAAAAGATGCCGGAACCGTCAGGTAGATGGATTGATTTTCAAGGCAAAGAGATGGATCATCATCAGCCATTTCATGGTTCCAGGCATTTTTTATATGCCTGAGCAGTGCACATGAGGCTTGAACCGGAGACAACTTCTCGATATCTTTTGTGGCATCCCAAGGCAGAATGGGGGTTTCTCGATCCACCGCCGAATTGCACAACCATGATTTTGCCGAAGAAATGAGTTTATGGGGAACCTCGGCACCTCGTTCTCTGGCAAATTCACCTGCAACAGTAATCGTCTCTTCTTCCTGCCATGGCAATTGCAAGGTGTCTGAATTGTCTTCATGGCCTTCTTTGACATAAAGAAAAGAGGGGAGCGAATCTCTTA
This sequence comes from uncultured Desulfobacter sp., assembly GCF_963666695.1. Classification (GTDB taxonomy): domain Bacteria; phylum Desulfobacterota; class Desulfobacteria; order Desulfobacterales; family Desulfobacteraceae; genus Desulfobacter. The sequence continues at coordinate 1,436,948 of NZ_OY762947.1, forward strand.
ATTCAACCACCCCGGGACCTGTGAGTTGCGGCACCCTAAAGAGGTTTATTTTCGCCATTTCCCTGGGTGCTCTTTCAACTTGCATATCCGAGTAGGCTACCACGCAATTTGTTGTCCCAAGATCTATTCCAACAATATATCGGCCCTCGTTCACGGCATACTCCTACAAATAAATAAAATTTTTTTATTCAACTTCCACTTCTGCCGGTGCAATAATGGAGGTATCTTGTACATCTGATAATTTGGGCACCTCATTTTTTGCAGCCTTCCATCCCCGATGCCTCAACACCCCTCTAAAAGGAGGTTCTCCGGAAACATTTCCCGTTAATTTTATGGCATTCGGATCAAAGCCCAAGTCAACGTCAACAACATCGCCCTCTTCTTTATCAATAACCGGCACCGGGGACAGATATTTGTTAACACTTTTCTTGCAGTCTTCCTGCACGCTTCTAACGGCAGCACCAATCTGCTCATCATCATATAAAGACAGTTCTTCTGCAAAAAAATCCAACAACCGTCCTTCCCGTTGTAACACCGATATAAAATGCAGAAAAAGTCTTTTTTGTCTCTCTTGTTCCAATCGTTTATCAACATGATCTTTTTTCTTTGGGCTTTCACCACTTTTACGGTCTTTTTTGCCGGCAGGCATGGAAACAAGATTGCCAAACAATGACGCCACGCTTAATTTTAAAATAGCCCAGAGGATAAGGCTTAAAATTAAAAAAACAAGGATAATAAACGTAACAATACCGACAGCATATTGTGTTGTCACCATATCTAAAAAACGAGCCACATCAGCAAGACTTTGAATTGTAACGGTCTCATTAATTCCCGGAATAGTGATTATGCCGTCAGATCCTGGTGCAAAGAATAATGCCGTTTTCTTTAGTCCAAAATAAATTCCGGCACCAATCGCACCCCCAATGGTCAACATAAACAGCACAATAACTATAAATGATCTTGTCGAATATGCTTTTGTTGCGTTCACGATGTATTTTCTCCTGATTTTTGTATTTTTATAAAAGATCAACATACTAAAAAATGCAGGTGCATGAAACCTTTTTTCAGTAGCAGCAATTCAAAAGCGTGTACGGCATCAATGTCATAAAGTTAAGCACTGAATATTTTATTTTACCATGAAGGACATGAAGAGCATGAAGAAGATATAACGAAAAATCAATCTTCATGTCCTTCATGCTCTTCATGGTTTAAATTGAAATTATCTTAACTTTATGTCATTGAGCTTGCCATGAGCTCCAGCTTAGAAAGAAAACTGCTGGAAGACAATAGTGTCCTTGATCCGCCGGATCAAGTGCCGAGCCCGCCGCCGGAATAATCCTGATTATGGGTTTAAAATTGGAAATAAATATTAAGTACCAGTTTTCATTTTTTAGGTGCTTGGTGGTGATAAATATTACTAATAGTTCGGGATTTTGAATTCCACATTGGGGACATTTCGATCCTCATGTAGTACTCAGTGAGGGTTTGAAATACCCCCCTCCACAATACTTCTGCTAATGAATGCTGTTTTGAAATAGGCCTGGGCGAGGCATAATGCCATTATTGTTGACCTTGTCATTACTCATTTGATGAGATAGAAAAAGCTTATACAAAAAAAACAGGCTGAAGAAATTATGAAGGAAAACGAACAATTCCTAAAAAAAATATTTGATTCAATTCAGGACGGCATAAGCGTTATAGACATTAATTTCAAAGTGATTAAAACAAATCGATGGATGGAAGAAATTTATGGTCATCAAATGCCCCTGGTGGGTAAAAAATGTTATCAAGTATACCAGGGAAAAAATTCACCATGTCAACGGTGTCCTTCACTTAAATCAATTAAGACGGGTGATGTGCATACCGAAGTCGTCCCCTATCCATCTGAAACCAATCCTGAAGGCTGGATAGAACTTTTCAGTTTTCCAGTCAAGGATGAAAAGGGCCGTGTAACTCATGTAATAGAATATGTCAAAGATATAACTGCAAGGAAAAAGGCGGAAGAAGCACTGTGGGAAAGCAAAGAAAAATTTCGTTCTCTGGTGGAACTTACCAGTGACTGGATATGGGAGGTGGATAGAAATGGGACTTACACTTACTCAAGTCCCCAAATCAAGCGATTGTTGGGCTATGAATCTCAAGACTTGGTCGGGGAAATGACACCGTTTGATTTAATGCCTGCCGATGAAGCGAAAAAAATTTCCGCATTTTTTAAGAATATCATTGCTTCACGCAAAGCTTTTGAGGGATTAGAAAATACAAATATTCATAAAGACGGGCATACTGTTTTAATGGAGACAGGGGCGTGCCCTTTTTTTGATGTGGATGGTAACTTGATGGGTTACCGAGGTGTTGATCGAGATATCACCCAACGAAAACGCATGGAAGAGATGATGATCCAGAGCGAAAAAATGCTTTCAGTGGGTGGACTGGCCGCAGGTATGGCCCATGAAATAAATAACCCTTTGGCCGGCATGATACAAAGTGCCAATGTCATGAAATCCCGGCTTGAAAATATTAATATGCCAGCAAATCTGAAAGTGGCTGAAGAACTCGGCATCACCATGGACGATCTTAAGTCCTTTATGGAAAAAAGGGGTATTTTCAGAATGCTTGATGCCATCCATGATTCCGGAACCCGGGCAGCAGAAATCGTCAGCAGTATGCTCAGCTTTGCACGAAAATCAGATGCTGTTATTTCCTCCCATTATCCTGATCAGCTTATGGATGAAATTCTTGAATTAGCAGCCACGGACTATGATCTAAAAAAACAATATGACTTTAAATCTATTAAAATCATAAAACAATACGCTGACGGACTGCCCTTGCTGCCTTGTGACGGCGCAAAGATTCAACAGGTGCTACTGAACATTCTCCGCAATGGTGCCGAGGCAATGCAAACTGCTAAAACAGAATTTCCCAGATTTATCATTAGAATTTACAAAACAAAAGAACCTGAAATGGTCTGCATGGAAATAGAGGATAATGGACCGGGTATGGATGAGGACACCCGCTCAAAGGTATTTGATCCGTTCTTTACGACTAAACCGGTTGGTATAGGAACGGGATTGGGACTCTCTATTTCTTATTTTATCATCACCGAAAATCATAAAGGTACAATAAATGTTTTTTCTCAAACAGGTAACGGTGCAAAGTTTATTATCCGTTTGCCTGTCGATAACGGTATGAATTTGAAATACAAGAGGGAAAAATAAAGAAAAGAGATACCCCACAATGTCTATGAAAAGACTGTATTGTTCCGAAAAAAACCATGAGCACTGGCGTTTCTATTGTTGGGGATTGGGCAAATGAAGTTTCCGACCCTGGACATCCTGAGGCTTCAATTTCAAAACTTCACCGATCCTTATTCCACCCCTTGCCATCAGTTCAAGCATCAACCGGTTTCTGGGGCTCTCCGTTTTGAAAATGAATTCATCAACGGCATCTCGCTCCAAGATTGTCCACGGCGGCAATTTGGAAACTCGAAATGTTTTTGATAGAGCAGCAGAGTCACATGGATTGAAGAGATCAGGCACGGCAGTGTTTTGGACAAAATTGAAGAGGCTTTTCAGAAGGGAATATTTGAGTTTCTTTGTTGAGGGTTTCAGGCCTTCAGTTATTTTGACCAGAAACTCCATGATTTCATCCGGCGTTACTTCCGATACATCCCGTCTACCGAATTGCTTTTGGAAGACCGTCAGGAAGTACCGATAGTTTTGGATGGTGTTTTTTTGAATTGAGTTCTTGATACGCCAGAAAATTCTTGATTGCCTGTGACATTTTCATGATGATGTCCTCCTTTAAAAATGTTGGAACCATCCTGATGGATCAGGACAAAGACAGTATACAAAATTTCCGGGGTAAACTGGGCTTTTTTCAGAAATGCTCGGGAAAAAGCCTGAACCGAGGACATGTGTACTTGATCTGTTATTGGTCAGGAGCTTTGAGCTTCAGATAATCCGGTTAATACCATAAAAGCTCGCCTCAGGAAATTTCGATTTGGTAGAAATTAGGATCGGTTCAAGTCACATCATATTGTTGTCTCAGGCATTGATTTTGATTACTCCGCAATACTTTTTCCAGTGCGGTCTCCGGAACAATAATTGCTGAAACTTCAATTCCATCACCACACATACGGAGAATTGTATCGTGAGTCTCACGTTATCGAATATTAACTTTGAGCAAAAAGTTAATGTTTAAGGTGCCTTGCTATAGCATAGAGGAAGTTGTCATTACCAAAAATTGCCCAGGAATAATATACATTAGTAGATAAAGTGATCATTTGACGCAGCGGTAGTCATGCGGTTTTCCCAAGATAACGATATATGTTAGCCTTTGTAAAGACTGTAACCCTCCATGAGTGTTTTGGTCAACTCTCCCTGTTCTCGCCTTTGCCGGAGTTGATAGTTCTGCCACCAAAATGGATCTCAAAACCGTAATTTTTGTTCAAATATTCCCGCTGGTTTAACTTTTGGCGATCTTGACAATACCACTTTGTGGTATATATTAATTAATATAAAATCGAATCTGAAGCCCTGTCTCTGTACCTGAAAGCTAGTGGATAATGCTATAAAAAAGGAGGTGTCATATGGCATGTCATTTCGAGTGTATGGAAGCCCAAAATGAACTTTGCGAGGAGATGTATCATAATGATCACATAGAATTGTACGCTTGCCGTGCACGAGCTTATGATTACTGTAATTGGTACTGTACAGAAGGAGGTGGAAGTAATTCCTATATTAGGTTAATAAAAGAATTTGAAAAAAATATTCAAAAAAAAGGTATTAAACCAGATTAAATACTTCCGCCTCAAAAAACAAATTTAGGACTAACGGAGGTGTTTAAACAGGGATTTACGGTTTCATCATAGCGGGATCGTCTCAAACCGTAATTTCCTGTACGAAATATACGCCATTAATATCTTCATGAAACTTGGAATGCCCCTTTTCGGGGCGTTGTACCAAAAGCCCTATAATCGGGGAGATCGAAACCGTAATTTTTATATTAGAGAGGTGAAACCATGAGTTATCAAGGCGAAGTGAGACTAGATCCTGGTGAATCTTTCGAGGCCACTGGCCGCAGAAAAATAGCGCTCTGTAAGAGTGGTACAACAGCTTGGAGTAGGAGCCATTCTTGTAATTACCCAGGTCCTGATATGATCGTAACCGTTACAATTGGTGGCCATATGAAAATGTCAGGTCCTTTTGGCGGGAGTAGGCAATGGGTTGATGATCCTTTTGCTGGTGGATACCACCTTAAAATAGAAAATAATCATGATAAGACAAGTGTTATGTATGCACATGTTGAATAGTTATCTCTTGATAGGATAAAATACGTGTTAAGAGAATTCCGCTAATTTGATATTCATACCACGAGTGGAGTTTTAAATAATAATTCGGCGTCCCTAAAAACTTTGATAACAGGGTGTTTCGGACTTTCAAACACTATCCGAAATATTGAAGTACAATTTCGATAAATAACATGAGATTGCTAAAAAACGGGGGGAACTAAAAATGGCCGTATTGAAAATATTAAATGATAGAATTATTGGAACTGTTGTTAATGAAGTTAAAGCCGGAAAATCAAACAGCGATAGTTGTGATCCAGGTTTATATCATCTAGGGGAAGTTGAATTGGCACCTGGAGAAGAATATGAATTCCATCTTAATGATGATGATAAGGATATTTATTGGAAAAATATTTATGAATCCTACTGGGCGCATAAAGGAATTTTTGGAAGAGATTTAGTTACGATTTCAGCTTCTCATCTTTCTTCAACTGATGAAGTTAGACGAGATCATTGTAACTAAAAACGCTTTTGCATTTTTTCATTTCCCGTTTAATTACTGGGAGTAAAGTTAATTTGAACCAGCGGGACATCTGTATGAAAAGGTACGGTTAAAATTTTGTGATTACGTTTCAAACCGTACCTTGTACATGATGTTAAGAGAAAACCCTAAAATAGTGGTTTCAGAACCCCAGACATATTAATATTCAACACTCCGAGATTACTTGTTTTTAGGTGTTTTTGATTTGAGTGTAACCTTTCTGCGTATTACTTAAAAAAAATTAACTGCCTGTTAATTTAAGTAAATATATGTCTTCTGTGTCGCTATCGTAATCATCCGGATACCCAATACCCTCAAACGTTCTTCGATTCATCAATCGCCTTTCTCTTTGCATATGGGATTCCCAGTAATCATCCCAATCTTCACTGGTATAAACCGAACGAAGAAGTAATGTTGCCTCTGCACCATTTATCGACCATCTCCGTCCTGATCCTTCCATTCTATCTTTAACAGTGTGTCCGCAGGAAGATTCTACAACACCAGTTCCGATTGGAAATCCAGCTTTCAAATATTTATCGTATTTCATCCATTCCCTGTGATTCTCAAAATAACGAAGAGTATCATTGATGGATTTCAATTTACTTTTGCTAAGCTTTCGTTTGCTAATGGTTTGTTTTAATCCATCAATAACCGCATCCACACGACCTTCCAAAATATCGACGAGCTTTTTATAAACCCATTTTTTTACCTTTACTGCTTCACCTTTTCTGTACAAGGCATTGCCAGCTATATACAGGTACTCAACAACATGGATAATGTCTAATATTCCCACATATTCAACACCTTTCAAATGCTGGCCAACCAATTCCCACAAATGCAATGCGCCATCTAATAACACCACCCACTGTCGCTGGTGCTTGGGATCCCTCGTTTGAGCATCCTGGATAATCTCATCCATAACATCCGCCTTACTACGTTCCAGGCTGGCTAAGCGTCTTATATTCTGCGCTTTCACACTTTTTTGCTCTCGATTGTTTCGATTTTCTTCGGGATAGATCAAATTTCCGGCAACGTTTTTAGCATTACGGACGTTTCTATCTACTGTATAACTGACACCAACCAGAGCTTCCTTTTTCTTCTGGCGCTTTTCACCTTTTCCCAAACGGGCTTTTAGCTCCGACAACTCCCGTTTAATGACAGGGACGCCTTTACCGTCAAAACTTACCACTTGAAGCTCTCCTTCGCTTTCCTTAGAAGGCGGGGGCTTTTGCTCATAAAATTTATTATAACTGGTACAGGAATCTTGGCTGACCACTTCAAATCGACTTGGACTGATCTTTATTCCTAAGATCTTTTCTAAAGTTGCTTTTGATTCATCAAAGGAATCCCTAACGCATAAATAATCCATAGTTTCCTGTAATAAATACGAATAACATCTATCTGGCAAATCAGCCTGGGCATCCAGCGGCATTATTCCACAATAGCCTTCTAAGCGATAACAGGTTCGCGGAACCTTGAATTTACCGAAAATCGAAAAATAATCTCTGCCATGCAGCCGACTTTCCCTTTTTAAAATCACATCATTATCAAGTTTAAGCTCTGGTCCGATATCACCGGTCCCTTTTTGGGCAAAATAATATTTCATTCCTGACAAAGCTATTTTTAGGGCCAACTGAAATATGTTCTTTTCCATTTCGTAAGACTGCATAGACTCTGCATTTTGATTTACAAATTCAAAAAGGTTTTGCAATTCCAGTTTGCCTTCTGATATACATTTTTCGTTAGAGATAGCCCTCATTTTTGCTCCAGTATGGTTATGAGTTAGGTTTCTCATTTGACTATGCCATACTGGAGGGTCCTTGTCTATCTATTTGATTTTAAATAAAGTTTTCATCCCTACTCTGTAAACGCAAAAAGGGGACACTCTTTTGATTTAGGTAATGGGCGACACTTATGTCTATTATGGATCGCTATGAGCCCTGCCGCTGTGGGTGTTGACTTCTTTTTCCAGTGGTGACCGCAATCAAAATTTGACCGGAAAAAATTAGTATTCATAGTCCTGAGCATTCCAACCTCACTCCCAACTTTTAGGCAAAAGTTGGGAACTGGGGATAACCAATTCATTTAACGAAGATCCTACCGCACTTTTCGGGGGGGGGGGGGGGGGGGGATGGGCAAAAAACCCCAAGATGGTAACGGATATTATTAGCTCCAGGTACATCCTCTATGGTTTTGCATGTGTGGTCAATGCTATCATTGAGGCTGGCGGCTCGAACCAAAATTTCCAATAGAGTTTTTTTATCACAGGCGCCTTGCATATGAATGTCAAGGTTATCGTCAATGTCATAAAGTGGGGTGTCCAAAACACCATATTTTCTTTCCACAAAATTTGGAACTTCCATCAAAATGTAATCAATGGTCATCCATCAAATCAATGGCAAATAAAGCATAAGAGTCTGGTAACAATCAAGAATAATACTTGAATGCAATCACGCAAAGGATTATCAAGCCACTTCATTAATGGGTCCAGATACGTTATCGTAACTATCTTTAATATCAACAATTTTATTGGTATTTTCTTTGTTTTTTGGCACCGGCATAATAGATAAATAACCATCAGATTCTGTAATCAAGCTGTCGTTCAAGCTTCCAGGGTTTGGTAAAAAATTTCGACGTTGCCGGGTTAAGGATAAAAGTTTACTTTCAATCTCCTGTTGTTCTTTTACAGTGACATCCATTATCATCCGAGCGGATTCTCTGTTAACAGGCCCACAGAAAGCTGGTAAACGAAGTGCTATTCGGTTCGCATCTCTTACTTCTCCAGTACCATGGCTTTTGCCAAGACCAAACAAAGATTCAATATTATCAGAAGAAATAGGTAACCCTATATTGCCCATACCCAATGCACTATTTACCGTCAATTGTTTCTCCATCCAGATAATAAAACCCATACGCACCGGAGATCTCGGAGGGATCGTCTTTAAAGTTTCTTTGCATTGTTTGTATGTATCCATATTCAAACCGGCACCTTTGAGAAGTTTCTGACATTCTAAAAGCGGACGTGTATCACGGAGGAATCGTTTGATAAACTGCTTAGACTCAGGAAGGTTACCAAAACAATCTCTAAGTTTTGTGATGATAGACCCCTTTGGTTCCCGGCCAGAGGGAGAGTGTTGAAGCACCTTTTCTGCCCATGTCACCATTCGATGAATATTCATGAACCGAGCTTTTGTAGAAACTTTTGGAGGGGCAAAACAAGCAAGGACTGTCTGCTTAAATTTTTTTGAGGCTTTGCCACACGCAGAGATAAATCCGTCATATGAAGGATGTTTTGAATACTCATTTTTTAATAAATTGGCAATTACATGGGAAATATCATCAATGGAAAAACTTGAAAAACCCCTGTTCTCAAGAAGTCTGATACCTTTCTTCAAATCCAGTCCACCGTCTTTCAAATAGGCAGCAGGTTTACCGGTGACGAGAATGACTTGCTGTAAAAAATTTGCAATAGATTCTCCTGTCCATGATTTAGCCACCGAAATTGCAACACAATTAATATCTTCCAGAGTAGGGGCACAATCTTTGTTTTTATAATGATCAATTTTGAGTTCCAGCACAGAAAAAATTTTACCGGCGCCTAATGCTATGGAGGTATCTATTATCCAAATGCTGCCATTTACAAGCTTATTACTATCAAAACAAACAGAAGGAAGGCCATTATAGTTCCAGATTTTTGATAATGAGTATCTGGTAACCCAATTAATAATTGTTTGAGGGGCTGGTACTTTGGTGATCCCAAGACACGTCTGCAAAATGCCCAACACTCTGGATATTGCCCTGAATCCAACGTGTCCGACCAAAAACAGACGTAAAGAGATAAAAATCAAATCTTCCTTACTATTGATCGGAGATGATTTTTTTTTACGTTCTTGTTTTAATGCCTTTTGAGCTTGCCGAAGTTCAGATTTGTATTTTTCTCGTTCCGCCTTAATACGTTTCAGCTCAGCTGTCTGGTACCGAATGGTCTTGTTGCGATCAACAGCTTTATTTTTCCAGGAAAGCCTACTTTTTTTAATTTCGAAATATTACTCATAGCACCACCATGTTTAAGTTTAAGAATTTGAATCTACAACATGAAATTGTTTTTTTGCAAGTAAAAATATTACATTAATGACATCATTTTGTTATGCTGGTTTCCAATCTGAATGAAAAATTGGAGATGATTGAATGACATATGATAGACTCAAAGCTAAAATAATCCCTGGTGAACATTGCCGCTTTTGTGGCAACGATTCAGCCCCCTTGGTAAAAACAAAATGTTGTGATCAGTGGATTTGCTGTGATACTTCGTTTGTATCTATAGAAGGTGGAGGCTATTGCCAATATCATCACGAACACGAGAGCATCTGTTATTTCCATTACAATGAGAGGCATTCAGGCATATGGCAGGAATGTGAAGAGTGCCGGGATCTGGTTGGGGACGATGAGTTTGAGGCTTATTTTCATGATCCCAACAATGTACCAAGATATTAACTGTTTTTTCGTGATGGGTCCAAAAACTGTGCAAAAAAAATAGGCCTAAAACTGCGTTTTTGGACACCCCAGTCATAAAGTTAACAAATAGTAAAAACATATTGTAAATACAGAATATTATGATATATTTAGTATTAACATCAACTCAAAATTTTTCTTATGAAAGGAGAATAATATGTCAAAAAAAGTTCAAAAACAAAATGATTGTGGCACGGAACCTGCTTTCCAAGATTTGTGCCGAACTGATCGAATATCTTAAAGAAATTTTGAATTCATCCCAATTTGTAGAAAGGCACAAACAATCCCAAAAAGATTTTATACGCCAACGAAAGCTTCCCTTTCAAACTCTTTTCCTGTTTTTCATAAATTTCATCAAAGGATCATATCAAGACGAGCTGGATCATTATTTTAAGGCATTATTTCGGCTGGATATCCCAATTAAGTTTGTCTCAAAAATGGCTTTATCCCTTGCTCGCAAGAAACTCAAATACGATGCTTTCATAGAATTCAACCGGCATCTCATTGAATTTTTCTATGACCGTTTCCAACATAAAAAAACATGGAACGGCTTTAATCTCCTTGCCATAGACGGGAGTACGTTGAAATTGTTTAAATATAAAGAGATTAGACAACATTTCGGTATGTTGAAGCCGAATAAAGGCCCGGCTTGTGTTATGGCACGTATTTCACAAATGTTTGATGTCCTTAATAAAGTCACAATTGACACCATTATCAACCCTTATCATGTCGGGGAAAGAGAACTATTGCACAGCCATATGCTCAATTTGCTTCCTAATGATTTGCTGTTATTGGATCGTGGCTATCCTGCTTATTGGATTTTCAACCTAATCATGTCTCTGGAAGGCAATTTTTGTGCAAGAATTTCCAAGCAGTGGAAAGTTGTTCAAAATTTTGTTGAGTCCGGGGCTCAAGAAAGCATAATTGATCTCCAAGCATCATACCAATCAAAAATAGAGTGTGATGAAATTGGTCTTGATACCAAGCCTTTACGTTTGCGCCTTATACGAGTCGAGCTTGACACTGGTGAAATAGAAGTGCTCATCACATCGTTGACCAATGAACGCAAGTTTCCCCATGAAATATTTATGGATTTGTACCACAAACGCTGGCCGGTTGAAGTCGATTACCTTTTTATGAAAGAACGTATTGAAATTGGAAATTTTTCCGGTACATCTGTTTTGTCCGTTTATCAAGATTTTCATGCGAAAGTCCTGGCAAAAAATCTTACATGGATATTAGCATCACCGGCTCAAGATGTAATAGAGAAAAAGGATGATAAAAAAAAGCACGAACATCAATTGAATATGACACAGGCAATTTCAAAATCCAAAGATACACTCTTTTTACTTTTTGAAAGACCTCGTGAAATAATTGAACAGCTAATCCGGCAAATTCATACACTTTTTATGGGAGCAACAGAACCGATTAGACCTGGGCGTAAATTTGAACGAAAACATAAAATTGCCAAAAGGGAGCATCATATGAATTTAAAACCTTGCCGTTAACTTTATGACATTGAGGTTATCGTTCAATACATCAATAACTTCATCCAGTGTTTTTGAGTCAGTCAAAACCGGTAATCTCTTTTTAATCATTGCTTTATCCTCCGAGTTAAATATTATGAACTCTTATCTTAAGATAAAGCATGGCTAAGGGATTTGCCAATGAGCTTACATTCTATGCATTAAAGTTTGTGATCTACTGATATTTTTTTAGTCAGCTTTAAGTAAAGATATTTTGGAACATTTTTTTCTGCTTGATATTTTAGATGTTCTTTAAGCAGGTCGCTACTGGTGTCTATCTCCTTCAATTTGTTTATTTCCATTTTAGTATTATTTACCACATTGATAATATCTTCAAAAGTATATTGAAAAAATGGTGTCGACACTTCTGCAGTCGACAATATGTATTTCATTGGCTTTTTATTTTTGTAATTCAAGTTCCCAATAAATTTCTCATTTTTTTTACCCGTAAACTTTTCGAACAAAAAATTCCTCAGTAGTAAAAACGGATGTGTCATAACGATATAAAAACACCCTTCTTGAGCCAGCACTCGATTAATTTCACAAAACATATTATATAGCAAAGGCAATTCGTTAATTACAAATATTGCGAAAACGCTATCAAAACTATCATTTTCAAATGGTAGTTTTTCCAAGATATTTGATTGAACTAACTTCGTGTCACGACAATCAATATTCTTTTTTGCAGTTTTTAAAAATTCTCCACTTTGATCAATCCCGCAAATGGATTTGTAATTGTATTTCTGAATTTGTCGAATCAGGCTACCATTCCCACAACCAAGATCTAATATTTTTTTACCAGTTAGTTTTGTAAATTCAACTTCCAACAAAGGATATATTACGTTCATCCTAATTGGATCCCTATCATGCCCGTACACTTCATCCCATATTTTTTCGTATTCTGCATTTTTTCCGCTCATCCGGAACATTCCTCTAAATTTTCGTGATACGCTTTAATAAATCGCACTCGGTCATCTGAATTAATCTTTTTTTTATCTATACCGAGTAGTTTGTTTATCATTTTTTTATCAACTCGCTTAAAGCTAAAATCTGCCCTAATAGGTCGCTCTGCATCAACATCAATAAAATATCCTCGACCATCATTTGGCAATCCTTTTGTCGGATACAGAAAAGTTAACCGAGTCAATCCTAAAACATCATTTTTACCTGGCATCTTAGATATGTGTAAATATTTTAACTCATGCTGGTTAGGGTTGAACGACAAACTGACACTGTCCCAATATGCATGTATTTCACCCTCTTTTGTAAGTGCAATACCTGAAATGGAATAATCATCTTTTTTCAAATTATATTTAACAGAAAAAAAAGTATAATATTTGACATTTGCTTTATTCACTTCTTCTATCCAGTCCCCCTCAATTTTTGCTTCATCCTTAAAAAGGCACCTCGAAAACCTAAAACAATACGGCAATAAAAATAGAACATTTAATAGGATATATAAAGCAAGGGCGGCTAATGGAGGATAAAATAACAATTCACACTGTGTGTGAGCAGCTAAATTTTCGATAATGTTTTTGACGTAAATTGAAAATGAGCCACAAATAGCAACTATCAAGTAATTTATTATTCTTTTAAATGACACTTTTTATCACCCCTCCAATAATCAGATAAATTTTTAGTTATCTAAATAAGTACTCCTCTTTTTCACCGATTTGAATTCGTACTTTAATTTTAATCTGGATTAAAATTGAATGCATTGGGTAAAAGATCTTTCAAGGATAAAGGATTTTCACTCCCATTTGTTACGATCCATGCATTTGGTGCTAATTCAGAAATCCATTGTCTACATGCGCCACAAGGCAAAGACTGTATAAAAAATGTCTTAGAATCTATTTTTTTTGCATCGATACAAAAGACAGCAATCCCCTCAATATCCTTGGCTTTATTAAATATAGCGTTGCTTAAAGCAACTCTTTCAGCACAAATACTCAGACCTAAGGACGCATTCTCAATATTAGCGCCTAGATATATTTTATCATTAGCTAAAACAGCGGCACCCACTCGAAATTTTGAATAAGGTGAATACGAATTTAAAGCCGCATCCTTGGCCTTCGATAATAAGTGCAATTGTTTTTCATTCACAGCCTTCTCCTTAAATTTGAGGATATGATTTTAAGCGACTGAATTATCACATCTAAATTGGACCCCATTTGACTTGTGATATCCACGATAAGGAATCACAACTTGATAAATAGCAAGTGACCTCCCACCTCTATATTATAATTATTGGTATCTCGGCAACAAAAGACTAAATTGCATCATAAAAAACATATGAAACGGCCTAATAGCTTGATTAACAATTATATCACATAGGCTTTCTTTATGAAGAGTGAAACAATTACAGAGTTTTCGCAGTACGAAGATGTTTTTTGGCAACCGCGTGATGTTTTTGAATTATTTAATATTTTTCATAATTGAATGTGCAGAGACCGTGCAACGCCAACCAAATCATTATAATCAACTGTATTTACATGATATTTAAAAACGCTATCGGGTTCAATTCCGCGGTCACTAATTTTGTTGTTGGGTGTTGACTATGTCTATTATGTGTCACCAAGCCGCCGTCCCAAAAAGGCGTTGACTTTATCTGCCAGTTCTTCGGATTGCGGCAAGAGCTCCACCCCTAATCTTAACTTTAAACTAAAAGTCGAGATTAGGGGGTTCTGTTAGAGTGCATTTACGCACGAACCTGGACGGTACCCTTATCCAGAAGAAAAAACTTAATCTAAGCGTCATATGATTTTAAAAAGGCAGGGTCAGCAATGGCTCTGCTTTTTTTGGGGCCAAAATAAAACCGGACCATCCATAATGGACAGTCCGGTTAAAAAGGAGAGGGGGTTATGTAAAGTTGGACATTTTGTGCTCCTGGCAAATTGAGCATTCCCAACGGTAAATTCTTTGTACCATATAATTTTAACCAGAACATGACACCAAGATTATCAAACGGTAATTTTTTCAATGGCCAAAACAAATGACCCGGTAGCGGCAAACAAAATTGACCCAGTGATCAGACCAGCTCAGACCTCTGTTACTCGATCATCAAGTTTTTAGGGAATTTGTTCAAATTCAAGGCGGAAACAATTTTTAACCGGAAGAATATACAACATATTTTGAGGATTAAAAATTGTTTCCAACGCCGAAGTTGGGCAAATTAACAAAAACTTGATCATCGAGTGTTAGTATCCACTACCGGGGACTTTTCTTATCCATGCCGCAGAGCCACCGCCTGACAACCCGCCTTACATGCCAATTCAGAGCATGATGACTCATATTAGGCTCAAAACGGCGTGGTTAAATGCAGAAGGTTGACCGAGAATTCGGTTGACCTATCCTCGGTGATGCCGGAAAGATCTCCCCCAATTTTAAGGAAAGCAGGTGAGCCTTATTCAAAGGTGTGGGGACAAACTACAAAGGCTCCCAGCGAAAACGCTGAGAGCCTTTATTTATCTTGGTAGCGGGGAAAGGATTTGAACCAATGACCTTCGGGTTATGAGCCCGACGAGCTACCAGACTGCTCCACCCCGCAACAACGAGAGGGAATATAGATCAAAGGGGCTTTTGAGTCAAATTAAAATTGGGGACAGACAATGTTTTTTAATTTTTTCCCAGATTGAAATTTTTTTTAAGGCGTGGGCTACCTGTAAACAAGTTCTATTTTTTGGGCAAATATGCTCCCAAGACTTATCCCTGTTAGGCCACACCTAAAAGTTTAGATTTGTAACTACGGAAAAAATTTGATAATTGAGGGTCTAAATTACGATCTGAACTTTTATTTTTATATGGCTGTTACCTTCAGAGCCTGTTTGAAAATTAGGGGATAGAAGCGAAGCCTCATGAGATTGCAGCCGATTCATCAATTTTTAAACAAGCTCTCAGGGTGCATCAAAATCCGGCCGGCAGAGGTGTTGGCTATATCAGGATATTTAGGAAAGGTATGACAAAATCAATAGGAATTGATCTGGGGACAACCAACTCCGCCGCAGCAGTGAAAAAGCTGCATGTTGACATATTACAAAATAGTGAGGGCGACGCCATTACCCCGTCCTGTGTCAGCGTTAAAAATAAAAAAATACTGGGGGTGGTGAACCGCAGTGAAATTATCGTGGGCAAACATGCCCTGGAATGGATAAAACAGGATCCAAAGAACACCGTCACAGCCATAAAACGCCTTATGGGCAGGAGCATAACCAATCCCGAAGTTAAAAAGATCATAGAAGATCCAAGACAGTTCAATATCATCACCAACCAGGAAAGGGGTACGGACAACAGTCTGGTTATCCGTTTAAACGACAAAGAATATACCCCGGAAGAAATTTCATCAAAAATACTTGCAAAAATACAAAAGGATGCGCAGGCACGGCTGAATGATGAGGTGGCCTATGCCGTAATTACGGTGCCTGCCTATTTTAATGACAAACAGAAGCATGCCACAAGGGCTGCTGCGGCCCTGGCCGGGATAAAGGTGCAGCGGCTGCTGCCCGAACCCACGGCGGCGGCCATATCCTTTGGCGTAGATGAAATCGGCCAGGACGACGCCAGAACCATTCTGGTATTTGATTTCGGCGGCGGTACCTTTGACCTTTCCGTACTGACCATCAGCGGGGGGCAGTTTATTGAACAGGGCAAGGGCGGCAACATGTGGCTGGGCGGCGAGGATATTGACCGGGAAATAGAAAAGTACGTGCTGGAAGAAACCGCCCGGGAGTACGAGATTGACGATTTTCAAGGGATGCTGGATGAATTGGATGCCAATATCCGCACCCGTTTTTGGGGAGAATTGAAAAGCGCGGTTGAAAACGCCAAGATCCGCCTCAGTGAAGACCAGGAAGCCTATATCGAAATTTTAGGCCTGCTCAAGGATGCGGACGGCGACCTGCTGGATGTGGATGTAACCCTGACCCGGAACCGGTTTGAAATCCTGATGCAGCCGATGGTGGACAATGCACTGGTCCTGACCCGGAACCTCCTGGCAGATATTTATTTTACACCGGATATGATTGACAATGTGCTTATGGTCGGGGGCAGTTCCCAGATTCCCTGCATCATTGAGGCGTTAAAAAAAGAATTCGGATCTTCAAAAGTACTGGTGCATGACAGACCCATGCTGGCCATTGCCGAAGGGGCCGCAATATTGAGCCACAGGCTTTCGGATACCTATGAATGCCTCAATTGCGGTAAAATAGTGAACCAGTCCGATACGCGGTGCAGCCACTGCGACTTTGACCTTGCATCACATACAGTTGAACACGGGGTGTTTGATATTGTCCATGCCGCGGCCCACGACTATTATGTGGTTCTGGAAAACGGGGACAAGTATTTGTTTGCGGAAAAACACACCCCTTTGCCCTTTGAACAGACACAGGTTTTCAAACTGGTGGATAAAAATCAGCGGCTGGTCCACATGAAATTCCTGAACATCGTCAACAATGAAGATGAATCCATCGGGGATTTCTGGCTGGGCATCGATAACAACGCCCTCATGGATTACCGCGAAAGTCAGACCGAAGAAGCTGCCGAAATCCCCCTTTCCATTGCCGTGACATTGTCCATAGATGAAAATAATCTGGTTGAGGTCACCGCAGTCCTGTCAGAACTGCCCGGGGTTGAACTGTCTAAAACCCTGTCCAGGGGCAAGGCGGACGAAAAATTGTTCATGGACCTGGAAGCCATGGTGGACCACGCCAATGAGGCCGGGTATGACACCTATGTGATGGATGAAATTACCAGACGCAGTGCGGATATTGTTGCCGATATCCACAAGGTGATTGACAAAAACACCGGTAACGTTATTGAGCCTGTGTATAATCTGGCAAAGATGAAAATTGAAAAAACCAGGCGTATGGCCGAAGAAGATAATTGCGGATATCCCCTGATGTTTTATGCCGAAGATATTATATTTCAATTTTCAGATATCATGACGGATGGTGAACGGGGCCGGCTGCAAAGGGAAATCGACCATTTAAAGGATATGAATCAACACGGCACCTATGAAGAAAACATACAAGCCATCCGGGACATGGGAAAAACCCTTGATGAATTTCCCGTGTTGAATGTATTGATGAATATTGTTAAAGCGGCAGAGCTGTGTGAAGAACATGACCCGGGCAGGGCGCCACAATTTTCAAATGCCATGGGTACCATTATTGAAGCCATGGGCAGAAAAAATAAAGAACTGATAAACAAAACCCTTGACTCCATCATGCCCCAGGTCAGAGAGGTACTTCATCAATATGATAGCCAGGCCGGAGCCATTCAGAAAGGTATAACCCGGTAAATGGGCGGGGTTACCACCTGCCCGGTCTGTGGCTTCTCCAATATCCCGGAAGACCGGCCTACCTGCCCCCAATGCGATGCTGATCTGGTTTGCTTCAGGCTGCTGGAAGACGGATTTTCGGCCCCACCCGTATCCGGAACAGATATTCCGGATACGGACGAGGCCGTTGAACAGGCAGCACCTTCCTGCCCCAAAAACACCACCGGATCATGGGGCCGGGGAATCTGGATATGTGTCGCAGCCATGGTGGTATTGGCGATTATTCTGATTTCATTGGCCGCTACCCGCCGCCTGGCAAACCTGGCGGACTCGATTGCCGCATTGGATGCCAGGTTGATGAAAATTACTTTCAAGATTGATCGCCACAGTGGGCAAGTTGACCGGACACATGACGTTTCCAAAGATACGCAGAACACCGCAATCCGGATCGGCAACCAGATAAAAACGTTGGAAAGTCATATCGAACGTATGGACAGCCGTGTTGAAGAAGCAGTGGAAACGTTGATATCAGTACGGAAAAAAATACCCGGGGATATAGATCAAAAAGAGAGGGCCGAAGAAATACCCGACCCGCCTGGACCCTGCATGAAAGAATACCGGGCCAAGGATACGGATACCCTCTGGGGCATTGCCCGGGATCTTTGGGGTTCAGGTATATATTATCCGGTATTGATAACCTGCAATCCCCATCTCAATATTTTCACCATCAACCGCCGGGACAGGCTGAAGTATCCCTGTGATAAAACCAGGGTGCCGGAGATGTACCGGCAGATCATAGCCGTCAAACAGGACCGCCGATATTGGAAGTATACGGTGAGGCCGGGGGATACGCCCCAGTCGGTTGCAGACCGGTATTGTTCAGATAAAAATAATTGTTTTGTTAACGGCTTCCCTTTTGAAACCGGGGCAGTCATCGGCATTTTTCTGGAGTAGAGCATGGCCAAGAAAAAAAATAAAATTGACACCCTTTTGAAACGAGCGGAAAAACTGTTTAACGCAGGCAATTATATTGAGGCTGAAGAAAAATTTTTAAAAGTCCAGAGAAAACTGAACAGCCCGAAAATAGAAGAAAAGCTTGCTATTTGCCGCAAGGAGGCAAACGCTTTAAAGGGAAAAGAACTCATTGCCAGGGGGGATCAGTCCATACAGGAGAATAACCTGGCCCTGGCCCTTGACTGCTTCAAAGAAGCGGCAGACCTGTTGGATGACCCTCGGATAGCTGACAAAGTTTTGGAACTTGAAGCCCTCACCGCAGGCCGGCAGATATATGACAAGGCCCGGGCTGCGGCTGATTCAGGGGACATGGCGGCAGCCGCAAAGTTGTATGAAAAAGCCGCCGCCGGCCACCTTGACCTCTGGGAAACACAGAAAGACCAGGCCGCTTTGCAAAAGGCTGCGGTATGCCTGGCCAAGGCAGGGGTTTTTCCCAAGGCCCTGGATCTGTTTGGCATGGTGGCTGATTTCGATGACCAAACACGTTACCATTTCGGATTTGCCCTGGCCAAAACCGGGGATTATCTTGGGGCAATGGCGCAGTGGCAATCCCTTGATTTCCAGGATACCGCATTTTCGGAGCAGCGCACAACGGTGCTCATGAACGCCGTCGGCCAGGCTTACAGGGATTTAAAAGCCGATGCAGACAACGCCGGCGAACCCGGCATAGAAGAAAAATGTAAAAAGGCGGAACAGGTTTCAGCCTTTATTCGACCGGATGACAGCCAGGAGCTGAAAGACCGTATTGAGGCCCTTCTGGTGTATTCCAAAGTGATTTCCGCCCGGATAAAATGGGAGGCTGCGGATTATGAGGCCGTTGCCCGGCTGGTGAAAGGTCTGTGGGCCGATCCGGAACTTATCCGACTCAACGCTGCTGCCTGTTATCATATCTCCAAAGACAGGGATAAATACCTTGGAGAGCTGTCAGAATACTGGATGGATGCTGTGGATACTCTGGACGGCCTGACGGGCGGGCACCTCGGCAATGAAGATAAAATGACCGAAATTCGTGACCGGTTGGTCCGTATGGCTCATATGCGAATCAATACTGCAACTGCCTCTGTAGAAAAAGAATCCGCCATGGCCCGCTTTGATATCCAGACCCGGATAGCAGCCGATCTTAAAGCCATTGCCCAACGGTCAGGTATAAAGATAGCCATTTGCTCCTCCCGGTATGCGGCCCTGTCAGGCAGATCAGAACAGATACTTGAACTGATACGGGAAAACAAAGCATATTTCAGGGATGAACAACACTATTTAGAAACCGGCGGCTATTATTCCAGGGCCGGTTCAAGCCTTTGGGAGCTGAAAACCGGTGATATCGAATCCGCCATCAAAAGTCTTGACAGGCTGGATACTGACAACACACCGGATGAGTTCACACAGTATGCCAGGGAACTGATCCGGTATGAATACGGGCTGAAAGCACTGGAATCAGGGCAGAAAAATTTCATGGATTATTTTTCGTCAACCCATCTTCTGTTCGAAGCTGCCCCGGCCATTGAGGGCCGTTTTTCAGATCACATGCTTCAACCCGATAGAGACAATGTACTCTCCTATGAGGCCCTTACGGCCTTCCTGTATGGCAAACGACCGTCCCGGCCAATTGCCCGTGCGCGTTCCCTTTTATTGGTCAAGGCCGGCATCATAAAATACAACGACGATAAACTCACGGATAAGCAATTCAGGGTGACCGTGAAAAAGGCTCTTGATCTTGATCCGGATAACCAATTCGCGCTTCAACTCCTGGATGACACAAACATGGAAGCGGAAAAAGATGTGATTTTTAAAATAATGGGGAATCGGAAGTTTCAAAAAGCAGCCCAGATGGCCTTTGAATCGGAATATCCTGAAATCCGGGAAGCCTTTTTTGAGATGGCGGAACAAATTATCGAAATGAACTATCCCCAGGATGTGCCGACGGAACTTATAAAGCTGGACCTGGAAAGGCTGAAGGCGGCAGTCACCGTCGTTGATCCGTTTCACGACTTGGTGGATAATATTCAGTTTAAAATTAAAACAATAGGAGCATAAGATGGCCGCAAATCCCTATTCTATTCTTGATATTGGCAAAGATGCCTCAAACCAGGAGATCATCCGGGCGGCAGCCCTTCAGATGCGGCAAAAACGATTTTGTGCAAAAGAGATCGCCCAGGCCCAGAAAATGCTGCTGGATCCGGTCTCAAGGGGATGCCGGGAATTTTTATATCATTTTGATTTTAAAGGACTGGAAGAGCGGCTTTGCCGGCCTCTGGAGACTAAGTCTCCGGAATTTGACGCCCCCTGTCTGACCCTGTTTGACAATGATACCCATGACTGTTGAAAAAAAAGAGCAGCTCAGGGAAAAACTCATCGGCTTTCAGCGAAGTATAGCTGATCTCAAACGGAAACTTGACCGGCAGGAGCAAGATTTTTCAGATCGGGAAACCCGGTTCCTGTCTGGTTTTTTTGAGGTGATGGATGCCTTTGAGGCCCTGGAGGCCAACCTTGAAGCCAAAAAGGCGCCCTTGGATAAGCCCGCAAGGATGATGAAAAAAAACATCCGGTCCATTTCCAGGAAACTGTACCGCACATTTACATCAAATGGTATTGAGCAAATCCGGTTTGAAGAGGGGAAGGCCAACATGGCCCAGTGCAAAATTCTCGACACCCGGCAGGACCCGGACCTGCCGGAAGAAACCCTGCTGGAAATCGTTAAAAACGGCTATATCAATACCAGCGACGGCAAAGTCCTCAGAAAGGCAGAGGTTATAACCGTCCACAATAATTAGTCACCAACCTCCGGCATTTCAATATGGATATTCAAGGGACGTTTGCATTTTTTTTGCTATTTGATTAATGTGTGATTGTTAAGGTAAAATCGTTTGGCAATGACATGTAAGAATTTTTTAAAGCAGGAAAAAATGAATCAGACCACAAAAAAAGAGAAAATGATCACCCGGCAGACCTTTTATATTTCCCTTCTGATTTCCCTGACCCTGGGTTTTTTAATTGGCACCGCATATACATCGTTTAAGCTGGCGGATTCAAGGCAGCCAGACAAAAGACATATGCCGCCGGCCATGGGGAATATGCCAAAAGGCACGCCGACACCTGGGAAAGGGGCTGGTGGCGATCAAAAACAGGACCTTGCAACCATGGCAGATCCCCATATCAAGGAATTACAGGCGTTTTTAAAGGAAAATCCCGATAATCCTCAAGGTTGGGTCGAACTGGGCAATGCCTTTTTTGATTTGGACCGTTTTGGGGATGCCATCAATGCCTATGAGAAATCCCTGTCCATTCAACCGGACAATCCACATGTCCTCACAGACTTAGGCGTGATGTATCGACGGAACAATGAATCTGAAAAAGCCCTGGAAGCCTTTAACAGGGCCATTGCTGTTCAGCCTGATTTTGAAACGCCCTGGTTTAACAAGGGTATTGTTTATATGCATGACCTCAATGATATCCCCAAGGCCATTGAGGCCTGGGAACAGCTGGTAAAAATGAATCCAACTGCCAGAACCTCCGGGGGAAAACTGGTGTCTGAACTGGTTGAAACCATGAAAAGCCAAGTCCCTAACTAAAAATATAAAAGCCTAAATTTTTTGCATAAGGGGGCGGGTTATAGAATTCGCCGTAAATGTAATTGCCTTGGATTTTTCTGACCACCACTCTACGTTTAATCAATGCCCCTTTGATATCATCCAGGTTGAATTCAATGTCCAAAAAATCATTGACGTGAATACGGTGAGATTTTGATATCCTGAATCCAATGGCGGATAGTGACACCTCCACCACGCGTATTTTTCCAAACTCTCCGGTTTTAAGGCGTTTGAACTGACCCTGCAGGAATACGGACTTTCCAAAATTTTTAATCGTCTCTTTCTGGGTTTGCTCCGGTGATGTTGCTTTGGTCTCTTCTTCGTCTTTCCGTGCAATTTCCTTTTCAACCAGTCCCTGGAGGTTTTCCTGCATATCCGGCACGTTGCTTTTTTGTTCAGGCTGGCGGGTCTTGGCCAGGGCCTGGGCCACAAGCCTTTTGAGCTGACCGGCATCTTCACCAGCCATGGTGTGGGCCTGGATGGTAATAGAGGAGAAAATTTGTTTATTTTCCTCCGATGCCGGGGCCAGTATTTTTTTGATCCTTGCCTGGGCTTTTTGAGCACCATCGGAGTAGGTCAAGGGCAGAAGGGCAATAAAGCTGTTGTCTGCATACCTGAAAATCAGATCTTCACGCCGTTTGGTTTTATTTAAAATGGCGGCCAATTTCTTGACTGCGTTGTCACATTCGTCCTGTCCCAGGGTCTCGTAATGATTTGTAAGACCCTCCACCACAAGGATAAGGATGGAAAAAACCCGGCCTAACCGGGCCTGGAAATCATCCGGGCCGGATACGGTCCGCTCAAAACTGAATCTATTTTTAAGCCCGGTCAGACTGTCCCGGGTGGCCAGGTTGGTCAATGCTTGGTTGTAGTAGGACCGTTCAATGGCTATAGCCGCATATTCGGCAATGGAAGAGAGCAGGTCAAGGTCCTTTTCGCTGAAGGCTTCTTCGTTAATCCGGTTGACCAGTTCAATGACACCAAAAATTTTGTCATCGGTTTTCAACGGGGTGGCAATGATTGAGCGTGTGTTAAACCGGGTGTATTTGTCCACTCTGTTGCTGAATCTTTTGTCCTTTGTTACATCATCCACCACCAGGGGCTTACCTGTTTCCATGACATACCCGGCAATGCCTTCTCCCTTGGGCAGTCTTACACCTTGCAGGCGCTTGCTGTTGGTACCCACCACAACGGAAAAAATCATGTCCCCGGTTTTGGTATCCTTGAGCAGGATGGACCAGTGGCAGGGTTGGAAAATGCAGCCCACCTGATACATGACAATACCCAATACATCTTTGACGCTTTTGGCCTTGGACAGGGCTTTACCCATCTCAAAGGCGATGTCCGGGGGCAAAATATTATCCTGGCTTAGGGAGGTCGCCTGCGTTTGGCTTGTGGGGTCTCCCTGGTAGTAATATTTTGTATTGGCCCGTGACAGTTTGATATTTGCCCACAGCAGGTTTTCCTTAAGTTGGTTCACCGATGGGAAAACAAACTGGTAAAAGGCTGAGATCTGTTCGATCTCCTTGTTCATCTCAAGAATGCAGTTGATAATATCGACTTTTTCGGGGTTAATACAAGCTTCCACCTCCGGGGCAAGGATGGGGGGGCGGATAAAATCAAAAGATCCCATGCCCTGGGTCCAACACAGGAAATCCGCCATACAGACGATGGCAATTAATTGTTTTTCATCCTCGGTCAGGTCGTGGTTTTCAAAGGGCTGGTGGTGGTATTTTACGGCCAATACCAGATTTTCGGGAAGCTGCCACCGGGCGCAGAAAAAGGCCCCGATATCATCATGGCCCAGGCCGATTTCCGATCGTTCCTTTTCAATAACAAGGTCTGTGGATTCCGATAGATTCTTGATAAATACACCATAGTCCCGATGCCCCTGCAGATCTAAGAAGATTTTACCCACATCGTGGAGCAAACCGGCTGTATAGGCTTCTTCCGGGTTTGGATATTCGATTCTCTGGGCTATTTTCATGCTCAGCACCGCCACCGCAAGGCTATGGCGCCAGAACATCAGCCGGTCAAATTCTTTTGTATGACCGGTTTTAAATAGTTTTTCAAAAATAGCGATACCCAAGGCGAGCTTTTTGATTTCATCAAGACCGAGGATGACAACGGCATCTGACAGAGAGGTTACTTTTCTGCTCAAACCGTAAAATGCTGAATTCACAAGTTCCAACACCCGGATGGAAATTCCGGGGTCCGTCTCCACGATTTTTGCCACCTCCTCCAGAGGCGCTGCATCATTTTTGGATACTTCAAGCAGTTTGGCCGCGACCTGGGGAAAACTTGGCAGGGTATCCCGGTCAAGGGTTAAAACGGCCTGGATATCCGATTGTGAGGGAAGGTTAAGTTTATCAGTCATTTTGCATAGCCCCCTTTTTTAAAATATCGAATACGCAATATAAGCCGGATTGAGAATTGTAGGCCAACGGTCTGAATCAGACTTGAATATGGGCATCAATTTCCGGATACCGGGTCCTGAACAGGTTAAATTCACTCAATGTCCGGTGGTCAGATGAATTAAGGGCAAACAGCCGGTTTAGAATTTTTGCCGCATCAATCATTTTATTGCGTTCATCCCCCGGCTCTGTTTCGATAAGACGCAGTTGTCCAAACAAGGCAAATTTGTCTTCAGACACAGACAGTACCTGATCATAATACCGTCTTGCCTGGTCGAATTGTTTCATCTGCAGACATGCATCTGCAATGCGGGTCTGTGCGATGGCCGGACTCATTCCGGCTGTCATGGCTTTTTCCCACAGCTGTTTTGCCTTTTGGTATTCCTTATTGCCCCGGGCACAATCTGCCAGTCCGTCTATGGCATAGACATTTTGGCAATCAATATCCAGAATCCGTTCGAACAAAGCCTTTGCACGGGAAAAATCCTTTTGTCTGCGGTAAAAATTGGCCAATGCACCGATGGCCCTGGGATTTTGGGGCTGCTTTGCTACAAGCTTTTCTAGAAGCGGACCGGCCAGGTCAAACTCCCTGAGGCGAATATATAGATTGCCAAGACCTGACAGGGCAAAGGGATCATCAGGATTCAGGTTGATGGATCTTTCATATATTTGTCTGGCAGCGGTAAGTTTCCCTTTTTTGGTCAACGCATCCGCCAGCCGGGTCATCACCAGGTTGTTTTCAGGGTAGGCATCCAGGGCCTGGGTCCAAATGTCGATGGCTCTGTCCAGATTATTGGAGCCCCTGTATGCATCGCCAAGACCGGACATGGCAAAAGGATTCAGCGGGTCTGCCTCAAGACATCTTTGATAATATTTTGCCGCCGTTATAAACTGTTTTTGCATTCGTTTGGTATCACCTAACGCTACCAGTACATAGGGGCTTTTAGGCGATATTTCCAGGGCGGCCAGCAACAACGGTTCCGCCTGTCCGGGTTTTCGGATACGAATGAAGGCACGGGCCTTGTTACATAAACTCAATGCCTGGGTTGCATTTTTTTCATTTTCTTCAGTTTTTTCTTTAACGCGTTTCTGCATTAGCTGTATGCCTAATCACAATAAATAGTAAGATCAGTTGTGGTGCTTGGTTCGATTCTTTGATTAGTCTGATATCTAATCGTGGGATGGCTTTTTTGTCAATGGTAAAAAATTTATAAATTGACGCGTATTGTATATACGTGGTTGGAGAAATTAAAAATAGGCAGGATTAAGGTGATCTTTGTGGAACATGGCAATGAAAAGGTTTGGCCCTTTTTAAAAAATTTGGTAAACGTTTGGCATGTATGATGTCATTATTATAGGTGCCGGACCTGCCGGCACAACTGCCGGATATCTTTTGGGGCGAGCCGGGTTGTCTGTCCTCTTGCTGGATAGAAAAAATTTTCCCAGGAAAAAAGCATGCGCCGGCGGAATTACGCCCAAGGCCATGGTTTTGTTTCCCTTTGATATTTCGTGTTTTGTCCGCTGTATTTGCCGGGAGGTGAAAATTATCCGTCCTGGAAACGCCTCTTTTATTGTCAATGCCAAGGATCCCTTGTGCTATATTACCAAAAGGATGGATTTGGACGCCTATTCCCTGGGAAAAGCCATACAGGCCGTCTACTCTTTTTTAAAAATTATTTATTGGTGTCGGTTTAAAAAAATAGACAGGATCATCCGTCTTGATCAGGATGATCATGGCGTCAGTCTGACCCTTTCCTGTGATGGTAAAATCGATAGTGTCAGAGCCGGGCATCTGATCGGGGCCGATGGTGCCAATTCAAAAGTTCGCAGGCTTATCGGCGGTCAAAGGTCGCGTCTTATTAAATTGCCTGCTATAGAAGCTGATGTG
Organism: uncultured Desulfobacter sp.; assembly: GCF_963666695.1. Lineage (GTDB taxonomy): Bacteria > Desulfobacterota > Desulfobacteria > Desulfobacterales > Desulfobacteraceae > Desulfobacter. The sequence goes on from NZ_OY762947.1 coordinate 1,463,991, forward strand.
CCTGTGAAAAATGCAGGAAGGTATTCCATGACGTTTGATTTCTCCAGGAATATTAAGGGATACTATTGGATATTCCCCCGCAAGAACCACGTGAATATTGGTATCTTCAGTGCGTTACCCAATGGGACCATGAATCGGGCTTTATTGAAGGCCTATGCCAAAGACCGGCTAAAAACTGATGTCCTGACTGATGTCAAAGGGTATCCCATTGCCACAAGCTATGGCAGAACATATCTGGGAACAGGCCGTGTGCTTCTGACAGGGGATGCGGCTGGTTTATCCGAGCCTTTGTTGGGAGAGGGGATCTATTCTGCGTTGAAATCCGGTATTCTCTCAGCCCGGGCCATTGAACATGCTGTTGGCCGGAAAATGTCCGCACCTTCAGATGCGCTTGGCTGTTACAGACAGTCCCTTGGGGATTTGCAACTGGATTTGCGGCTTTACCGGTACTGCGCATCTATTCTGTATCGATTTCCACAGTGGTCGCTTGCCGTGGGGTCTTGTAATATTCTACATAATTGTTTTTCCAGGGGGTATTCCAGTGGAAAGACCCTGCGCGAAATTTTAATGCCCTTTTGATTCTGCACAACCACTGATCTTCTGATTTTCGTTTCTCAATCATTGTTTTTATGTATGAAAACACAAAAATGTATTGATTTTACCTCTCTGGTTTTGTTTATGTATATGAAATAACAATAATGTAATCAATTATATTCCAAAAATGTTATTTCCTTTAATGGTGTATTAGAAAAATTAAAATAATAAATTATAATAATTTCAGATAGATGAACTGAATTATTAAAGAAAAATGATTTTTGGCACTCCTCTTGCTCTTAGATTACGGAAAGCACAAGTTGTTTTAATGCACATTTAACAAAGGGAGTAAAAATGAAAGAAGTTGTGGCAGTAATTAAGCCGTTCAAGGTGGATGAGGTTAAAGATGCTTTAGCCAAAATCAGCATTACCGGAATGACCATTTCGGAAGTCAAGGGCTTTGGCCGCCAGAAAGGGCACAAAGAAGTGTACCGGGGTGCAGAATACCAGACAGACTTTGTCCCAAAAGTTGAATTGAAAATCTGTGTTGCCGATGACCTAGCCCAGGCTGTGGTGGATACAATAGTAGAAACAGCCAAAACAGGCAAAATCGGTGACGGTAAAATATTTGTTCTTCCTGTGGAAAATGTTGTTCGTATTCGTACGGGTGAAACCGGAACAGAAGCTTTATAAAATTAAAATTAGAAATAAGGAGATTAAAAAACATGAAGTATGTACTTATGATTCTGACTTCGTTGGCTTGCACCATCACAGCAGCATGGGCCGGGACAGACGACGCCCCCACAGTGCTCACTAATGCCGAGGCCATTGAACTGGTCCAGACCCATGCCAACTACGTCTGGACCCTTGTTGCAGCAGTGCTTGTTTTCTTTATGCAGGCAGGGTTTGCCATGGTGGAAGCAGGTTTCACGCGTGCCAAAAATTGTGTAAACATCATGATGAAAAACCTGATGGACTTTTCCATGGGCTCACTTTTCTATTGGGCCATTGGGTTTGGTCTGATGTTCGGTGCCTCTAAAACCGGTTTTTTTGGGACCACCGGTTTTTTCCTAAGTGATTTTGAGGTGGATGGAGATCCCTGGGTACTGGCCTTCTGGATGTTCCAGGTTGTGTTTGCCGCAACAGCTGCCACCATTGTTTCCGGCGCCATGGCTGAACGGACTAAATTTACGGGTTACCTAGTGTACAGTGCCGTTCTATCCGCATTGATTTATCCCATCTTTGGTTCCTGGGCCTGGGGATCGCTGTTCAACGGTTCCGGCTGGCTTGAAGGGCTTGGCTTCATTGATTTTGCAGGCTCCACCGTAGTTCACTCTGTGGGCGGATGGGCTGCATTGGCAGGCGCTATCGTTCTTGGTCCCCGCCTTGGAAAATTCACCAAAGACGGTGGTGTTAAACCTATTCTGGGTCACAATATTCCCCTGGCCGCACTTGGTGTGTTCATCCTGTGGGTCGGCTGGTTTGGTTTCAACCCGGGTTCCACCACTACAGCAGATACATCTATTGCAATGATTTTTGTAAACACCAACATGGCTGCAGCTACCGGCGCTGTGGTGGCCATGATCGTTTCCTGGCTTAAATTTGGAAAGCCTGAAGTGGGTATGAGTTTGAATGGTGCCCTGGCAGGTCTGGTGGGTATTACTGCAGGCTGTGCCAATGTTACACCTGGTTCCTCTATTATAATCGGCGCCGTTGCCGGTACCCTGGTTGTTTTCTCCGTACTGTTTTTTGATAAAATTAAAGTTGACGATCCCGTTGGCGCGATTTCCGTGCACGGTGTATGTGGTGCCTGGGGAACCCTTGCTGCGGGTATCTTTAATATCGGCGGTACAAGTGTTAAAATTTTATCCGTACAGTGCATCGGTATTGTTTCCTGCTTTGCATGGACATTTTGCACGGCTTTTATCCTGTTCAAGGTTATTGACTCTACCATGGGCTTAAGGGTATCCCCGGAAGAAGAAATAGAAGGGCTTGATTCCACAGAACATGGTGGCAATGCGTATCCGGACTTTTTACCCAACCATTAATAATCATGCATCAGGCTGCTGTTCTTCCAAAATTTTTGACGGCAGCAGCCTGGCATTTTCCTCCTATGCAGGCAGAAGAATGCACTAAATAAAGTTAACGTAGCCCCCTGCATATTTGCTTCGCGTCCTCCTTACGCGCGAGATGCCTAAAGCACCTGCCGCCTCCCTCCCTCTAAGGCGGCAGGTGCTTTTTTTTCAGGCGCTTCTCGTTCTAAGGCGGCAGGTGCTTTTTTTTCAGGCGCTTCTCGTTCTCTTTCAAAAAAAAATCGATATCCCAACGTTTGCCGTACAGATGAATGATTTTGCTGGTTTAATGGTGGCTTTTTAATTTGAAAAATGTTTGTTTTTTACAAAATGCTAAAAACTGGATGACCGGAAAGTCCGGCTCGGAGAAAAACTCTACCATGACAAACGCCTTTCTCGAGACAATTCTCTTTCTTGTGCCTCCTGCCACGATCTGAAAAAAGGTGGGACAGATCAAGTAAAATATTCAACCGGGGTTGAGCACGGTGGATGTTGATGTGTCTATCATAGTACAGTCCCTTTTAGATGTGACGGACAAGGCATTGTACAAAGCTAAAAAACATGGTCGAAATCAGGTCAAAAAAAGTGATCAGGAGATTATTCTAACGGCAACTGTTCTCTATGCCTTGAGCATATATTGTATTTTTCAGGGAAATTTTTTGAATATAAAATCTTAAATTTGGTTTAAAATTTATATCTTTCGTATGTAATGAAGGAATCTATGTGATCTTAACTATTTGTGATTAACTGATTTCTGTCCGCACTTTTTTTTTTTGCGAATAGCCGTACTTTATCCATGTGACAGGCTGTTTAAAAAAAATTATCAGATATTAATAAATTGCAAAATATTAAGAAAACGATATATTAATCCAGAATAGTCAGTGAAAATAACAAATAATCAACGAAAATAAAGGCTTGGGTTTCAACACCTAACGGTTCTTTTTATGACGGTTTTAGTCAGCCGGCCGGTTGCCGGTATTTTTTTAGGTGCAATAATCATCAGTTTTTCAAGTGTGATGGTGGTACTATCCCATGTGAATCCCATAATTTCAGCCTTTTACCGTGTGTTTTTCGGCTGCCTGTTTCTTCTGGTCCCATGTGCTTTAAATAAGGAATTTAAACATATCGGTCTTAGGCCCTGTCTAATGGCTGTCGGGTGCGGGCTTGTTTTTGCCTTGGATCTTATCTCCTGGCATTTTTGCATCGGATATGTGGGGCCGGGCCTTGCCACCATTCTCGGAAACCTGCAGGTTTTTATTATGGCCCTGGCAGGCGCACTTTTGTTCAAAGAGAAGCTGGGGCCTGCCTATATGATTGCTCTGCCCCTGGCGATTTTGGGACTGTATATGATTATCGGCATGGATATGGCGCAGTTGACGCCTAAATATCTAATTTAAAAATATCCCGGATTCTGTGAGACGGGATCAGGCCAAGGGCGTCCCCGGCATCGGCGTGCATCCGGGCATCATAAACGCCGGTTTAATAATATTATTTATAGCCAGACAATTCAGTATATCCATAGTATTGCCGGTGACAAAGGCGAACATGCGGATTCTGTTTTCAATAAGCCGGGTCGCATAGGTTTCTGAAATTGCCCCGCAAACCAGGGCCGTGACGTTTTCACGGTTTAAAAGCGCTGCCAAGGCGATGATATCGTCCGGCTGGAAAGATTCATATTTTTTATTATGAATGCTTTGATTTTCAATATCTGCAATTAAAAGGGTTTGTGCTGCGTCAAACACAGGAGAGACCCGGTTTCCCCAAGTGGTAATCGCAATTTTCATGATCTCCTCCTCCAGGAATTTTTTTTGCTGATATTAAAAATGCAAAGGCTGTGCCTCAACAAACACAGGGAAACAACAGAGGCAAAACCCCGCCGGGCTTGCATATTTTTCCATCGGTAGACCCTGGGGGTGTCGTCATCGTTGCAAAAAAGAGACTTATAAATGTTTTCCGGTTGCAAGGATAAGCTCTTTTATAATTGGATTCCCAGTTTTTTAATGCGCCTGAACAAGGTGCTTTTGTGTATCCCTAGGTCCCGGGCTGCAGCATTTCGGTTGTTGTTGTTCCGTTTCAATGCGTCTGTAATCATTTTGATCTGTGCTGCAACGACCGGATTTTTATGTTCACCGGTTTCCGGTCCTGATTTGGCTGCAATCGAAGGTGGCAGATGCGCCATGGTGATGAACTCTTTGGCGCACAGGACAAAGGCATGTTCAATGATATTTTCAAGTTCTCTGATATTTCCGGGGAAATCATGGGCCATGAATGCGGCAAGCACCTCAGGGGAAAGCCCCTGGATATTTTTGTTCCGGCGCAGGTTCAACCGGGAGACAAACTGATCCACCAGGTAGGGTATATCTTCCATTCTATGGCGCAGGGGCGGCAGGGATATTTTAATAACATTGATGCGGTAATAAAGATCCTGACGGAATTCTTTGTTTTCCACCATGGTTGTCAGGTTTTTATTGGTGGCGGCAATGATTCTGACATTGGAACTCTCTTTGCTTATGCCGCCAAGGGGAATATATTCGCGTTCCTGAAGTACCCGAAGCAGCCTGACCTGAAAGGCCGGGCTTGTGTCTGCGATTTCATCAAGAAATATCGTACCATTGTCTGCCAGGGCAAAATGGCCGGGTTTGTCTTTAACTGCATGGGTGAATGCCCCCTTTTTATATCCAAATAGTTCCGATTCCAGCAAAGTGTCCGGCAGGGCCCCGCAGTTAATTGCCACAAAGGGGCAATCTTTTCTGTGGCTGGTGTTGTGAATGGCCTTGGCCATTAACTCTTTTCCCGTACCAGTTTCTCCTTCGATCAAAACGGATGAATCGCTTTCAGCAATTTGGGGAAGGATATTAAAAATATTTTTCATGGCACTGGAGTTGCTCACCATGTCGCCTACCCGGACTCCTCCTGTCAGTTCCTTTCTTAAGGCTTCCACCACAGAGTGATCCCTGAAGGTTTCCACCCCACCCAGAATTTCACCATTTTTATCAATGAGCAGGGAGGTGGATGCAGTTATAGGAATTTTTTTCTGTTGGCTGTTAATAATATATGCGGAGCTTGATACAAATGGTTTGCCCTGATTCATTGTTTTTTTCAGGGCACAACCCTGTTCACACATGTTGGAGCGGAAAACATCCCAGCAATGGCAACCTATGGCATCCTGTCTGCAGATGCCGGTAATCTCCTCGGCAGCCCTGTTAAAAGAGGTTATTTTCCAATTGTAGTCAATGGTAAATACCCCATCTGAAATTGAATCCAGGATGATTTTTGTGGTGTCATTGTTCAACGGGGTGTTTTTCTCATTTTGGGACATGTTGCAGAATCCTTTTATATTTATGCTCAATTTAAATCATATAAAACGCTTTTTTGCAAACATTTTGTATGGATTTATTCAGTTGAGATCGCATAATTGCCACTGGTTGATGCTCCCTTTTTGATTGCTTCAGCAGATAGAATTTGAAAAATGTTTGCAATTATGCAACCATCTTTTTTGTGTGTAAAGCTAATGTATATTTCGATTCTGCAACTAAATTCGAGTCCATGGCAGTGAAAGTTGTTTTTTTATAAAAATAAATAGATAAAATCTGTTCTGTTAATTAAAGTTTATTCAAAATGTGTCCGAAAATCATCTTTAGGGTTTAATACAAAAAAATATTTTGCCTTCCGAACCGGCAGCCTATGAAGACAGGAGACACAAGGGAATGACCATGACCGCAACATCGCTTACAGCGCAGGAAACCACCCAGGAACGTACGCCTTTGATTTCCGTTGATAAGCTTCAGAACGTACAGAATACTGTTGAAAATACCGAAGTAAAGGAAACTAAAGAGTCCTCAAAGCAAACCACTGGGCCCCAGATGACCACTGACGAGGTCAAAGAGATGGTAGAATTTTTTCAGGAGATGTCCGAGACTATTCAAACCAAATTAAGCTTTTCGGTTGATGAAGAAAACAATGAAGTCGTTGTTAAGATTTTCGATAAGGAATCTGAAGAGCTGATTCGCCAGTTTCCATCCGAAGAGATGCTTGCTTTACAAGATAAAATGAGCGATCTTGCCGGTTTTCTGTTTGATGAGAAGGCCTAATTACCAAATCTATCATTTTACAATAATTTCATAGCAGTACTTGTGTTTCAAACTGTGCCTTTCCTTTCGTTCCAAAAAAAAGCCCCGGCGGGCTCGTTCACCTGCCGGGGCTTTAAATTGGTTAATATTAATCCACAAACCGTTTCTATCGAGTCAGCTGGCGGTATTTGATCCTTGTGGGCTGGCTTTCCTTTATCCCCAGTCGTTTTCTGCGATCCTTTTCATAATCTGAATAAGACCCTTCAAAGAACAGGGTTTGGCTGTCGCCTTCAAAGGCAAGGATATGGGTGGCGATGCGGTCCAGGAACCACCGGTCATGGCTGATGATCACAGCACACCCTGCAAAGTTTTCAAGGGCTTCTTCCAATGCCCGCATGGTATTGACATCCAGGTCATTGGTGGGTTCGTCCAAAAGCAGTAGGTTGGCCTGTTTTTGAAGCATGGTGGCCATGTGCACCCGGTTGCGCTCACCCCCTGAAATATCTTTAACTTTTTTCTGCTGGTCGGAGCCGGAGAAGTTAAATTTGCCCACATAGGCCCGGGCATTGATTTCTCTGTCCCCCAGCAAAAGGGTATCACTTCCGCCGGAGATCACTTCATAAATGGTTTTTTCAGGGTCCAGGGTATCCCGTTCCTGGTCCACATATGCAACCTGCACACTGTCGCCGATTTCAATGGTGCCGGAATCGGGTTGTTCCTTTCCGGTAATCATTTTAAACAGCGTGGTCTTGCCGGCTCCATTGGGACCCACCACACCCACAATGGCACCCGGTGGAAGGACAAAGTTCATATCTTCCACCAGCAGTTTGTCCTCAAAGGCTTTGGCAACATTTTTTGCCACAACGACCTTTGACCCAAGCCGTGGTCCCGGCGGAATAAAGATTTCCATTTTTTGTTCCTGCTGTTTGCTGTCCTTTTTAAGCAGCTCTTCGTAGGCCGTAATTCTGGCCTTGGATTTGGAGCGCCGGCCCTTGGGTGACATCTTGATCCACTCAAGCTCTCTGGCCAGCGTCTGGCGGCGCTTGCTCTCACTTTTTTCTTCCTTTGCCAGACGCTGCTGTTTTTGTTCCAGCCAGGAAGAGTAGTTGCCTTTCCAGGGGATGCCTTGGCCCCTGTCCAGTTCCAGAATCCAGCCTGCCACATTGTCCAGGAAATAGCGGTCATGGGTGACGGCAATGACCGTGCCTTCAAACCGGCTTAAATGCTGTTCCAGCCAGGCCACGGAGTCGGCGTCAAGATGATTGGTCGGTTCATCCAAAAGCAGAATGTCGGGTTTCTGCAACAGCAGGCGGCACAGGGCCACCCGGCGTTTTTCGCCACCGGAGATCACGCTGACAGGCGTCTCTTCAGGTGGGCAGCGAAGGGCGTCCATGGCCATTTTAAGCCGGGAATCCAGGTCCCAGGCATCTATGTGGTCAAGTTTTTCCTGCAGTTTTCCCTGTTTTTCCAACAGCGCGTCCATCTCATCATCGGACATGGGTTCGGCAAAGGCTTCAGAAATTTTTTCATATTCGTTTAAAAGGTCTACGGTTTCCTGAACCCCTTCTTCCACCACTTCCCGTACGGTTTTATCCGAGTCCACCAGGGGTTCCTGTTCAAGAAAGCCCACGGTAAATCCCTTGGATAAAATGGTTTCCCCTACAAATTCGGTGTCTACGCCTGCCAGAATTTTTAAAAGTGATGACTTGCCTGAACCGTTAAGGCCCAGCACACCGATTTTTGCCCCGTAAAAATAGGACAGTGAAATATCCTTGAGCACCTGGCGAGTGCCATGGAATTTGCTCACATTGATCATTGAGTAAATAACTTTTTTAGTATCTTCGGACATATGGCCTCCTGTATTTTAGAGCCGATTCATTAATTCCCAAACAGGCTCTTATTTTTTGTCACACTGTGAGCACAGGCGATTTGAGTATCATGTCAATGGCTTCAGCCGCTGTTTTGGCAAAAACAGGGAAATCCTGTTTAAGATGAGTCATCTGGCGCAGATTTTCCGCAGTTCTCAGGATCAGCCTGGCAAAATCCCCTTCAGCAAAATCCGACTTGCGCATCAGCTCATCCCAGGGTGTATCGTGGGCCCAGGCATAAACCAGGGTGGCCGGCTGGATAAACAGGTTGGGCGCGGGAAATCCTGACTGCAGCATTTTTATGGCAAAGGGCTTCAGTCCCCGGCGCAGCACCATAAACGCATCCTTAAGTCGTTTGGAAAGAGCGGTATTAAACAACATATCATCCTTGAACTCTTTTTCATTAACAAACGCGGCCATCATGGCTGCTAAAAGCGCAGGGTCGCGTTCGGGTAAAAGTTTGTCCCGAAGACTCTGGGCCACCAGCAGGGGTGAATCAATGCGAAGTTTTGAGGCCCATATGCCATCTTCGGTCAGGGCGGCGGGTCTTGTCCCTTCAGGCGTGACAAAGCCTTCCTGGATCAAGAAGTCCATGTGCTCGGTAAAATCCAGCCATAAATATTCCATGTCGTTGCCGAACTTTTTTCTCGCTTTTCTGCCGCTTTTTCCGGCTTTTGCACCAATGGCAATGAGATAGGAGGCAAAGGATTTCTCTAACAGGGTGCGCACCTGTTCCGGGGTGTTGGATAACAGAAGATTGAGCACCATGGAAAAATCAATTTTGATCTGGGAGTCCACATTTAAAGGCGGGGCATTAACCAGTTTGGCCACAAGGGACACATCCATGTATTTACCTGGTAGTAGTGTGGCAAATCCGATGTTGTCCATGCCGCGTCTTCCGGCCCGGCCTGCCATCTGTTGGAATTCACTGGCGGTTAATGACAGAAAGTCCCGGCCATTGAATCGGTCGGAATTAAGAATAACAACGGACCGCGCCGGGAAATTCACGCCGGCTGCCACCGTGGAGGTGGCAAACATGGCATCTAAAAGTCCTTCGGCCATTAAGGTCTCCACCACTACCTTCCAGGCGGGTAAGTGCCCTGAATGGTGGGCGGCCGTGGCGGTTTCCTCCAGGTAGGTCCGCTGGGGATGGGCGGATAAATGGGGATTGTCTGCGGTGAGCTGTACAAGCCGCTCCATCAGTGCCTGTTTTTTTTCAGGCGCATGCTTCAGTAAGCTGCCATCGCATAGTTTTATTGCCCGGTCGCATTCTACCCGGGATTTTAAGAAAAATATGGCCGGCAGCAAATCAAAATGGGAAAGCACCTTGAGGATATCTGAAAATTTGGGCAGTTTGCCCGGCGGGGCCAGCATCAGGCGTTTAGCTGACTGGTTGAATTTATAGACCTTTTTATAAAGACGGGTCCGGTTGCCGTTTGTTCCCGTTTTTTCAAGCAATGGATAAAGGGTGCCCGACGGATGAAAAAATAAAGGAAACAGGGGAACCGGCCGTTGGGTGTTTTCCACCACTTTACACCTCTTGTCCCGAATGGTGGACAGCCAGCCTGCAATCTGGTCCGGATTGCCGATGGTTGCGGACAGTAAAAGCAGCGGGATGCGCACGGGCAGGTAGATCATGATCTCTTCCCAGACCACGCCGCGTTCGGCATCGCCAAGAAAATGGGCTTCGTCCAGGATAATCAAGTCACATTTCAGGTTCTGACCTGTGTACATGGCATCATAGAGTTGGTTTCTTAAAATTTCCGTGGTGCCGATGATAATGTCTGCGTTTGTGTTTTCCTTAATGTCACCGGTGAGAATGCCGACATTTTCCTTGCCGAATATTTTTGAAAAAGCAGCATGGATTGAGTTGGTCAACGCCTTTAAAGGCGTGGCATACCACACCTTGCCGTTGTTTTCCAATATCCTTTTGGCGGCCTGCTCTGCAATCCAGGTTTTTCCGGCACCTGTGGGGGCTGTGACAAGACAGTCCGATGTGTTGATGGCCTCAATGGCTTCAAGTTGAAACGGGTCCGGTACGAAAGGCTGTTTTTCGGGGACACCTATCTGACTAAAGATTTTTTTCAATGATTTGTCGGCCCCGGCCGTGAGCTCGGGGTAATGAATGGGACGTGATGGTCTGGATTCGGAGTTTTTCTTTCCGGAACGATAATATCTTTTTTTCATGAATTGTTTAAACCACAAATTAGCTGAATACGCAATATGGTTCCTCTGGTGTGCGCTGCAACAGCTATAAATTTAACCTTTAATTAATGTTTGAATATATTTTTTCAGCACCTTTTGTGCCGAGTCCATGCCGAACATGCCGGTGTCAAGATCATGGACCGGAATAAACCTGAAGCCGGCCACATCATCCATGGGTGTAATTAAAGACAAATCCCTGACCTTACAGGTGAATGCCATGTCGGTTATATGATATACCACATCATTGTAAGGATAGGTGTTGGCAAATGAACAGAAAAATTCAAGGTCAAAAATATCCAGGTTAAGTTCTTCCTTTACTTCTCTTACCAAGCCATGGTCGATGCTTTCGCCGGGCTCAGCAAATCCGCCCGGAAGATCAAGGGTGCCTTTGCCGGGGTCTTTTCCACGCACGGTGACCAGAATCCTGTTTTGATCGTCAAGGATGACGGCCATAGCTGCTGCCGCACAGTTAAGAAAGAAACCGAATCCGCATTCCCGGCATTTAAATGATTTTACGCTGTCAGGGTCAAGGCTGTTGCTGCCGCAGGAGGGGCAAAACTTAAACCGGCCGTGGTTGGGATTGGTATGGGGCATGGCAAACTCGGTTCAGCAGGTTAAATGAAAGCAGGCGCACACTGCTCTGTCCTGTGTCTGGGCGATTGTTGTGTTGAACATGGATACGGCCGCATCCGTTGCCAGAGCCTTTAATTCAATTCCCATGGATAAGAGTTCCTGTGCAAGGCCCGGAGCCGGTTTCATCCTGTCATTAACACCGGTACCGGCAATGATCAGATCCGGTCTGGATGGTAGAACGGGTTTTAAATCCGCCATTTCAAGCACATGCCCTTCTTTTCTGCGCCAATTCGCCAGGATGCGTCTGTCCGGGAGAATAATCAGGTCTGTGGTGTATTTATCCGCACCAATAACCATTTGACCAAAAGAAAATGATGTAATCATAGTTGACCTCCTTTGTTGGCCGTCCAGGTAAATTGGGGATTACCGGGCCCGGCGATCGAAGCCCGGGATTTCCATACGTTTTTCTAAAAAATTAAGTAGAACACTGGCGAGGCTCACAAGAATCAGGTAGTAAACTCCCACCACCAAAAAAGTTTCAACGTTTCTGAACGTGGCTTTGGCAATGCCCCGGCCAATACCGGTCAATTCATTGATGGTGATGATGGAGGCAAGGGATGAGTATTTGATAAGGTAAATGATTTCATTACAGCATCCGGTAAAACTGTGCCTGAATGCCTGGGGCAGTACAATGCTTTTCACCGAGGTAAAGGGTGTCATGCCTAAAGCCTGGGCAGCTTTAAGCTGTCCTGTCTTAATTGAAAGAAGGCCGCCCCGGATGTATTCGGAGTGATAGGCCCCGGAGCAAAGGGAAAAGCCGACAATAGCGCAAGTCACAGCGGACATGACAATGCGTACTCCCCAGAAACTTGTGTAGGGTAGGGCAAAGTACCAGAAATAAAGCTGAACCACCAGTGGCGTGCCCCGGAACAACGCCACATAAAAATCACACAGCTTTTTTACAGGCCAAGGACCGTAAACCCTCAATGTCCCGGTGACCACACCGATCAAAAGGCCGAGCAGGGCCGAGGGCACAATAAGCTGGATGCTTACCCAAAGACCTGTGTTCAGGCCGGGTATGACCTGGTGAATGATAAATGGAAAAAAGTCGTTCACGCTTCGGCTCCGGTCAGTTCTGATATTTTAGCGCAAAAATCCCGGGTCCGTGATCCGCTGTTTTCAGTCAGAAGTGCAGCCGGCGCTCCCTGCTCGGTAATCCGGCCGTTTTCCATGAATACGAATTCATGGGCAAGGCCTGCGGAAAAGCTGATCTGGTGGGTAGCCATGAGCATGGTCATCCCCGCCTTTGCCAGATCCCCGATCACGACCAGCACTTCACTGATCAGTTCCGGGTCCAGGGCCGATGTGGGTTCATCCAAAAGCAGCACTTCCGGGTCCATGGCCAGGGCTCTAGCAATAGAAACTCGCTGCTTCTGGCCCCCGGACAACTGGGCCGGGTACAGATCCATTTTGTCTGACAGTCCCACCCGCGTAAGCTCTTCGCATGCCCTGTCATCAGCCTGTTTTTTCGATTGTTTTTTAACTTTTTTCAGCGCAATGGAAACATTCTGGCGGGCGGACAAATGGTCAAACAGGTTAAAGTCCTGGAAGATCATGCCCACTTTCTGGCGAAGTTGATATAGATCGGTTTTTCTTTTAAAATTCACCGGTGTACCGTCTAAGTACAGCTGTCCGTTTTCGGGGATGTGCAAAAGATTTAAGCATTGCAGTAAGGTGGATTTCCCGGAGCCGGACGGGCCGATAAGCACCTTTAAATCGCCTTTTTTAAGGGTTAAATCCACATGGTTCAAAACCGTGTTGCCGCCAAGTTCTTTTACAATCCCCCGGGCTTCCAGAACAATTGGTCCGGTACCATTGGGTTGTGTCATATCTTTTTGCCCCTTTTACATATCATTGGGTATATCCTTGAATTTGCACTTTCTGCTCCAGCCGCTTAAGTCCCTTGACCCCAACCCAGGTCAGTATAAAAAATATCAGTCCGGCAAACAGGGTAAAGGGCAGGGGTTTGTGGGTGATAGCCGCCACGGACCGGGTCCTGGACATCAGTTCCGCCACCCCGATCACATAGGCAAGCGCTGAATCCTTTAAAACAATGGAGTATTCATTGGACCAGGCCGGAATGGAAAACCGCAGAGCCTGGGGCAGAATAATAGAGGTTATGGCTGAAATATCACTCATGCCAAGGGAGCGTGCCGCCTTAAGCTGACCCTGGGGCAAAGAGAGAATTGCGCCTTTGAAGATTTGGGTTTGATACGCTCCGGTCGTCATGCCTAAAACCAGGATAGCTGCAAAAAAAGCATTGCCAAGGGGCAAAAAATCCAATGCCGGCGCCTGGTCCAGCCAGACCAGAAGCCCAAAGTAGAACAGGTAGAAGAGTACAAGCACAGGCACACCCCTGAAAAACCAGACATAGAGTGCCACACAGCGCCGGGCAAAGGGATGGCCGTAAACCCGGATTACGGAAAAAGGTATCCCGATCATAAGGCCTAAGCCCATGGCGCCGATAATGAGAACCACCGTAATCCACAGTCCTGAAAATATATAGGGCAGGGAGTCGGTTATGGAAGAAAAAAAAGTAAGCATGTTTTGCATGGTAAATCCGGGGCCGGAAACGGAACCGGGCAAAAAACCCGGTTCCCGATGTTGTATATTAATATAGTGTCTGGACGAAAACCTGGAAATTTTGTCGAGTACAAGGCGGGCTGAAATTTTAACCGGAGGAATACATGACGTATTTTGAGGATTAAAATTTCAGACCAACGCCGTAATCGACAAAATTTATGGTTTTCGGTCGGGCACTAATGTATGTCGTATTTGTCCTTAAGCACCTGCCACTGGGGATCAGCCATCAGCTTTTTCAGCCCTTGGTTGAGCAGGTTCAAAAGTTTGTCATCACCCTTGCGTACGGCATAGCCATACTTTTCGGTGGGCACGTCAAAGCTACCTGCAATTTTGTAGGCCCCTTTTTTGTTGAGTTCATAGGCAATGGAGGAGTCCATGGCCGACCCGTCAATACGGCCGATTTTGAGATCTTCCATGCTTAGGTCCGTTGAATCGTACTCTATAAGTTTAAATTTGTATTTTCCTGTGGCAAGCATTTCTTTAAGGAATTTGGCGCTGGTGGTGCCACGCTGGGAGCCCACTTTTTTAGCCGTAGTCAAAAAGGAGTTAAAATCATCGGTCTTGTCCTTCAACACCACAAGCACCTGGCTGACTTCATAGTAGGGTATGGTGAAGTTGACAATCTCTTTCCTGGCTTCGGTGGCACTCATGCCGGATGCGATAAAATCAATTTTTTTAGCATTCAGAGCAGGGATAATGCCGTCCCAGTCCATGGGTTGGTGTTTGACTTCAAAACCCATCTCTTTGGCGATCCAGTTTGCGCATTCCACGTCAAATCCTGCTGGATTGCCGGCCTTGTCCACATATCCAAAGGGCGGAAAGCCGAAATCAATGCCGTTAGTGTACACATCTTTTGCGCCGGCAGGTGTCAGGCACAGACATGCAAATGCCGTTAAAACACTCATGATTAAAGCAACTTTTTTTATCATCTCTCTATCCTTTCAATAAGTTAAAGGGTAACAAATTACCAGAACCTAAGCCTGGGTACAAGAAGAATTGATACACGCTGTTATCCAATCACGATCCCAATGGCAAACAGCGCACTGAACATCAATGCAAGCTTTGCCGTGTCTGCAAGGGCCAGGTTAAGAATTTTTCCATCCTGTTCAAAAATGGTTTTAAATACAGGATAGGATTTCCAGAATACTGCCAGAGGCAGCAGAATGGGCCAGGACCAGCGGCCCGAGGCAAACATCAGACAGGGAATCAAAAAAGAAAAAAGGACCAGAAACACAAATTCCACCTTGGTCCGCCAGGGGCCTAATATCACGGCCAGGGTTCTTTTGCCTGCCCTGGCATCTGTTCCGATATCCCGCAGGTTATTGACCACGATAATAGCTGTGACCAAGAGGCCCACAGGCACAGATGCGATGAAGACGGCCGGCGTTACGCATCCGGCCATGAGGTAATAGGTGCCCAGCACTGCCACAGGTCCGAAAAAAATAAATACAAACACTTCGCCAAGGCCGTTGGACGCAATAGGAAAGGGGCCGGCACTGTAACAAAGAACCCCGAGAAGAGAGGCGATCACAATATACAAGATCACAACCCCGCCTTTGATAATCAGAAAGGTGCCTAAACCCAGGGCTGCCAGCATGGTCAGTATAAATGCGTTTCGAACGGTTTCAGGCGCAATCAGCCCGCTTTGGGTCACACGTTCCGGCCCTTTCCGGTCCGGGGTATCAATGTGGTGCAGAAAATCAAAATAATCATTGGCCAGGTTCACGGAGATCTGGATCAATAACGCGCCTGCCAGGGCCGCCGCAAAAATCAGTGCTGAAAACCTGTGATCAGAAATAGCGCAGGCTGCGCCAACAACAACCGGGCAAGCCGCTGCAGGAAGGGTTTTGGGCCGGATGGCCAGCCACCAGTGGTGTAGATTCATAAGACATTCCATCTGTTTTTTTTGTAATCATTTAGTGAATTATAAGAGAGCAAATACGCTGGTTGCGGCCGGTTTGTCAAGCCGGGGAATGAAATGTCCGATTTAGGAACGGGTCTTAAGTAACTTGCACGTTTTGTTATATCCAGGGGAGCCCGCGCTCCCGGGTTAACTATTGCAGCCGCCGCCAAAGACGCTTTGATTAAGCAAAATACAGCCGTCTGCTGACTTTTCCCATGTGGCAGACTGGGGCTAAGACTTGTCAAATGTGTCGAAGTTTTATACATTTGAATCACTTGGTGGCATTAATATGAGCCTATTACTCAGGGGCATGGAACTTTTAAAATTTACAGGTACTTTTAAAAAACATAAAACTAAAGAGAGCAAAACTATGAGCGATCAAAAAAAATGTCAGGAGTTTTTAAGTTTTATTGAGCCACAGATTGGCCAACAGATTCATGAGGGTCCCTGGCTTGAGATTGACCAGAAACGAATTAATGATTTTGCTGAAGTTACCGGTGATGTGCAATGGATTCATACAGATGTTCAGCGAGCCAGAGAAGAATCTCCTTATAAATCAACAATTGCTCACGGGTATTTGACATTGTCTTTATTGCCTTATTTAACTGAAAGCAATCATCCTGATTTTTTTCAGAAAAATTATCCCGGCATGAAGTATCGGGTAAACTATGGTCTTAACCGCCTTCGTTTTCCTTCTGCTGTTAAAGCCGGCGCCAAAATTCGGGCAAGAACGACAATTCATCGAGTAGAAGAGGTGAAGGGCGGTATACAGATTTGTTATCTTATTACCGTTGATATTGAAGGTAGTGAAAAGCCGGCTTGTGTTGTCGAATTTCTGGCACGCGTTTACCCTTAACCACAAAATTGGTGCCTTCGTGCTGAACGCTGTAGGGGCAGGCCACCGTGCCTGCCCTAACGAGGGCAACCACAGAGGGATTGCCCCTACGAAAAATGGCCTAGAATAGAATCAAATCCTTTGTGGATTTTAAAATTTCCATGGCCCTTATTTAACTGCACAGGCCAAATTTCTGCCAAGTTGATATGCCTTTTCCATGGCTTCTTTATCATCTTTGACCTTTGCCTTATCAAAAATTTTGAAAACAGCAAGTTCTCCTATCACGTCAAATCCGAGGGCTGCAAGAGGCTGTTTCATTGCCTCTAACGTAAAGCCCATGTCTTCAACCGATTCCTGTTCACATATAGAGGCAATAACAGCCTTCCGACCCTGGCCGGCAAATTGGCTTGACCAGCTTCTAGGGCGAGTATCTTCAAAATTATAAAAGCAGTAGAGGCGATCAATAAATGCCTTCATCCAGGATGTAATATTATAATTGTGCGTCGGAGAGACCAAAACAAGGCCTTTGGAAGAAATAATCCGGTCGTACACAGGTGACAGGTCATCCGTTAAGCCTGTGCAAATTTTATCTTTCCGGCATTTTTCGCATCCAATACAACCTTGAAATTTTAATTTTGTTAAATTCAGTGCATCAGCTTCAATATTTTCCCGGGCCACGCCAGATATGATTTGGTTTAGAATTGTATCAGAATTGCCATTGATTCTGGGACTTCCACTAAAGCCCATGATTGTTTTTTCCGGGTTTATTGCCTCTTGTATTGATGATTGGTTTGTATTCATTTTATGTTATCCTGTTCTAAAAAAACAAGCCTGGTCACTTTACGTAACCAGGCTTGTTCTGTTCATGATCGTTTTTCTATCGGCAGTCAGGATGCATAATGGCAGCCTGGGCTGCAGCCAGCCGGGCAATGGGTATCCGGTAGGGTGAGCACGATACATAGTTCAGTCCTGCTTTATGGCAGAATATGACGGATTCGGGGTCCCCGCCGTGTTCTCCGCAGATGCCTAACTTGATTTCAGGACGCGTCTTGCGACCGCGTTCCACCGCTGTTGTAACCAGGCCTCCCACAGCTTCCTGGTCCAGGGTTTCAAAGGGATCTGAACTGAGGATGGCATTGTCAATGTAATCGTTCATGAAAGAACCGATATCGTCCCTTGAAAACCCAAAGGTCATCTGGGTCAGGTCATTGGTGCCAAAGGAGAAAAACTGGGCATATTCTGCCATTTTATCCGCAATCAAGGCAGCTCTTGGGATTTCAATCATGGTGCCGTACAAATAAGGAATGGCGTCTATTGCGTATATTTTAAGCACCTGATCGTGGCACTGGGTAACGATATCCTGGACAAAGGCCAGCTCTTTTTCATTGCAGGTTACGGGCACCATAATTTCAGGCATGGGATTTTTGCCAGCTTTGATCAGTTCTGCACACGCCTCAAATATGGCTTTCACCTGCATGTGGGTGATTTCAGGATAGGTGATACCAAGTCTCACTCCCCTGTGCCCGATCATGGGATTTGATTCTAAAAGCTGCTCGCTGCGCTTGAACACCTCTTCTATGTCAATATGCAGGGCATCGGCAATCTCCTGCTGATTTTCCCGTGACTGGGGCACAAATTCATGCAGAGGTGGATCCAGCAGGCGAAGGGTCACGGGCAGATTATCCATGACCTCCAGGGTGGCCTTGATCTCCTCCTTGACAAAGGGGAACAGTTCTTTAAGTGCAGCCTCTCTTTCTTCGTGGGTTTTGCTTAAAATCATTTTGCGCAAAAGGAAAAGGGAGTTATCAGAATTTGCACCGTAAAACATATGCTCTGTTCTAAAAAGTCCGATACCCTGGGCGCCAAACTCAAGGGCTGTCTTGGCATCTGCCGGGGTGTCCGCATTCGTGCGAACCTGCATGGCCCGGTATTTATCCGCAATTTCCATGAATGCTTTGAATCTGACATTTTCCGATGCGTCCTTCATTTTGAGTAGGCCTTGGTATACCATACCTTTGGTACCGTTAAGGGTGAAGGTATCGCCTTCCTTGAACACCCGGGTTCCGACATGAAGTTCTTTGGTTTCAAAATTGATTTTAAGGGCACCGGCACCAACAATGCAGCATTTGCCCCATCCCCTGGCCACTAGAGCCGCATGGGAGGTCATACCGCCCCTTGCCGTGAGAATGGCTGCCGCAGCCCGCATGCCTTCAATGTCTTCGGGGTTGGTTTCTTCACGGACCAAAATGACATTTTTGTCTGACTTGGCCCATTGAACCGCATCTTCGGCCGAGAATACAATCTGTCCCCATGCACCGCCGGGGCCTGCAGGCAGTCCTTCTGCAACCTTTACGGCTGTTTTTTCCGCTTCCGGGTCCACAACGGGATGAAGCATATCATCCAGAATTTTAGGATCAAGACGGCATACCATGGTTTTTTCATCAATGGTGCCTTCCTCCAGCATGTCCATGGCCATGTTCAGGGCCGCTGTCGCGGTGCGTTTACCCACACGGCACTGGAGCATGTAAAGCCTGCCCTCCTGGATGGTGAATTCAATATCCTGCATGTCCTTGTAATGAGCTTCTAAAAGATTCCTGATTTCAAACAACTGTTTGTAAAGTTGGGGCATGGATTCTTCCAGGGAGGGCAGGTGGTTGTTCTGGGCATTTTTGGTATCGGTGTTCAATGGATTGGGGGTTCTGGTGCCTGCCACCACATCCTCTCCCTGGGCATTGACCAGCCATTCTCCATAAAACTTATTGTCCCCTGTAGCCGGGTCCCTGGTAAATGCAACGCCTGTGGCTGAGGTCTCGCCCATATTACCGAAAACCATGGTCTGGACATTGACGGCCGTGCCCCAGCTATCCGGAATATGTTCAATGCGACGGTAGGATACGGCCCGTTTGCCGTTCCAGCTCTTAAAGACAGCGCCGATGGACCCCATGAGTTGATCTTGGGGATCATCAGGAAAATCGGCACCCAGATCCTCCCGGATTTTTTTCTTAAACCGTTCGCAAAGGGCTTTTAAATCTTCGGTAGAGATATCCGTATCATTGTCATAGCCCTTGTCGTTTTTCAGGTTGTTCATCATCATTTCAAGATTCAGACGAATACCCATGCCGTCCTTGGGACGGATCTGTTCGGCTTTTTCCATAACCACATCTGAATACATCATGATCAGTCGGCGGTAGGCATCATAAACAAACCATTCATTCTCGGTTTTTTTGATCAGTCCCGGAATCGTGGTGCTACACAGGCCGACATTCAATATGGTCTCCATCATGCCGGGCATTGAACTTCTTGCTCCGGATCGGCAGGATACCAGCAATGGATTTTCCGGATTACCAAAAATCATGCCTGTTTGGGATTCAATGTTGGCCATGGCTTTGAGAATGTCGCCTTCAAGGGTATCAGGAAACCGTCCGTTTAAATCAAAATAGTGATTGCAGCATTCCGTTGATATGGTAAAGCCTGGCGGAACAGGCAGTTTCAGCTTTGCCATTTCGGCAAGGTTGGCGCCTTTTCCGCCCAAAAGGTTTTTCTGACTTGCATCACCCTCCGTTTTATCAGGGCCGAACTCATAGATGTATTTGGTCATTTTAAATCACCGTTTATATGGTTAAAGACATATTGATATTTAGTTTGCCCAGGCCATGGAACCAGCTGGCATTCGATTTTTTAGTAAATTCTGCCAAAAGTAAACGTCTACTATTAAAACGTTGAAAAAATCAAGTCAAATAAAATCTAATGTTTATAAATTACACCTTCGATGATAATATTGCCATTTTTAAAATGATATGCGTTGGCACTTTATCGCCGCTTGGCAGACGCAACAGGAGGAATAAATGCTGAATATAGAATCCATAACCAAAGGATTCGCAGATCAGGTACTGCTTGACAATACCGGTATGCAGATTAATTCCGGGGAACGGGTGGGCCTGGTGGGAAGAAACGGCCATGGTAAAACCACGCTTTTAAATATAATAGCAGGCATTGATCATCCCGATGAAGGGCGCGTTATTATACCCAGCGGATATCGGATCGGTGTGCTTTCCCAGCATATAAAATTCAGCAGACCCACGGTTCTTGAAGAAGCCATGCTTGGTCTGCCTGATCATGAGCGAGATCATTTCTGGAAAGCTGAAAAAATTCTGTCAGGTCTGGGGTTTTCAGATCAGGATATGCAAAAGGACCCCATGCAGTTCTCCGGTGGCTACCAGGTGCGTTTAAACCTGGCCAAGGTATTGGTATCCGAACCTGATCTATTAATTCTTGACGAGCCCACCAACTATCTGGACATCACATCCATCCGCTGGATTACAGGCTTTCTTGTTTCCTGGCCAAGGGAGATGCTTCTGGTTACCCATGACCGTGGCTTTATGGATAATGTGGTGACCCATATTGTGGGGATTCACCGTCGCAAGATGAAAAAGATACAGGGCGACACCGCCAAATATTATCTCCAGGTGGCCCAGGACGAAGAGATATATGAAAAAACCCGGGTAAATGAGGAAAAACGCAAAAAAGAGATTGAACTGTTCATCTCCCGGTTCCGGGCCAAGGCACGGCTGGCCAATATGGTGCAGTCCAGGGTCAAAACCCTGGCCAAGCTTGAATCAAAGGACAAACTGGCAGAACTTAAAAATTTGGATTTCTCATTTAACTATTTGCCTTTTGCCGGCAAACAGGTGCTGACTGCCGAAAATTTGAGTTTTGGGTATGAAAAGGACAGCCCTTTGATTAAGAATTTTTCCTTGACCGTATACCCCGGTGACCGTGTGGCTGTCATCGGCAAAAACGGCAAAGGCAAAACCACGTTGCTTAAACTGATCAGTCAGAATATAAATCCGGATGCAGGGTGGGTAAAACCCAATCCAGGTGTAGAAACCGGATATTTTGAGCAGACCAATATTCAGACCTTAAATCCGCAATTCACTGTGGAAGATGAGATTTTGCATGCCTATCCTGAAACAGATCGCCAGAAGGCCAGAAATATCTGCGGCGCCATGATGTTTGAACAGGATGCAGCCCTAAAAAAGATCAGTGTGCTGTCCGGTGGAGAAAAAGCCCGGGTCATGCTTGGTAAACTTCTGATCCGGCCTTTAAATCTTCTGCTTTTGGATGAGCCGTCAAACCATCTTGACATTGAGGCCAGTGATGCCTTTGTGGAGGCTTTAAATGCGTTTGAAGGCGCAGTGGTGATTGTTACCCATAATGAGATGTTTCTGTATGCCCTGGCAAATCGACTGGTGATATTTACGTCAAAGGGCATTGACATATTTGAGGGTACCTATCAGGAATTTCTTGAAAAACAGGGATGGGAGGATGAAGAAGTGATCCCTGTAAAACGCAAAAAGAGCCCACAGCTTTCCAAAAAAGAACTGCGCAAGAAAAAATCAGAGATTGTGGCCGAAAGGTCAAAGCAGTTGATGCCGATAAATAAAAAGATAAACAAACTTGAAACTGAGATTGAGGCAAAAGAAACCAAGATGGCCCGGGTGGACAAAGAACTGCTGGATGCATCCCAGGACCAGGACGGATTAAAAATTGCCACTTTATCCAAAGAACATGCTAAACTGGAATCTGATATTGAGACCCTGTTTGATACTTTTGCGGAAATATCTGAGAGGGCAGACAAGATAAAAAAGAAATTTGACCGGGAATTGTCCGGCCTTGAAGGTGGGGAGTAAGATGGATAAACAAAAACTTACATTTTATTATGGTATTATTTTGATCGTCGTGGGCATCGCGGTTTTCATACGGGTGCCCCAGGTGATACCGCAAATTGAGACTATTGAATTTTTTAAAAATAAAATCGGAATTGTGAAGTTCTGTGCCTATTTCATAGGCTTTCTTTTGGTATTGGCCGGCGGTATCCGGGTCTTAAAAAATCATAAAAAATCGTAACAATAGATGATCAAATTTCCATGCCCCTTAATAAAAATTTGATCATCAAGTAACCGTTTCAGGATATCTCATGGCCGACAACACTGCTTTAAAATCCGGTTCCAGCCTTAAATCTACCATCAAAGATCAGTCTGGTGCCGGTAAGGTTAAAATTGGTGAAATCCTTTCTAAGGAAGGACAGATTACCTCCATTATGCTCAACGAGGCCCTCGCGGTTCAGAAAAAGACCAACGAGCGCCTTTCGGGTATTTTGCTCCAGAAAGGATATATTGATCCGGACACCATCATCAATGTGCTGGGACGACTATACAACTATAAAGTTGTCGCTTTTTCTGAAATAAAGCCGGATCCCCAGGCATTGAAACTTCTGCCCTATGATGAAGCCAAAAACAGTCTGGTTTTTCCCTTAAAACTGGTCGGGGACGATTTGCAGGTCTGCATGGCAGAACCCACGGATACGGATGTGGTTGCAGAGCTTGGAAAGAAAACAGGGAAAAACATCCAGGCCTTTGTTTCCACTGAAAATGATATCATCCAGGCTTATCGCGATTTTTACAAAATTTCCGATGAAGAGTATAAAAGTTTTCTTCATTTTGAGGACGAGGCGGAAGATGATGAACCGGTAACTTCTGTTGACGATTTCGGTTCCCTGGTGTCCGAGGCAGCCGAGGAGCTTGAGGTCGCCGTCGCCGATTCAGACGTTGGCCAGGATGAGTTCATGGCCTCGGATGCACCCATCATCAAACTGGTAAACGGCATCTTAACCAAAGCTATCAACGACGGCGTGTCCGATATACACATTGAACCCTTTGAAAAATCCTTTCAGGTGCGCTACCGTCTGGACGGCGGCATGTACAAGGCTATGAACCTGCCGCTGTCAATTAAAAATGCCGTGCTTTCAAGGATAAAGATTCTGGCCTCCCTGGATATTGCCGAGCGCAGGGTCCCCCAGGACGGTCGAATCAAACTTCGGCTGGGCAAAAAGAAATCCGTGGATTTTCGTGTATCCACCTTGCCCACCCTGTTTGGCGAGAGCGTTGTTATGCGTATTCTGGACCAGAGCGCGTTAAGCGTTGATCTAACTCGCCTAGGCTTTGAACCCGGCACCTTTGAGATGCTCAAACGCTGTATTTCAAGGCCCTATGGCCTGCTTCTGGTTACAGGCCCCACCGGTTCGGGTAAAACCACGACCTTGTATTCCGTTCTCAACCGTTTGAACAAGGATGACATCAAGATCCTGACCGCTGAAGACCCCGTGGAATTCAATTTTAAGGGTATCAACCAGGTGCCGGTAAGAGAAGAGGTCGGCATGAC
The DNA here is from genome assembly GCF_963666695.1 of uncultured Desulfobacter sp. Classification (GTDB taxonomy): domain Bacteria; phylum Desulfobacterota; class Desulfobacteria; order Desulfobacterales; family Desulfobacteraceae; genus Desulfobacter. The sequence continues at coordinate 1,487,915 of NZ_OY762947.1, forward strand.
CTTTGCCGCAGCTCTGAAAGCCTTTCTCCGACAGGATCCGGATATTATCATGGTGGGTGAGATCCGTGATATTGAAACCGCTGAGATTGCCATAAAGGCCGCCATGACAGGCCATCTTGTGTTTGCCACCCTGCATACCAATGACTGCCCGTCCACCATTGGAAGGCTTGTGGATATTGGTATTCCATCCTATATGCTTGCCTCATCCGTTACCATGGTTTTATCCCAGCGTCTTGGGCGCAGGCTTTGTCCGGATTGCAAGCAGGTGGTGACCGGCTATAATCCGGAAGACCTGGAATTGCACGGTTTTGACAAGAGTGAAATTCCGGATTTGACCATTTACGGTCCTAAAGGCTGCTCCCACTGCAATGGTACCGGATACAAGGGCAGGGTCGGGCTGTATGAACTCATGGAAGTAACTGATGAGGTCGGCAAAGCCATTTCTGCTGAAGTGCCTGAAGACCAGCTGCGCAAGGTGGCTATCTCCGAAGGCATGATCACGCTTCGGGATGCCGGCCTTGTTAAGGTAAAATCCGCAGAGACATCCCTGGAAGAAGTGTTAAGAAAAACCGTTATCTCAAAAGAAGCGCTGCCGGCCTATCTGGTAACCCCGACATTGAACAATACGAGGACAAGGATGTGATCATCCGTGAAGGCAACACGGATATTGACTTTTTTAAGCTTGTTCAAGGTGCCGTCTATGTGGTCAAGGGCGGTAAAATGATTGCAGAAATTACCCAGCCCGGAGAGTATTTCGGCGAAATGGCTGCCATCACCGGTACGTCAAGGTCCGCGTCCATTATTTCAAAGGGACGTTCCAAGATCAAACGGTTCCCGGGAGATAAGCTTACTGAAATTATAGAAAAATATCCTGATGTGGCCAAGCATCTTTTCACTGTCCTTGCCGACCGCCTGAACGAGACGGACCGCAAACTTGTTTCCCTTTACAACCAGATCAAGAAACGCAAAGTTAACAATGGCGCCTGATTAAAGTGAGAAGGAGATTTCTATGGATATGAATGTATTTATTCAGGGTATTCCCAAAGCAGAGCTACATCTTCATATCGAAGGGACGTTGGAGCCGGAGACATTGTTTCGCTTAGCCGAAAGAAACGGTAAACGCATTAAGTTCGATTCGGTGGAAGCACTGCGACAGGCTTATCGTTTCAATAATCTGCAGTCTTTCCTGGATATATATTACGAAGGTGCCGGCGTACTTCAAAAAGAGAACGATTTTTATGAACTGACATGGGAATATCTCCTGAAAGCCAAAGATCAAAACGTCCGGCACGTTGAAATTTTTTTTGATCCCCAAACCCATACAGAACGAGGCATTGCTTTCGAAACAGTAATAAACGGCATTTATCACGCTTTGTCCGACGGTGCCCGTGATCTCAACATTTCATTTTGCCTGATCATGTGCTTTTTACGCCATTTGCCGGAATCCGAGGCCATGGAAACCCTTTCCCAGGCGTTGGATTTCAAGGACAAGATTACGGGAATCGGGCTTGATTCTTCCGAATCCGGGCACCCACCATCCAAATTCATACGTGTTTTTGAAAAAGCACGAAAAGAAGGCTTTATGGCCGTGGCCCATGCCGGGGAAGAAGGGCCCCCTGAATACATATGGGAGGCAATTCAAGATCTTAAAGTCCATCGAATTGATCATGGCGTGCGTGCGCTCGAAGACACGTCACTTATCAATGAACTCAAGCGCCGCCGGATCCCTTTAACGGTTTGTCCGCTTTCCAACGTCAAGCTGCGTGTTTTTAAAGACATCCGGGAACACAATTTTAAAACGCTGTTTGACCAGGGGCTTTGCGTGACGGTCAACTCGGATGACCCTGCATATTTCGGCGGATATGTTGTGGAAAACTATCTGGCGCTTCAAAACGCGTTTCAGCTGACGCGAGATGATATCGCACAACTGGCGGTGAATTCTTTTAATGCCGCTTTTATCAGCCAGGATAAAAAAGATATCTTTATTGATCAGATAAAAAAATTCATGGTTGAATAAAACAGGCCTAATCAATATCAATTTTTGGTCCGTCCCAGTCTTTGACAGGCAGCCTGGATTCAATGGCATCTGCAGCAAATTCAAGTCCCAGGGATTGAAGCAGATGTTTTTCAGGAATCCCGTTCCGATCGTATTCGCAGGCACTATAATATTTTTGCACAAGCGCTCTATGGACGGATCGCTCTTTTTTACCTTCCGGAGAAGCCGATATGTCCGGATTCTGAGGGATTCTGTCTTCTTTGTGAGTGATACCACAGAGCGCGTTGAATACCCTTTCCAGTGCTGAAATCCTTTGGGCGATTTTTTTAAGTTCCTGTTCGGAGAATGATTTGCCTGTAGCAGCAGAAGCAAGTTGTGCCAGCCCCTTGAAAAGTGGATATTTCCATACCAGTGGAACAGCTGCCGTCCATGTATTAACAGCGCCTTTGCATCTTCCAAAACAATCTGCCAGGGTCGTGGCCTGTTCGGCAATGATAAGTGATGAAACAGGGTCATTTGAAACGACCCCTTCTTTTTTTAATTGCGATAGGACGGCTTCATCTGAATTATCGCCAGCAGCCCAGCTCCTTCCCCTTAAATGATCCGCTCCTCTTGTGGAAACGGCGTGTGCCAGCGAAAATAATCCTGCTGGATGAAGTCCACGGCTCAAACCTTTAACGTGATAACAATAATTCATGGCATTTTTTCCTATCATCTTTGCCATGACAAACATTCCTTGCCCGATCATTCGGCCAAATCCCCTGGCATAAGCCGTATCAGATACAAGCTGTAGCTGAGCCTCAGCGTTCTTCCACGTCAGATCAAGTCCTCCGGTTTCTTTTTCAGTAATAATGCCTTTGTTGAAAAGTTCCTTGGCAAAGGCTATGGCATTCCCTAAAGAGACCACATCCATGCCGTGCATGTCGGAAAGGTTAGCCATTTCCATCACTGCAGAAGCGTCCTCAATACCGCAATTGGTACCAAGACAGTAGACGCATTCATATTCCAAACCTTCCCCCTGTTCGCCTTTTCGTCTGCCGGAAGGAATTTTATAAACATTTTTGCATTTAACCGAACAATTCCTGCATCCAGCCCGTCCTGTTTCATATTTTTTCAAAGCATCAGGGGTCAATTCTTCAGGGATCTCATGCGATAGGAGTGATTTTGCCGAATTTCGGAAACCCGGTTGCCAATTCATAATGCCGTACAGTGAGCCGTAAACAGAAGCGACATTTTTTTGAACCGTATCATTGGCTAAAAATTTTCCGTCTGCACTTGAAAGGCTTATAAATTTTTTTTTATTATACAATTCAACCCTGGCAGTTCCTTTTACCGCAATGGCCTTCAGGCGTTTTGATCCCCAAACACCGCCGCTGCCTCGTGAGGCAGAAGCATATTTATCTACCATAGTTGAAGCGACACGGACCAACTTTTCCCCTGCTACACCAATTCCGGCTACACTGATATCTCTGCCATGCCTTTGTTTCAGGATATCGGTTATTGCCCAGACATCTTTGCCCCAAAGATCTGTCGCATCACAGATTTTTACGTTTTGATTTTCAATCAAAAGATAGACGGCTTTTTGCGCTTTCCCGCTGATTACTATCTGGTCAAAACCAGCCTTTTTGAGGCAATGGGCAAACGTTCCACCCACATTTCCGTCCCCAATAATGCCTGTCAGACAAGATAACGTGGTCACATGAAGGCGGCTTGACATCCCAAGGGGGGTTCCGCTGAAAAGCCCCGGAGCAATACAGATTATGTTTTGGGCATCAAAGGGATTGATCTTCGGATTCCTGATTTCAAAAAGTTTTTTGATATTCAGGCCTCTTCCCCCTATAAAATTGATTGCCTCCTCGACACAGAGGGGTTCTATCTGCCACCCTCTACTTGTAAGATCAACATGAAGAACTTTACCTGCCCATCCGTACATATTCAGACTCATTTTTTTTGTTATAGTACCGGTCTTTTTCGCTGTAAATACAGCCGCAATACTGCTGGCGATACATGTTTAGGGCCTTGGATGTCTCTATTCCCTGTTTCCAGCCTTCACGAAAATCCTGGTAAATGAATTTAAGGCCATATTGTTTTGCCAAGCCCTGGCCGATTTCCGTGATCATGGCATGGTTCTGGAATTTTGAATAAAGCAGGGTGGTGGAAAATCCGTCAAATTTTCCCTTTTTGGCAACCAGGGCACTGGCTTTAAGACGTGCGTGGTAACAGTACCGGCATCTGTTTGCTTCCCTGAAGGTCACGGCACGCAAAAATTTTTCAAGCTCATAACCCTTTTGCCAGATCATTTTCAAATTCACCTGATCCGCATAATCGCGTAATGTTTCCTCACGCCTCATACATTCGGTGAACGGATGAATATTATGCCGGTAAAAATATCCCATGACCTCCATATCCATGTTTCTTAACACCTCAAGGGGATAAATGGTACACGGGCCGCAGCAGGCATGCAGAAGAACTCTCACTCTCTTGCTCCAAAGATGGCTGTGCCTACACGTACCAACGTCGCTCCCTCTTCAACAGCCACGGTAAAATCATGGCTCATGCCCATGGATAAATGGGTCATGGCTGTATTGGGAAGATTGAGTGCTTCAATATCTTTACTGATCTGTTTAAGTTTTTTGAAATAAATTCTTGCATCTTCAGGGTCATCGAAAAAAGGCGGCATGCACATAAGTCCTGAAATATGCAGGTTATCAAACCGGCAGACCTGTTTTGCAATATCCATAATTTCGTTTTCTTCAGCACCGGACTTGGTCGTTTCATGGGAAATATTTACCTGGAGCAAAATTTCCTGGATTTTTCCGATTTTTTCAGCCTGGCGGTTGATTTCCTTGGCAAGCTTAACCTTATCCACGGTATGAATCAGGTCAAAATACTTTACCGCGAACTTGGCTTTGTTGGATTGAAGATGTCCTATAAAATGCCACGTCGCAGATTTTCTGCCAATAAGATCAATCTTTTCCATGGCTTCCTGGATATAATTTTCCCCAAAATCCCTGTGGCCGGCATCAATGGCCTGCTGGATCATTTCAGCCGGTTTTCTTTTGCTCACTGCGATTAAGGTTATTTGGGATGAATCCTGTCCGCTTTTTTGCGCGGCAGCACATATCTCATCATGAATTTTTTTTATGTTGGATTGAATCTGCATTGTTATTTTGCTTCCTTAAAATTGATTGCCCCTAAAGCTGCCAGGGCCTCAATGAGTTCACACACGGGCAGGCCGACAACGTTGGTATAAGATCCGGATATCTCTTTAACCAGAAAGGCCCCAATTCCCTGTATACCATAGCCTCCGGCCTTGTCATAGGGTTCGCCGGTGTTTGCGTACCAGTTGATTTCATCATTGGACAGTTTTTTAAACCGTACCCGGGTGTTTACAACCCGGGTAACCACCTCATTGGCGTCCGGTCTGGTGATGGTGAAGGCAGTAAATACACTGTGTTCCCTGTTGCTGAGCCGGCTTAACATGGTTACGGCCTGTTGATGCCCGGCAGGTTTGCCTAAAATCGTATTATCAACCGCCACAATCGTGTCCGCCCCGATGGTCCAGGCATCAGGATAGTTTGCGGCCACAGCCTGGGCCTTTATTTGGGACAATAAACAAACATAATTTTCGGGTGCCATGCCCGGATCAACTTTAGATTCGTCAATATCGGCCACATGAATTTTGAAATCTATGCCCGCCTCGGCCATAAGCTCTTTTCTGCGCGGTGAACCCGAGGCAAGAATAATTTTTTCTTTGTTTATTGTTTTCATAGGCCCTTATGTATCATACTTTATAAGTTGCGAACAGATTTGCCCTATTTTACTATGGCCAATTAAAATTTGAACCATTTTTTAGCGGAATCAATACAGAACTATGCAGAAATTTTTAATCAATAAAGAGGTGTTAAACGCTGGTAAGGCAGTCATTCACGGTCAGGATGCAAAACATATATGCAAGGTCCTCAGGCTTAAACCCCAAGATACCATTTCCATGACCGACGGCCATGGCACTGACTTTACAGGCTGTATAGACAAGGTTTCTCCTGAATGTGTGGAAATTTCAATTCAAAGTGAGAAAAAAAGCCTCACCGAATCAAATCTCGACCTGACATTGTGTACGGCCATGCTTAAACACAACAAAATGGATGAGATCATCAAGCAGATTACCCAACTCGGGGTAACCCGTTGGATTCCTTTTTATTGTAAAAGATCCATTCCATTGTCAGGCCCAAAAAGGGAAAAAAAACAGATTGAGCGATGGCAGACCATTGCCCGGGAGTCTTTAAAGCAATGCAGACGGTCCTGCCTGGTGGAAATTATGCCGCCCATGGAGTTTCAACAGGTTCTGGCCTTCTCAAAAGGCTGCTCGCACAGACTGGCCTTCTGGGAAGCATCGGACCGGCCCCTTGCCGCAACAGTCCCTGGGGAAAATAATAAAGCTGTTGTCCTGATTGGGCCGGAGGGCGGGTTTGAAGAAGAAGAGATTCGGTGTGCCGTTGAATCCGGATTTATGAGCTATTCCCTTGGACCCAGAATTTTAAGGGCGGAAACGGCAGCGGTATGTGCTTGTAGTTTAATCCAGTATCTGCTGGGTGATATGGGTGGGGGGCCAAAATAATATTCTTAATTCGTTTCTAATTTTTTACTTGACTTGAACGGCTAAAGAACATATATACTCTGACGTTGTTTGACGAGCCCAGGTAGCTCAGTCGGTAGAGCAGGGGACTGAAAATCCCCGTGTCAGCAGTTCAATTCTGTTCCTGGGCACCACGATTATAAAAGCTTTCAGCGGTTTTCGTTGAAAGCTTTTTTGATTTTAAGGAACGGATTTCAAATGACTTGCCCATTTTGATATATCCGGGAGCGCAGGCGTCCCGCCTGCAGCAAAAATGCAGGTGGGACGCCTGCGCTCCCAGGTCAAGTTATTTCGGTTTTATTCCTGAGACATCTTGTACAGTCCCTGTACAACTTTTTTGTTCGCTATATCATCCCACCCAATTGTTTAATTTCCAAAAATATGACGCAGGCTTGTTTCATGCGCCTTAAATCGGGCTTAATGATTATCATAATTCCATAAAAAGAAAGTCACGGCCACACCGCCCAAAAGGATTAAAAGGCTACCGGCGATAAAGACGTAGGATACGCCCATCCAGTCGAGGATGACTCCGGAAAGGATGGGTGAGACGATGAACCCAAGTCCCCAGGCGGCGTCGTTGAGACTCATAATGGATGCCATCCCCATGGTCTGTCCCAATCGGCCGGTGATGACCAGTCCGCCGGGCAGAGAGAGGCCGTTGGCTATTCCCATCAGGATATTGAGTATCAGAATCGGGGTGAATCCGTTAACAAAGGGGATACCCAGGACCGTTATGCCGGAGGCAAAGGTGCCTGCGATGATCAGGTACTTGGGATTGATCCGGTCGGCAAGTCTGCCGCTTATCCGTTGGAGAAAGGCAATCAAAAAGATGTTCATGGTCAAAATGATGCCGACCTGTGAACTGGATAGATTGATCTTCATGGCCAAAATGGGCAGAAATGTATAAACGGATCCCTGGCCGGAAGCGGCAAAAAAACGCATGATAAGGATTCCGGCGGCTGTCCTGTGGGCGATTATTTTTCTGACAGGGTATGGTTTGGGCCGTTTTATATGGCTGAGATGGGATTTGTCCGAAGGGATGAAAACCGCCACCATCACAGAGGTGATCAGGGCCAGACCGCCCATGATGTAAAAAGCGGTATTAAACCCGAGGGTGTCCCGGATAATGCCGCCCATGGCCGGTCCGAACCCGAGGCCAATCATAATGGCCATGTTCAGTGTTCCCATATATAACCCCAGTTTTTGGGGCGGCGCAATGTCCGCAGTCAGCGCCATGGCCACCGGTATCACCAGAAGTGAGGCAATGCCGTGAAGCAGCCTGATCAGGATCAGGGTTTCCGCATTTTCCGGCAGCACATAAAAAACAGAGAGAACCGCATAGATCAGCAGGCCGGATACAATGAACCGTTTTCTGCCCCATTTATCTGATATCGATCCGCTGAAAGGGCTTAAAAGGGTCCTGGAAATGTTGAAGCTGGCAACGATTAGTCCGACCAAAAATCCCCCGGCCCCCAGTTCCACTGCGTAAACCGGAATCAAGGGCCAGATGATGCCAAGCCCCATCATCGCAACCCCTACGGCAGCAGACAGGATAAAAAGAATAGCGGATTTATTCTTGGGCATTTTATTTCGTTCTCATTCCTTAACATTATTTTCCGCATCATGTCCGGCTGACACCAAATCCTGAAGATGCCCCAAACCGGCCAGGATCATCACGCTGATCGTGGTAAGCCGCTGTTGGCCGTCAATAATGTCAAACCGTTTGCTGTCAGAGGACTGAAGAACCAGATATCCCATATAATGTGCAGATTCGCCATCAACCTCAAAAAGACCGAGAATATCCTGCCACAGGTCATCCCACTCATCCTCTGTCCAGGAGTAATCCCGCTGAAAAGGGGGAACATGGTAGCTTAAACCATTTCCCAGCAACTGCCGGAAAGTTGAATTTTGCGTATTGAAATTCATGGTGGCCATTTTTAATTCTCCTTTACAGCTCTCAAGTCCCTGATAGAAGGTAGAGTTTAAGCCCTGTGATTACAAAATGCAAACATAGAGGACACCATTTGTTTTCTGTATTAAAAAATTAAGATCTGATAACATAAAGATTTAATTGAAGAGATTGCAGGTGATCTGTTTGCTCAGTTCCAATGAATAAATAACTATACGCGGTCCAAATATACTCTTTGAGGGGGCACATACTGATTGCCAATCTTAAATTTTTAATTCTCCTCTGGGGAATCAACCTGACACCGGTCCTCCTGGCCTATCTCATGGAGGAAAAATGGGATACCCCGGTTGATGGGTGCATGCAGTTCCGTGATGGTCGGCCTCTTTTGGGTAACCACAAAACCGTCCGGGGGGTGGTTGGGGGGATTTTGGCCGGCGGTGCCGGCGCCCTCATCCTAAATTTGCCATTATGGGTTGGGGTGTTGATCGGGATGCTTAGCATGGCCGGGGATCTTTTGAACAGCTTTATCAAACGCCGCCTGGGCAAAACCGAGGGGCAGGAGTTCCCTGTCATGGACCAACTTCTGGAAGGGGCATTGCCCTTGGTCGTCCTGGTACTCCTTGCCCAGGTGTCCCTGGCCGGTGGGATATTCCTTCTTCTGATTTTTATTGCCACGGCCCATGCCGGTGCCAATTTCCTGAATCAGGTTTTGAGAGCAGAGCCATTTGCAGGATATACTCGACGACTGAGGTCCAGAACCCGGTTCCGGGAATGGCGTGGTTGTCAGACCATCGGGTATCCCTTTCATCCCATCATTAACATAGAACGGACTCTGTATTACCACGCTTTTATGAAAACGGTGTTCAAAGGTTTGGGGCTTTATGCAAAAGGAAAGCAGAACGCCTTGGATATCCATTGCAGGAAATTGGAGTTTGTTTTTCCCAACCTTCCTCCGGCCTTCGATCAGTATACGATATTATTCATATCCGACCTTCATCTGGACTGTATGGAGGGTATTACTGAAAAGGCCAGGGAGGTCGTGCATGGATTGAGTCCGGATCTCTGCATCCTTGGCGGGGATTACCGGACCGAATGCTGGGGTTCCTATTCTATAGCTATGGAGAACATCAAAAATCTGCTCGCCGATATCAGTCCCCAAGACGGAATTTTTGCGGTCCTGGGCAATCATGACTGCCTGGAAATGGTCAGCCCTCTGCGGGAAAGAGGGGTAAGGTTTTTGATTAATGACAATGCTGTCATTGAGAGGGCAGGGGACCGAATCTGGATCGCAGGGGTGGATGATCCGTATTACTTTGAGGGTCATGACCTTGACGATGCATTTATGAGTATTCCAAAACATGGTTTTTCCATCCTGGTTGCCCATACCCCGGCGATTTTTAGGGCTGCGGCAGGCTTCGGGCCCAGGCTCTACCTTTGCGGCCATACTCATGCCGGCCAAGTACAGATCCCCGGCATCGGACCGGTGATTACTCATGCCAGGGTGCCGCGAAAATTAGTCTATGGCCAATGGCAGTTTGGTTCCATGATGGGCTATACCAGTTCAGGATTAGGCACTTCGGGCCTTCCGATCCGGTTTGGCTGCCGGGGAGAGGTGGCCCTGATTCGTCTGAAAAGAGGGGCGACGCAACCTGTTCGACCGGGTGAATAGAGAAATTTAACCCATCTAATTGCTTTTAATTAAACCTCAGGCTCTGCCTGAGCGACCCAAATAGTTCGGACAGTTCCAGCCGGATTAATAAGTGTGACAAAGGTCCTTCCTCGGGAAATTCCCCAAAAGGTAAAGGAAGGACCTATGAAAGATTGGCAGACACTATCACACGTAACGTGGGACTGCAAATATCCTATTGTAGTTGTGACAAGTTAAACGTCATATTTCGAGAATAATCTTACCAACATGCTTTGCGCTTTCCATAAGCCGATGGGCCTCTTCAGCCTGCTCCAGGGGAAATGTTTTGTGGACAGACGGTTTGATTTTTCCCGCTTCAATCAGCGGCCATACCTTCTCCCTGAGCTGTGCCGCAATTTCAGATTTGGAGGCATCCGGACGGCTGCGCAAGGTGGAGCCCGTAAAAAGGAGACGTTTCAGCATGATGGGCATCAGATTGATCTCGACTTTGGAGCCCTTGTTAAATGCAATCTGAACGATGCGTCCATCCGGCGCCGCCGCCTTGATATTGCGTGCAATGTAGTCTCCTCCGACAATATCGAGAATGACATTGGCACCCTTGACTTCATCTCTAACAACTTCAACAAAATCTTCCGTGTTGTAGTCAATAACCCGATCGGCACCGAAACCTTTGCAGGCTTCACATCGTTCTGCAGGGCTGTCGGTGGCATACACCTTTGCGCCGAAAGCTTTTGCAAGCATGATGGCCGTTGAGCCGATACCGCCGGAACCGCCATGGACAAGAAAGATTTCCCCTTCTTTGAGTCCGGCCCCCATGAATATATTGCTCCACACCGTGAAGAACGTCTCGGGAATACCCGCGGCTTCCACCAGACTCAAGCCTTTTGGAATCGGCAGGCAATGGGGCGCCAGAACCGCACAATACTCGGCATAACCGCCGCCATTGGTCAGGGCACAGACTTGGTCTCCCACAGACCAATCGTTGACATCGCTGCCGACGGCAACAATGGTGCCTGTGATTTCCAGGCCCAGAAGGTCTGATGCGCCCTTTGGCGGCGGATAATGCCCTCTACGCTGAACTATATCGGGTCCGTTTACACCAGTGGCCGCCACCTTGATCAGCACCTCGTCCGGTTTCGGCTGGGGCAGAGGTCTGCTTCCCACAGAAAGGGCCTCGGGACCGCCCGGTTCGGTAATTTCAATCACTTTCATCTGTTCCGGTAATGTGGATGTCATCGCTGATTTCCTCCATCGTAAATGATTATGAATTAACGTCCTCTAAATATCGTCAGGGTCTTTGTAAAAGTTACCGGGATTAAAATTCTCCCATTCACGTTATAGGTTAACTTAAGTATCAGGTCAAATCATAAAAAGGTCAGCAGAACCGGATTCAGTATGACATACCGGTTAGAGTCATGCTATTGTAGAGTTCAGTGATGAGGTGATTCAATGACCAAACAGAACAAAAAGGAAGCGCTTGCAATTGTCGAAAAACTCGAACAGAATGTGGTCGGTTCACATGCTGCCGATCAAGACGCCGGAATTCCAACGAAGGCATTTGCGCAAAAGACTGCAATTAAATTGCTCAATTATTCGGTTAAACGACTCAGTGGCGTGAATCCAGATAAGGCAATTAAACAAGCCCGGGATATGAAAAAAAAATATCCGGGCCTTTCTGATGCCGAAGTGGTTGAGAAGCTTATAAAGGCCAAATGCCAGAAAACAGCCGCCATTGGGGTTACAACATCAGCCTCCAGCGTCATCCCGGGACTGGGAACGGCTTTAGCGCTGACCGTAGGACTTGCAGTTGATATCAGCAGCGTACTGAAAATGCATTCCGAGCTTGTGTTGGAAATCGCTGAAACCTATGGGAAACGGTTATCGGAGATGGAGCGCAATGAGGTCCTACTTGCGGTGACGGGTTTGAGTGCCGGTATCAACACTATCAGTGGTAAGGCGGTAAAAGGGTTGTCACATAAGGTAGGTGAAATTGCGGCACAGAAATGGCTTTCAAAGGCTATTCCGGCCATCGGTATGGCGACTTCGGCCAGTACCAATGTATTGTCCACCTATATTATCGGAAAACGAGCGGATGCCTATTTCACAAGGGGACCAGAGGCAATGAAAGATTTAAAGGATAATCTGCGTGCTCTCAGTGGTGTGGATGAACGGAAAATTTCAGAATGGCTGTCAGAAAGTTCTCACAGTGTAGCGCAAGTTTCGTCTAACACAACAGATGCCATTGTCGAAGGGGGCAGACAGGGTGCAAGTCGCATTCTATATGCAGGACGAAAGGCAGGTAGAACTATATCTATCATGGCAGGGAAAATGTTAGATAAGGGTTCTAATTTAATTCAAAAACCGTTATCGAAACAGGATTCGCATAATGAGTTGCCTGATGTGATAGTTGATGAAGAAAGCAAGGAATGAATTCAATCTCAAAAAGCCTTAAAATGCGCCAACCCGTTTTTTTGAAAAAAACTTACGACTCACGAGTTATCAATATCAGAAGTAGTCAACGCCTTTATCCATAATGTTGTCGGTGACACATAATAGACATATTGTGGGGTTGTTAATTCCTAAAATTCCCCTCTAAAATTGTCAGCAATTCAAATGGTATCTTTGACAATTTTCACCCCTATAAACCTCATGGATCAGATAATTATCCTTGAGTTCAGACCCCACCCCAACATTATTTCTTCCAGTCCTGTTTTTTTAAAATCTATAAAAGCGATTGATGATACCATTATTGGGGACAGTGGCATTACTCATAACGAACCATTTCGAATGGTGGTATGAATTTTTTGGCTACCGGTTTAAGCCGGGACACCCCGCAGAATAAGGATCTTGTGGGATGCCCTATTTTTATAGGTTTACGCGCTGGAAGACTCGGATCAACCCGTTCAAACTGTCCCGCCTTAAGTCGGTAGCCCATTTCTTCATTGATATGCTAAAAAATTATTCTAACCTGGATCTTTTCAATTTTCGTATGTTATCCTGTTAGATAAAAGGTATAAGGGATATACAAAACCACACATTATATTGTTATATTCAAAAAACAAAATGGACAAAGATATTTCTTCAATCGTAAAAACTCATCAACTGACTATAATGCTTACCAATATTCTCGAAAGGTTTTAAAATGGACGAGAACAAAGGCATGATCACCGTCTATTATGATGGTGCATGCCCAGCATGTGTTAAAGACAGGGCTCGCTATGAAAAACTTGCTGGTAGAGCAGGAAAAAATGTGTTTTGGTTTGATATTACGGGGCAAAAGGAGCGAATGCATGAATTCGGCATTGATCCTCAAAAAGCCTTAATGGAGCTTCACGTTAAAAATACGGATAACCAGATCCTTTCAGAGATCGATGCATACATCCTGCTTATGAATAAAGTGCCGATGTTGAGACCTCTGGCATGGCTGATAGGTCTTCCGTTGATTCGCCCGATGCTCTCAAAAGTATATCACGGGAAGGTTAGTTCCAGATTAAAGCGCAGTGGAAGACTGTGAGCATTATCGAATGCAACCCAAGTACGATCAACAGGCGATCGGGGTCGGGCCGACCTAACAGGCTGAAATAAAAGTAAAGGTCCTTTAAAAAAGTTCTCAAAATCGGCTTGGGAATCCCGGGGAAACGATACCTAATTAGTATCTGCTGATTTTCTCTCATATGAAGAAGATAGGGTTTTACCCCTTTTAAGATCCTCATTGAAAATCATGGTTAAAAAAAGACCTGTCAGGGACTTTGAGCGTTTTTTAAGGCAATTTCATCGTATTTTGTGTTGCAGTCTTTATCAATTGTCTTTACGGTCGGGAACATTTACAATTTGACGGCCTTGTAGATAGATAAAGTTGCACATCACGTTTGTCTATAGTTTTTTTATGCGATTCCCCTGCCGCCTATTTTCCGAATCATTTTACTTCTGTTTTTTTCATGGTATACTCCTATATATCGTTAGCTTCCGGGATTGGATACATAAAGACAGTATACCTGACTGGTTGCTTTTTCTTCCGCGAATCTGCCGCGAAGCGGCTTTGTTCAACAATATACTCAACCAACAAAACTTAGGAGGTCGTAATGCTCAAGAAAACCAAACTGCTGATTGTAGCCATCGTGATCGCGATTGCGATTGCGCCGACGGCACAATCCGAGAATATGTTCAGTGGAAAAGCCAAGGCAAACAGCTTCTGGTGGCCGGATCAGGTGGATATCAGCCCGCTACGTGACCACGATAGCAAATCCAATCCGTACGGTGATGACTTCGACTACGCCAAGGCCTTCAATAGCGTCGACCTGACGGCACTGAAAGCGGACATTGAAAAAGTACTGACCACGTCACAGGACTGGTGGCCGGCAGACTGGGGCCATTATGGTGGTTTGATGATCAGGATGGCCTGGCATAGTGCAGGAACCTACCGCATACATGACGGGCGCGGCGGTGCCGATGGCGGCCAGCAACGTTTCGAACCGCTTAACAGCTGGCCTGATAACGCCAATCTGGACAAGGCGCGCCGCCTGTTGTGGCCGGTCAAGCAGAAATACGGGCGTAATGTATCCTGGGCAGACCTTATGATACTGGCTGGTAACGTCGCGCTGGAATCAATGGGTTTCGAAACCTTGGGCTTCGCTGGTGGGCGTACGGACGACTGGGAAGCTGACCTGGTGTACTGGGGCCCCGAGACCAAAATGCTTGGCAACGAGAAGCGTTATAATAAGGAGGGCGAACTTGAAAAACCTTTAGCGGCACTAGAAATGGGCCTGATTTATGTGAACCCGGAAGGCCCAAACGGTAATCTTGATCCGGTGTCTGCTGCCAAAGATATACGTGAATCATTCGCCCGAATGGCAATGAATGATGAGGAGACCGTAGCGTTGATCGCCGGTGGGCATACGCTGGGCAAGGTCCATGGCGCACGTAAGGCTGACTGCATAGGCCCAGAGCCTGCCGCCGCTGCTATTGAAGAACAGGGGCTTGGCTGGAAGAACAAGTGTGGTAAAGGTAATGCTGAAGACACCATGACCAGCGGCCTGGAAGGTGCCTGGACCCAAACGCCTACCGCATGGTCTAACCTGTTCCTCAGCAATCTGTTCGGGTTCGAGTGGGAAAAACAGAAGTCGACCGGCGGTGGAACAGTATGGGTGCCGACGGATAAAGATGCACATACCACAGTACCTGACGCCCACGTCAAAGGTAAATATAACCCGCCTATCATGCTCACCACCGATATCGCTCTGAAGGAAGACCCCGGCTACCGCAAGATCGCCGAGCGTTTCCTGAAGAATCCGAAAGAGTTCGACCAGGCTTTTGCAAAGGCATGGTTCAAGCTGACGCATCGTGACCTGGGTCCGCGTGCCCGCTACCAGGGCAGTGAGGTTCCTGAAGAAGTATTCATCTGGCAGGATCCGGTTCCGGTTCCCGATTACAAGATAAGCACCACAGAAGCGAACGATCTAAAAACGAAGATCCTGAAATCCGGTTTGACAGTACCTGAACTGGTCAGAGCGGCATGGGCATCAGCGTCTACCTATCGTGACTCAGATATGCGCGGTGGCGCCAACGGTGCGCGCGTCAGATTTGCTCCACAGAAGGACTGGGAAGCCAACGATCCGAAAGAACTGGCCAGGGTACTGAAGACACTTGAAAAAGTCCAGAAAAACTCCGGCAGCAAGGTCTCTATCGCTGACCTGATCGTCCTCGGTGGTGCTGCTGCGATCGAGAAGGCGGCAAAAGATGCCGGTCACGAGGTCAAGGTTCCATTCAAACCGGGTCGTGGTGACGCGACACAGGAAATGACCGACGTACATTCGTTCGCCGTACTGGAGCCGAAGGCAGATGCCTTCCGTAACTACTACAACGAAGGTGCTTACGGTTCTCCTACTGACATGCTGGTGGAGAAGGCCGACTTGCTGACCCTGACAGTACCGGAGATGACCGCATTGGTCGGTGGTATGCGGGCATTGGGTGCGAATGCTGGCGGCTTGAAGCATGGTGTGTTCACCGACAAGCCGGGACAGCTGAGCAATGACTTCTTCGCCAACCTGCTCGACATGGCTACCACGTGGGCACCATCGAAGAAAGAAGGCGTGTACGAGGGGCGTGACCGTATCAGCGGCAAGCTGAAATGGACCGCGACACCAGTCGACCTGGTATTCGGTTCCAACTCGGAACTCAGGGCAGTTGCTGAAGCTTATGCCTCTGAGGATGGCGAGAAGAAATTCATCGACGATTTCGTCAAGGCCTGGGCCAAGGTGATGAACAACGGCCGCTTCGATATCTGAAGACAGTTTGCTTACCAATAGAATCAAGCCCCTCCTGATCAGGAGGGGCTTTTTTTTGTGGCTCATGTCGCGTTTTGGACCAGCGGGAGCATTTGAACAGAAAGTTACGATTTTGAGATTAATTTTGGGGGCTTTTCCTTCAAAATCAGCGATTACAACAGATTTTGCTGACGTTCAGGTGGAGGATTTTGGAGTAGCCATCCGGGAACTCCCCGGCCACTGCTTTTGATTATTTGGTTGCCGGATACAATAAAGGGAACCAGCGTTCGACCACATCAATGGGAAAGCCTAAACGCACAGAGCCGCGCGGTGTATCTGAAACCAGCAAGCCTTTTTTAAGCAATGCATACATAATTTTTCTGGCAGCGCGATCTTTAAAACCTGTGATATCCACAACTTTTCCCCTTTCAAATTCACCAACGAGCAAGGCTTCTCGCAAAAGAGAATAACTTCCTTTGGGTGGGGTGCAGTCTAAAAAGTTAGATTGCCTCCTTAGCTGCTATGTCTATGAAATCACACCGCAATGAATGCGCCCAGTTTTTTATAATGTTGCCCCAGCGGCCATACAGAATTTGAGCCCTCAAATAGATAACCGTTTCAACAAAATCCAATTTCCAAAATGAGCCAGGTGATTTTACTCGCATGTTGATTACTGGGTGTAATTGCACATTTGGGTGAAAATCCCCATAGGATTTTATCAAATGTCAACACACCCATAAAATCAATGGAAAAAGTTGATCCTAAGGTCTATGGATTACCGCCGCGGACCATTTTGATGAGCAATGGGAATGATGATAAAGATAACCCCACCATCCCTCCGATAGAAAGTGATCCGAATTTAACGGAATACTGTTGCCCATTTTGTAACCGATTTTTATTCAGAGGCAATATTCAAAAATTGAAAATGTCATGTCATCACACCACGGAGTGAGCTTTAACAAAAGTATCGAACGCCTTTTGAATAAAGGCTATGGGCCAACAATCATAGACAAAGTCAACACTTCAACGCTCCGCTTAACCAGCGTGAAAATGGCTTGCGACCAAAGGGAGCAAGGCTTTTCACGTCTGAGTTGAAGCGATTGTTATGCATCAATTAATGTAAGCTGCATTTGATAAGTTTTCAGCTTTATTTTATCATTAGTTAAGCACGCATTCTGAAGTGTGTCATTAATTTCTCCTGCGATTATAACACCCATTGCTGTTTTATTTGGGAACTGTTTTGACAATAAACCAAGATACATCGATATTTGGCCAAATACCCTAAAGTCGGCTTCTCCAGATTTGAGTTCAATGGCCAACAACGAACCATCTCCGATGTTTTCTAATAAAAGGTCAATACGTTTGCCCTCAATTAAAAACTCAACACCTTCGTTTTCGTTGCCATAAATTTTGTATCCAGGAAAAAGCTGGTCAACCTGCATTATTAAAGAATACTTTAGATCTCTTTCATATGTAAAGTTGTAGCTATTTGATGCTGTTTCATTATCGACCTCATTTTCTTCTTCAAATATTACTTCCTGAGTAGCGGAGCTTTCAGCAGATGATAATTCACTCCCCATGTTTGTATGTTCTATAAATCTTACATAAGTAGCAATTGCATTTCTAATGGTTCCATTTCCTTTATTTCCAAAATCTGCATAACTGCCCCTTGTGGAATATTCATATGAGATCTTTTTAATAATGTTGATATCGTTCTCGCGGTAGATATTTAATTTGTTTCCAGTTTGTTCTGAATAGTGCTGAGAAATCTTATCGATGGAATTTGCATATGCATAAGCAGTATTCGGCTTTTTTCCTTCTTTAACCTTCATCCAAGAATCAAATTGTTGTTTCATAAATTTTTCCTAAGGTGTGTGAGCATAACAAGTTGATCTGTGGTTTCCGTTTATATTGCGTATTCACTTATCTAACAGGATAACACCCGAAAAGTAAGAATAACCAAATCTGCGTAATTGTTTAAAAAACAATAATGGAATTATTAACATCACCTGGAAAGGCTTGCAAATTTTATCTTCAATTTGCCACATAGCGGCATAGTTGACCAAGCACTTATGGTATTATCAGTCGCCCAAGCATATTTCAAAAAAGTATTCAATAACAGAAGTATTGTGGAGGGAGATTATTTCACATTCTCAGTGTGGACTACATCAATATTGAAATGTTCCCAATGTGGAATTTAAAACCCCGGACTATTATTAATAGTTATCACCATCAAGCACCTAAAAAATGAGAATGGATACTCAATATTTATCTCCAATTTTAACCCCACAATCACGATTATTCCGGAGACGGGCCTGGCAGCTGATCCGGCGGATCAAGGACACTATTGTCCTCCAGCAGTTTTCTTTCCAGGCTGGAGCTCATGGCAAGCTGGTCTCTGTATTTTTGGATTTCCGCCTGCTGCCGGATGATTTCTTTTCGGGTGTTATAAGCAAAAATGGTTTTGAGAATCAGAATAATTCCGCCGACCACAACAATGGCCAGAATGATCCATTTAAGCTGCAGAATGGTATGGACACTGATTCGGCCCACTGCAATGAGCAGGTCGGGCACCATCCAGAAAAAAAAGGCCGCAAGCATAACGATGGCCCCCAGCGAGTAAATACTCAGCCGACCGATGGAGGAAAACAGTTTTTCAAACCGGGATTCTTCAAAAATTTTATTGTTATCAGAATGTTTTTCTTCTTTGGCATCGTCGTCGTCTTTAGATTTTTTGGTGCCGAATACATCCTCAAAAGCCCGGATCAGAAAAACAATAAAGAAAATCGGTACCAGGGGCACGCAGACCGATAATGCAATCCAGGTCCGCGTCGGGAACGGCTTGTCAATGGTTTTCCGGACAATTTCATACCCTTCTTCTCTGTAATTTTCAATGCCGTATACGCTTTTGAATTCCGTGGTCCTGATCTGATTGTAAACGCCTTCATATATGATTTCTTTTTCAGGATTATAGATGGTAACCCATTCCTGATTTGCGCCAAGCCACATGCATACCGCCAGGATACCAATTTCAATCAGGGCAAAAATTG
Source organism: uncultured Desulfobacter sp. (assembly GCF_963666695.1). GTDB lineage: Bacteria > Desulfobacterota > Desulfobacteria > Desulfobacterales > Desulfobacteraceae > Desulfobacter. The sequence goes on from NZ_OY762947.1 coordinate 1,507,417, forward strand.
ATATTATATAGAAAAGTCCGGGAACCCGGCCTTCAATTATTTTTTTCAGTCTTTCTTCGCTCATTTACGCCTCATTTGTTGATCTGCTTATTGTGTTGCCAAAAGTTTAGAATAATGTATTTTGCCATTAAATGCACGTTTTTTTCAACCGGATCAAACGATTGGATCTGAGCCTTTTAAGGCCGCTTTATACCCTGTTTGTTTTTTCATTTCTTAATGCCGGATTGTGTAAAAATAAAACGAGTCACCCCCATCAGGAGAACGAACCATACTGCAAAAGTCAGTGGAAACCAGAAAAAAGTATCCATAAAAATCAGGTCTTCATTGGGCGTGCCGGACACAGTCTGTCTCTGGGTTTTCAAAACCAGGGCGTAGAGGATGCCCAAAAGCCCGTAAGAAATATTGTAGGTCAGTCCTTTAAAACTCAAGACCGTTGCCCGCTGCTCAGAAGCTGTGACCTGGTTGAGGTAATAACTGATAAAAAAACCGTTAAAATACATGGCGCAGCAGGTAAGCATGACAGGGATCATTCCGGCCAGTGGCAGGAATAAATTCATGGATACAAGACCTGTCAGAGTTAGGAGTGCGGTAACGGCCAGAGCATGGGATGGATTTTTTTTCTCAGCAATGTTCCGGGCAAGTTTCGGGACAACGAACCCCAGCATGGCCACCAGGGATCCGATCAGGCCGAAAATGGATTCCGGCAGTTCAATCATCCGGTAGTACTGGCTTGACAGGGTAATCACCATACGGATCAGACCGTCGAACATCATTCCAAACAGCAGGATAGTCAGAGCAAAAGGCGTTTTAAAAATCCAGGCTCCCGCCTTCAGGGTCAAGCCCATGGCCTGTCCCAATGATGCTTTTTCACTTTCAGCCTTGCCGTTTTTTTTGGAGGTGCTTGTTTTTACATCTTTCATCCCCAGGGTGGTGAGCACGGCCAGGATGGCCAGAATAAACGTCAGGTAAAGTGGGAACCGCATGGTCATACTTTGGGAAAACTGGTGATTGATCCCTAAAAAACCCACGGCCTTTGTCATCAGGACCGGATCATAAATTGCGGCTCCGATACTCATGGCAACGATATGGCCTACAGACTGGCACCGGGCCAGAATTTCAAGAACCCGCCCCCACTGCTTCTTTGCGCCGCGCTCTGCCAGGGAATCATAGGCAATGGCCTCGTCCGCACCGCTGGCCGCTGCTTCTGCAAGACCGCTTAAGATACGGTTGGCCAAAAAAATGTAAAAAACCAACGGAGAACCACCGGCCGGTGCAAAACAGATAATACCGATTTCCACCGCCATGATAACGGAGGCTGCCACCAAAAGCCGTTTTCTGCCCACCACATCAGCCAGGGCGCCGGACGGAACCTCGGCCAGGACAATCACAGCCGCCCACACGGCATTTAGAATAGAGAACTGGGCAATGGTCAACCCGAAATCAAGAAATAGGATTGTAAACACCGGATAATAAAACCGGGAGTTGAAAAATATCCGGAAAGCGATGAAGCGCCTGACATTGGCACAGAACATTATTTTCCCCTGTTTTGGATAACCAGGCCGCCGACAATCAGCACAAGCCCGACAAAGGAAGATAGTCTGATATCCTCTCCCACAAAAACATGGATGAGAAAAAGTGAGAGAAAAGGGGATAGAAAAATGAGGTTGGCGATTTTTGCCGTTGATTCGGTATATTTCATAGCCATAAGCCATAAAACAAATGAGATGCCCATTTCAAAGCAGCCAACGTAGGCAGCGCCTAAAAGTCCATGAAACGGGATTTTTAACGTCCCGCTTGTAAAGAAAAAAACAAGGCCGATCATGGGAAGACTGCAGGTGAAATTGATGAAAAGGCCGACAACCGGTTCTCGGTTATCTCTGGTGTTGAGGATCCAGTAGACGGCCCACAGGAGGGTCGAGCCCAGGGCAAGGCCGATCCCCAGGGGATTTTCAAAGGAAAAGGAGAAAATATCCCCCGAGGTTGAAATGACATACACGCCGAAATAGCACAGCGCTACGGCAACGTAATCCCTTCCACCTAACCGATGGCCGAGCAGGGGGACGGAGAGAAGGCTAAGGGTAATGGCCCAGGTATAGTTCAGGGGTTGCGCCTGCTGAGCAGGCAGAAGATCATAAGCCTGCAGCAGTACAAGATAATAAGCAAATGGATTAATGGCCCCGAAAAGCACCCCGCGCGCCCAGTCCCTGGCGCTTGCCTGAACAAGTAATGCCGTCTTTTGCTGCAGGGTCAGGATAATGGCTAAGACAATGACTGAGAAGATGCTTGAAAAAAAGAGGAGTTCAACTGCAGAAATATATCTGAGACTTACTTTAAATGCACTGGCTACGGTTGACCAGAGCAACACTGTGGCCAGGGCAAAAAAATATGCGTTTCTTTGGTTTTTCACAAGAATTTTTAACTTTAGGAACGGGTTTTAAATTACTTTCCCATTTTGTTATATCCGGGAGCGCGGGCGTCCCGCCTGCATCTTTATTGCAGGCGGGACGCCCGCGCTCCCAGGTTAAATTATTTCGGTCTCATTTTTAACGTGAAGCCCCTCGTTTTTTATTAGGCTTACGAAGCGTAAGAATGGTCAGGCCCAAAAGGATACAAAATACCCCACACCAGGCAATGAAGGAGAGCTGTTCCCCAAGAACAAACACGCCAAGCATACCTGCGGTTACCGGTTCAGCCAGTGACAGAGTTACTGCTGTTGATGCCTGGGTCATCGCAAGGCCCCTGCTGAATAGAATATATGAAATTCCCGTAGCAATAATACCCAGATGCAGAATCACCAAAAAACCTGCCGGCTGCAGCGTCCATCGCAGGTCTGCGCCATATAAAAGGGGAAGAATAAGAACAGCGCCGGTACAAAACACCACGGCAGTAACAGCCCCTGCTCTTCTGCCCGGCAGCAGAATTTTAATGAATATTGTAAAGATTGCATAGGACAGGCCCGCCCCGGCAGACAAAAAGATTCCTGGAATGCTAATGGTAAGGGTTGATGAACTGCCGGCCAGAAGCGCACAGCCCATGATGGAACATAGGGTTGCTGCAAACCATTTTGGCTGCAGTTTTTCTTTCAGCAACAGCAGCCCAAGAATACCAGCAAAAACAGGCGAGGAACCAATGCCCACGATGGTACCGACGGCAACGCCGGTTAGAGAAACGCCCCAAAAGAAAAAAATCTGGTAAGCCGCTACAAATACACCTGCTGCAAGCACTGGTTTCATCGGTAAGTTCCGATAGAACTTTCTATCACAAGCAATTGCAATAATGAACAGGAAGATTCCACCAACGACTAACCTGAGAGCGCCAATGGTCAGAGGAGTGCTCCCCGTGGGCGCGAATGCCTGGGATGTTCCTGTTGTTCCCCAGAGCATCGCAGCACTAAGAATGAGTATAATCCCCTTAAATTCAGCAGGAATCAGTTTTTTTTGTTGTTTCATTTTCAGGATCTGGTACTTTCAGCGGATTGTTTTTTTTTCCCAAGGTACGCTTCCTGGATTTTGGCAGAACCGAGCAGTTCACCGGATGTTCCGGAAAAAACGATTTTACCCACTTCAAGTACATAACCCCGGTCGGCAAGCTTGAGTGCTGCCCGGGCATTCTGTTCAACGATAAGGACCGTGACGCCACTGTCTGCAATGTGCCTGATCTGACGAAAGATCTCCTTGACCAGAATGGGAGCAATGCCCAAACTTGGTTCGTCCAAAAGCAGCAATTCCGGTTTGCTCATCAGTGCTCTGCCGATGGCAAGCATCTGCTGTTCACCTCCGGACATCGTGCCTGCAAGCTGACGAGATCGTTCCTTGAGGCGGGGGAATAGCTCGTACACCCAGGCAAGTCTTTGGGGGTCAATCTGCTTCCTGGTATAGCTGCCAAGCCCTAAATTCTCTTCAACTGTCAGGGTTCCAAAGACCCGCCGCCCTTCAGGAGAATGGCTGATACCCATGGCAACAATTTTATGGGCAGGCACATTGGTGATATCACGTCCCTTAAAAAGGATGGAGCCGCTTTTTGCCTTTAACAGGCGGCTGATGGTGCGCATTGTTGTGGTTTTACCGGCACCGTTGGCGCCTAAAAGCGTCACCACTTCGCCTCTGTATACCTCAAGGGAAATTCCTTTGATGGCCGCAATACTGCCGTAGGAGACATGAATATCTTTGAGTTCAAGCAAAAGTTCTTCAGTCATCATCGTCACTTCCCAGATATGCTTCAATAACATCCTTGTTTTGCTGAATCTGCGCCGGGGTCCCCTCGGCTATTTTTTTGCCGAAGTTGATCACGGTAAGCTTTTCGGTCAATTGCATCACAAGATCCATATCGTGTTCAATAAGCAGAATGGTAACGCCCATGTCCCTGATGCGAAACACCAGTTCCAAAAGCGCCATGGTTTCTTTATCATTGAGACCGGCAGCAGGTTCATCAAGAATAAGAAGCGATGGTTCAGCAGCCATGGCCCGGGCAATTTCAACCCTGCGCTGCAGCCCGTAGGGAAGGGACTGTACCGGTTGGACCGCAAACTCGTGTAACTGAAAAAACTCAAGTTGTTCTTCAACTTTGAGCCAATTTTTCCGTTCGTCTCGTCGAGATTTCGGTGTATGCATAATACCGTGCCACCACCCTTGGGAACTTTTCACATGGCGTCCGCTCATGATGTTTTCGGCAACGCTCATCTGGGGAAAAAGCCGGATGGTTTGAAAGGTACGTAGAATGCCTTTTGCTGCAATCCGGTGAGGAGGAAGTTTTGTGATGTCGTCACCTTTCCACAGGATGCGGCCTTCCTCACAGGGATGGATACCGGTGATGCAGTTGAAAACGGTGGTTTTACCTGCGCCGTTTGGTCCGATCAAGCCGTAGATTTGCCCTTGGCAAACTTCCATGTCAAGCCGGTCAACCGCGGTTAAACCGCCGAATCTTTTGGTCACGTTTTCAAGTACAAGATCATTTATTGCCATGTTGCTTCTCTTTAAGGATATAGGCGGGCACTTTGCCGTAGGTTGCAGGCCAGATACCGGAAGGCCTCAAAATCATAGTGAAAATCATGGCAAAACCGAAAATGAAATAACGCCATGTGGCAAAATCACGAAAAATTTCAGGCAGTACAAACATGACAAAGACACCTAAAACAATACCCGGCACGGAAGACCCGCCAACGATCACAATACTGAAAAAAAGCACAGATTGAACAAAGTCAAAGGCCTCGGGGCTCACTGCAGAATACTGATTGGCATATAACGTGCCTGCAAGGCCGGCTATCCCGGCGCCAAGGGCAAAGGCAAAAATTTTATAAACCCGTGTATTGATACCAATGCTCTCGGCTGCAAGCGGATCTTCTCTGAAATAGTGCAGCGCCCGGCCTGCCTTGCTTGTCTCCAGATTTTTCAGCATGATAAGCACCATGACCAGTGCGGCAAGACAAATATAGTAAACAGCCGCCTGGCTCCCGGAATCAACGCCTGGAATATGTAACATATCAATGCCGAAAATTCCGTTGGGGCCGCCGGTCAGCCCGAGCAGATTATTCTGCAATGCCTGGACAAAAACGATGTTGAAACCAATGGTGACCACCAGAAGATAATCGCCCCGCAGATGAATAATGGGGCCGGCAAGAATAATGCCGAAAAGAGCAGGTATAATGATTGCCAAAGGCACGGTTGCCAGAAGGGGTATACCGAATTTAGTGTTACAGATGGCCGAGGTATAGGCACCAAGGCCGAAAAAAAGTGCCTGTCCCATATGGAACATTCCGCTTTTTCCTAAGACCACATCCTGGCTGAGTGCAACGATGGTAAAAATGATAAAGGTTGTGGCAACGGCCTGCCACCTTGAATCAAGAAAAGAAGGAAGAATGACAAGGGCCAGAAAAAACAAGGCATATCCGTAATAATCAGAATGTTTCATACCTTCTCCGCTACCCGCTCGCCAAGAATGCCTGTCGGGCGGACAATAAGAATAACAATCAAGAGGATAAAGGTAAACGCATCGGCCCAGGTACTTGAGACATAGCCGGCGATAAAGGCATTAAAAAGGCCTAAAAGAACACCGCCGAGCATAGCGCCGGGAATGTTGCCGATTCCTCCCATAATGGCGGCGACAAATGCATAGAGCCCGTACTGCCACCCCATATTAAAGGTAATGCCGCGATAGTACAGACCAATAAAAAGCCCGCCTACGGCGCCAAGTGATGCACCGATTATAAAGATCACGGCAATGATCCGGTCAACATTGATTCCCATGAGGCGTGCGGCATCCTGGTCAATGGATGCCGCTCTGATGGCGGCACCCATGCGTGTTTTTTCGATAAACAGGTACAGGGCGATCATGAGTAGAAGTGATAAGCCCATGATGAGAAACTGGATAAGGCTAATGATAACCCCTCCGAATTCCCAGGAAACTTGAGGAATAAGTTCCGGGAAAATTCGCATCTGGGGGCCCCATACCAGCATAATACCGTTTTGAATGATCAGACTTGCCCCAAGCGCACTCACCACGGCGGAAAGACGAGGCGCACTTCGCAAGGGCCGGTAAGCCGCCCTTTCCAGCAGAATTCCAAAAAAAGCCACCACAGCAGCAGTCAAAAGGAAAATAGCGATGACTGCAAGCAAGGAAGCCGCCTCACCCATGACATGGGTGTAGATGGTCAAGCCGACAAAGGCAGCACCTGCAACCATATCTCCGTGGGCAAAATTAATAAGCTTCATCACCCCGTAGACCATGGTATAGCCCAGGGCAATCAAGGCAAACATCGCACCGATGGTGAGTCCATTGACAAGCTGTTGAAAAAAAATATCCATACGTATCACGCAGTGCCAAAGCTTATTATTTAAAGACTATTTTGTAGCTCCCGTCTGCCTCTATACGATAAGCCATGTAACCGGAGCCGATTCTGTTGCCGTCTTTGGCAAAAGAGATAGGGCCGGTGATACCGGGGTAGTCTTTCATCTGATGGAGAAATTCAGATGCTTGTTTGGTATCAAAGCTGTTATTTTGTTCCATGGCGTGAATAAATGCGCGCATGCCGTCAACATTAAGCAGCGTCCAGATGGAAGGCGGCATCATGTTATATTTAGCTTTATATGCGGCAAGAAAATCCTTGGCAAGATCATAGGGAAGCAGTTCAGGCGTCGGTACGTTAATGATATAAGCGCCTTCTGCACTTTTTCCGGCAAGTTTCAAGAAATCGGGATTATCATTGGAATCCCCGCCAACAAAATCAGCCTTCAGGCCCAACGCGACCATCTGTGAACGAATCAGGCCGCCGTCACTGAAATAACCGGAGAAAAACAGGACATCAGGATTTTTGGATTTAATCTGGGTAATAACAGGCGTAAAATTCTGGGCGCCGGATTTAATTTTGCCTCTGTAAATAACGTTGCCGTTAACAGCGTTAACCGCGTTTTCAACAGCCGTTCCCAGACCGTCGGCATAGCTGGAGAAATCGGAAAGAATGGCAATTCGTTTATATTTTTTTTCTTTAACAAGATATTTTGCAGCAAAATCAGCTTCTGCACTATTGGGAAAGGAGTTTCTGAAAAATGTCCAGTAGCCTTTCTCAGTCAACGTGTCACTGGTGCCATCGGTGGTTTGCAGTACGCCTGCACGGTAATAGGTTGCCTGGGCCGCTTCTGCACAGGTTGAGGTGTAGGAGCCGATAACCATCTTTACACCTTTGTTTACCAGATCTTTAGCACAGATGGCTGCTTTCATTGCGGTGCCTTCATCATCACAACTGACAACCTCGATCTGCTTCCCAAGAACGCCGCCTTTAGCGTTAATTTGCTCTGCAAGCAGACGCACTGCCTGGTCAATTCCCTGGCCTTCATTGGCATACTTACCGGTGATTGGTGCCTGAACACCGATTTTCAACGTATTTTCTGCCTGAACACCGCCTGCAAAACAACAAAAGATGAATAAGAACATCGATAGCAAAGCTGTTTTTTTCATAGTTTTCTCCTTGCATCTCTCCCTGCAAAATAGAGGAGAGGGGTAAAACGTTAAATCTTCAATGATAATGTTCAGTAACTTTTGAATTCAGCAAAATTTCTTCTGAAATCAAAGACCTGAATGCTTATGAAGGAGGGTTTATAGCATAGCCTCGGCAGTGTGGCAACATGGTATTTAGGTATGATTTAATCTATCTGTTGCATTCATAGCAAAGCCCGTTATATATCAGATAGAGGCAGACTTTCCCGGCCGGAAGCCTTTGGTCAGTATCCTGACCGGAGATGCAAAACATCTTGAATGCAATGGAAGAAACGCATGGCCCAAACCGATCCTTTAAAAACTTTATTCAGATCTTTACAGGGAAAAGGGGCACTGCCTCTGGAGCCTGATGATCCCTATTACGTCCCCATCCATGAGGCGGCCCCGGTAAAGGACCCGATCCTGCTCCTGTTTCACCGTATTGATATGGCTGAATCGGAGAGCGTGAACCTGCTGACCGGTTTCAGGGGAAATGGCAAAAGTACGGAACTCAAACGGTTGAAAAAGCTGCTGGAAGAAGAAGGGGATGCCCAGGTTTTTCTGGTCAACATGCTGGATTATGTTCTGATGACCAAACCCCTGGAACTGTCCGATTTTATCCTCTCTCTCATGGCAGCCCTGGCAGGAAAAGCCGAAGAAACGGTAGAAGCGTTAGCCCCATTAAGCCAATCCTACTGGGAACGCCTTAGTAATTTCCTCACTTCAGAGGTGCAGCTGGAAAAATTGGACATTGGAACCAAAGGCATAGGCATGACCGCCAAATTCGGTTTCAAATTGAAAACCGATCCGGAATTCAAATCAAAAATTCAGACCCACCTCCAAGGCCATCTCACCCGGCTGGTAGAGGATGCCCAGCAGTTTGTGGATGAACTGGTCCGGAAAATCAGGGAACTGAGGCAGGACCCGGATAAAAAAGTAGTCCTGCTGGTGGACTCACTGGAGCAGATCCGGGGGGTGGGAGAGGATGCTGAAACCATCTATGACAGTGTTGTGGAGCTGTTTTCCGGACAGGCCGCCAACCTGCATTTTCCCAAACTTCATGTGGTCTATACGGTTCCGCCATATTTGAACAGCCTGGCCCATAATCTGGGCCGCAGCCTTGGCGGACATCCCATTGTCCAGTGGCCCAATATTCATGTTCGCAAATCCGATAATGAGGCCGATCCGGAAGGGCTTGCCATCATGACTGCAGTGATTGAAAAGCGGTTTCCCGAATGGAAATCCATCATCCCTGAGGATGTTCTCCAGCGCCTGGCCTCGGTATCCGGCGGAGATCTGCGGGATTTTTTCCGCTTGATTCGAGAATGTACCATCAGTCTGCGGACGTTAAGGCGGTCAAATCCGGATGCGGTTCTGGAAGCACCGGTGGTCAATCGGGTGATCCAGCAGCTTACCAATGAACTTTTGCCCATTGCTGATGAGGATGCCCGATGGCTGGCCAGGATCCATGAAACCAAGAAAGAATCCCTGAATACGGAAAAAGACCTTCCGTCACTGGCCCGGTTTCTGGACTCCAACCTGATTATGAACTACCTGAACGGCGAGCCCTGGTACGATATCCATCCCCTGCTGGTCCCTGAAATAAAGTCAAGGACCAACACCTGAAAGGAGAGGGATCTTGCGGCCCGGAGAACGAATGAGCCTGAATGCCGAAGGGGAAGCCGAATGGCTCCGTCTCAAACAGCATCTCGAATGGAGTGATGATTTTGCCCTAGGGTTCATTTTTACCCGCCATCCCCAAGTGGTGGCGTTGTTCCGCAGACGGCTGTCAGATATTTACCGTACCCGGGTCACCCAGCTTCACATCCCGATCCCGGAATCACCGGCAGAGCTGATCAATAAGCTCCTGCCAAAGCTTCTCAGCCCGGCAGAGCATAAAAAAGCCCTTAAACAACCTTTCTGGATTGATTTGAGTACACGCCGGGAAAGAGATTGGACCAAAGCAAGGCTTTCTTTTCTCATTCGCCTCAACGAACAGCGGGACCCCCTGCGTCGGGCATTAAAAAGTCCCCTGATCCTGATCCTTCCCCAAGAGGAACGATCCCACATAAAAAATCTGGTGCCGGATCTGTGGGCCATCCGGGATTTCAGCCTGGACACCCGGATGTGGCTGATTGACAGCCCTGAGCCGGCAAGCCGGCCTTCCGCCGAACCGGGTGAAACCTTTCCCATAACTGACCTGGATCAATCCATGATTGAAGAATGGGAAAAACTAAAAGACAATGATCATAAGGATCAAGGTTTTTTATTGGTCGCACAAAGAGCTTACCGGGCTTGCAAAAGAACCGGACAATATATATTAGGCCGACGGATTGCAGAAAGCCAGGTGTTTTTCTCAAGGAAAATCATAGAGCGTACCGGAAATACATCAGCGTCTCAGCGTGATTTGTCGGTCTCTTTGGATCAATTGGGAGAGGTCTCCCAGGCGTTGGGCGAGTTTGAGGCGGCCAGAACCCTGTATGAGGAAAGCTTGGGCATCCGCCGAAAAATCATTGACCGCGTGGGGGAAACGCCGGAGTCTCTCAGGGACCTGTCCGTTTCTCTGGACAATGTGGGAAAGACCTCCCAGGCGTTGGGCGAGTTTGAGGCGGCCAGAACCCTGTATGGGGAAAGCTTGGGCATCTGCCGAAAAATCATTGACCGCGTGGGGGAAACGCCGGAGTCTCTCAGGGACCTGTCCGTTTCTCTGAACAATGTGGGGAAGACCTCCCAGGCGTTGGGCGAGTTTGAGGCGGCCAGAACCCTGTATGGGGAAAGCTTGGGCATCTGCCGAAAAATCATTGACCGCGTGGGGGAAACGCCGGAGTCTCTCAGGGACCTGTCCGTTTCTCTGGACAATGTGGGGAAGACCTCCCAGGCGTTGGGCGAATTTGAGGCGGCCAGAACCCTGTATGAGGAAAGCTTGGGCATCCGCCGAAAAATCATTGACCGCGTGGGGGAAACGCCGGAGTCTCTCAGGGACCTGTCCGTTTCTCTGGACAATGTGGGGAAGACCTCCCAGGCGTTGGGCGAATTTGAGGCGGCCAGAACCCTGTATGAGGAAAGCTTGGGCATCCGCCGAAAAATCATTGACCGCGTGGGGGAAACGCCGGAGTCTCTCAGGGACCTGTCCGTTTCTCTGAACAATGTGGGGAAGACCTCCCAGGCGTTGGGCGAATTTGAGGCGGCCAGAACCCTGTATGAGGAAAGCTTGGGCATCCGCCGAAAAATCATTGACCGCGTGGGGGAAACGCCGGAGTCTCTCAGGGACCTGTCCGTTTCTCTGGACAATGTGGGGAAGACCTCCCAGGCGTTGGGCGAGTTTGAGGCGGCCAGAACCCTGTATGGGGAAAGCTTGGGCATCCGCCGAAAAATCATTGACCGCGTGGGGGAAACGCCGGAGTCTCTCAGGGACCTGTCCGTTTCTCTGGACAATGTGGGGAAGACCTCCCAGGCGTTGGGCGAATTTGAGGCGGCCAGAACCCTGTATGAGGAAAGCTTGGGCATCCGCCGAAAAATCATTGACCGCGTGGGGGAAACGCCGGAGTCTCTCAGGGACCTGTCCGTTTCTCTGGACAATGTGGGGAAGACCTCCCAGGCGTTGGGCGAGTTTGAGGCGGCCAGAACCCTGTATGGGGAAAGCTTGGGCATCCGCCGAAAAATCATTGACCGCGTGGGGGAAACGCCGGAGTCTCTCAGGGACCTGTCCGTTTCTCTGGACAATGTGGGAAAGACCTCCCAGGCGTTGGGCGAATTTGAGGCGGCCAGAACCCTGTATGAGGAAAGCTTGGGCATCCGCCGAAAAATCATTGACCGCGTGGGGGAAACGCCGGAGTCTCTCAGGGACCTGTCCGTTTCTCTGGACAATGTGGGAAAGACCTCCCAGGCGTTGGGCGAGTTTGAGGCGGCCAGAACCCTGTATGAGGAAAGCTTGGGCATCTGCCGAAAAATCATTGACCGCGTGGGGGAAACGCCGGAGTCTCTCAGGGACCTGTCCGTTTCTCTGACCTCCCAGGCGTTGGGGACAATGTGGGACAATGTGGGGAAGACCTCCCAGGCGTTGGGCGAATTTGAGGCGGCCAGAACCCTGTATGAGGAAAGCTTGGGCATCCGCCGAAAAATCATTGACCGCGTGGGGGAAACGCCGGAGTCTCTCAGGGACCTGTCCGTTTCTCTGGACAATGTGGGGAAGACCTCCCAGGCGTTGGGCGAGTTTGAGGCGGCCAGAACCCTGTATGAGGAAAGCTTGGGCATCCGCCGAAAAATCATTGATCGCGTGGGGGAAACGCCGGAGTCTCTCAGGGACTTGGTCGTTTCCCTGGATAATCTGGGAGCAAGTCTTCAGGAATTAGGGGACCTAACAGGTGCTGCGAAACATTTTGATCAGGGACTTCGCATTGCCGAACTCTTATCTCGCATTTATCCAAATCTTTTGGATTACAAGGACTTGAAAGTCTATTTTGAAAACCGATTAGAGCGACTCATCGAGGAATAAGAATTAATATTCCGGCCTACGCTCATCAATATCTCACGCGGTCTTGCAATTCCGGGTGTCTTTGCAAGGTTTTCAAAATCGTGTGGATGCGGCGGTCCATGGTCCGTTTATACTGACCGGCCACACCTGCCATAAAATAATAGGCAATCTCTTTATTATCTTTAAACAGGTTTTGTAGCTTTTCTCCGTCCAGGGTTATAATTTCGCACGGTTCCTGGCAGATGGCCGTATAAGAGGCTCTTGCGTCGGAAAACATGGCTGATGACCCTAACGACCTGCCGGCCTGAAGAATATCAAAGATCAAATCAATATCTTTATCCAAGGGAATCTTCAATTCCACCTGCCCCATGACGATCATATAAAAAATATCAATATTTTCCCCTTGGGAAAACAACAGGGTATCCTTGCCGTAGATATTGAGCTGGGCCAGCTCACTGATAATTTTTAAAAGATGATCCGGCATCTTGGCAAGCATGTTTATTCGCTTGAGATCTTCAATTTTTATCATTGTTATTCCTTCAGGTTAAAATATATATCAGTATAACAAACCCAACCGCTGTAGCAGCCCCTAAACCAATGGGCATGGTCCCTTCCATGGCATCGTTATAAAGCCTTGATTTTCTTAACTTCAGGTATCGTCCCCGGATACCGAAAACCAGCCAGATATTCACAGAAACAAACAGCATAATCCTGGCCGGGGCATCTTTGAAGATAAAGGCCGAAGCGCAAGCCACAGCCCGGACCATTTTTTCACATCCGTTATTTAATGGATTAAAGGTGCCGGCCAGGATATTGTACACCTTTTTCCAGCCTGTGCGGTAAACCCAGCCTGTATCGAGGTTCTCTGCCCGTTGTTCTGCAGGATAGATACCCGAGAGCAGCAACAGGCAAAAAGCCAGTGCCGAGAAGAACAGCAACTCCGTCTGGGTGAGAACATGGGAAATGCTGTAAGGTTCGTAATCCACCGGGAACGGCAGCACCGAATATAAATACTTGGGGAAGGTTCCGATGAACATGCATAAAAAGGCTGCGATTCCCATGGCAATGAGCATGTTTAAAGGGGCTTCCTTGACCCTGTGTCCTGCATCATGGCCGAAAAAGGCAAAAAACGGGATTTTGATACCGGCATGGTGAAATACACCGGCAGCAGCAAATAAAAGGGTCAGCCATACAAAAACCAGCGCTCCCTGCCCCTGGTCATGGGACATCTGCGCCACAGCCGACATGATCATGGATTTGGAAACAAACCCTGCAAAAAGCGGGAATGCGGAGATGGAAGCGGCTCCCACAATACAGAAAAGACAGGTCCAGGGCATGCTTTTATACAGTCCGCCAAGATCTGTGGCATTGATCTTACCGGTGCGGTGCATCACCGCCCCCATGGTCATAAAGAGCAACCCTTTGAACAAAATATCATTAAAGGCATGGGCGCAGGCTCCGTTGATGGCAAGCTCGGTGCCGATGCCGATGCCCACCACCATGAATCCCACCTGGTTGATCAGACTGTAGGCCAGCACCCGTCGCAGATCATTTTCAATCACGGCATAGAAAATGGGAAAGGCGGCCATGCCCACACCGATCCAGATCAGAAGATCCGTCCCCGGGTAGAGCCTTGCCAGGGCATATACAGCCGTTTTGGTGGTGAATGCACTTAAAAACACGGCGCCGCCAATGGTGGCCTCAGGATAGGCATTCTTGAGCCAGTTATGCAGGACGGGCCAGGCACAGTTGATGCCGATACCGAAAAACATCAGCCAGGATCCCGGGCCGGACAGGGTCATCAGGGACATTTCCAGAGAGCCTGTGTGTGAATAGTGGAACACAATGCCTGCCAGCAGCACAAGTCCTCCGAGTACATGGATCAAAAAGTAGCGAAAACCTGCTGCCTGGGCTTTTGAGGTTCTTCTGGACCAGATCAGCATGATTGCGCCTAGTGTCAATGCCTCCCAGAAAACAAAAAAGGTGAAAAGATCACCGGCAAATATGACGCCTAAAGCGGCCCCGGCATAGAAAAAACCGGCCACATACTCCACATCGTCTTTAAACCCCAGGATATAGATGACCGTAATAAAGGCAATAATATGAAAAATATAGCCGAACAAAAGACTTAACCGATCAACATGCAGCAGCACCAGGTTGAAATCGCCAAAAGTTAGCTGATGATACTCTCCCAACGGAATATGGATCAGGTTTAAAAACCCCACCACCGGGATGAGAAGCATATAAACGGATTTGGCCCGGCCCTTGAAAAAAGGCACCAGCATGCCGCCTACCATGAAAATCAGTGCCGGCATCAAATCCGATGTCATTGCAGTATCGGCAGCCATAACTATTTCACTCGTCATAATAATCCTCCCGACGTTTTACCAGGGGCCGCAACACATACTTGGAGACCAGTACCAGGATGACGCAGGCCACAAACCCGTAAAAGGAGTAAAACCCCCAGAAATTTTCCCACTCATAGTAAGCATGGTGGTGAATAACGTGGTGTTTGGCCAGATAAAGGTACACGCCGTCCAGAACGAGCAGGCCCACCACGCAAGCGAAAAATACCGCCAGCAGCCGTTTTACGTTTTTGGGATCGTCAAATAGATGTTTTTTTTCTTCCGGGTTTTTTACTCCCATGGGTGAAATTCCTTCAACAGGCTGTTTAAAACGGTGAATGGAATAAGATAAATGCCAGATAAAGACAGGCAATGGTAAAGACCACCACGAATACGGGCTTATATCCAGGTACCGGGTCATGTTTTAATTCCATGAGTTCTTTGTCATCTTGTATTTTCATCTGTCTAACCTCCTGTAAAACCGGTTACAGCCAGGGTGGCAAGATTCAAAAACGGCTGGGTGGCAAAAAATAGTATCAAGGATATCAATGCAGTGATCACCAGGGGCACCACGCACATCACAGGTGCTTCGTCAAACTTGCGTTCAAACATGGCCTGCTCTTTTGTGCAGAAAAATGCTTTGTAAAATATGGGCATGAAATAGGCGGCATTGAGAAAAGAAGAGGTTAAAAGTACAAAGAGCATGACGGCCTGATCCCCTTCAAGGGTGCCTAAAACCAGATACCATTTACTGATAAAACCACCCGTGGGCGGCAGCCCGATAATGGACATGGAGCCGATGAGAAAGGCGGTCATGGTGACGGGCATGCGATAGCCGATACCCACCATCTGGCTTAAATATTTTTTGCCTGTGGCCACATAGATGGCTCCGGCACAGAAAAACAAGGTAATCTTGCCGAATGCATGCATGGTGATGTGCAGGATACCCCCGGTCATACCTTTGGGTGAGAGAAGTGCTGCACCAAGGACAATATAAGAGAGCTGGCCAATGGTGGAATAGGCCAGGCGCCGCTTGAACTCATCCTGGGACAGGGCAATGGCGGAACTGACCAGAATGGTCACCGACGCAATAAACGCCACAAGTCCGCCAAGACCTAAAGAGGAGAGAAGTTCAACTCCAAAAATACCGGTCAGCACCCGGACAATGGAAAAGACACCCACTTTGACAACGGCCACGGCATGCAGCAACGCAGATACCGGGGTTGGCGCCACCATGGCAGCCGGCAGCCAGGAATGTACGGGCATGATGCCGGCCTTGGCAAACCCGAAGACAAACATCAGCAGAAGAACGGTGGCGGAAGGTGTTGACAGCCGGCCATTAAAAATGCCGGCTGCGGAAAATTCAAGGGTGCCGGTGGCGTGGTAGCACCAGATCATGGCCGGCAACACAAGACCAATGGAGGTGCCGAGAATAAAAGTCAAATACCTGCGGCCCGATACCTTGGATTTTTCATCTTGATGGTGCGTGACCAAAGGATAGGTGGCTAAAGACAAAATTTCATAAAAAAGATATAGAGTGATCAGGTTGGCGGAAAATGCCGCCCCGATGGTGGCGGAAATAGCCAGGGCAAAAAAGGCGACAAACCGGGTTTGACTGTGTTCGTTAAGTCCGCGCATGTAGCCGATGGAATACATGGCTGTGATAATGTAAAGTGAAGATGCCACCAAGGCAAAGAGCATGCCCAATGCGTCTACGCTCAGGGCAATGTCTGCACCCGGTGCAATGGGAAACAGTGTCAGCCCGATGCGGTTTCCATCCAGAACCGCCGGTACCATGGAGGCCACCAGGGCAAATGAGAGGATACCGGCAATGAAGGTCCAGGCTTCGCGGACATTGGGGCGCCCCCCGGAAGAAACCAGTACCGGAATCACTGCCAGGGGGATCAACACAGCTAAAACAGGTTTGATCGAATGTATAAGTTCCATGTATGCCTTTTCCCCTAAACGGGTATAGTAGTGTCCGTTCTAATTGAGTAACGGCCAGATCAATCTGACAACAATAGTTTTAGAATACAGTCCCACCACAATGAGGCTGATACCGGCGATGCCCAGAATCGCAAGGGATATGGCCGGAGCCTCCTGGATTGCCACGGTTGTGTGCCGGCCGTGAGAATCGCTGCCTTGGCCGGCATGGGGGTCGGGGGATTCAAAAAAACAGACCTCAAATACCTTGAAAAAAAGAACCGCACAGATCAAGGATGAAATGAGCAGGGCAGCGGCAAAATGCCAGGCCCCGGCTTCAAACGCCCCTAAGATCAGATACCATTTAGAGAAAAATCCGCAGGTGGGCGGTACCCCCACAATGCTGAAGGCAGCCAGAACAAACCCGGTCATGGTCCAGGGCATTGTGGCAAAAAGCCCTTTAAGATCCTTTATTTCCACCCGGTCCAGTTTATAAACCATATTACCCACTGCAAGGAACAGAGCAAAGGTCATTAGCCCATCGTTCAGGATGTGAAGAACAGCGCCTGTTAGGCCTAAGTCATTGCCAAGCCAGGCACCGCCCACCATATATCCGATCTCACATACAATGATATAAGCAAGCATCTTTTTTATATTTGTCTGGGCCAGGGCCATGACACCGCCGGCCAGAATGGCGATGGTGCCAAGCCAGACAATGGTATCTGCGATTTGAAGCTTTATGAAAATATAATCCAGCCCGAATACCGTGATCATCAGACGCACCATGACATAGACCATAACCTTAGTCATCAGCGGTGCTACAATCCGTGCAAACCCTACCGGTGCATAGCTGTAAGCATTGGGCAACCAGACATGAAGGGGGAACAGGGCCATTTTGATAAACACCCCCACAATGCACAGGATGAAAGCGGTCAATATCGTGCTGGAGTCCTGGATGGTTGGCATCATGGCGGCAAACTCAGCCATGTTTAAGGTGCCGGTTTTAATGTAGATGTACCCCACCCCTAAAAGATAGAACGAGGCCCCTATGACGCCCACAAAAACATAATTTAAAGCGGAAATCGGTCCTCTGTCCCTGTCGCCTAAGGCAATCATGGTGTAGGAACTTAACGAGGTGATCTCAATGAGGACGTACAGATTAAACAAGTCGCCTGTGGATGCCACACCGGTCAGCCCCACCACAAAAAGCAGATACATCACGTAAAAGGATGGGCTCCGGTCCGGCATCTCCTGTCTAACATTGGGCCAGGATGCCGCAAGATTTAAAAAGGCAATGGCTGTAATCAATACCAGGACCATGGCATTTAAGGTATCAATGCGGTACTCAATGCCCATGGGCGGAGCCCAACCGGCCATGTGGTAGGCAATGGGACCGTGACCTGCTACATAGATCAGATCCCAGACAGCTGCGGCACAGGAAATCCCTGTGGCAATCAGTGCAGCAGGATAGGTATATCGCTCTTGTACAAAGGATAGAATTCCGGCAATCAAAGCCCCTACAAGGGCAGCGATGACAACAATGGCTGGATAATGAATCATAATCTTATTTTTCCGATAAGCGCATTCTTAATTCATCTTCTTCCAGGGTCTGGTACCGCTGGTACACCTTGACACAAAGGGCCATGGCCACGCCGAAAGTGGCCACAGACACCACAATGGCGGTAAGCATAAGCACATGGGGCACAGGATTCATGTAATCAGCGGCATGAATGGCAGCCCCGTGTCCGCCATGGCCGTGATCCCCCATAATGATGGGGATGGTGGCATTGTGCTTGAACCCGATGGAAACATAGAACAAAATGATGGCGGTCTGAAAAATATTCATGCCCACCAGTTTTTTCATCAGGTTGTTCTTGGTAATCATGGCATAAAGGCCGATCATCATCAAAATAATATAAAGCCAGTAATTGTATTTGGCGGCTATCAGCATGAACAATTCAGTCATTCGCAAGTCCCTATACTTGATGGTCGACAGGCTGTTACGGAATAGATAATTTTTCCAAGTTCAAGGCGGAAAATAAATTTGGCCACAGGCATACATGTAGTATTTCGAGGACCAAATTTCTTTCTCCAACGAAGAAATTGGGGAAATTAGCATTCTGTAACGGCCTGTCGAGTTATAATCCTTCGTCGTGCTTGCCTTCAGACACGATATTAATATAAATGATGACCATGACTGCTGTGACAGCCATACCCACACCGATTTCAACCCCGAGCATACCCAACGCCCTTATATGGTGTTCCCCTAAAATAGGGGCATATTTCTCATAATCCAGAAAGTTTCCGCCTAAAACCATGGCCACCAATCCAATGCCCATATAGACCAAGACCCCGGCTGCAGACAGAATGCCTA